>JAISAO010000058.1 GCA_031266665.1 Propionibacteriaceae bacterium | reverse complement strand
TTGGAGCCGGAGTCGCCCTCGGGGTCGGAGTCGGCGAAGGGCACCACCTGGTCCAGGAAGGCCAGGTCGCCGGTCTCCTTGAGGTAGGCCACCACCGCGCCGACCAGCCAGAGGTGGTCGTCCGAGCAGGCGTCCTGCAGGCCGTGGAGCTGGTCGGCGGCGCTCTCGGGCAGCACCGTCGGCAGTCTGACCCCGGCCGGAGCCTCCGGGCGGCGGTTCTCCTGGAATAGCAGCGGGTCGAACAGGTGCAGCCCGTAGCCGGCCGACATTTGGCCGCGCAATAGCTCCCACAAGCGTTGGCGCACCTTGTCCGGGTGGCTGTGGGCGGCGGCCATGGCGTCCTGGGCGGTGTCGCGGTAGCCCAGCCCGGTGCGCCCGCCGACCTCGACGAAGGAGGCGAAGCGCGACCAGACGACGCAGGTCTCCAACTGGAGCAGGGTCCAGGCATTGGTCAAGGCGGTCATGGCCCAAGACGGCGTCGCCACCTTCAGTCGGGACTGCTTGTCCGCCCAATAGGCCCGCAACTGGGCCGCCGCCTGGTCCACGCCCTCGGGGGTGTACTTGGCCCGGGCCGTGATCCCGGCCGCCCGGTCGCCGTGGCCCAGCAGGTAGACCAAGCGCCGGCTTTCCCCCGAGGCCAGTTCCACCCGGTGCTGCAAGCCGCCACAATGGTTGCCGGTGGTGCCGGCGGAGCCGGAGCAGGCCCCCCGCTCGACCGCCACCGGGTTGGCCTCGCTGCGGTAGTCCCCCACGAAGGCCTCGCGCCGGCAGTCGAAGCCGGCCAGGTTCGGGGGCCCGGCGAAATAGTGGTAGGTCCAGGGCTCGTAGTGGAAGTCGTACTCGATCACGCCCGCCGCTTGGCTGGAGCCGGCGGCGTAGAGCGACATCTGCAAGTTCTGGTTGTCGATCTGGATGGAGTGGAAGGAGAACTCGACGTAGCCGAACAGGCTCAGCCGCCGGGGCCTCTCGGAGCGGTTGGTGACGGTCACGTCCCACAGCTCGACCGGGTCCCCCAGCGGCACCAACACCCGCTGGCTGACCTCGATGTCGGCGTAGCGGCACTCGAAGACGGAGTAGGACAGGCCGTGGCGCACCCGGTGGCGGGCCTGGTCCAAGGGCTTGCCGATCGGCTGCCAGGTGGCCGACCAGTAATCGCCATCGTCGTCGTCGCGCAGGTAGAGCCAGTGCCCGGGGTAGTCCTGGGGCAGGCCGTTGGCCCGGAAGCGGGTCACCCGGCCGCGCTCGGCCGAGCGGTAGAAGCTGTAGCCGCCACCGGTCTGGTTCAAGATGGCGCAATAGTCATTGACGCCGAGGTAGTTGGTCCAACTGGCCGGGGTGTCCACCCGGTCGATGACGTACTCGTCTCGCTCGGTGTCGAAATAGCCGTGGCGCATGGTGGGTCCCCTGTTCTCGTGCTCAGGCGTCTGGGGCGGTCGGCCTCCCGGCTGGCGCTGTGGCCGGCCGTTGCGGCGGGACATGGTTTGGCACCACCCTCCTAGGCGCTGAGGGCGAAGTCGGACAGCCAGTCGATCAGCGCCTGGGCCCGCTGGGGGGTGGCCGCCTCGGCGAATAGGCGCAGCACCGGCTCGGTGCCGGAGAAGCGCAGCAAGGCCCAGGCCCCCGAGTCCAGCCGGAACTTGACCCCGTCGCTGCCATCGACTGTCACCACCCCCTCCCCCGCCACCTCGGCCGGAGCCGCCAGGGCCATCCGCCGGGGTAGGGCCACCCGCATCGCCGGTGTGGCCGGCATACCGGTCTCCAGCGCGTAGAGCCGGCCGGTGATGGCGTGGACCCCGGCCAACAGTTGGGACAGGGACTGGCCGGTGCGGGCCAGCATCTCGACCACCAGGGCGCAGGCGAAGATGCCGTCCTTGCCCAGGATGTGGCCCCGGATGGTCAGGCCGCCGGAGGACTCGCCGCCCAGCAGGGCGCCGATCTGGGCCATGCCGAAGGTGATGTGTTTGAAGCCCACCGGCACCTCTAGGGCGGGCTCGCCGAAATGGGCCGCCAGCCGGTCCAGCAGGTGGGTGGTGGCCAGGTTGCGCACCACCCCGCCGGTCATCCCCCGCACCTGGTGCAGGTACCAGTAGAGCAACAACAACAAGTCATTGGTCGAGATGTGCTCGCCGCGCTGATCCACGATGGCGATGCGGTCGGAGTCGCCGTCGGTCGCCATGCCCAGGTCGTAGCCCCCGTCCCGCATCATCTTGGCCAAGGTTTGCAGCCGCTCCGGGTCGGGGGCCGGGGAATGGCCGCCGAACAACGGGTCGTGGGTGGTGTGGATGAAAGTGGTGTGGCAGCGGGCGTCGGACAAGATCATGCCCAGGGTCAACTGGCTGGTGCCGTGCATCGGATCGACCGCCACCTTCAGCCCCGGCCGCGCCCGCATCGCCTGGACGTCGACGGTCTGTTCCACGGCGTCGATGTAGGCGGCGGTCAGGTCGATCTCCCGCACCAGCCCGGCCGCCCGGGCCACCCCCAGGTCGACCGCCACGACTTCGGCCTGGGACAAGGCGTTGGCCTCGTCCTGGTAGCGGTCGGTCTGGTCCGCCAGCGGCAGCGAGCCGTCGTGGCGGAAGACCTTCAGCCCGTTCCACTGCGGCGGGTTGTGGCTGGCGGTGAAGACCAGGCCGTAGGCCGCCCCCAGGTGGGGGGCGGCGAAGGTCACCAGCGGCGTCGGCACATCCTCCGGCAACAGGAAGACGTTGATGTTGTTACCGGCGAAGACCTCGGCGGCCGACTCGGCCGCCTCCTTGGACAAGAAGCGGCGGTCCCCGCCGATGACCACGCCCTGGCGCTCCCGCCCGTCGCGGGTCACCTGGTTGGCGATGGCCTGGCTCAGCCGGCGGACGTTGTGGATGGTGAAGCCCTCGCCGATGCGGGCCCGCCAGCCGCCGGTGCCGAAACTGATCTGGGCGGTCTCGACGGCGTGCTGGGGCGAGAACAGCCGTTTCAGCACCACGTCCGCCGCCAGGGCCAACTGGTCGGCGCTGTTGATGCCCTGCAACTCGTCCGGGTCGAGGATGGTGTAGGACGACGGCCGGCAGCTCTGGGCCATCAGCCGGCGGGCCAGTTCGGTCAGCCGGTGCTCGCCGTGGCGGGCCATGGCGTCGAGTTGGGAGATCAAAACCTCATTGTCGATCAGATAGGCCCCGACATTGACCTCCGCCGCTTGGGGGCTGGGTTCCCCGGCGACGGCCGCGGCGACCGCTGAGACCCCTGGGCCGACTCCCCCGTCGGCCGTGGTCGCTTCAACTTGAGACCGGTCGGCGGCAGCCGGGTCGTTCTGGAAGAACGGGGATGGATCGGGGGCGGCCGGGTCGTTCTGGAAGGACGGGGACGGATCGGAGGCGGCCGGGTCGCTCGGTTCGACGATGGCGCTGATCTGCCCCTGGGCATCGCGCTCCACCCGACCGTACTCCCCCGGGTGACTTGTCCGGGCGGTCAGCAACGAGAACTGGGCTTGCTTCAGGCGATGCCGGTTGAGCAGCCCGCGCAACGAGGCCGACCGGATCAGCGGCGTGTCGGCGTAGACGATCAAGACGTCCCCGTCGAAGCCCGCCAGTTGGTGGCGGGCGCAGCGCACGGCGTCCCCGGTGCCGGCCTGGACCGTCTGGACGACATGGTTCCAGCCCGGCCCCAACAACTGGCGCACCCTGGGGTCATGCTCGGCCGACACCACCACCACCTGGTCTGGCGGCACCACCCGGACAACGGTGGCCAAGGTCTGCTCGACCACGGTTGAGCTGGCCAGCGGACGCAACAACAATTCCCGGGTCTCCAGGTCGTGGCCGGCCGCTAGGACCACGGCCTTGACCGGGCGAGTCGAACCGGTCGGGCTTGCCTGAGCCACCTTGACCTCCACCTTGAGCGCGCTGACAGCCGATATTTGTTAGGAGTCTGTACAAACTCCGTGCTCCACTATACCCACCCCGCCCGAACCCGCTGCCCGGCCGGGCGGGATGGAGCCCTAGACGAGTTTCGCCACGGCCAGGCCGGCGACGACGGCGGCCAGGCTGACGCCGACGTTCAGAGCCACGTTCACGCCCGCCTTGAGCCAGTGGCCGTCCTCGACGAACGTCACGGTTTCCAGGCTGAAAGCGGAGAATGTGCTGAGTCCGCCGAGCAGGCCCACCACCAACAAAGAGCGCACATTGCCGGGCAGCCCGGCCCCGTGGCGCTCGCAACCCACGATCAGACCGATGGCCAAGCCCGCCAACAGGTTCGACGCCAGCGTCCCCGCCGGGAAATGTGGCAGCCAGCCGTTGAGCAGTCTGGTCAGGCCGAAACGGGCGCCGGCCCCGAAGAATCCACCGACGCCGACGGATATGAATTGCAGCATATAAGCTCCTCGCACGCAAAAGCTGATGGCCTCCGCGATCAGTCGCAGAAGTCATCAGCTCGGATCAGCGGTTCGGCACAGCGCACAGTTCGGCACAGCGCACAGGGAGAACTTCATTCCCTTGACGGAACATCATACCACGGGTGCCATCGGCGCCGAGACCGGCCAGCATTTCTCGCCAATGACGCCACGCCGGTGGCCGTCCTGAAAGCGCTTAGAGAAGCGGGATTGACGCAACGTCAAATTGCAGCGCGTGTGGGCGTGTCTCACGCGTCAGTCTGTCGGTTGCTGCTGTGAAAACGACTGGTCCGGCGGGCGGTTTCGGTTCCTACGATGGCCGCCCGGCGGTCAGGGTCGCTGATGTGAAGAGCTGTGGCGCTCGCTGGTGTCGTCTTGTGCCTACTTAAGCCCAGCGACGGACGTACGGGTAGAACCTCTCATCCTGCATCACTAACGACATCGCCTTCAAGGAGTTCGTCCTTATGACCGCCGTCTTGCCCGAGTCGCCTGCGGTGTTGCTGATGGAGAAGTCCTGTTCGGTCAGGTGGCCGATCCGCACCTCCCAGACCCAAACGGTGGACGATCGATCTCCCCTGACATAGGTGCCGTCGACTCCGCCCAAGACGTATCGGAATGTGATGTACACGCCCTCCTTTGGCAAGTGCCCCTTGGGATAGTTGGTCTCCAGGGCGGTCTTCAATTCCAGGTCCGGGAGGCCTAGTCGTTGTGGTACGAGGTCGGGAAAGGCGTGGGGGCGGTTTCTCTGATAGAGCCCATGAGAGAAGTTGGCCAATCCAGCGCCGAGCAGATTCCCCACCATGGACGATAGTTTGGCTGGCTCAACCAGCCCGGAGATGGGTTGCAGACCGCGGGCGGCGAGCTGAGCGTCGATGATGTCAAACGTGTCGTACATGTACTCGACGGCTTTCCTCAAACCATCCCCGGTGAGGCCAGTCAAGTTCCGAAGTGGGCGGTCATCCATGATGGCGTCATCCGCTACGACCCTGCGTCTTGCAGCGCCGGAACCCACAAGGTCGCTGTGTCCGCGCTCGGCGGTCTCAATGATCTGGGACAGTGGCGCGTCAAGCGCATCTGCCAGGCTGAACGCCGTGTCCAGGGACAAGCCGCGTTCGCCGCGCTCGATCAGGCTGATGAAAGTCCTGTGTAGTCCTGACAGATCACCAAGTTCTTCCAGCGTCATGTGTTGTTTCTCACGTAGACGCGTGAAGATGCTGATGACGGCATCGGTGCGAGGTGAGCGCTCCCTTGATGGCTCTGGCATGGCTCCATTGTCCCGGGGCTTGCGCACCCCTGACAATGAGACTATAGTCTCCACCGGAGGCAGTGATGCTCACAGTGATGGATCTGTTCTGCGGAACAGGTGGGTTTTCGAAGGGATTCGTGGACACTGGCGCGTTCGAAGTCGTTCACGGTATCGACGTGCTGCCTGTCGCGGTATCGACGTTCGCGGCCAACCATTCGGATGCGTTCGCCGTGGCGGGTGACATACGGAAGACTCGCCGCGCAGCGGTGGCTGATCACATCGGCGCGCAACGCGGAGAAGTGGATGTCATCATCGGTGGGCCGCCCTGCCAGGGATTCTCCTCGATCAGGCCGTTCCGGTCTTCATCCGACGACGACCCGCGCAACACCCTGTTCGAGGAGTTTGCTTCGTACGTCAACTTCTTTCGCCCCAGAGTTCTCGTTCTAGAGAATGTGGTCGGGCTCGCGACTTTCGAGGGCGGAGCAACGATCACACGGATTCAGGAGATGTTCGCATCGATCGGATACGAGAGTGATTGGCGGATACTGAACGCAGCCAACTACGGTGTACCCCAGAAGCGCGAAAGACTGATTTTGCTCGGCTGGGAACCCGGCCTTAAGGTCGATTTCCCCGAGATTACACACGTTTCCGAGAGCAAGACCGTCGGTTTCCGAGATCGGATGAGGATGCACGGATCGAACTACGGCCAACTGACCCTTTTCGACGACCCCGATGGTGATCGGGACGAGTTGCCCCATGCGGTCACCGTCAGAGAAGCTATCGATGACTTACCTGTGATCGTCAGCGGAGAAGAGGCCGACGACTACGACAAAGCGCCCCGGACCGATTACCAGAAGGCACGAAGAGGCGGCACCACCGGACTAACCCTCCACGCATCTACCAAGCACACCCCAAAGATGATGGAGATCATCCGTCATTCAGGAGACAACATTTCCTGCATTCCGTCACACCTAATCAGCAGCGGGTTTTCCTCGTGCTACTCCAGGCTGAGAGGGGATGAACCAGCTGTAACGATCACGGTCAACTTCGTTCACCCAGCGTCGAACAAGTGTATTCATCCAGACTTGGACCGAGCCCTCACTCCCCGAGAAGGGGCCCGCCTGCAATCGTTTGATGATTCCTTCCGCTTCATGGGTAACCGCGCGCAAGTGGTGCGCCAAATCGGAAACGCTGTCCCTCCGCTTCTCGGCAGGGCGGTCGCATCGTCGGTGTCGGATGCACTGCGATGATCCGCCTGTCGAATACCCTCTCCAGGGATGAGTCTCCGATGGACAGCCGAATCAGGAAGACGGGCTGGTTCAACCCAGATTCAATCTTGAACCGTTTGTGGTCGCTTGGTGATCGAGAAACAGTGGAATTGGGCTCAGACTCAGAGCCGGCCTCGGGTCAGGCCAGGCGCCACAGGCCGATGGCCGGGCCGGTGGTCGGCTCTAGGCGGAGGTGGTTGCGGTGGGCGGTCAGGACCGCCTCTTGGGCTGTCCTCGGGTGGTACAGGGGCTGGGGGTGGTCGGCCGCCAGCAGGCTGATGGGCAGGTCGAGGCCGGGCCAGGGGGCGCGGGCCAGGACCACCAGCAGGCGTTGGTCGGCCGTCTCGCGCAGGTAGCCGATGGCGTCGGGGTGGGCGAAGGCCCAGCGCAGGCCGCCGCTGCGCAAGGCCTCGTGGTCGTGGCGCAGGGCGATCAGGCGGCGGTAGGCCTGGTGCGCCCGGCCGTCCCAGCCCGAACCCGCACCCTGGGCGATCTGGTCCCAGGGCATGGGGCGGCGGCCGTGCTCGCCGTTGACGCCGGTCATACCGCCCTCGTCGCCGGCGAAGACGGCCGGCAGGCCGGTATAGGTCATCAGCCAGGCCGCCCCGACCTCGGAGCGGTCGGCCCTACCGGTGATGGTGCGGAAACGGCTGGTATCGTGGGAGCCGAGCATGTTCCAGGCGTGGGACGAGGCCGCCCAAGGCAACCGGGAGGCGAACTGGCGCAACGTCGCCACCACCACAGCCCCGTCGCGCCTGGGCACCGGGGCCGGCGTGTCGATGAAGCCGATCTCGGGGTTCAGGTCCCCGGCCGCCAGCCAGGTCCAAGCCGGTTTGAGGAAACCGGGGTAGTTCATGGTGGCGTGCCAGCCATCGCCGTCCAGGTCGCCGGTCGGGTCGTGGAAGTGTTCGGCGATCAGCAGGTGGTCGGGCTTGACCCGGTCCATGGTGCCTCGGATGGTCAAGGCCACCTGGTGGTAGAGGTCGTCGGCCGCGAAACGCCCGGTCATGTGGGCCACGTCGATACGCCAGCCGTCCAAATCGAAGGGCGGACGAAGATAGCGGCCGATGACCGACTCGGGGCCGGCGATCATGCGTCGGGCCAGCTCGGCAGAGTTCCAGTTCAGCTTGGGCAGCGACGGCACCCCCAGCCAAGCGACGTAGTCCAGCCCCCGGGCGGGCGAGATACCCTCGGCCCCGGGCCACTGGTCGTCGAAAGACTGGTTCCACAAGTCCAGGTCCAGCTCGGTGTCCTCGGCCCAGTAGTAGAACGACTCCTCCGCCGCTCCCGCACCGCCGGCGGCGCGGGCCGCCCGACCGGCACGGGCGCGCTGGAACCACTGGTGGCCGGAGCCGGTGTGGTTGGCAGTCAAGTCGCCGATCACCTTGATGCCACGGCGGTGCAGCGCCGCAACCAGGCTGGCCAGTCCCTGGTCGCCGCCCAGCAGGGGGTCGACCCGGTCGAAGGTGGAGGCGTCGTAGCGGTGGCTCGACCCGGCCGGGAAGAAGGGCGTCAGGTAGACCAGATCGACCCCCAGGTCACCCAGATAGTCGGCCCTAGCCTCAATCCCGCCCAGGTCGCCGCCGAAGAACTGGTTGCCGGCCCGATGGCCGCCGGGCAGCGGCTCGTCCGCCCAAGCGGCCGGCTGAACCCAGTCGGGCAGAGGGTCTGAGCCGATCACAGGGCCGTCCGGCAGCGGCCCGGACCCGTCGGTCAGGGTGTTCGGACCGGGCGCGGGGACGGCTGGGGGCGCGGCCGAGCGGCTGGAATGGTCGGGGCCGGTCGGGGAAGCGTCCGAGCGGGCGAAGCGGTCGGGGAAGATCTGGTAGCCGACGGCGTTGTCGGACCAGGCCGGGGGCGGGCCGAAGACGGTCAGACGGAAGTCTCCGGCGTCGGTGACGTCGTGCTCGAAGACGCCTTCGGCGGTCACCCAGGCGTAGCCGCCGGGTTTGAGCAGCAGCCAGCGGTAGCGCGTCACCGGATTGTCCAGCGGCAGCCAGGCCTCGTACCAGTTCTCGCCGGCCGTCTCCCCCGCGACCGTGTCCAATAGCCGGGCCGGCAGCCGCAACAGGTCGCCGTCGCGCTTCAGCCACAGTTTGACCGCCGTCTCGCCCCAGCCTGAGGGCAGCCGCAGGCGCAGCCGCACCCGGTCGCCCAGACGGTGGCCGCTCGGGGGGTCGACGTAGAGGGCCGAGCCATCATGGTGCGGCTGGTCCAACAGATGACCGGACACGTTGTCTCCTATCGGGTTGTCGGGCCTAATCCCCGAACCGTCGCTTCCCCGGTGCCGGGCGATCAGCCGCCGGGCGGCCCCAGCCGGAGCGTCGGGCACGCGAACGGGCCGACGGAAACCGGCTCCGGGAGCCCCCCGTGGAGAGTCCCGGAGCCGGTCCAGCCTAGCCGTGGACCAGGCTTAGCCTTTGACGGCCCCCGAGGTAGACCCGCCGACGATGTACTTCTGCAAGAACTGGAACAAGGCGATCACCGGCACCGCCACCAGCACGGCGCCGGCGGCGAAGATGCCGAAGTTGTTCGACTTGTCGGTCGTGAGCATGCCGTAGAGGCCGACGGCCAAGGTCTTAGAGTTATTATCGGTTAAGAAGATGGTGCCTATCAGGAACTCCGAGATGACGCCGACGAAGCCCAGCAAGGTGGTGACGGCGATGATCGGCACCAGGGTCGGCAACAGGATCTGGGAGAACACTTGGAAGTGGGTGGCGCCGTCGATGATGGCGGCCTCGTCCAACTCCTTCGGCACCGTGTCCAGCGTGCCCTTGATCAGCCAAACCTGGCCCAGAGCGCCGCCGGTCAGGGCGATGCAGTAGCCCAGGACGGTGGACAGACCGATGCCGGGGAAGACCTGGCCCAGCTGGGTGAAAATGGTGTAGATGGCGATCATGGACAAGATGTTGGGGAACATCATGATCAGCAGCAGGAACAACATGCCGCCGCGCCGGCCCTTGAAGCGCAGCCGGGAGAAGGCGTAGGCCGCCAGGGTCGAGGCCACGATTTGAGTTACGGCGGTGAAGGCGCAGACGATCAAGGTGTTCAAGTACCAGCGCCAGAACGGCCCCTTCTGGCCGGAGAACAAGGTCGTGTAGTTGCTCAGGGTCAGGGTCTTGGGGATGATCGACCCGGCCGTGACCGAGCCCACCGGGTTGAGCGAGGTGCCGATGACGTAGAGGATGGGGAAGCCGGCGAAGACCAGCATGACGGCACCGACGATGTAACGCCAGCCGACCTCGGTCCACCAGCGGCGACGATGCTGGGCGCTGGACTTGTGCTTCGGGCTCGTGGGATCCACGACCACGACCTCCAGGACAGAGCCGCTGTCCGATGTCTGGCTCATGCGAGTTCCTCCAGTTTCCTAGTGCCGCGGAATTGGATGGCGGCGATGACGCCGGTCAAGACGAACAAGATGACCGACATGGCCGAGGCGAAGCCCTGGTTGACGCCGGAGCCGCCGAAAGCCTGGCGGTAGATCATCGAGATCAAGATGTCGGTCGAGCCGCGGGCGTACTGCCCGGGCAGGAAGGGTCCGCCCTTGGTCAACAGCTGGATGGCGTTGAAGTTGTTGAAGTTGAAGGCGAAGCTGGCCACCAGCAGTGGTGCCACCGAGATCAGCAGCAGCGGCATGGTGATGCGGAAGGTGGTGCTCAAACCGGTCGAGCCGTCGATCTGGGCGGCCTCTTTGACGTCGCCCGGGATCGACTGCAGGGCGCCGGTGCAGACGATGAACATGTAGGGGAAGCCCATCCATAGCTGGGTGAATAAGATGGCGAACTTGGCCAGGTTGGGATCGCCCAGCCAGTCGACGTGAAGGCCGAACAGGTTGTTGATCATGCCGAAGTCGCGGTTCCAGAAGTTCTGCCAGATCAACAGCGAGATGAACCCGGGGACGGCGTAGGGCAGCAGCAGGAAGGAGCGCCACAGCTTCTTCCCTTTGATACGGTCGTCGTTCAAGGTCAGAGCCAGGAAGAAACCGACGGCGAAGGTCAGCAGGACCGACAGCAGGGCGAAGAAGAAGGTCCAGACGAAAGCCCCCAGGAACTGGCTGCGAATATTGGAGTTGTTAAACAAGTCGGTGTAGTTCTGGCCCCCGACCCCTTGCAGCCAGGACTGGGTGAAGGCCGGCTTGCCGTCGGCCCCGACGAAGTAGTCCGAGTTACCGACCTTGCCGATCGGGTAGATCGTCCCGTCTATGCCGACCAACTGGTCGTTGGCCTCGTCGTAGGTGACGGTGGCCTGGCCTTGGAAGGCGGCCTTGGGGCCGTTGACCTTGATGCCGGAGTTGTCACCCACCTTCACGGTCATCTCCTGCAGGGAGGTGTAGATGGCGTTGATCTCCAGGGAGGTCAATAGCTGGTAGCCGTCGACCGCCGTCACCTGCCCGTCGGCTTTATCGACATCTCCTTGGTAGCTGGCCAGCTCGTCGCCCTCGCCGCCGTAATAGACGGTCTGGGAGGCGTCGTCCCGCTCAATCAAGAACAAGATGAAGGGGCCGTCGACCACCGAGTCGCCGTTCTCGACCGCCACCGCCATGTTATAGAGCGGCGAGCCGGCGGTCTGTTGGACCGACGCGGTCACGATATTAGCGATGGCGTCCTCCTTCGACCCTCGGCTGCCGTCGCCCAGGTTGGTGAAGGAGTAGCGCACCGTCAAGATGATGGGCACGATCAAGAACAGGACTAACAGTAGGGTGCCTGGGAAGAGGTATTTGCCCGGGATGAAGCGCTTGGTGGTGTAGATGAAGAAGATGGCCCCGCCGGCCAACAGAATCAAGACCAGCCAGAGCCACAGTTTGTAGTGGATCAGCAGGGGGACGGCGTAGACGGCGATGGCCAGCACCGCCCCCAGGAAGATGATTTTGACGATCAGGCCGGCCGTCGAGGTGTCACGCGTCCGCGGCGGTGCCTGCCCGCCGTCGCCCACGGTCTTGGTTGGTGTCATAACGTTCCTTAGTCCTATTCCCTCCCGACGCCGACGCTGGCGTCCGGGAGACCCGTCAGCCGGA
Source organism: Propionibacteriaceae bacterium (assembly GCA_031266665.1). Lineage (GTDB taxonomy): Bacteria > Actinomycetota > Actinomycetes > Propionibacteriales > Propionibacteriaceae > WQYJ01. The sequence continues at coordinate 31,726 of JAISAO010000058.1, read as the reverse complement.
GCGGGACTGGTCCTCGCCCCGGCTGACGGTGATCATATACCTAGCCGATTTAGCGGCTAGCCGATGGTCGACTTGATCTCGTCACCGGCCGAGATCATGGTCGAGTCGGGGTCTGCCCCGCCGATGATGGCGGCCTGGGCCTTGCCCAACGGCCCCCAGACAGCGTTCATCTGGGAGATCGAGGGCATGGCGGCGGCCGTCGCGGCAACGTCGTTGAACTGAGCCATGATCGGATCCGAGGTGGCGATGGCGGCGGACAGAGCATCCTGCACCGGCACTCTGGGATCCAAATCATACATCGCCTGGGTGATGGTGGTGTCGGCCAACAGGTCGTTGACGAACTGCTGGGCGAAGGCGGTGTTCTTAGCCTTGGAGGCGACGAAGAAGGCCTGGACGCCGAGCGGCGGCTGGGCCGGGTTCAGACCCTCAAAGCCGGGGATGGAGCCGAGGCCGAACTCCATGTTGGCCGGCTGCAGGGTCTGCAGTGCCCACGGCCCCGAGACCAGGTAGGCGCACTTGCCCTCGGCGAACAGCGAGATCGAATTGGTGCTGTCGATCGAGGTTTTGAGCACGCCGTCCGCCCCCAGGGCGCCGATCTTCTGGGCCGCCACCAGCGAGCCGGCCTGGCCCACGCCGACGTCGTCGGGGTTGTAGGTGCCATCGGTGTTGGTGCCGAAGATGTAGCCGCCGGCCGAGGTGTAGAGCGGTTGCATGTGGTAGGCGTCACCGTCGGTCCCGACCTGCAGGCAGAGCGGGTTCTCGGCCGCGCCCTCCGTGCCGCCGGCGGCGGCCGCCGCCACCATGGCCTCGATGGTGGCCGGGGCGGACTCAGCCGTGAACTTGGGGTTGGAGTACAGGCCCAGGGTCTCCAGGGCGTAGGGCGCGCCGTAGACCTGGCCCTGGTAGGTGACGGAGTCGACCGCCGCCGGATTCAGCCCGTCCTCCGAGATCTGGACCGGCACGATGGACGAGTTCTGGACCAGGTTACCGGTCCAGTCGTTGGCTCCTATGACCAGGTCGGGGCCGTTGCCGGCCTCGTTGGCGGTGACGAACATGTTCTGCAGCTCGTCCACGATCTGGATGGCGGCGGTGATGCCCTGCTCGTCGGCCCAGGTCTTGAGCGAGGCCTCCAAGGCCTTGGAGCGGTTGGCGTCGGACCAGATCACCAGGTCGGCGTCGGCCCGGGTGGTGGCGCCAGTCGTGTCATCGGCGCTGGGCTCGTCGGTAGTGGTGGTCTCGGGCGGCGTGTCGCTGCCACAGCCCGCCAAGACGGAGAGGGCCATGAGGGCCGCACCGAAGAGTGCGATCATTTTGCGCATCTGAATAAATCCTCCTTGGGGAGATGCCGGGTGGTCCCCGGCGAAGGCCGGGGGCTCATCCCGTACCCTAGAGCGCCGTCTGAGAAATAGCACTGCTCTAGAGATAACAAATTGGTCTCGTTGTCTCGACGCCCTCCGCCGGCCCGGCTCTCAGCCCGGCCGCCGGCCGATGGATTACGATCAACTGGGTTCCGGCCACGCTCCGGCCTGGGGCCGACAGCCCGATAACGAGGAGGGGGCCGGACATGGTCCAACGAGTCGCCATTCTGACGGCGGGCGGGTTCGCCCCCTGTCTGTCCAGCGCCATCGGCGCCCTGATCGCCCGCTACGACCAGATCGCCCCCGAATGGGAGCTGATCTGCTACCGCCACGGCTACGAGGGCCTGCTCAAGGGCGAATACGCGCTGGTGACCCCGGCGGTGCGCCAACAGGCCCACCGCCTGTCGGCCTTCGGCGGCTCCCCCATCGGCAACTCCCGGGTCAAGCTGACCAACACGGCCGATCTGGTCAAACGCGGCCTGATCGCCGAGGGGGTCGACGCCCTCGACCTGGCGGCCGCCCGGTTGGAGATCGACGGGGTCGACATCCTGCACACCATCGGCGGCGACGACACCAACACCACGGCGGCCGACCTGGCCCAATTCTTGGCCCAGCACAACTACGACTTGACGGTGGTCGGCCTGCCCAAGACGATCGACAACGACATCGTGCCGGTGCGCCAGTCGCTGGGGGCGGACACGGCGGCCGAGCAGGCGGCCTGGTTCGCCCGCCACGTCATGGCCGAGCACAACGCCGCCCCCCACACCCTGCTCGTCCACGAGGTCATGGGCCGGGGCTGCGGTTGGCTGACGGCGGCGGCGGCGGCCAAGTACCGCCGCTGGCTGGTGACCCAACAATGGCTGCCCGATATCGGGCTGTCTCTTAACGCCTGGGACGTCCACGGCGTCTTCGTGCCGGAGAGCCCCTTCGATCTGGCGGGCGAGGCCGAGCGCCTGTCCGCCGTCATGGCGCGGCAGGGCTGCGTCAACATCTTCTTGTCCGAGGGGGCCGGGGTGCCCACCATCGTGGCCGAGTTGGAGGCCTCGGGCCAAGCGGTGCCGCGCGACGCCTTCGGCCACGTCCAACTGGACAAGATCAACCCCGGCCAATGGTTCGCCCGCCACTTCGCCGATCTCATCGGGGCCAAGAAGGTCCTGGTCCAGAAATCGGGCTACTTCTCCCGCTCGGCCCCGGCCAACGCCTTCGACCGCGACCTGATCGCCCAAATGGCGATCCTGGCGGTGGACTCGGCCCTGGACGGCGTCCCGGGGGTGGTGGGCCAAGACGAGGACGCGGGCGACGTCTTGCGTGTCATCGAGTTCCCCCGCATCGCCGGCCACAAACCTTTCGACCTGTCCCAGGCGTGGTATCAGGAACTGCTGGCAGACATCGGCCAAGCCGGCTGACCGCCCCACGCGGCGTCCTCCCCCGCCGTGCTCCGGCGGGCTGGCCAGATCCCGGATCAAGTCTGGGATGACAACTGGTGGCGACTGGTGGCGGCTGAGCCCTCAGGCGCTGCGCTTGGCCCGGCGGCGGGCCGCCAACTCGTCGGTCCAGGAGGTCTCCTGGTCGGCCCGGTGGGCCGGCAGCCGGGTCAGAGTGCCTTCGATGTCCTGCCAGACCGAGCCCAGGGCCAGGGCGAACATGGCCTGGCCGCCCTTCACCAAGTCGATGATCTCGTTGTCCGAGGTGCATTCGTAGACCGAGGCGCCGTCGGACAGCAGTGTCACCTGGGTCAGGTCGGCCACCCCCCGGGCGCGCAGGTGGTCGACGGCGATCCGAATCTGGTGCAAGGCGATGCCGGCGTCGAGCAGACGGCGGACGACCCGCAGCAACAGCAGGTCGCGGAAGCTGTACAGCCGTTGGCTGCCGGAGCCGGCGGCGTCACGGATCTCTGGCACCACCAAGTCGGTCCGGGCCCAATAGTCGAGCTGGCGGTAGGTGATGCCGGCCGCCTGACAGGCCACCGGCCCGCGATAGCCCAAGTCGGCCGGCACGGGCGCGAAATCGCCCTCGAACAAGGTGTCCTGCCAGGGGCCGGGACCGGTCGCAGAGGCCATGGCTGGCAACGCTTTCTCTTCGGTCGGCGCGCGGGGCGCCGGCGGTTGGACGGGTTGAACGCTAGCAAAGTCCGCCGGCCGATCAACCGGGTGGCACTTTGACCGGCGGCGGCGGCGTGTCAGTCTGGAGCCGGGCTTGAACCTGGCGGCCGGGTAAGACCGTCCGCCAGTCAAGCGGTCGAAAACCTCCCCCACCCGACACTAGCGGTCCAGAGCCACCTGGATGAGGGCGGCGTGGGCGTGCAGGATGAGTTCGGCCACGTCGATGGAGGCCCGCCGGGCGCTGTCGCGCCGCCGGTTGTAGGACACCACCACCTGGTTGACCAGGGCGACCTCGTTGTCGGCCGCCTGCTTGACCACCCGCAGATGACGGGCGTCGAGGCCGAAGGGGCCCAGCTTCTGGGCCACGGTGGCGATGGTCAGGGCCTCCCAGCCGTAGAAAGCCGTGCCCCGGCGGGGGCGGACGACTTGTTGGCGCTCCAACTCCACCAGGGTCGACTCGGGCAGCCCGGAACTGGCCAGCAACTGGGCCCGGGACAACTTGATGGGCCGTCTGGGGGGCGGAGGCCCGCCGGCGGCCGGCGGTGGCGGGGGGGGCGGCTCGGTCTCGGCCGGCGCGACGGCCGGCGGGTCGAGGCCGCGGTCGATCAGTTCGAGGTGCTGGCGGATGACCTTGAGCGGCAGGTAATGGTTCTTCTGGGCCGACAGGATGTAGCGCAAGCGTTCGATGTCGGCCTGGCTGTAGCGCCGATAGCCGGAGGGGGCGCGCTCCGGGAACAACAAGCCCTCGGACTCCAGGTAGCGGATCTTGGAGATCGAGATGTCGGGGTAGTCCGATTTGACGGCCGCCAAGACCTGGCCGATGCTGCGATGGGTCTGGGCCATCAACGATTCCCCAGGGCGCCGCTGAAGAACATCAGTCGGAACTTGCCGATCTGAACCTCGTCGCCGACGCGCAGCCTGACCGGCGTGCTGATCAGCGTCCGGTTGACATAAGTGCCGTTGAGGCTGGCGGCGTCGGCCACGGTCCAATGGTCCTGGGCTCGGGTGAAGATGGCGTGATGGCGTGACACCGTGACGTCGTCTAAGAAAACCACATTGTCAGGGTGGCGGCCGGCGATGACCTGTTCCTCGCGCAACAAATAGCGGGCGCCGCTATCCGGGCCCCGGACGACCACCAGCAGGGCCGAGTCGCTGGGCAGGGCCTCGATGGCGCGGATTTGGTCCGGGGTCAACTCGTCGGTCAGGGTCGGCTCCTCCACCGGGGCCATGACGGCGGTGAACTCCTGGCTGGGCTGCAGGCGGGCGCCGCAGAACGGGCAGTAGTTCACAGGGTCGCTGACAACGCGACCACAGGCCGGGCACTTCATAGCCGTCCTTTCCCACGGGCTGGGACAACGAGGCCCAGTTTAGGGCCAAAGCCAACGGCGTCAGGTATCGGCGCCATAACCCCGGCCGGCCCGGGGCCGGCCGACGGCGGCGGTCGGAGGCTGGCGGGCGGTCGGAGGCCCGGCGGCTCAGAGCGCCGATTTGGCGTTGGGCCACAGCGTCCGCAGGCCGTCCCGGGTCTGGCCCAGCAACTGGGGCAGGGCCCGGGTCTGGGCCACAATGGGGAAGAAATTGGCGTCGCCGCCCCAGCGGGGGACGATGTGCTGGTGCAGGTGCCCGGCGATGCCGGCCCCGGCGATCGAGCCCTGGTTGAGGCCGAGGTTGAAGCCCTGAGGGTGGCAGTAGGCCGTCAGCGTCCGCATGGCCTGTTGGGTCAGCCGGGCCAACTCTACGGTCTCTAGATCGGTCAGGTCGGTGTAGGCGGCCAGGTGGCGGTAGGGGCAGACCAACAGGTGGCCGGAGTTGTAGGGGTAGAGGTTGAGCACGACGTAGGCCAGCTCGCCCAGATGGACGACCAGGTTGTCGTCCGCCGACACCTTGGGGGCCAGGCAGAAGACGCAGTCGTCAGCTGGGCGGCCGGCCTGGCGGGCGATGTAGACCTGGCGGTGCGGCGTCCACAGGCGCTGGAAGCCGTCCGGCGTCCCCGGGTAGGCCGCCAGCGGCGGGTCGGCCTCAGTGGCCGGCCGGCCCGGCTCGGGGCCCGCGACCGGCGCCGCTGTCACCGTCGTTCCCGGATGGCGGCCGTGATCTCGGCGATGGCCTGGGCCACGGGCAGACCGTTGTGCTGGGAGCCGTCGCGCAGGCGCAAGGAGATGGCGCCGGCGTCGGCGTCGGCCTGGCCGGCGATCAGCATGTAGGGCACCTTCTGGGTCTGGGCGTGGCGGATCTTCTTCTGCATGCGCTCGTCGCCGGCGTCGACCTCGACCCTGATACCGGCCGCCCGCAGCTCGGCCGCCACCCGCTCCAGATAGGGCAGGTGGTCCAAGGAGACGGGCACGCCGACGGCTTGGACCGGGGCCAGCCAAGTCGGGAAGGCGCCGCCGTAGTGCTCTATCAGCAAGGCGATGAAACGCTCGATGGAGCCGAACTTGGCCGAGTGGATCATGACCGGCTGCTGGGGCGAGCCGTCGGGGGCGGTGTAGCGCAGGTTGAAGCGGGCCGGCTGGTTGAAGTCGTACTGGATGGTCGACATCTGCCAGGTGCGGCCGATGGCGTCCCGGGCCTGGACCGAGATCTTGGGGCCGTAGAAGGCCGCCCCGCCCGGGTCCGGCGTCAGCTCCAGGCCGGAGCGGCGGGCGACCTGTTCCAGCACGGCCGTGGCCTCGTCCCACTCCTGCTGGCTGCCGATGAACTTGTCCGCCTTGGCCGGCGAGTCGTCGCGGGTGGACAGCTCCAGGTAGTAGTCGTTCAGGCCGAAGTCGTCCAACAGCGAGGTGATGAAACCCAACAGGTGGTCGACCTCGGCCGCCGCCTGGGAGGCCATGACGTAGGAGTGGGAGTCGTCCTGGGTCAGGGCGCGCACCCGGGTCAGGCCCTGCAGGACGCCGGAGCGCTCGTCGCGGTAGACCGTGCCGAACTCGAATAGGCGCAACGGCAGCTCGCGGTAGCTGCGGCCCCGGGACTTGAAGATGAGGTTGTGCATGGGGCAGTTCATGGCCTTGAGGAAGTAGCGCGGCTCCAGCGGCTGGCCCTGGTCGTCGTGGTAGACCAGGGCCGGGAACATGGTGTCCTCGTAATAGGGCAGGTGGCCCGAGGTGTGGAACAGACCCTCCTTGGCGACGTGGGGGGTGCCGACGTAGAGGAAGCCCTCCTCGATGTGGCGCTGGCGGATGTAGTCCTCCAGCACCCGCTTGACCACGCCGCCCTTGGGGTGGAACAGGGGCAGGCCCGGCCCCAGCTCGTCCGCGAAGCTGAACAAGTCGAGCTCGGCCCCGAGTTTGCGGTGATCCCGCTTGGCCGCCTCCACCAGGCGCAGGCGGTAGGCCGCCAGGTCGTCCGGGGTGGCCCAGGCCGTGCCGTAGAGGCGCTGCAGGGAGGCGTTGCGCTGGTCGCCGCGCCAATAGGCGGCCGAGCCGCGCAGCAGGGCGAAGGCCTTGAGGTAGCCGGTGTGGGGCACATGGGGACCCCGGCAGAGGTCCTTCCAGGCCACCTGGCCGTCCCGGCGGACATTGTCGTAGATGGTCAACTGGTCGCCGCCGACCTCGACGGCCGAGCCGTCGTCGTCCCGGGCGCCGCCCTTGAGCGACACTAGTTCCAACTTGTAGGGCTCGTCGGCCAACTCGGCCAGGGCCTGGTCCTGGCTGACGACACGACGGACGAAACGCTGGCGCTCTTGGACAATCCGACGCATGGCCTTCTCCAAGACCTTGAGGTCATCCGGGGAGAAGGGCTGGGCGACGTCGAAGTCGTAGTAGAAGCCATCCTCGACCGGCGGGCCGATGCCGAGCTTGGCCTCGGGCCGTAAGCCTTGGACGGCCTGGGCCATGACGTGGGCGGTGGAGTGGCGCAAGATGGCCAGGCCGGCGGCCGAGGTGTTGACGATCGGGGCCACGACTTGGCCCTCTGACAGGGGAGTCGCCAGGTCGCTGGCCTGGCCGTCGAGCGTCAGGGCGACGACGTTCGGGTCGTCGGCGAATAGGTCGAGCCCCGTCGTCCCCGGCTCCACCTGGCGTGATTGACCACTGACCTCGACTCGCACGGCTGTCCCTTCCGGCCCGGGCGGCACGGCCGGGACCGGGGGCTATTCTGCCCCAGCCCGGGACGGTTGTGCCCCTTGGCCCGGTTTCAAGCCTGATTCACCGATGGTCGCTCGATCAGGCTTCGGCCCGCTCGGGGAGGGTCAGGCGGGCCTGGGCTGCTCGGCCACCAGCTCGGCGAAGCCGATGGAGCGGTAAGGCGTGGAGAAGAACTCTCGACAGGTCAAGAGGGTGGCCAGCTTGCGGGTGGCATCGGTGGTGCGCTTATACGGGTCGGGCAGGGTGACCCAGGTCTCGGTGAACTCGACCGTCAGATCGTTGGGCGAGTTGAGCATCCGATAGGTGTAGATCATGTCCTTGGTCTCGACCGTGAACTCATCGCCCTCGACCAGGGACTGGAGGGCGTCGAAGGGGTGGCCCCGGGAGGAGTGGTGGCCGGCGATGACGAAGTTGCCCACCTGGCCCGGCTGGGCGCTGTAGGTCTCCCAGCCGACGCCATGCGACAGAGAGGACTCGTCGGTGCCGGCGATGATGGGGGCGCGCAGGCCCAGCTTGGGGATGTCGAGGATGGCGAAGCCGGATCCCAGGTTGTATTGGATCAGCGGCCTGGTCCCGTCATCCGCCGCCGGCTCCTCCCCGGTCGGGTCGGTCGGGACCTCGCCCGAGTTTTGGTCGGGCTCGGACCAGATCTGCTCCAACTGGCCGATTTGCTCGTCGTACTGGTCGCGCACGCCGATATTGGTCCCCCACAGCTCCCAGGACACCCAGCCCATCATGCCCAGGCCGGCCGCCAGGAAGGCCACGCCGAAGCCCAGGAAGATACTGGCGGCCTTGGACTTCCGCTTCGGCTGCGTGGTGTCGGCCCGCGTCGGGGCCTTGTCCCGCGAGTCCTTCGAGCGGGTGCCGGACGGGGCCGACTTCAAGGAGGGGGCGGCCCCGGAGGGGGCGATCACCGGGGACGAACTGGTCGGGGCGCCACGGCCGGTCCGGGCGGTGGTGGCCGGCTGGTCGGTCGCCGGGCGGGCGGCCCGGTCAAACGGTTGGGCGGCGGCGGTCCGTCCAGCGGTCAATTCGGCCGACCGGGCAGCGGGCTGGCCGCCAGTGGTCCGGGCAGCGGGCGCTGCCGACGGGTTGGTCGGTTCGGCCGTCCCGGCGGGCGGCACGGTCCGGGGGGTGGTGCTGGCCGGTTGGCCGGCCCGAGCGGCGGCGGGGCGATCGGCGCGGGCCGATGGCGGGGTGGCGGGCTGCCCCGGGCGGGCGGCGCGGGTCGGCGGTTGACCGCCAGCGATCCGTCCGGGCGTGACGGGGGTTGACAGCTTGGTCGCCCCGACGGCCGAGGTCCTAAAGGTGTCGGCGGCCGGGGTCTGAGCTGGGGTGGTGGCGAGGGCGCCGCTGAGCCAGTCGGAGGCGGCGCGCGAAGGCTCCGGGACGGCGCTGTGGCCGACGTGCGGTGACACCGGGCCGGCGGTGGGAGCGGACGGGCGGGACGGCACCGCGTAGGCGTCATCGTCGTCTTCGAAGCGGCTGCCAGAGGATCGCTTGCCCTCGGTGGTGGTTCGCGCCATCTTTCCCTCACTGTCCGTCGCCGGGCCGGCCGGCCTCTGTCAAGTCAGCCCTATTCGACCAGAACACCGTAGACGGACGTTTGATTCCAGCCGCGAACAACCCGACGGCGCGGTCAGTCTACCGTCTCACGGCCCCCCGGCCACGATCCAACCGCCCCGAATGACGGCCAGAGGTTGCCGCAGAGTGGTCAGATCGATCCTGGGGTCGGCCCGCCAGACGATCAGGTCGGCCGGCCCGCCGGATACGAGATTGGGCCGTCCCAGCCAGGAGCGGGCCCGCCAACTGGCCGCCCCCAGGGCGAACTCGGCTCCGGCCACTGCCGCCAAGGCCTCGATCTCGGCCACCAGGGAGCCGTGGGGGCGGGTGCCGCCGGCGTCGGAGCCGGCGTAGACCGGGATGCCGGCCTCTATCGCCCGGATGACGGTCTGGCGGCGGCCGGCGTAGAGGGCCCGCAGGTGGGCGGCGTGGCGGGGGAACTTGGCCTCGGCCTGGTCGGCCAGGCCGGGGAAGATGTCGATGTTGTCCAAGGTGGGCACCAGGGCGACTTGGCGGGCGGCCATCTGGGCGATGGTGCTGTCGTCCAGCCCGGTGCCGTGCTCGATGCCGTCGATGCCGGCGGCCACCAGCTCCAGCGCCGCCTGGCCGCCGAAACAGTGGGCCGTCACCTTGGCCCCCTCCTGGTGGGCGGCGGCGATGGCCGCCCGGGCCGTGTCGACCGGCCACAGGGGGGCCAACTCCCCGACCGAGCGGTCGATCCAATCCCCCACCAGCTTGACCCAGCCGTCAGACCGGCGGGCCTGGCGGCGAACTTCGGCCACCAGTTGGTCCGGCTCGATCTCGACCCCGTAGTGGCGCAGGTAGCGCTTGGGCCGGGCGATGTGGCGCCCCGCCCGGATGATCTCGGGCAGGTCCGGGCGGTCTTGCAGCCAGCGGGTGTCCAGGGGCGAGCCGGCGTCGCGCAGCAGCAGCGTCCCGGCCTGGCGGTCGCAGATCACCTGGGCCTCGGCCGTCTCCCGGTCGACCGCCCCGTTAGGCCCCAGGCCGACGTGGCAGTGGGCGTCCACCAGCCCCGGGGCCACCCAGCAATCGCGGGCCAGGGTCTGACAGTCGGCCACCGGCTCGAACCAGACCCGGCCCTGGGCCAGCCAGAGCTCGCGCCGCTCCCCTTGGGGCAAGACCGTCCCGCGCAAGCGCCAGCGCCCCGGGGGCGCCAGGGGCAAGGTGGCGGACGAGGCGGTCAGGACTGGCCCTCCATCAGGCGGCGCAGTTCGGCCTGGAAGTCGAGGTCGTCCGCCGGGGGCAAGCTGACGGCCGGGTCGGGCGGCAAGCTGTCCGCCGGGTCGGCGACGGCGTGGCGTTTGGCCGGATTGCCCGACACCTTCTGGCCCTTCTTGGGCGGCTTCTTGGCCTGGGTCTTGGGCCGGCCCATCCCTCGGGGCAGGGCTCCGGGGACGCCGCCCGGGCCCATCGCAGCCGGCCCCATCTGACGCATCATCTTGCGCGCCTCGGTGAAACGGTTGACCAAGCCGTTGACATCCGACACCTCGACCCCGGCCCCGCGGGCGATACGGGCCCGGCGGGAGCCGTTGAGGATGGCGACGTCGGCCCGCTCGGCCGGGGTCATGGAGCGGATGATGGCCTCGACGCGGTCGATCTCGCGCTCGTCGATCTGGTCCAACTGGTCACGCATCTGACCCATCCCCGGCAGCAGGCCGAGGATCTTGGACAGCGGCCCCATCTGGCGCATGGCCTGGAGCTGTTGCAAGAACTCTTGTAAGCCGAACTGTCCCCCGCCCAGTAGCGCCTGGGCCGCCTGGGCGGCCTGCTCGGCGTCGAAGTGGCGTTGGGCCTGCTCGATCAGGGTCAACATGTCGCCCAAGTCGAGGATCCGTCCGGCCATCCGGTCGGGGTGGAACTGCTCGAAGTCGGTCAGCTTCTCGCCCGTGGAGGCGAACATGATGGGTTGACCGGTGACCCGGACGACGGACAGGGCGGCGCCGCCCCGGGCGTCGCCGTCCAACTTGGTCAAGACCACGCCCGAGAAGCCGACCTGGTCCAAGAAGGCGTGGGCCGTGGTGACGGCGTCCTGGCCGATCATGGCGTCGACCACGAACCAGGTCTCGTCCGGGGAGACGGCGGCCTTGATCTCGGCCGCCTGGCGCAGCATGGCCTCGTCCACCCCCAGACGGCCGGCCGTGTCCACCACCACCACATCGTGCAGATGTTGCCGCGCCACCTGGAGCGAGTCCCGGGCCACCGCCACCGGGTCGCCCACGCCGTCGCCGGGCTGGGGGGCATAGACGGCCACGCCGGCCTGGGCCCCGACCAGTTTTAACTGGGTGACGGCGTTGGGCCGCTGCAAGTCGGCCGCCACCAACAGCGGAGTGTGACCCTGATCGCGCAACCACAAGCCGAGTTTCCCAGCCAAAGTGGTCTTACCGGAGCCTTGGAGGCCGGCCAACATGATGACGGTGGGCGGACGCTTGGCCCAGGCCAGTTGGCGGGTCTGCCCGCCCAGGACGGCGATCAGCTCCTGGTGGACGATCTGAACCATCTGCTGGCCCGGGTTGAGCGCCTGGGACAGTTCCACCGCCTTGGCCTGGGCGCGGATGTCGGCGATGAAGCCCTTGACCACCTCCAGGTTGACGTCCGCCTCCAGCAGAGCCACTCGAATTTGTTTCAGGGCCTGGTCGATGTCCTGGTCGGACAAGCGGCCCTTGCCGCGCAGGGAACGGAAGGCTTGGGCGAGGCGGTCTTGCAGGCTGTCGAACACGGCCCCAGGTTACTGGATACCCCGGACGCCCCGAGCCCGCCCGGGCGCCGCACAACCCCGTCGGCAAAGGCCAGCCGGACCCGTCGTCCCACTCTCTCGGACCAGGCCTCCCACCCTTCGGACCAGGCCTTCCGCCCCCTTGGACCAGGCCTATCGGCCCTTTGGACCAAGCCTCTCGGCCCTGCCCTCCCGCGCCCGCGACGGCTTGTCGGACCCGTCCCCCCGCGTTCGGGCCGCCGGTCGGCTCAGGGCTCAGGGTTGGGGGTGGTCGTCCAGGGCCAGTTGGAGCAAGGCCAGGTCGAGCCAGCGGCCGAACTTGTGGCCGCACTGGGGCAACAGTCCGACCTGGGCGAAGCCAAGTTTGCGGTGCAGAGCCAGGGAGGCGGTGTTGGCGGCGTTGACGGCGGCCACCAACTGGTGCAGGCCCTGGGCCCGGGCCGAGACGATCAGCGCGCCCAGCAGGGCCCGGCCCAGGCCTCGGCCCTGGGCCGACGGGGCGATGTAGATGGCGTCCTCCCCCGTTAGCTCGTAGCCGTCCGGCACACGGAAGGGGCCGGTGGCGGCGAAACCGACCACCTGGCCGCTCTCCTCGGCCACCAGGAAGCTGTGGCGGCCGCTGCGGTGGGCCTGGCAGAAGGCCTCCCAACCGGGAGGGTCGACTTGTCTCCAGCGCCAGACGGTGGTGGTCTCGGCCACCGCCTGGTTGAAGATCGCCCGGGTGGGCTCACGGTCGGCCTCGGCCCAGGGCCGGATGAGGCGCCCCGGCGTCATTGGCCCAACAGCCCGTCCACGAATTGCTCGACGTCGAAGGCCGCCAGGTCGTCGGCCCCCTCGCCCAGGCCGACGAATTTGACCGGCACGCCCAACTCCCGTTGCACCGCCACCACGATGCCGCCCTTGGCCGAGCCGTCGAGCTTGGTCAAGACCAGGCCCGTGACTTGGACCGCCTGGGCGAAGACCCGGGCCTGGACCAGGCCGTTCTGGCCGGTGGTGGCGTCCAGCACCAGCAGGGTCTCGTCCACCGGGGTGACCTTCTCGATCACCCGCTTGACCTTGCCCAACTCGTCCATCAGGCCGACCTTGGTGTGGAGGCGGCCGGCGGTGTCGACCAGCAGGACGTCGATGTCGTCGGCCTGGGCGCGGCGGGCGGCGTCGAAGGCCACGCTGGCCGGGTCGGCCTGCTCGGACCCCCGGACGGTGGCCACGCCGATGCGGTCGCCCCAGGTTTGGAGCTGGTCGGCGGCGGCGGCCCGGAAGGTGTCACCCGCCCCCAGCAGCACGCTCTGCCCCTGGGCCACCAGCAGCCGGGCCAGCTTGCCGATGGTAGTGGTCTTGCCGGTGCCGTTGACGCCGACCACCAAGACCACCCCCGGCTTGGTCGCCGGGTCGAGTTTGAGGTCGCGGTCCAACTCCGGGTCCACCAGGTCGATCAGCTCTTGGCGCAACACGGCCTTGGCCAGGATGGGGTCGTCGACGGCGTCCAGGGACAGGCGGCGGCGCAGCTTGTCGATCAGCTCCGTGGTCGGCCCCAGGCCCAGGTCGGAGGTGATCAAGGTGGTCTCGAAGTCCTCCCAGGCCTGGTCGCCCAACCGGTCGGCGCTCAGCCAGTCGGCCAGGCCCCGGGCCAAGGCGTTGTCGCTGGCGGCCAGGCGGCGGCGCAGCCGGGCCCAGCGGCTGAGCGGGGCCTCCGGGCTCTCCCGGGTTTCCGTCGGGGCCGCGACGGCCGGCACCACCGTCACGGAGACGACGGCCTGGTCGGCCGCGGCCTGGGGCGAGCGGATGGGCCCCTGGTCGGCCGGCTCGATCGACTCGGCCGGCTCGGCTTGGTCGGCGGCCTCCAATTGGCCGGCCGGGGCCCCGGGCAGCGCTTTCCGCCGCCGACCGCCGATGATGACGATCAGACTGGCCGCCGCCAAAGCGGCCACGATCAGGCCCGCGATGATCCAAAAAATGGTGTCCACGCGGTCATGCTATCCGCCCCACGAAGTGTCCTCGCCTACGCTGCGCTCCGGTCCGGTACTTCGCGGGGGGCGCTCCCGGCGGGTTGGGGTGGGGCGCCGCCCGCTGTGGGGGGAAAGCTAGCCGCCCGGGCGGCGGCCGTCCGGGGGCTCTTAACTCAATCGCTCAACCGGCCAGGATGGCCAGGTCGGGGGTTTGGTCAGCCTGGTCGTCGGCCGTGAAATAGTCCGCCAAACGGCAGCAAGCTTTGATCACTGTGGACAAGAAGCTGGTCAACATGATCGCTCCCTTCTGGGGTCGTCCTCGTGCTGACCAGTCTTCCCCCGGAGGAGGGAAAAGGTCCAGGATTGACGCCTAAAAGTTTGCCAAGAACTTCCCCAACGTCAATCAGACTTTTCTCAGGTGGAGGCGGGCTCAGGCGTCACCGTCGCGCAGCCGCTGGGAGACGACCTGGGTGATGCCGTCGTCGGGCATAGTGACGCCGTACAAGGTGTCGGCTATCTCCATGGTCCGCTTCTGGTGGGTGATGACCAGGAGCTGGGAGTGGTGGCGCAGCTCGTCGTAGACCCCCAGGAGGCGGCTCAGGTTGGTGTCGTCCAGCGCCGCCTCGACCTCGTCCAGGATGTAGAAGGGGCTGGGACGGGCCTTGAACAAGGCGATGAGGAAACAGATCGCCACCAACGAGCGTTCGCCGCCGGACAACAACGACAATCGTTTGACGGTCTTGCCGGCCGGCCGGGCCTCGACGTCGACGCCGGTTGTCAGCCACTGCCCCGGCTCGGTCAGGAACAAACGTCCCTGGCCGCCGGGGAACAACCGGGCGAAGACGGCCTGGAACTCCCGCTCGACATCGGCGTAGGCCTGGGAGAAGACCTGCCGCACCCGGGCGTCGACGTCGTCGATGATCTCCATCAGGTCCTGGCGGGTCTGGCGCAAGTCCTCCAACTGGGCGGCCAGGTAGTCGTGCCGCTCGCGCAGAGCCTCGAACTCCTCCAGAGCCAAGGGGTTGACCCGGCCCAAGACCTGGAGGTCGCGCTCGGCCCGGCGTAGCCGCCGCAACTGCTCGTCGCGGACATAGGGGCAGGTCAAGAGCTGGTCGCCGGAGCCGTTTGCTGAGGCCTCGTCTGGAGGCGGGCCGCCCAGTGGCACCGGCACTTGGGGGCCGTAATCGCGCGTCAAGGTGGCGGCGTCCAATCCCAGCTCCTGGCTGGCCCGCTCCTCCAAGGCCGCCACCCGCATGCGTTGTTGCGTCCGGGCCAGCTCGTCGCGGTGGGCCGAGTCGACCAATTCCTCCACCCGGTCGGCCAGGGCGCGGGCCTCCTGGCGGGTCCGCTGGACGGCGGCGGCGGTGTGGCGGCGGGCCTGATCGGCCTGGCGGCGGCCGGCGGCGGCCAGGGCCAAGGAGGCCTCCACCCGCCGGGCCAGCCAGGCGGCCCCCCGGGCCACCAGGTCCGCCCGCTCGGCCTCGGCCCGCAGCCGTTGGCGGGCGGCGGCGGCCTGGGCCCGGGCCGCCCTCTCGGCCGCCGCCGCCTGGAGCAGCGACTCGGCCCGGCCGGCCAGGGAGCGGGCCCGCTCCTCGACTGTCCGCAGCCCCAAGCGGGCCTCCGTCTCGACCGCCCGGGCGGCCTGGGCGGCGGCGGCTAGCCGGTCGCGTTCGGCCGGGTCCACCGGCGGGGCCGGCTCGGCCTGGGCCGCCTCCAGCCTAAGCCTCAGATCGTCCAGCCCGGCGGCGTCACGCTGACGGGCGGCTTGGACCTGCTCCAGTTGGAGGCCCAGGCGGCGGCCCTCGTCCTGGGCCGCGCGGACCGCCTGGTCGGCCAGGCTGCGGCGCTGCCGGGCGCCGGCCTGGGCCGAGCGGGCCCGGTCCAGCGTCTGGCGACAGGCCACCACCTGGGCCGCCGCCCGGTCGCGTTCCGCCCGGGCGGCCGCCAGGGCCTGTTGGCCAGCCGTCACCTGGGTGGCGGCGTCCGTCAACTGGGCGCCGGCCTGGTCGATGGCGGCCTGGACTTGCAGGCTGGAGGGCTGGGCGGCCGAGCCGCCGACCACCAGCCAGGCCGAGACGATGTCGCCGTCCAGGGTGACGGCGGTCAGCTCGGGGGCCCGGGCCACCACCGCCCGGGCTTGCTCCAAGTCGTCCACCACCACCTGGTGGCGCAGCAACCGGGTCAGGGCCGGTCGCCAGTCAGGCTCCACCTGGAGACAGTCGGCCAAGGCCCGCCAGTCGCCGGCCGTGTCCGGGCCGGTCGGGTCTGAGTCGTTCGGGTCGGGGTCGGCCGGATCCCCGGACTGGGCCACCAGCAGCCCGGCCCGGCCCAACTGGCCGGCTTTGAGGCGGGCCACGGCCGTCAGGGCGGTCGCCAGGTCGGGGGCCGCCATGGCTTCGACCGCCGGGCCCAGGGCGGCCGAGACGGCGGCCTCGTAGCCCGGCTCGACCCGCAAGCGTTCGGCCGCCGGCCCGTTCAGCCCGGCCTCGGGCAGGGCCAGGGCGGCGGCGGCGTCGGGCGGGGCCAAGGCCGAGCGCAGGGCCTCGACCCGGGCGGCCAGACCGGCTCGGGACTCGCCGGCGCGGCGTAGCTCGGACTCTCGGGCGGCCGCCGCCCGCTGCCCGGCCTCGGCCTGGGCCGGGGCCTGGGCCAAGGCCTGTTCGGCGGCGGCCAGGGCGTCATCGATCTGGCCGCCGCCGTCGGCCAGCCGGGCGCGCTCGGCCTGGGCCGCCGCCTCCCGTTCGCCCGCCTGGGCCACGGCCTGGCGCAGCCGTTCGACCTGCTCGTCGGCCGACTCCACCCGGCTGCTCAGGGCGGCCACCCGACCGCCCAGCCGGGCCAGGCCCTCGCGCCGGTCGGCCTCGGCCAGCAGCCGGGCGGCGTGCTCGGCCTCGGCCTGGGCCTGGGCGGCTTCGGCCTGGCGGCGTAGCTGGCCGGCCCGCTCCAAGTCCTGGCGGCTAGTCTCGATCTCGGCTCGCAGGCCCTGCTCGGCCGCCACCGTCTCGTCGGCCTGGGCCTCCAGAGTCTCGGGGTCGCGCCCGGACCCGGCCGCCGGCTCGGGCGCCAGTTCCAGCCGGCGGCGGCGCTCGTTGGCCAAGGTGATGGTGGAGCGGACCTGCTCGGCCAGCCCAGACAAGGCGTACCAGGTCTCCTGGGCGGCGGACCAGGCCTGCTCGGCCTGGACGGCAGCCCGCTCGGACGTCTGCTCCTGGTCCCGGACGGCGGCCAGGCGGCGCTCGGCGGCGGTCCGCTGGGCCGTCACCTCGGCCTCGTCGGCCTCGTCGGCCGCCAGGTCGGCCAGCGCCTGGGACAGGTCGTCGGCCAGCAGCCGGGCGCGGGCGTCGCGCGCCTCGGCCTGGATGGCGCCGGCCCGGCGGGCCACGTCGGCCTGGCGGCCGAGCGGTTTGAGCTGGCGGCGGATCTCGGCCACCAGATCGGTCAGACGGTTGAGGTTGGACTCGGTGGCCTCCAGCTTGCGGGCCGCCTTGTCCTTGCGCTCGCGGTGCTTCAACACCCCGGCGGCCTCCTCGATCAGGCCGCGGCGGGTCTCGGGGGTGGCGGTCAAGATGGTGTCGAGTTGGCCCTGGCCGACGATAACGTGCATCTCCCGGCCCATGCCGGAGTCGGACAGCAGCTCGCGGACATCGAGCAAGCGGCAGGGGGTGCCGTTGATGGCGTACTCGGAGGCGCCGTTGCGGAACTTGGTGCGGGCCAGCGTGACCTCGCTGTAGTCGATCGGCAGGGCCTGGTCGGTGTTGTCGATGGTCAGCACCACCTCGGCCCGCCCCAGGGCCGGACGGCCGCTGGTGCCGGCGAAGATGACATCCTCCATCGAGGCCCCGCGCAGGTGTTTCGGCCCCTGCTCGCCCATCACCCAGGCCAGGGCGTCGACCACATTGGACTTGCCGGAGCCGTTGGGTCCGACGATGGCGGTGATACCCGGCTCGAAGACCATGGTGGTGGTCGAGGCGAACGACTTGAAACCCCTCAGGGTCAGCCGCTTGAGGTACATCGGCTAGACCGCCTCACGGTCCGGCGGCGGACTGGGGCAGCCCTGGGGGGCGGTCGCCCGGCCGCGGAAGGACCAGAACTTGTTCAGCAGGAAGGACACCGGGATGGTCACCAGGATCATGATGCCGTGGGCCCAGTAGGCCGGGTTGCGCAGCCCGCTGGACTCGTCGAACAGGCTGGACGGCAGTTGCAGGGGCGAATGGGCGTGGAGCAGGGCGGTCTCGACCAACAGACCGATCAACTGGGCCAATAGGCCGACGACGAAGAAACGCCAGAAGGACCGCCACCAGCCGGGCCGGGAGGCCGAGCGCGTCACCGCCTTGAAGGTCCAGCGGCGGTTGAGCTCGTAGTTCCACAGGTTGGCGCAGACGAAGGCCACCATGGAGACGGTGTGGTACCAGCGGATGTTGAAATCCGTCCAGGGCAGATCCCAGAAGACACCGGTCTTGGGCGAGGCGGCGCTGGGCCAGACCAGGGGCGCTAGCTTGCAGCAGAGGTAGTAAACGCTGAAATTGACCAGCACGCCGGATCCGCCGACCAGCCCGAAGCGGGTGAACTGGCCCAGCAGGGTGGCGCCAAAGGCTGTTCGGCCGACGGGGCCTCGGGCAGGATGAGCTTCGGCCTCCACACCTTGGGGCTGAAGATCGCCCGATCCGTGGTTCTGGCGACGGGACCTGGTTTGACGGTCTCCCCGGCTGTGACGGTGCTGTTGGAACCATTGGCGCAGGTCCATCGGGGTCTCACCCGGCCGGCGCGGACTGGTCGGCCGGGGAGGCGTCGGGGAGTCCCGGAGGGTCGGTCGGCTCCAGGGCGGTGTAGGCCAGTCGGGCCGCCTGCTGCTGGGCGTGGCGCTTGTTCGAGGCCTCGCCCGGCCCGAAGGCTTGGTCTCCCACCTGGACGCGGGAGAAGTAGCGCCGGTCGTGGTCGGGGCCGGAGGCCTGGTCGACGTACTTGGGCGCCCCCAGTCCGAGCAGGGCGGTCAGCTCTTGCAGGCTGGACTTCCAGTCCAAACCGGCGCCGAGTTTGGCGGCCTCCTCGATGCGGGGGCCGAGCCAGGCTTGAACCAGATTGGTCGAGGCGGCGAAACCGCCGGTCAGATGGGCCGCCCCGACGACGGCCTCGATGGTGTCGGCCAAGATGGAGTCCTTGTTCGCCCCCCCGGTGGCGATCTCGCCCTTGCCCAGCTTGATCTGGGGCCCCAGACCGAGGTCGCGGGCCAACTCGGCCAAGGCGTGGCCGGAGACCACGGCGGCGCGCAGCCGGGCCAACTGGCCCTCGGGCCGGTCGGCGTAGTCGCGGAAGATCTTCTCCGTCACGATGACGCCGACCACCGAGTCGCCCAGGAATTCCAAGCGCTCGTTGGTCGGACCGCCGCCGTTCTCATAGGCCCAGCTGCGATGGGTCAGGGCGAGGTCGAGCCCTTGGGGATCGATCACGACGCCCAGCTCGGCCAGGCCGGCCTCGAGGCGGTCCACCGCCTCGCCGCTCAGGGCTCGAGGACCTGGCGCAGGCTGGCCCGGGCGCCGTACTGGCCGCAGTCCGGGCAGGCCGTGTGGGGCAGATGCGGGGCCCGACAGGCCGGATTGGCGCAGGTCGCCAAGCCGGGCGCGGCGGTCTTCCACTGGGAACGACGCGCCCGCGTGTTGCTCCGTGACAACCTCCGCTTGGGAACAGCCACTCTCTTCTCCTCACATCTAACCGGTCACCCGGTTGTTTCGGACTGTGATGGTACCCAATCCGCCAAGGCCGCCCAACGCCGGTCGGCCGCTGGGCCGTGGCGATGGGCGGGCTCCCGGTTCAGGTTGGCGCCGCAGCTAGCGCACAAACCGGCGCAATCGTCGTAGCACAAGGGAGCCAAAGGCAAATCTATCACGATGGCATCGCGCACCAACGGCTCCAAATCGATCACGTCGTCTTGAATCAGGGCCGAGTCGTCGTCCGGGCCGTCCGGGGCCCGGGTCGAGCGGAGGAATAAATCTTGTAGCTCGGCCTGGGCCGGACGGTTGATCGGGTCGAGGCAGCGGGCGCATTGGCCGACCAGCTCGAAAGCCGCCCGGCCGGTCAGCCAAATCCCTTGGCCGACGGCCTCCAAGACCAGTTCTAATCGGATCGGTCCGCCGGCCGGCAGCCGGATCAGCCCGCCGCCCCAGTCTTGGGGGGCGGACGGCTCCAAGGCCAGCTCCCAGCGACCGCCCCGGTCCCGGGGCCAGGTGCGGAGATCGATCAGGAAGTCCCGGGCGGGGCGGGTGGAGCGGGTCGCTGGGCCTCTGGCCGGGGGGCGGCCGGCCTGGGCGGGGCGGGTCATGGCGCTCTCCTAGATCGGTGATGGTGGCTTCGCCCGTGGTGGCGGGACTCGGCCGAGCGGTGGTCGTCCGGGGACGGTCGGTCAGCTATCCCAGCCGGTGGGCCAGGCGGGGCCGGGATCGCCCGACAGATCGTCGCCCAGCTGGGAGCGGTTGAGCAGGCGCTCGCGCATCTGGGCCACCCGAGACATCGTCACCTGCAACTCGGCCTCGAAGGCGGCCAGCCGGGTCTCGACGTAGCGGTCGGCCTCGACCAGCAACTCCTCGGACTCGGCCCGGGCGCGGGCCTGGATCTGGGCGGCCTCGACCTTGGCCCCGGCCACGATCTCGGTCTGGGAGACGATACGGCCGGCCTCCTGGCGGGCCTGGGCGATGATGTCGCCCGCCCGGGCCTGGTCGCCGCTGGTGTGGTGGCGGGCGTAGTCATCCAGATCGGCCTGGAGCCCGCCGCTGAGCTGGTCGATGGACGCCAGCAGTTCCTCCCGGTTGATCATGCACGAGGCCGACATCGGCACCGAGCGGGCGGCCACGACTTGGCGGCGCAACTCCTGCAGGCGCTCCCCGGTCTGGCTCTGGCCAGTCTGACTATGGTCGGCCATGGCCGCTCCTCTCCCAATAGTCGAACACCGCCGGCGGGACATAGGCCCGGATATCCGCGCCGCCGTGGGCCAGCTGGCGGACCAAGCTGGCGGAGATGAAACCCCAGCCGGGCGAGGCCGGCAGCAGCACCGTCTCGACACCGGCGGCCGAGGCGTTCATCTGGGCCTGGTCCAGCTCCACATCGAAGTCGCGGCCGGACCGGGCGCCTTTGACGATGGTACTCACTTGGTGGTCGCGGCAGAAGTCCACCACCAATCCGGGCAGGGGCTCGACCGTCACCTGGGGCAGATCGGCGCAACTGGCCCGGGCCAAGGCCAAACGGCGCTCCAGGTCGAAGAGGTAGTCCTTGGCCGGGTTGCGCCCCACCGCCACCACCACCTGGTCGAACAGGGCGGCCGCCCGTCGCGCCAAGTCGAGGTGGCCCAGGGTGAAGGGGTCGAACGAACCTGGAAAGACAACTTTCATGTGGTCGGCCTCCCTCGTCCCAGATAGACCCTGGTGTCACCGTAGTCGCGCCACCAGTGGTCGGGAAAGTGACGCTCCAGGCGCGGTGTGGGGGAACGCTTCGACCGCTCCACCAGGATCAAGCCGTCCAGCGCCAGCCAGCCGTGCTCCCAGACCAAGTCGATCAGCCGCTCCAACTCGGCGGCGGGCAGGTCGTAGGGCGGGTCGAGCCAGACCAGATCGAAGCCGGGCCTAGCACCGTCGTGTCTTCCGGGGCACTCCAGGAAGGTCTCGACGGCCGTCGACACGACCCTCCCGGTGGCGCCCAGGAGGCGGCGCTGACGCTCGATCAGACCGGCCGCCGCCCGGTCGCGCTCCACCCAGGTGACGCTGGCGGCCCCGCGGGAGGCGGCCTCGTAACCGACGCCGCCGCCGCCGGCGAATAGATCGAGGAAGGTCAGGCCCGTCAATTGATCCTCGGGGGCGGCCCCGCCCCGCCCCAGGCGGGCGGCCAGATGGGCGAAGACAGCCTCGCGCACCCGGTCACTGGTGGGCCGCACCCGGTCGCCGGCCGGGGCGGCCAGACGGCGCGAGGCCCAGCGCCCGGCCACGATTCGGATCATCGCCCCTCGGCGCTGGTCGGCCTGGCCTCGTCGCCGTTGCCCCAGGAGGCCACCACCAGGGTCTCCAGCAGTTGGCCCAGCCAATGGAAGACCAGGACCGGGTCGTGGCGCGGGTCGGAGCGGGGCAGCCGCTCGACGGCCTCCACCTGACGGGCGGTGTTCAGCCCCAGCCGGGCGGCCAGGGCCAGGCGCAAGGCGTTGACCGTGCGCAACCAGGCCTCCAGGCGGTCCTCGGCGATCACCACCTGGCCGTCGACGGAAGTCAGATCCGCCAACATCAGCCGGGCATCGTCGGCCTTGCCGCGGCGCAGGCCGGCCTCGCTCAGGCGGCGGTACTCGGCCTCCAGGGCGAGATCGTCGTAGGCCGGCGGGAAGAGACGTTCCAGCACCGGATTGTCCCGGTCGAGCGGCGTGGCGGACCGCTCGGCCTCCCAGTCGGCCAGCGGGTCGTCGGCCGGGGCCGGCGCGTCCACCAGGTCCAGCAGGCGTCGCGCCAACCAGTCCAGCAGAGCGGTCTCCTCCGACCCCAGGGACAGCCGGACTTCCCGGCTCACGACCCGGGCTCCATCGTGGACCACAGGCCGTAGGCGTGCATGGCGGTGACATGGACCTCGATGGTCTCGCGGTCGCCCGAGGCCACGATTGCTTTGCCCCGGGTGTGAACGCGCCACATCAGTTGTTCGGCCTGGGCCACCGGGTAGCCGAAGTGGGAGGCGAAGACGTGGGTGACGTAGCTCATGGTGTTGACCGGATCGTCCCACACCAGGCAGACCCAGGGCCGCTGAGCGGTCGGGGCCTCGCCCGGACGGTCGGCCAGCGCCGTGCCACCGGCCGGAGACAAGGGGATCTCGGTCATGTAATGGATTATTGCAGCCGGCTTGGCAATCTCAGCCCTCGGCCGGCGGTCGACGGGGTGCCGCCGTCCGAAATCCGGCTGGGGAACAAGTTTCACTGGTCAAGGCACTACTATGGCCCCCATGACGGCTACCGGCACAGCCTTGCTGACCGACCAATACGAATTGACAATGATCCGAGCGGCGCTGCAGTCCGGGGTGGCCCAGCGACGGTCCGTCTTCGAGTTGTTCGCCCGCCGCCTGCCGCCGGGGAGACGCTACGGGGTGGTGGCCGGCGTCGGCCGGGCGCTGGAGGCCATCGAACAGTTCCGTTTCCACGAGGCCGAACTGGACTTCCTGGCCCGGCGCGACCTGCTGGACCGGGCGACGGCCGACTTCCTGGCCGACTTCCGCTTCACCGGCTCGGTCTGGGGCTACGGCGAGGGCGACCTCTACTTCCCCGGCTCCCCCGTCCTGGTGGTCGAGTCCAGCTTCGCCCAGGCCGTCGTCCTGGAGACGGTCCTGTTGTCGATCTACAACTTCGACTCGGCCGTGGCCTCGGCCGCCTCGCGCATGACCCTGATGGCCGAGGACCGGCCCTGTATCGAGATGGGCTCCCGTCGGGCGCACGAGGAAGCAGCCGTGGCCGCCGCCCGGGCGGCCTATGTGGCCGGTTTCGCCACCACCTCGAACCTGGAGGCGGGCCGGCGCTGGGACATCCCCACGGCCGGCACCGCCGCCCACTCCTTCACCCTGCTGTTCGACTCGGAGGAGGAGGCCTTCCGCTCCCAGCTGGACTCGATGGGCCAGGACACCACCTTGCTGGTCGACACCTACGACATCGAGCGGGCCGTCCGCGCCGGGGTGCGCCTGTCCCAGGGCCGCCTGGGGGCGGTGCGGATCGACTCGGGCGACCTGACGGCCACGGCCCGCGAGGTCCGGGCGCTGCTGGACGACCTGGGGGCCAAAGACACCCGCGTGCTGGTGACCTCCGACCTGGACGAGTGGCAGATCGCCGCCCTGGCCGGGGCGCCGGTGGACGGCTACGGCGTCGGCACCTCCCTGGTGACCGGCTCCGGCCATCCGACCTGCGCCTTCGTCTACAAGCTGGTGGCCCGGGCCGGCGACGACGACCCGCGGGCCCCCCTGATGCCGGTGGCCAAACGCTCCCAGCACAAGTCAACCTTGGGCGGGCGCAAATACGCTCTGCGGCGGCGCGACGCCAAGGGGGTGGCCGAGGCCGAGCTGATCGGCGTCGGCCAGCCCCCGCCCTCCGACCACGACGACCGCCCGCTGCTGGTCGAGCTGGTCCGCCAGGGCGAGATCGTCGGCCGCGAGACCCTGGCGGCGGCCCGCCAACGCCACCTCGACGCTCGGGGCGAACTGCCCCGCGACGGCTACAAGATGTCACGCGGCGAGCCGGCCGTCCCGACCTACTTCCTCGACCCGGCGGGCGAGTTCCTGCCCAGCCCCTACGGCGGCTGAGCCCGCCCCGAACACGACGCCGCGCAAACTTGAGCCGATGGAACTCGAGCAGATTAAGGAGAGGATCATGGCCCGTGCAATCATCGTGGTCGATGTCCAGAACGACTTCTGCGAGGGCGGCGCCCTGGCCGTGGCCGGCGGCGCGGCGGTCGCCCGGGCGATCTCCCAATGGCTGCGCCAGAGTGCGGGCGAGGCCCTGGTGACAGCCACCCGGGACGCCCACATCGACCCCGGCGACCACTTCTCCGCCAGCCCCGACTACATCGACTCCTGGCCGCCGCATTGTGTCGTCGGCACACCGGGGCAAGACTTCCACTCCCAGCTGGAGCCGCCCGACCCGGAGGCCGTCTTCGACAAGGGTCATTACTCGGCGGCCTACTCCGGCTTCGAGGGCTATAACGCCGACGGCCTCAGCCTGGACGAGTTCTTGGCCCGTCACCAGATCACGACGGTCGACGTCGTCGGTCTGGCGACGGACCACTGTGTCAAGGCCACCGCCTTGGACGCCGCCCGCCTGGGCTACCAGACCCGGGTGCTGACCGGCTTGACGGCGGCCGTCTCCCCCGCCAACCTGCCCCAGGTGACGGCCGAGTTGGAGGCCGTCGGCGTGGTGGTGGCCTGACCGTTCGTCCTCGGACGGCGTGCCCAACGGCCAACGGCCCTACGGCCCCAGAAGGGCGAGCGGAACGACGGCCACGCCGTCGTCGCGGCGGTAGGCGTGGGGGCCGGTGGTGAGACACACCCGGTCGGCCACCTGGTCGCCGATTCGGTCGCGCAGCCAATTCAGGCCTCGGAGGTCGTGGCCCGTCGGAGCGGCCGACAGCTTCACCTCCATGGCCACCACCCGCCGGTCCACCCCCTCAACGATGATGTCGACCTCCTGGTCGGTGTTCTGGGTACGTAGATGACCGACCGTGGCGCTCGCCGCCTGGGCGTAGACCCGGACGGACTGGACGGCCAGCGATTCGAACAGCGCCCCCAACCAGGTCTTGGTGTCATCCCTGGGCGTCGTGCGCCGCCCCTGGCCGCGCAACAGCCCGTCTAAGCCGACGCCGACCAGGCGGGCGGCCAGCGCCGGATCGACCAGATGGTGCTGCGGGGTTTTGGTCAGCCTGGTCAAGGGCGCGAAGGCCGGTATCCAGGCCTCGACCGGGTCCAGGACGAACAGTCGCGTCAACTGCTCCCGGTAGCCGGTCACCGTCTGACGGGCGGGCTTGTCGGACTCGCCCGGCGTGGCGGCGTCGAGGATGGCGGAGTAAGTCGCGTTGCCGGACGTGGCCGCCGCGTAAGCGGCCAACCAACGTCGCAGCGCCGCCGGCCGCCTCACTGTGACAGCGTTCTCCGGCAGCTCCCGCTCGACAATTCGGGCGATGTAGCCGTCGAGTTGGACTGCGCGCGCCGACGGCGGCAGCTCGCGAATGGCCGGGAAGCCGGACCGCAGAATCTCGTCCACATAGTGAGGCAGGTCGACCTCGGTCGCACCCTCGACCGGCGGCCGGTCGCCCGTCAACAGCGCGCGCAACGAGACCGTCGGTGAGGCCAGCCCGCGTTCGACCAGCGACATCGGCCGCAATTTGAAGGAGACGATGCGGCCCGCGCCCGAATGGACGCGCACTCCCCGGCCGGGCGAGGCGGAACCCGTCAGCAGGAAGCGCCCGCCCGTGGCGTCGTCGTCCACCGCCTTGCGAACACGGTCCCACACGCTGGGCTCCAACTGCCACTCGTCCACCAGCACGGGCGGGCGGAGTTGGACGACGAGGTTGTGGTTGTCGGCCAGGCTGCGCCGCTGGCTCGGATCCGTCAGGTCCAAGACTGTGGCCGCCCGTTGGCTGGCGGTGGCTGTCTTGCCCACGCCCTTGGCGCCCTCGACCGCGATGGCCGCCAGGTGCGGGAAAAGCTCGTCGAGGGCGTCGTCCAGGACGCGGCGCCGGTATGCCACGACCCGAACCTACCATCTCAACGGAGTTCTATCTACCATCTCAACGAGGTTCTACCTACCATCTCAACGAAGTGAGCAGTTGGACCAACGCCGCCACGCCTTTGGCGATCTCGTCGGCCAGCGACTCGGTCAGCAGGCTGAGCGAGTGGCGCAGGGAGACGTGGTCGTGGGCCAGGCAGCCGGCCGTCGGCGGCAGGTCGTGGGTGGTGACCGACCCCAGACAGGGCTGGCGCCAGTCCTGGGGCGGCTTGACCCGGCCGTCATCGGTGTACTCGAACCACAGCACCGGATCCCCGCTTTCTCCCGTGATCCCGACTGGGATCACGGCCAGTCTATAAAAAATTTATCTACAGTAAAGACAATGACACGGCACCAGCGTGTCGCCGCCCGCGTCTACCGTTCCAGCGGGGCTCTACTTAACATTTCAACGGAGTTCTATCTAACATCTCAATGGCATACACCCGGCCACCTTTGCCAGAAGATAAAAATTATCGTTTTGGCTATATAAACTATTCGTATATCGGTGTGCCCAGGCGAGCCGGTAGCTCTTCCGCCCACTCTTGGCCCATCCACAGGTAGAGGCTGAAGTCGATGCCCGCCTCCAACCGGGCGGCCAAGTCGGCGCAGCGGGGCGTGATCACCAATCGCGGCAACGTCCCGTCCGAGGACTCGATCCAAACCTCTATGACAGTCTTCAGACCATGGTCCGCGCCATAGCGGCGGATTAGATCGGCCGGGGCCTCCAATCGGTCCGCCAGCCATCCCAACGGCCGCCGGATGTCACCGGGGGGACGACCGTCGTAACCGCTCAGCTCGGCGGCGGTGGCCAAATGCCAAGCGTTCCACATGATGGGCCGCCGGGGCAGTCGGCCGGCCCGGGGCAGCGTCTCGGTGGACGTCAAACCGGTCAACGCCTCGAACTCGGCGAAATCGATCAGATCACCCAATAAGCGGAACGTGGCCACCGTTTTGATCATACGTCCTCCCCCGCCCAACTAGAGTCGACCCGAGTCACACCAGCGTCGCCCAGGCACAGCCAGCCGATCAGATCAGGGGCCTCGTCCCAAGACAAAGGCCAAAACCGCACCTCCAGTCGGTCTGGCCTGGTGACATCGAAACTGTCCATCCCGCCCGCCGGCCACTCGCCCAGCCAAATCAGGTAAGCCTGTTTCTTGGCCCGCACCTCCCAAGCCAGCCGGTTCGCCTCGGGCACCAGCGCCGCCCACGTCCCGTCCCCTGCGGTCGCTGGGATGACCGATCCCGTGACTCGACTCTGAGCGCTCTGGATATAAGCCCGCTCGCCGACGGCTAGCTGTCCCACCAGACCGGGCGGGAACGCCCTTCCCGACAACTCGATATCGAGACCCAATTTAGAGGCACCGACAGCGACCGCCACATAAGGGCCACAGTCGGACACCACATGGCCGAACCGCCCCGCCGGATCGCCGTACAAATACTCCGACCCGTCCACCTCTCCGAGCATGGCCCCCCAGGCCGTTATCCCGGTCTCAAGAGTCCCCAGACGTCCCGCCAGCACCCTGTGCAAAGCCGCCCTGTCCTCATATTCTGAGTCGTCCGTCGTCGTTCGGCCAGCCATCACCGTGACCGTGTCGGTTTGTCTGACCGGCCCGAGTTGGGGAGCGGAACGCTTACGAGTGTCTGGCCTGGCCGTTCTGACCACCCGATCAGCCTGGGCATCGCTCAGACGCACCAAATCAGCCGCCCCGGCGAGCGGCTTCGGGGCCGGCGGACAATCCTCATCTTCTGGCGGCTCCAAACCCGGCCTCGTCCGCAACACAAACTCAACCTCAACCCCCAATCGGGCCAGGAAGGCGCAGAAATCGGGCGGCAGCCACATCAACGGCCGATCCTCCGTGGTCGAATCCGCCGTCACATGGAACGACGCCCGGGCGCCGGACCGGTGGCAGAAGTCAGCGATAGCGACCGCCGGCCCCTCCAACCGCCGCCACAAAACGCCCAACTGATCCATCACCTCCGGGTCACCGCTGGAGAACCCCGGCCAAACCGGCTCCCCCGCCACCGCCAAAGTCCAACGGTCCACCATCACCGGTTCTCCGTCGCGCCGCTGACCCGCTCGACAAGTGTGAGACGGCTCCACCCCGACCAGGCGCGTCACCTGAGCGAAATCCAAGTCGCCGGCCTCCAACCGGAACTCGGCCTCAACGGTGAGCACTCACACCCCCTCGGCCACGGCCGGCGGCGTCATGCGCCGCTCTCGGCGGTAAATTCACGCTCATCGACAACGGACCAAGACGATCCGGGACCGGCCCGCAGCACCTTAGCCCCAGGCATGTACAACCACCAATGATTATGCTCGAGCGTGCGGATCGAAAAAGTCTTAAGCCGCAGCCCGCCGCCGAAGTCAATGGTCAAAGACAACGAAGGAGCATGTACGGCCACCCCCTTGATCGGCTTGCCGTTCAATATTTCAACAGCGCGTGCCAGCGCCTCTTTGTCACCGCTCTCGTAGCCATATTCCTCGCTGCCCTCATCGCCGTCCCCCGAGACCGCCCATAGAAGCGCCCCGTCCTCGACGCTCCAGTCGCAATCAATCCACAAACTATATTGTCCATATTCAGGATCTCGCTCGTTGGGCAGACCGAAATTCACCACCAACAAACCGTTAGTACCCAATTCCGCTCCCCACGCCTTGACTCCCATCATAGAGGTGAAATAGAGACTAATGTCGGAGACCGAGTCCTCCGTTTCCGTCTCAGGCTCCGCCAGACCGACCGGAACAGCCATCACTCGTAAATCATCATCGGATGGCGACTTGTCGCCGGCCTCGACCGACCAGAGCGAGCCAGGCCCGGCCGTCAACACATCCTGCGAAGGCATATACAACATCCAATGCTCGTAGTCTGACGTGTTGTAGATCGAAAAAGTCTCCAGTCTCAAACCACCGCTGAACTCGATGGTCAAGGACAGTGATGGGGCATACACGGTCACCCTCTCAACCCGCTCGCCGTTCAACCGCTCGGCCCCCCAGGCCATCGTCTCCCGATCATCCTCGCAAGCCGCCAACAGAACATCTCCCTCCTCGATGCGCCACGAGCAACAGAAAATCCACAGAAAATACTGCCCCATTCGAGGCTCATCCTCCCGGGGCGGCCCGAAACTCATCGTCAGAAAACTGCCGTACCCCAACTCCGACCCCCACACGTCGACCCCCACCAATGGCGTGAAGAAACGACTAATATCAGCGATTAAATCCATTGCTTTAGCACTACCCCTAGCTGAACATTTGTAAAACTACATTAACAATTTCATCAAAACTCATATTTTGATGTTTGAGTGCCCAATGTACCCGTTGTTTTTCACTTTTTGTGAGAGTACGTTTAAGTATTCTTTCGGCGGCCTGTATGGCTTCTCTAGCTTGCTTATTTTGAGCTTTTGGCGATTTCGGCGTACCGTTCTTTTGCCTGTCCGTGCCGTCACCATAGTCGCCCGGGTCGCCGTATGCGTAGGCCACCTCGGCCCGGCCGCCGGCCGCGATCATACCGCCACCGACCACGACCATGGCACCGCTGGCGGACACGCTGGCACCGGTCCCGACAACGCCGCCTCCGGCCACCACCAAGCCTGCGCCGCCTGCGCCGGCGGCCCCCACGCCGGCCGCCCCGCCGGTTAGGACCGCTCCGGCCGCTATCGTGCCGGCTTTGACTCCGAACAAGATGGCGCTGGAGTTGCTGGCGCCCTCCACGCGGGCGCCGATGTAACCACCGACGGCGCCGCCGACGAACGCCCCGGCCGCGACTGCGGCCACGCAGCCCAACCCGGCTGTGCCGACGCAAATCGCCGCCACAGCCACCGCGCCGATCACGGCCAAGGTGATAGCACCGACGATTGATGGGAAGCCCCAGTAGCCGTACAACTCGTCCATCGTGATGGGGTTGAGCAGCACATAGGTGTAGGCGCGGGTCGATCCCGGGATTTCCAGCAGTCCCCGGAAGG
The DNA here is from genome assembly GCA_031266665.1 of Propionibacteriaceae bacterium. Classification (GTDB taxonomy): domain Bacteria; phylum Actinomycetota; class Actinomycetes; order Propionibacteriales; family Propionibacteriaceae; genus WQYJ01. The sequence continues at coordinate 1,728 of JAISAO010000058.1, read as the reverse complement.
GGTCGGGTTGGTGCCACAGGGCGTACTCCGGCTGGTAGGAACGGGCGTAGAAGTTGACCAGGCCGTTCTGGGTTGGATCGCGCAACTCGCCGCTGTAACCGACCAGCAGGTCGTTCTCCTTCTGCTGGACCCCCCAATCGGAGTACCAGGTCTTGTCTGACAAGCAGGAGCCGGAGCGGGAGACGGCGGCGTGGACTGAGCCGAGGGCGTCGGTCAAGAACCAATCGCCGTCCAATTTCAAGGCCAGCGTGTTCTGTCCCAGCAGACGCCCGGCCGCGTCCCGGATCAGCTCGGTGGCCGTCGTCTTCTTCTTGACGGTGGTCTCGGCGTAGATCGGGTCGAGGCCGTCATAGGTCCAACGGACCGTTTCCAGACCGCCGTTGGTCTGGGCCACGGCCCGGCCCAAGGCGTCGTATTGTCGCGTCAGGCTGTTGCGGGCGGGCGCCTGAGAGGCACCGTGGTCCGGCGGGTCGGCCGACCGGTCAACCCCGACGGGGCAGCCGTAATCACCCGAGGTGTCCTGGCCGCACTGGATCTCTTGGGTCAGGCCTTTCTTGGTCTTCAGACCCCACTGGGTGGCCGAGGTTAATCGGCTCTCGGCGTCGTAGGTGAAGCGGCGGTCTTCGCTCCATTGGGAACGGGTGGATTTGACGGCGCCTTTGGACAGGGTGGACCGCTCGGCCGTGGTTTGCGACCGGACCAAGTCGCCGGACTGCCAGGTGTTGACGGTCAGCCGCGTCTGCCGGCTGGTCGAGCTGGGCATGGACTCATCCAGCGACTCGACCAGCTCGCCCGCCAGATCGTAAGTGTTGGTCTGGGTGACATACTTGGTCGGTTTCGACAAATCGGTCCCGTGCGTCCAACCGACGCGGTCTCCGGCCGCGTCGTAGACGTACAAATTGTCTTCTTCTTGCTTGTCGGAGTTGGTCGAAGCGGTCAGCCGGCCCAATTCGTCGTAGCTGTAAGCCAGGATCGTCTTATCCGTTCCCACGGTCCGGCTCAAGGCGACGACGTTACCCAGAATGTCGTAGGAGTAGTCGAAGTCCGACAGCACCTTCTCTTTCTTGCAGACCACGCGAGTCGTCGTCAGACGGTCGATCTGATCGTCCGCCGTCCAGGCGGTCCGCACGGTGTTGCCGTTGGGCCGGGTTTGGGAGACCTCGCGCCCGACGGCGTCATAGGCGAAAGTCACTCTCCCCAGCGACGTGCCCATGGCGGTGTTGCGCCGCTCGGCGTCCCAGGTGTAAGTCGTCAACGCGCCGTCGGGCAGGGTCATGGAGACGCGCAAGCCGCGGGCGTCGTAGCTGTAAGCGGTGGTTCGACCGTTGGCGTCGGTCACGCTGGTGACTTGGCCGGCCAAATCGTAGCTCGTGACGACGGTGCCGCTGTGATTAGTGGCGGCGGTCTGGCGGCCGGCCAAATCGTAGGCGAAAGTCTCTGGTGCTGAGTCGTTGGAATAGGCCCGCCCCACCAGTTGCCCGGCGGCGTCGTGGCTATAGCTGGTGGTGACGCCGCCGCGCTCGCGCGAGACCAGGTTGCCGGCCAGGTCATAGCTGTATTCGGTGGTGTTCCCCACCGGGTCGGTCTCCCGCCAGAGCTGGCCGTCGGAGCCGTACTGGTAGCTGGTGACGCCGCCCAACGGGTTGGTGACGGCTGACAGCAGGCCGCGCGGCTCATAGCTGTAAGCGGTCTTGACATCAGTCGTCGCGGTCTGGGGGCCGCCGGTCG
>JAISAO010000011.1 GCA_031266665.1 Propionibacteriaceae bacterium | reverse complement strand
CTCATGGATCGACACTTGGAACGACAACCCCAGACCCTACGTGTGGACCAAGACCGCCGACCAAATCCTAGAATCCATCAGCCGATACTGCACACGAATTACTGACTCGGCACACTAGGCTGACCTGTCGACCACCTTACTAAGCTCTGGCCTTGGTCAATGGCGACCCGGCCACCGACCGTTATTGGGTTGGCGTCGGCCACGCCCACGGCACCAGCCCCGGCGCCATCGTCGGCGCCCTGACCGGCGAGTCGGGGCTGCGCGGCTCGGATCTGGGCCGGATCGACGTGTTCGGCCGTTTCAGCCTGGTCGAGATCAAGCCCCGCCTGTCCGAGGACACGCTGTGCCGCTTGGCCCGCGCCAAGGTGGCCGGCCGCCCCCTCCAACTCTGCCCCGACGCCTGCCAGCCCGGGCACGACTGATTAAGCCCTCGCCGCCGGGCTAAGTGATTTCAGAGGCTCGGTCAAGTCGGTTTCACTAGCAGCCGTGAGTTGACGCGGCGGTACGTGGTATCACCAGGCGTCCAGTCACAGCGTTCGTCGGGCGGACCACCGACCTGCGGCACGCCTACGGCCTGCGCGAAGACCTGTCCAACCCTTAGCGTCAACGTGGTACGCTTTGCTTAGTCAAATTTTAAGTTTGACAACATTCAAATTTTAAGTTTGACAACATGAAACCTAATAGTCAATGAGTCTTTAGGAGGTTCGAACATGGTTTCAGTGACTACACGCATCAACGAGGTCAAGCAGCCTAGAGGTGGATACATCAACCCCAAGGCCTTCATAGAGGTGGACATGGGCGACAATGATCCGTTGCCTCTCCACGATGAGAACATTCATGCCAGCCTGGTCGGTCTAGCGGTAGACTATCTGACTCGCTCCATACTCACCCATAGCCCAGTGAAAGCATTCAAAATATCTCTTCTGGGAGCCTCTTTAGCCAGAGAGTCGAATCGAGCGCTAAAAAAAGCTGAGTCCGTCGTGGACCTGTCTGCGAAATCAATCGTAAATGCCTGCCAACTGGCCGGGTACGATGTCGTTTTCCGGCAGGCCGTGCCATTGCCATATCCCGTTGAAGAGATTAGGCCTGATACGGCTACCATCGCCCACATCAAGACTATGACAGAAAGGTCGTTAGTATTTTTCGGCAAATATGGTCCTGTGGTTGAGGATGGTTTCACATTCGATGGTGGCTATACAAGCACGGTTGACGCGGGAGACGGTGACTTCATCACAGCCGATACGCTGTGGGACTTCAAAGTCTCGGTCAAACCCCCCACCAACAAACACACGCTGCAGCTACTCATGTACTATTTGATGGGTTTGCACTCATCGCACGAAAATCTACATGCCATCAAGCGCCTCGGCGTCTTCAACCCACGTCTAAACAAAGTGTACCTATTAGACGTGTCCACCATCTCACTAGAAATATTACGAACCGTCGAAACCGACGTGATCGGCTACCGCTGACCGGACGCCGACCGCTTCTGCGTCCAGCAACACCCGCTTAGAGAACAATGGCACACTCGCAGTAGTTGTCACTCGCCGTTCTTAGGCCTGATCATGCCCGTCAAGCGCCCTAAAGGATACGCCCCTGGATCGTAAATAGTCGCTTTGGCTCGGCGTCAACGACTACAAACCGGACGGCTTCGTCGGGGGACCCGCCAGGGCACATTGGTCCGCCTCGCTTTGGGGGCGCGACAGATTCTGTCGGCCCCCAAAGCGAGGCGGTGCGACCAGAGGCACCCCGATGTGAGAAAATGCTTCGGCCGGCCGGAGTGGTGGAATTGGCAGACACGCAGGATTTAGGTTCCTGTGCCGCGAGGCGTGAGGGTTCGAGTCCCTTCTCCGGCACAGTTTCGGCGGCGCCCAGGGCGAGCCGTTCGACGGCCCACCGCGACGACACCCTGACCGTTGACACCCCCTGGCCTTCGAGCCGCCCGCTTTGACCGGCCCGTCGCAGTGGGGCCGCGCCCGGAGTCGTGATCGCCCGGACTCTTGGGGGAGTCGCGCGATTACGACGGGGCTTGGCGGCGCCCGTCCGCCGAATCTGTTCCGGCCGCATGCCGGCGGCCCGGGACCGCCGTCCAGGCGGCGGCGTAGAGCAGCACCCGCGCCATCAGATTGACCCAGGCCAGCAGCGTCACCACGGTGGCGGCGGAGGCCAGCAGGGCGTTCGACGCCGCCCGCGTCACCACCTTGGTGCCCAGGTGCTTCAACACCCCCATGGCCACGGCCGCCGCCAACGACCCGATGATCAGGTCGCGCCGCGCCGGACGCGCCCGGGCCACGACGGTGAAAACCAGGGCCACACAGGCGGCGTCGACCACCATGGAGGCCCCGTAGCCGGCCCAGCGGAGGACGACCGCCGCCTCCGCCGTCCCCCAGGCGTGTTCGGCCCACTCCCCCGCCGAGGCCGCCGAGACGCTCACCACCGCGCTGGCCAACAGGCCCAGGCCCAGGACCGCGAACCCGGCCAGCGCCCACACCCGCCGCATCACGGCGTTGTCATTCCGAACCGCGGCGCCGCCGGACCGAGCCGACTCGCCGCCAGTCCGCGCCGAACCACCGCCGGACAAGGCCACCGCGCCGCCGGTCCGCGCCGGACCACCATCGGACAAGGCCGCAGCGGCGTCGGTCGGGGCCGGGCCGAGTTGGAACATGGCCCGCACGCCCGTCTGGACGGCGCTCATGGCCGACAGGGCCGACCAGATCAGCACGACCACCGCCACCACCGAGGTGAGCGAGAGGGCGCCGGCGGCGATCCGGGGGTTGGAGGCCACCAGCCCCTGGCCGCCGGCCGCGAGCACGCCGGGGAACAGGGCGGACAACTGCGCCTCCACCGCCTGGTCCAAGGCCTGGTCGCCGCCCAGGACGGCGGCGAACACGGTCAAGGCGATGGTCAAGATGGCGACCAGCGAGAACAGCGCCGCGTAGGCGATCCCGCCGGCCAGCAACGCCCCGTTGGCCGTGGCGTAGCGGTCCAGCATCCGGCCGGGGCGGCTGTCCCGCCACCAGGACGCTGCCCGCCGGGCCGCGCCGCCGACGGCCCGCGCGACGGTGCCCCCGGGAGCGGCTGAGCCTGGCATAGCAGCCATTGTTACAGCACCCGGGGACGGGCCCGAGGCGGGGTCGGCTTTCAGACTGCGGCCACCGCCGCCCGGAACGGTGTCGACCATGGACGCTGGCCCGGTGAATCAGAGGCCACCAGACCCCGGCCGGAATCTCCGGCCGCCGGGTCTCCCTCCGGCGGCCGGAGATCGGGTCAGAGCGCCGGTCGGCCGGCCGTGTTCAGCAGGCCCTGGCGAGACACCAGCACCGTCCCGCCGGCGATCAACAGGCCGCCGGCCATCAGGCCGAGCAGCATGGCCATGGGGCTGACGCCGGCCTGGGCGATGACCTCGGGCACCACCGCCTCGACCGTGACCGTGCCGGTCGAGGCCCCGGCCTGGTCGGACACGGACACTGTCACGAAGTAGGAGCCGGCCTTGGCGTAGACGTGGTCCAATAGGAAGGTCTTACCGTCCAGCGCCAAAGCCTGGGGGCCGGAGCCGTCGCCGTAATCGACGGTGGCCGTCCAGCTGTCCGCCCCGGGGTCGGTGAAGAACCCGTCCCCGAGCAATTCCTTGGTCACGACGTCGAGCCAGCCGACCGGGTCGACCTCGGGCTGGGGCACGACGTTGGTGGCGGTGACCGTGACCGGGACTGTGACCTGGTGGGTCAGGTCCGAAACTCGCACGGCCACCTCGACCACGTCGCCCACCAGGGCCAGGGGCGGCAGGCTGGTCGTCGGCCCGGTGGCGTCGTCGAAGACGCCGTCGCCGTTCAGATCCCAGGCGAAGGCCAGCGGGTCGCCGTCGTCGTCGGTCGCCGTCGAGGCGTCCAGGACGACCGGCGAACCCTCGGGGACCCGGATCGTCAGCGGGTTCAGCCGGGGCGCCCGGTTGGCCTCCCAGGTGAGCTGGGACTGGGCCGTCAACTGGCCCTGCCGAGCCGTGATCGCCGTCGTGCCGGCTTGGTCCAGGACGCGGCAGAAAACAGCCTGGCCGTTGGCGGCGGTGGTGACGACATCGGTCTGGTCGATGTCCCCGGTCAGCGTCAAGTCGACGTTGGCCGACTCGACCGGCTGATCGTCCTGGTCGGTCACCTTGACGGTGGCGCACAGCTGCTGGCCGATGGGGCCGCTGGCCGCGGGCGGGTCGATGGTCAGATGGGTGATGGTGGCGATCCGGGCCAGGTTGCCGCCACCGGGGTAGCCGTAGGAGTCGGCATCACCGAAGCCGTAGATGATCGTCTGGGCGGTGGTCGGCGCGGTCACGGTGTGGGTGCCGGGTTTGAGCGACTGGGCGATGGCCGAGTAGGCCGAGCCGGGGATGGGCGTCCAAGCATCGGTGATGGCGGCGCCGTCGAGGGTGACCTGGGCGGTGTCGGCGGTCGGGGCGGCGATGTTGACGAAGTTGAGCGGGAAGGGCGTGGTCGGCGTGGCGAAGGTCGAGGTGGTGAAACCCTGCTCCTGGGGCGGGATCATGACCATGAAGGGGTCGGAGGTGACGTTGTCCCAAGTGGTCCCGTTGGAGTACTGGGCGACGGCGATGGGCTTGTCCGCCTGGATGGTCATGGGCTCGTCGGCCATGAACTCGTGGAACTGGCCAGCCGCCAGGGTGACCGTCTCCGGGGTGCTCTTCTGAATGGTGATGGTGGTGTCGTCCTGATCGGCCACCAAGCGGAAGGTGTCGCCCCCGGTCCGAGTGGCCAGGGGGAAGGTGACGAAGGTCTGGCCCCAGGTCGAGGTCGGGGCCAGTTGCTCGACCAGGTGGTCGCAAGCCGCCACGCCGGGCGGGACGTTGGCGCAGCGGGAGCCGCCGAAGACCGCCACCGGCTTATCAGCCGTGACCAGGGCGCCAGTGGCGGTGGTGATGGTCTGCCATTCGAAGGCCTCGCCCAGTTGGAGGTTGACATCGATGGCCGCCAGCCCGGAGCCGGCCGGCGGCTCGATGTGGACCTGGGTCGTGCCGGCCTGACTGGCCACGACCGAGAACTGGGCGGCGGTTATGTCCAAAATGCCCACCAAACCGTTGAGCTGGCCGTAGTCGACCACTCGGTAGCGGGTGTCCAGGGCGTCCACCGGGTAGGCCAGAAAGGCGTCCGTGGTGTACGCGATCTGGTTGAGGCCGTAAACCGTCACCGGGTTTGCGGCCGTGACGTGGATGGCCCGCGACTCGGTCGTCTGGCCGCCCACACTTACGTACAGGCCCATGCCCACCCGGGCCGTCGGGTCGACCGTCACCGCGGCCAGGCCGTCGGCCGGGATGGTGAAGGGGTAGTTCAAAGACAGGCCCGGCACCTCCACCACGCCGGTCGTGCCGACGGCCCCGGAGACGTAGACCATCAGCGATTGGGCGCCCCAGCCAATATTGTTGGCGTCGAAGACCAGCCAGAACTCGGTCCCCTCGGAGCTGGCGGCCACGGCCGGCGGGGCGGCCAGGCCGGCCAGTCCGGCTATGGCCAGGCCGGCGGCGGCCAGCAGGCTGGTGAGACGGCGGACTCGGAGATGACGCATGGGGTTCCCTTCTCCCCTGGCTAAGACGGATGGGAAGCTGTCTGAGCAACGGGGTGCTCGAACCAAAGGGAGTCTATACCCACAGTCGGGGGCGCATCGCCATTTGAACGCCAAAGCCGCGGCGCCGGCCCGGGCGGAGCGATTCGGGTCCGGGCGCCTGGCCGGTCCAGGCGCCCGCCAGCGGGCGCGACCGGTTTCACCGCCGCCGCCCAGCCCCGCGGCTTGGCCCTCGCCACCCGGCGGGCCAGGCGGGCCCGGGGCTTCGAGCCGGCCGGCGCGGACCCGGCGCGGCGGCAGCCGAGGAGATGGGTGCTATGGTTCCTGCCATGCTGTTGCTGGGGACAATCGTCGGCGCCTCGCGCCCGGTCCTCGGCGTCGTGTCCGGTTGTTGTCGCTGAACCTGTGACCCGCGGCCGGGACGATCCGGCCGGACCGACCCGACACTCCCAGGAGCCAGCATGACCACCACGCCAACAACCCCCGTTCCCCGCCCCCGCCTCTCTCCCGGCCACCTCCGTCCGACCCGTGTCTCCCCCGGCCAACCCCGCCTGGCCCAGCTCCCCCCGGCCCGCCTTTCTCCCAGCCACCTCCATCCGGCCCGCCCCTTCTTCACCCGCGAGAAATTGTCAAATCTTGTGGATCGGCGCGTTGGGGCTGGGTTCCTGGATGGGGGTTTGAGGGGTCGGTCCGGTGACGGATTCGCCGTCTTCGAATCTCACCCCGACCCAGACTTGGGCGACCAGAGGCGCCGCCCCGCCCGCCCTTACCACGACTCCCCCGACCGTCCCGGCCGCGCCTGTGCCACGCCCGTTTGTCCCGGCCGCGTCTGTCCCGGCCGCGCCCGCTGACCCGACACCTCGTCCCGCCCCGGGGCCACGCCCCGGACCGCCCTTCCGCCCACCGCCGTCACTCCCGAAAAGAGAAACCACTATGTCTTTCACCACTGGTTCCGCCCGCTCCACCCTGCGGCGTCTGGCCGCCGTCCCGCTGCTGGCCCTGCTGGGCGCCTGCGGCTCCACCTACGCCGTCCCCGACACCGGTATCAGCGGTGCCCCGGGCTCCGGGGCCGCCAGCGACCCGGAGGCCACCATCCACGTCGGCTCGCTCTACGAGCCGACCAACCTGTCCTTCGTCGGCGGCGGCGGCCAGGGACTGACCCAGGCCTTCTACGGCAATGTCTACGAGGCCTTGTTCCGGTTGAACGACGACGGCTCGGTCGAGCCCAACTTGGCCGCCGACGTGGCCACCAGCGAGGACGGCCTGACCAGAACCGTCACCATCCAAGAGGGCGTCGGGTTCCATTCCGGCAAACCGTTGATGGCGGCCGACGTGGCCGCCTCCTACGACTTGTTCACCAACGCCACCTACCAAAGCCCTAGGGTCAACGTCTTGAACGGGGCCATCGACTCGGTCGAGGCGACCGACGACTCGACCGTGGTGTTCCACTTGAAAGCGCCGTGGATCGAGTTCGAGTACCAGTTGTCCTACGTCTGGGTGGTCAACACGGCCTTGGCCGACCTGGAGTCCGAGGCCGACGGCACCGGCCCCTACCGCTTCGACGACTGGAAACACGGCGCCACCCTCAGCCTGGCGAGATTCGACGCCTATTGGGGCCGGCCGGCCCGCAACGGCGCGGTCGTCTTCCACTACTTCACCGACGCCAGCGCCCTGGCCAACGCCCTGGCCAGCGGCGACATCGACATCATCGCCCAATTGCAGAGCCCGGACTCGCTGGCCCAGTTCGAGAACCAGGCCCAATACACCATCACCGACTCGTCCTCCACCACCAAGCTGTTGCTGGCCTTCAACGACAAAGTGGCGCCCTTCGACGACGTCCGGGTGCGCCGGGCTATCTACTCCGCCATTGATCGGGAGAAGCTATTGCGCTCCATCTGGGGCGACTACGGCCAGTTGATCGGCTCGATGGCGGCCCCGACAGACCCTTGGTACATCGACTTGACCGGGGTCAACCCCTACGACCCCGAATTGTCCCGCCAATTGTTGGACCAGGCCGGCCTGGGCGACGGCTTCGGCTTCGTCTTGGACACGCCGACCTACGACCCCCACCCGACGGTGGCCGAATTCGTCCAGTCCGAGCTGGCCCAAGTCGGCGTCAAGGTGGAGATCAATTTGATCACGGCCGACGAGTGGTACGAGCGGGTGCTGCAGGGACACGATTTCGCGGCCACCCTGCAGGAGCACGTCAACGACCGCGACATCGACCGCTACGCCAATCCCAATTTCTATTTCGGCTGGGACGACGCCGAGTTCCAACGGCTTTACCGCCAGTCGCAGAGCACCGCCACCAGCGCCGAGCAGGCCGAGCTGATGCGCCAAGCCAACACCCGCCTGGCCGAGCAGGCGGCCTCGGCCTGGCTCTACCTCTATCCCCAGATCGTGGTGGCGAAATCCGATTTGGCGGGCTACCAGTTGCACGGCTTGAACTCCCAGTTCCAGGCCCGTGACATCGTCAAACCCTGATGGCCGCCTACCTGGTCCGCCGCTCGGCTCTGCTGCTGGCCTCGCTGGCGGCCTCCGCCCTGCTGGTCTTCTGGCTGTTGCGGATCCTGCCGGGCGACCCGGCCAACGCCCTGCTGTCGCAGGACGCCACCGCCGAGCAGGTGGCCGCCGCCCGGGCCAAGGTCGGCTCCGACCTGCCCTGGGGCGTCCAGTTGGAGCGCTGGCTGGCCGGGCTGGGCCGTCTCGACCTGGGCCGGTCGCTGGCCAGCGGCCAGTCGGTCGCCGCCGAGATCGCCCAGCGCCTGACGGTCACCCTGCCCTTGATCGTGGCGGCCTTCCTGCTGTCCGCCCTGCTGGCCGTCGGCCTGGGCTGCCTGGCGGCCTTCAAGGCCGACCGCTGGTACGGCGTCGGGCTGTCCGGCCTGAGCCAGATCGGCGTGGCCGTGCCGGTCTTCTGGGTCGGCCTGATCCTGGTCTGGCTGGTGGCCCTGGGGCTGAACTGGCTGCCCTCGGGCGGCTTCCCCGGCGCCGGCTGGGGCCGGCCCGATCTGGTGGCGGCCCACCTGGCGCTGCCGACGGCGACCATCGCTCTGGGCGGCCAGGTGGCCTACCTGACGCGCTATGTCCGGGCCGCCGCCCTGGACGTGCTGGGCAGCGACTACCTGCGCACCGCCCGCTCGCTGGGGGCCTCGCTGCCGGCGGCCTTCCTGAGGCACGGCCTGCGCAACGCCGCTGTGCCGGTGGTCTCGGTGCTGGGCGTCGAGCTCGGCACCACCATCATGGGGGCGGTGGTGGTGGAGTCGGTCTTCTCCCTGCCCGGCGTCGGCGCCCTGCTGGTCCAAGGGATCGAGAAACACGACTACCCGGTGGTCCAGGGGACGCTGCTGATCGTCACCGGCTGGGTGCTGCTGGTCGGTTTCGCCGCCGACATCGCCCAACGGCTGATCGACCCCCGCTTGCGCCAACACCATTCCCAGGAGGCCTCATGACCGCCTTGACCGGACCGACGACCGCCGGACGGGAGGCCGACCGGCGACCGCCCGCGACCACGACGGACCCGACCTACGCCACCTCTGGCCCGGCCGCCGACCGGCCCACCGCTTTGGACTCGCCCGCCCCGGACGCCCTCCAACCCGCCAGCCCGTCTTCCCCGGCCGCCGCGCCCGCCGACGACCGCCCCGCCAGAGCCGGCCGCGCCCGCCGGCGGCCGACCCTGGTGGTGGGCGCGGTTCTGGTCGGCCTCGGCCTGCTGGTGGCGGTGGTGTCGCTGTTCTGGACGCCTTACAACCTGACCGACACCGCCGGCGGGCGCTTGGAGGCACCCAGCCTCGACCATTGGCTGGGCACGGACAAGCTGGGCCGCGACACCGCCTCCTTCGTCATGGTCGGCACCCGCATCGCCCTCCAGGTCGGCCTGGGGGCGGCCGGCATCGCCGCCCTGGCGGGGACGGCGGTGGGCCTGGCAGCGGCCTGGGCCAAGCCCTGGCTGGACGACGCCGCCGCCTCGGTCTTCGACGTCATGCTGGCCTTCCCCACCTTGCTGCTGGCGATGGTCATCGGCGCCGCTCAGGGCCGCTCCACGGCCACCGTGATCATCGCCATCGGCCTGGCCCAGAGCGCCTATGTCGCCCGGCTGAGCCGCATCCTGGCCCGCCGCGTCCGGGGCCAGGCCTTCGTCACCGCCGCCATCGTCTCCGGCTCGAGCCTCTGGGCCATCACCTTCCGCCACCTGCTGCCCAATATGTGGACCATGCTGGTGGTCAATTTCGCCCTGTCCTTCGGCGTCGGCGTCCTGGCCGAGGCCACCTTGTCTTATCTCGGCCTGGGGGTGCCTCCGCCCAACGCCTCCCTAGGGAGGCTGATGAAGGAGGCCCAGCAAACCGTCTTGACCGCCCCGGTGGAGGCCATCGCCCCCGGGGTGATGGTGCTGGTGCTGGTCATCGGGGCCAATTATCTGGCGGACGGCCTGCGCGAGCTGGCCGACCCGGTGGCCCGGGGGCGGGCATGAGCGCCGGCCTGGCCATAGCCGGCCTGACCGTGCGGGCCGCTTCGGCGGGGCGGCCGCTGTTGGAGGCGGTCGATCTCCAGCTACCGGCCGGCCAGCGGCTGGGACTGTTGGGCGAGTCCGGCTCCGGCAAATCGACCTTGGCCTACGCCGTCGCCGGCCTGCTGCCCGCCGGATTGGCCGCCGCTGGCTCCATCCAACTGGACGACCAGGAGCTGGTCGGGGCCGATGAGCGGACCTGGCGGACGGTGCGCGGCGCCAAGGTGGCCTTGGTCTTCCAAGAGCCAGCCACAGCGCTCGACCCCTTGATGCGGCTGGGCCGACAATTGGCCGAGCCGTTGCGCCGCCATCACGGCCTGCGCGGGGAGGCCCTGGAGCAGGCGGTGCGCCAGGCGTTGGCCGCCGTCGCCCTGGACGAGGTCGACCAGATCGCCCGGGCCTTCCCCCATCAGGTGTCCGGCGGCCAGCGCCAGCGGGTGGCCCTGGCCATGGCCCTGGCCTGCGACCCGACGCTTCTGATCGCCGACGAGCCGACCACGGCCCTGGACGCCACGGTCCAACGGGGCGTCCTGGAATTGATCGACCGTCTGGCCCGGCAACGGTCGATGTCGCTGTTGTTCGTCACCCACGACATCGCGGTGGCGGCAGCGGTCAGCGACCGCTTGGCGGTGCTGCGGTCCGGACGCCTGGTCGAGCACGGCCCCGCCGCCCAGCTGGTGGCCCGGCCGCGCCACCCCTACACCGCCCGCCTGGTGGCCTCGGCCCGGCGTTTCCAGACCGCCCTGGACCGGGCCGGCCAACCCATGGAAGAGGTGTTGCGGTGAACCGGTTGACACCAATCCTTTCCACGGGCGACGGCACCGCCGCCCCAGTCACCAATAGAGCCGACAACGGCCTCGGCCTGACCTTAGGAGGCGCCGCTATGCCACCAACCGGTTTCACAGATCAGGCCACCAGCGGCCTGGCCCGACCCGAAGGGGCGCCGCGATGAAACCGTCTCCCGCAGCGGCCGGAGTCGACGGCGGAGCGACCGCCAGTCCGATCAACGACGGCCCGCCCCGCAACACTGCCGGAGCCGGCGGGCCGGGTGGCCGTGGAACCGCCCCCGGCCACCCGGATGACGCCGCCGGGCCGATCATCGAGCTGAGCGGCGTCTCCTACCGCTACCCGGGCCAGAAACGGGACGCCGTCAACCGGCTCGACCTGTCGCTGGGGGCCGGCCAGGCCCTGGGCTTGGTGGGCGAGTCCGGCTCGGGCAAGTCCACCTCCCTGGCCATCATGGCGGGCCTGATCCGCGATCTGCGCAACGGCCACGTCCGCTTCGAGGGTGCCCCCCTGACGCTACGCTCCCCCGCCCGGCGGCGTTATTTCCGCCGCCGCGTCCAAGTCGTCTTCCAAGACCCCTACAACTCGCTGGACCCGCGCCAGCGGATCGGCGCGGCGCTGGCCGAGCCGCTGATCGCCCTAGGCCTGGAGCCCTCCCGCGAGGGCCGTCGCAGCCGCTGCGCCGCCATGCTGGCGGCCGTCGGCCTGGAGCCGGCCATGGCCGAGCGTTGGCCGCACGAGTTCTCCGGCGGCCAACGCCAACGCATCACCATCGCCCGGGCGCTGCTGACCGAGCCCCGTGCCCTGTTGGCGGACGAGCCCGTCAGCGCCCTGGACCAGGCCACCAAGGTGGAGCTGGTCGACCTGCTGCGGACCATCGCCGCCCAACGCGGCCTGGCCCTGGTGATGGTGTCGCATGACCTGGCGGTGGTGGCCGAGCTGTGCTCCCACTTAATCGTGATGGCCCGGGGCCGAGTGGTGGAGGCCGGCGCCACCGGCCAAGTGCTGGGCCACCCGCGCCAGACCTACACCCGCGACCTGATCGCCGCCGTCCCCCGCCTGCCGGTGGAGAATGACTGAGCCCAGATCCACCGATTCTCGACTACCGAGCGACCCCATCCGGGTGTGATGGCGGCACCGCCGACACTCAACGGACGTCCAGTCCGTCTTCGCGCCGCCGACACCGCCATCACACCCGTGGGACGCCGCTCGCCACGGGGATCATCGGTGAATCTGGGCTGAGCCAGCACGCGGTGGCCGGGCCAGTCGCGCGGTCCCGTCCCGGCTCGTGGAATCGAACCGGGACGGGACCGATCACGGCTTGGGCCGCGTCACAGCCTCTACGGCCTCACACCCGGACTCGCCTTCCCCGGCGGTCGCGGATAACCGGGGCGGGGCCGAAGCCGACCAGGGCGTATCCCAGGCAGTACCCGGCGGCCAGCAGCGGGCCGAAGCCGGCTTGGCCGCCGAATAGCGCTTGAGCATCCGGCCCAGACGGCTGCCCCGCCACCAGGCCGCCGCCCGCCGGACCGCGCCGCCCACGCCCCGCGCGGCGGCGCCATCGGGCGCGGATGAGCCAGTCACACCAACCATTGTTACAGCACCCGGGAGCGGGCTGGCCGGGGCGTCGCTCCGCGGCCAGGTCCGGCGGGCCGCCGTTACCGCCTGGTTGGACGACCAGGCGGTGGAGACACTGCGCCTGACGACTTTCACCGTGACGGAAAACTGATGTACGGCAGCGCCATCCTGGAGCTTTGTCTTCAGCTCGCCTCGGGCTGGTTGTAGAGTTCGAGCACCTGCCGACAACGCTCGATGATGGCGTCACGCAGCTTGGCCGGGGCCAGGACGACCAGATCGGCGCCCACCGAGGCGCAGACGGCCACCGCCTGGGCCATGTCTTTGAAGCCCAGGTCGAGTTCGACCCACCTGTCGGGGCTGCCCGGCGGAAGCGTGATCGGCTGGACGGAGGGGTGAAGCCTGCTCGCGGCGCTCAAGCGGAGGCGGACCCGGGCGGACACTGGGACGTGGCTCTCGTGCCAAACCGATCGCGCTTGCGCCCAGGCGGCGGCCAGGTCGAACTCGCCGGGTATGCGGGCGGGCTCACGGAGCGGCTCAACTCTAGAGATGCGCCAGGTGTGGTAGAAGCGCAGGCGTCCCCGGTGGAACGCGGCCACATACCAAGCGCCAGCCGCGTTGACCAGCCCCGCCGGATCGACTGTCCGCCGCGCCGGTCGGTCGGCGGTGCGCGATTGGTAGCGAAAGGCCAGACGACGACCCTCCAAGACAGCCCGTTGTAGAGCGTCGAAGCCTGCCGGGGCGGGAATGCCGTGCCAGCCGCCGGGATCGATCAGGATCCGGTCGGCCAGTCGGACGCTGGGGAGTGTCTGTTCCGGCAGGGCGGCCGTGATTTTGCGTAGGGCCGAGCTCAGGTCACTGGCCAGCCCCAGAGCGGTCAACGGGGCCGCCGCCACCGCGGACAATAGCGCTTGTGCCTCCCCGCTGGTCAGAGCCGCCACGTCGGTCGTGAATCCCGGCAACAACCGGACGCCCCCCGCCCGACCCCGGTCGCAGTAGACCGGAACGCCGGCCGCCGAGAGTGCCTCCACGTCCCGGAGAACCGTCCGGGCCGACACTTCCAACTCTTTGGCCAAAGTCGCCGCCGTCCACGAGCGGCCCGACTTGAGCAGCCACAACAGTGAAAGCAGGCGGTTAGCGCGCACGACTTGATTGTGTCAGAAAAACAGGACACTAGATGTCATGTTTCCTCAACAAGATAGGGCTCAGGACGGCACAGCAGGTCGCCGACCTCGACCGACGCCTTAGCGAAAGGACCATCCCATGCCCCAAGTTGTCCCAGACATGAGAACACCGTTCCGGCTCACCCTCGACTGGGTGGGCGCCCTCATCTCGAACCTCGCGCCGGAGCAATCGGCGCTTCCCACTCCCTGCTCAAAGTGGAACGTCCACGATCTGCTGCGCCACATCGTCGGAGTCGTCCACCGCGTGGCGACCATCGGCCAAGGCCAGAACCCGTTCTCCGTTCCCTCCGTGATCGAAGCCGGCCTGGAGGCCGATTGGCCGTCTCTCTTCGCCGCCGCCGAGACCGAACTTTGGGAGGTGTGGAACGACGACTCCGTCCTCGACCAGACACTGACGGTCCCACCTGGCCTCCAAGTCGATGGGAGCACGGCCTTGGCCCACTATGTGACGGAGTTACTGGTTCACGGGTGGGATTTGGCCGTTGCCACTGGGCAACCGCTCGAAGGCCCCACAGCGGTCGCAGAAGTTGCGCTCGACGCCGCCCGCCAACACATCTCCGACCACCCACGCGGCGGCCCGATACCGTTCGGACCGGTCCAGCCGAGCCCGCCGGGGTCCGGACCCACGACAGCGTTGGCCGCCTGGCTCGGACGTCGAGTGCCAGCCTGACGCCGACCAGCGGCAATGGTGAAGGTCGACAACCGCGACCGTATCCCCCATCCCGAGGCTCGCCGCCTGTGGGATGATCTGATGGAGTCCATGGTCGAAATCGCGGAAATGGACCGTCACCGCGAGCACCCCGAGGCCCACGCCGAGCTTCGGGCCGCCGCTCGTTGGTGCGAGCGGAAAGAGCGCTGTCGACGGCCGACCGCCCACTTAGTCAGCAAGAGGTGTGGCCCTTCAGTAGGTAGCCTGTCCACTAGGACTCGAACTTGGGACATGACCGCCCAGTGGGATGGGAGAATGGTCGCATGGTCAGTATCGCGCGGAGAAGCCAGAAAGGCCTGTTATCCGAGAAAGACTATCGGTCGATCACGGCCCAAACACCGGTCGCCTGTGTGGACATTCTACCTATCATGATCGACCACGATACGGGCTTGGTTGCGCAAGTCGGCCTCATCAAACGAGTGTTCCAGGACCGGGAGGTCTGGTGTCATCTTGGTGGCCGGGTCTTGTTGGACGAACACCTCGACCATGCGGCGTTGCGACATGTGAATGCGACCATTGGCGATCTCCCCGAGTCAGCACAACTGTCGCGGGAACCATTCTTCACTAACCAGTTCTTTAGGCGGCGTGAGCAAGGCTTTGGATTCGATCCGTCAAAGCACGCCATCGCCACGTGCTACACGCTGACGATGCCGTCGAGAGCCGTTGTGACGGTGTCCGAAGAAGGTGAGGCGCTCGCCTTCCAGTGGTTTCCCCGAGAATGTCTTCCGGCGGGTGACCTGTGGCCTGGGACCGCTGAGATGGTCGCCGCGCTGCCGGAATACAACTTGGCTCTGGTCTACGAGTCACTGCACGCCGACTACGTGTCGCACAACGAGTTGATGTGGCAGACTCCAGCGCTCGCCATGACGGCAATGGCGTTCTTGTTGACTATCGCCTTGAGCGACGCTCCCACGATAGCGAGAGTGCTGGCCGGCGGACTCAGCGCGTTCACGGCCGTCGCCGGGGCTCAGTTGTTTGCGAAGCATTCGGCGAATCAGCTGGCCAAAGCAGACCAATTATGGCATTACGAGAAGCGGCTCCAGATGCCGCAATTGCACAAGAAATCCGAACCCGAATTCCGGGCGGCCGAGCGTCTGACTGAACGTCTGGGTAGGTGGTTCCGACACCCGATAGATTCGCTGGAAAAACGGTTGGCCCGCTACCGCAGCCGGGGACTGTGGTTCGTCGCTCTTATTTTGTTCGCCGCAGTGTCCGTGGCAGCGGTGGTGGTAGCGCTACTGCCTTGAACCGAAGAGGCGTATTCGAAAACGGCGGCTCCGCCCAATCGTCGGTCAGACGACCTCGACGGCCCCGGTCGGGATGGTGAAGTCGTCCGGCCAGACCGTCTCGCTGTCGTAGAGAGCGCCGTCGAGGTCGGCCTCGGACAAGTCGGCCTGGTCGAAGCGGGCGCCGCGCAGGTCGGCCCCGGCCAGATTGGCCCAGGAGAGGTCGGCCCGGGAGAGGTCGGCCTTAGTCAGGTCGGCCCGAGAGAGGTCGGCCCGGATCAGATTGGCGTTGGACAGGTCGGCCCCGGCCAGATTGGCCCGGAAGAGGCCGGCCTCGCCTAGCTGCGCCATGATGAAGGAGGCGGACTGGAAACTGCCCCGGGTGAGGTCGGCCCCGGTCAGGTCGGCCTGGTCGAACAAGGCCCCGTCGGCCGACACCTGCAGGAGGCGGGCGTAGGTCAGCAACGCCTGGGTGAAGTCGGCCCGAGACAGATCGGCCCGGGCGAAGTTGACGCCGCTCATAGAGGCCTGGACGAAGTCGGCGTCGCTCAGATCGGTCTCGCTGAAATCAGACCCGGAGTAGTCGTAGTTGTACTCGTAGTCGTAGTTGTACCCATACCCGTAGCCCTCGGCCACCGGGGCGGCTTCCATCTCGTAGGTGTTGGACCCGTACCACCTCCAGGAGGTGAGAGCCAGGCCGAGGCCCAAGATGATGGCTGACCCCACCACTATCAGGAGCAACCCGAGGGACCGTGGCTTGCCCGTCGGCCGCCCCCGGGGGCGGCCCGGCGTCGGGTCGGGCGCGTTCCAGGCCACATTCGTCCGGGGAGCCAAGGCCGTGTCGTCGCCCGGCGTCAACAACCATCCCCCCGCCGGGGAGGCGACGGCCGAGCCGGCGGGCGGCTCGGGGACCGGGGCGGGGGCGACCGGCGCCGGCCGGCCGGGGACGCTGCCCGACGCCGCCACCCCGCCGCCGGGCAGCGTCATCGGCCCGCCGAAGCCGGGGGCCGGGGCCGTCCCGGCGGTCGGGGCCGCGCCCAGGCCGCCCCAGCCCGCAGTCGATTGGTTTAAGCCGGCCGCCCCCGCCCCTCGTCCGTCCGAGCCGACAACACCACGGTCCGAGGGCGACAGCGGCGGCGGCGACCCGTCCCCGGCTTCCGGATCAATGGGATAGACTCGGAAGCCGGATGGCGCCTCCGGTATCGACTGGTCAGACATCCTTGCCCCCCGTCACTCGATCACTCGTTCGCGCTGGCCGCCGCCGCCTCGACCGGATACTGCTCGTCCAACCAGTTGAAGGCGTCGATAGAGGTCGCTATCGCCCCTCGGACGTGCTCGTCCAACTGGGCGTCGGTCAGGCCTTGGGCGTAGCTGGCACCGAGACTGGCCAGCATGATGACGCTGTCCTCGCGTTCGACGGCCGCCAGTTTAGGCCACAGATGGTCGCGGTTCCAGTCGTTGGCCCAGCGGATCAGCGCCTCAAGCTGGTCGCCCTTGAGACCCCGGTCCCACCGCCCCTGGACGAACAAGATCTCATGGTCGTAGCCGCGGACGAAGAAGTAGAACCAGTGGCCGTCCCACCAACCGCCGATGTCGCCGTCGGAGTCGACGCGGTAGTGCCAGTCATGCGAGTCGAGGCACACCTGAACACGTTCGTTGCTCAGCGGCGCCACCTCGACCGACAGCGGCGAGCCGTCCGGCCGGGTGAAATAGCCCATGTCGCCCAGCCTACGCCGACCGCCGACCGCCGCCCGGTCCGTCGGGGCCGCCTCGCCGCCCGGGTCGGTCGTCGCCCGACTCGCCTCGGCCGCCCCGCTGGTCGCCGCCGGGGCGGCGGCTGGCATCGCCGCTCGCGGCCGGTCTTTGTCGTAGTCCAACAGGCACCTGGACAAGGCGAGCGGCCGAGTCGCCCCCGCGCCCTCCACCAGGGCCAGCTCGGACAATATATCTTGATGATGGCGGGCCGCCCGGCGGCCGGCCCGCTGGAATAGCTCGGCCGCGGTCCGCAACCGGTCGGCGGCCTCGGCGGTGTCACCCGCAGCGACCTCCAGCCGGGCCACCAGCCAATCGGCGTGGGCCTGGTCCAGGCTCAGGCCCAGCCCTTTGTAAAGCTTGGACGCCGCTTGGACGCGGGCCAAGGCATCGCGCCGAGCCGAGTCGGGATCCCCCGCCTGAGCCGCTCCGGCCGTCGCCGCCAACCGCTTGGCCCGGCGAGACAGCACCCGGGCCCAGGCGTCCTCGATGTCGGCCCGGGCCTTGAGCTGGCGGCGCAGCAGGGGGAAGACGTCGAAGGGGATGACGGTGACGGGCCGGCTCTGGTCCTCGGGCGGCTCTGGCAGGCCGTCCAAGGCCCGGCCGGCGGCGGCTGTGAAAGCCGCCTCGTCACCCGGAGCGACCACGGGCGCCCAGGCCACCAGCACCCGGGCCAACTCCTCGCCCGGCACATCGGCCGCCACCAAGCGGGACAGGGCCTCGGCGTAGGCCCGGCTGGCCGTCCCCGGCCGACCCCCCGTCGCGGCCCGGTCGTCTGAGGCGACATCGCCCGGGGACCAGTCGACCCGCCCTAGCCGCCCCGCTTCGGCCTCGTCGTCGTGAGAGGCGTCGTGAGAGGATCCGTCGGCCCGGCCCAGGCGGCGAGTCTTCGGCCCGTCGCCGTGACGGCCCCAGCGTCGCCTCGGCCGTTCCTCCGCCCCGACGGCCGACCCGCCGTCATCGGCGGACCGTCCGGCCTGACGCCCCGCCACCAAGGCATCGGCTCGAGTCGACAGCTCCACGGTCTGCCAGCAGTGGGCCGCCTCGGCCCAGCACCAGCCCGACTCCCGCAGCAGGCCCTGTTCCTGGGCCTGGCGGGCGGCCTGCGCGAAGGCGCGGGCCGCCGCCGCGGGCCGGCCGTCGGCCGCCAACTCCGTCTCGGCCAGCCGCCGGGCCGCCGTCGGGGCCGCCGTCGGACCGTCGGCCGGCGGGCGGGACAGGGCCACAGCCGAGTCTGGGACGGGGCTGCGGTTGGCGGCGGGCTCGGCGCTGGGCAGGGCGAACTCCAGCCGGCGGTCGGCCGCCGGCTTCTCCAACGCCGCCCGCAGCCGTCGGGTCTGTTCCGCCGTGCCGTTGCGGCGGTCGAATTGGCGGGCCAGCGGCCAGGCCTGCTCCAGCGCCCACTGGTGCAACTCGGCTGCCGTCTGGGCCGGCGACCCGGGCAGGGTCAGCGGCGCCTGGCCGTGACTGGTGGCGACCAGGCCGCCGGTCCCGGCCGCCAAATGGCGCCAGGCTTCCAGCCGGCCGTAGGGGGTCCCGGAGGCCCATTCCCGCCCCCGCTCGGCCAGCAACTCGCCCGCCAGGTCGGGGCGGCCCGAGCGGCCGAAGATCTCGAAAACCAACGCCCGGTCCAGCCCCAGGTTGGTGATGGCGGCCTTGCCCAGCTCGGCCAGGGCCTGGGGCAGGACGGCCTCGACCTGGTCGTAGTCCCCCTCGTCCAGCAGGGCGGCGGCCAGATGGGTCAGCATGGCCGCCGGCTCGCGCGAGCAGGTCAACTCCGAGTCGATGGCGGCGCGCAGCACCGCGATGGCTTCCTGACGCTGCCCCCGCCACATCAAATAGCCCGCCCGGGCGTCCTCGTGGCAGGCCGGGCAGGAGTCCTCCGGGTCGAGCGGCTGGGTCAGCCAACGGGTGAAGACGGCCTCGGCGTCGTCGCCGCCGCGCATCATGGCCCAGTCCAGGCGGGCCGACCAGACCCGCTCCATCCCCCGGTTGGCGACGGCGAAACGCCGCTCCATATCGTCCAAGGTGTCGTCGATCCGCTGCTTGGCGACAGCCGGGTTGCGCGGCAGATCGGACATCACCCAGCCGAACTCCCAGAACAAGACCGATTGGTCATAATGGTCGAATAGCTCCGGGCGCTCGTCCCACCAGCGCAACAGCCGGGTGAAATGGAGCGTCGCCCGGTCGGGCTCGTTGGCCCAGGTCAGGGCCTCGACCAGCGAGGTCAAGGCGTAGGCCTTGGCCTCGGGCGGCCCCTCCCGCTCGATCAGGCGGACCTCCCGCTCGGCGGCCTCGCTCCGGGCCTGCCCGTAGGGCATCGCCCGCACCCGCCCGATGGCGGCGTTGGCCTCAATGAGGGAACGGGCCATCGTCATCCTTGGCCGCCGGCCCCTGCCCGGCCAAACCGGCCTGGAGCAAGACGCTGAGCGACTGGTTCATCAACTCGGCCTCGGCCACCCGCAGCGGCTCGCCCGACAACAGCACGGCCGAGACATACATCGAGTGCAGGCCGGCCGCGAACACGGGCGAGGCCGGGTCGAGCTTGACCCATTGGCGGATGGTGGGGTTGGCGTCGTTCAAGACCAGTTGGCGCGACCCGCCGGTCTCCGGCTCCAAGTCGGCCAGCACCGCCGCCCAGGGGTCGTCCTCGGCCGCCCCGTCCGGCAGGTGGTAGTCGTCGTCCCGCCCGCCCAGCAGGATGGCCGGCAGGGCGTCCGGCTCGAAGCGGCGCACCAGCGGCTGGACGTCGAGCGGCTGGGCGATCTCGACCGCCGCCGCCAAGGAGTCCAGAATCTCCAGTTCCCGCGTCGGATCGACCGGGCTCAACACCTGGGAGATGTCTTGTTGGCGCAGGGGCCGGATGTGCCAGCCCGGCCGGCGCGACAACCGCTCCAACAACTCGCCGTCGTAGACGTAGCCGGCGTTGACCAGGACCACGCCCTGGGCCCGGGCCACCGCTGCCACCCGGCGATACTCCTCCAGCGAACTGGTGTAAACCACCTCGTCGTTGTCGTCGGCGATCTCACGCAGCGTCCTCGGGCCGTCGGTCGACTCGAAGGGCAACACCTGGGCCACCAAGTCGAGCATGGCGTCGTCGGTCAGAGCCAGCGAACGGACCGCCAAGTGATGGGTCCGAATGAACAACTTAGCCAGGTTCGATTGTTGACCCAGCAAGTCGATCACCCATTGGCGCACCGTCTGGGCCAAGGCCTCTTGGGTGGCCAACAAGACTTCGTCCGAGTACAACTGCTCGCGCGAGGCCGTCGGCGTCAGTGCCGTGGCGTCGACCACGCAGCGGACGAAGAAGGCCCAGTCGGGCAGCAGCCCGGAGACTCGGTTGCCCAGCAACATGCGTTTGAGATAGACCCGGTGGTGGCCGCCCGCCCCCGGCGGCACAGCCGTCGGCAGGACGAAGGCCACGCCGGTCAGGCCGGCCAAAGGCACCTTCAAATCGATAGTCGCCATGGGCGTGAAACCGAGGGTGCGCTCGCAGAACTCGGCCAACCCCTGGCGCCGCGCCAGCTCGTGGGGGTAGGCCCGCTCCCAGGGCAGCTCGGGCTCGCTCACCCGCCGCCAGGCCGTCCCGGCGCCCAGCGGCACCTCGACGGCGATGTCGCAGGGCAGCAACGAGCCGAACTCGACCGCCAAGGCCGCCACCGTGTCGGTGGCCAGCCAATGCTCCATCCCCCGGCGGGGCCGAATCCGGACCACCGAGCCGGGGGCGGCGTCATCGTCGCGGCGGGACAGCTCGGCCAGGTCGTAGCGGCCGTCGTCGTGGCCGGTCCAGCGCACCGTCGGGGCCGTCCGGTCGACGGCCGAGCGCGAGACCAGCTCGATCTCGTCGGCCACCATGAAAGCCGACAACAAGCCGATGCCGAATTGGCCCAGGAACTCCTGCCGGCCGACCCCCAGATCGAGGTCGCGCTTCGAACTGCGCCCGACCGTGGCCAAGAGTTCGCGCGCCTCGTCCGGGGTCAGGCCGACACCGCTGTCGCTGATCTCCAAGCCGTCGTCGCGCCAGGGCCGCAACCGGATCGTGGCCGGGGCGTCGGGCTCGTGGGCGTGACGGGCGGTGATGGCGTCGACGCCGTTTTGCAACAACTCGCGCAAATAAACATTGGGGCCGGAGTAGAGATGGCGGGCCAGCAGATCGACCACCCCGCGCAAATCGACTTGGAAAGCCGCGCCCACCTGGTCCATGTCCGATCCTCCTCGCCCTGGACTGCCGCCGGGGGCAACCCAAGACCCCATTATGCCCGGGGGGTGTGACAGAGCCGAATGATCTAGCGGGGGCGCCCCCGTTTAGCCCGCCGCCAACCAGGACCACGCGACCGTCGCCCGCCACGACATCACGGAACGGGCGCCCGTTGTGGCGCCACGGGACCACCGCCCCGAAGACCGTCGCCCGACGGGGCGGACGGGGCAACTGTCCCAGCGTGGCGGCCCTAGATGGGGTGCTAGGCGAAGCCGAGGCCGGCGGCGCCTGGCAAGCTGTCAATCGAGTCGGCTGATGGCGGGCTGCTAGGCGAGACCGAGGCCGGCGGCGCCGGGCGATGTCAGCCACTCGGCCTCGGAGCGGTCGGGCGGCAGGGCGGCGTCCAGCTCGGCCAGCCAGGCGGTGGCGCGGGCATCGGCCGGCATGCGCCAGTCGCCCCTGGGGCTGAGGGCGCCGCCGGCCAGGACCTTGGGGCCGTTGGGCTGGGCGCTGCGCTTGAACTGGTGGGCGAAGAAGCGCTCCAAGAAGACCGCCAGGTGGCCCCGGATGGTCGCCAGGCCGTAGGCCGGGCGAGCGGTCGCCGGCCAGCCGGGGGGCCAGTCGCCGGCCGCCGGGTCGCGCCAGGCCCGCCAGGCCAGGAAGGCGATCTTGGAGGGGGCGGCGCCGCGGCTCAGCAGGTGGAAGAGGAAGAAGTCGTGCAGGGCGTAGGGGCCGATCAGGTCCTCAGTCGACTGCAGGTCCGCCCCGGGCACCAACTCGGGCGAGATCTCCTGGGCCAGGACGCGCTCCAGCACGGCGTTGGCGGCGGCGTCGAACTGGCGCTGGGCGACCACCCAGCGGATGAGGTGTTGGATCAGGGTCTTGGGCAGGCCCTGGTTGACGCCGTAGTGCGACATCTGGTCGCCCACCCCGTAGGTGCACCAGCCCAGGGCCGCCTCGGACAGGTCGCCGGTCCCCAGCACGATGCCGCCGCGCTGGTTGGCCGCCCGGAACAAGTAGTCGGTCCGCAGCCCCGCCTGGACGTTCTCGAAGGTGACGTCGTAGACCGGTTGGCCGGCGGCGAAGGGATGGCCCAGGTCGGCCAACAACTGGTTGGCGGCGGGCCGGATGTCGATCGTCTGGGCGGTGGCGCCGAGGGCCGCCATCAGGGCCTGGGCCGACGCCTGGGTGGCGGCGGAGGTGGCGAAGCCGGGCAGGCTGAAGCCCAGGATGTCCGAGCGGGGCCGCCCCAGCCGGTCCATCGCCTGGGCGGCCACGATCAGGGCGTGGGCCGAGTCGAGGCCGCCGGACACCCCGATCACGACCTTGGGCTGTCCTATCGCCCGCAGCCGTTGGCACAAGGCGGCCACTTGGATGTTGAAGGCCTCGTAGCAGTCCAGCGCCAGCCGGTCGGGGTCGGACGGCACGAAGGGGTGGCGCGGGTTGGGCCGGCGCAAACCGATGTCGCCCGAGGGCGGCCGCAGCCGGAAGCCGACCACCCGGAAGCGGCCGGCGCCCGCCGCCGGGCCTCCCGGGACGGGCGCCCCGGCCGTGGTCGTCCCAGCCCAGCGGGCCGAGTCGAGAGCGGCGCCGCGAATCGGCGTCTGGGCGGCGTCGTGGATCAATCCTGGGGCGGCGGCCGGGACGCCCGCGCCCGAGTCGAGCGCGACCGACGCGGCGGCCCCCGGGCCGGAGGCGGCCGTGGCGGCGTCGAAGGCGTTGGCCGTGACGTCCCCCGGCCCGCCGACAGCGGTCGGACCGACACCTCTGAACCCCGTCTTGAGGGCGGCGTCGAAAGTGTTGGCCGGAACGCCGCCGGCTCCCGTCCCGCCGACGGCCGCCAGCCCCCAGGTCCGCCGGTTGTCGTCGAAGGTGCCGACGCGCAGCCGCTCCTGGCGCAGGCGGCCCAGGTCGACATCGGCGGTCACGGCCTGGCCGGCGGCGGCGAAACGCTCGCCCTGGGCCAGCCGGTCGCCCAGCTCGAAGATCATGGTCTGGCCGTCCCAGGCCAGGTCGGTGGACGACTCGCCGGCCCCGGCGGCGGCGTAGACGTAGGCCGCCTGGCAGCGCAGCGAGGCCGCCTGGACCAACAAACGCCGGTTCTCGGCCCGTCCCACCGTGACGGGCGAGCCCGACAGGTTGACCAGCACCGTCGCCCCGGCGGCGGCGGCGGCGGCCGAGGGCGGCAGCGGCACCCACATGTCCTCGCACAACTCGACGTGGAGGCGGAAGTCCGCCACATCGGCGGCGGCGAAGATCAGGTCCGAGCCGATGGGCACGAGCTGGCCCAAGACCTCAGCCCACCCCCGGACATCGTCCCCGGGGGCGAACCAGCGCCGCTCGTAGAACTCCCGGTAGGTCGGCAGATAACTCTTCACCGCCAGCCCCAGGATCTCCCCCCGCAGCAACACGGCGGCGCAATTCAGCACCCGATTGCCCCAGGCCAGCGGCAGCCCCACCACCACCACCGGCCGCAGCCGCCGCGAGGCCGCCAGGACAGTCGCCAACCCCTCCAAGGCCCCCCTCAACAAAGCCTCTTGCAAGAACAAGTCGTCGTCGGCGTAACCGGTCAACGACAGCTCCGGGAACACCACCAGCCCCGGCGACTCCGCCTCCAGGGCCTCCAACTGGGCCACCAGGGCGGCGGCGTTGGCCGCCGGATCGGCCACCGTCACCGGCGGCGAGCAGGCGGCGCAGCGGACGAAACCATGGGCGTAAGCCGAGACGAAGTCCATGCCGTTAGCGTAGATGGTTGGGTCCAGGACATGGACTCGTCCTCACGCCAGGCGACACGCCGAACGGCGTCCTCGTCGGTAAACTGGTCGTCGGCCGGCGAAGGGACGGTGATTGCCGTGGAGCGCAGATTCAACACCGAGGGGCCGATCAAACCCGACAAGCATTACTGCGTCGCCCCCTTGTCCCGCGTCGACTGGCCGCAGATCCAGGCCCTGGTGGACGACGAGCGCTATTTCGTCTGGCACGCCCCCCGCCAAACCGGCAAAACCACCACTTTGTTGGCCATGATGGCGGCTTTCAACGCCGCCGGCCGTTACTCCTGCGCCTACGCCAATATCGAGAGCGCCCAGGCCGAGCGGGGCAATCTGAGCACCGGTATCCCGGCGGCCTGCAGCGTCATCGCCCGCTCCATCGACCTCTGCGCCCCAGGAAGCGGCATCGACCAGTGGTACGCCGACCGGGGCCGCTCCTTCGCCCCCTCCGACCAGCTCAGCCGCCTGCTGACCCGGTGGGCCCAGGCCGCGCCCAAACCGGTGGTGCTGTTGTTGGACGAGGTCGACGCCCTGGTGGGCGACACCCTTATCTCGCTGCTCCGCCAAATCCGCGCGGGCCACGCCCAACGCCCGGAGAACTTCCCCCAGAGCGTCATCCTGGGCGGCGTCCGCGACGTCCGCGATTATCGGATAGACCAAGGCCCGGGCCAAGTCATAACCGGCGGCGGCGCTTTCAATATCAAGGCCAAATCGCTGCGCCTGGGCGATTTCACGTTCGCCGAGACGCAAGCCCTGTGGCGCCAGCACAGCGCCCAGACCGGGCAGGCCTTCGATCCCGCCGTCTGGCCCCAGTTGTGGGCCGACACGGAGGGCCAGCCGTGGTTGGTCAACGCCTTGGGCGACGAGACGACCGGCGCCGGCGATCCGGGGCGCGACCGCTCCCGGCCCGTCTCCCTGGCGGATTATCACGACGCCCGGGAACGGCTCATCCAATCCCGCCACACCCATTTGGACCAGTTGGCGGACAAGCTCAAAGAGCCCCGGGTGGCCAATGTGGTGGCGGCCATCCTGGCCGGCGCCGACGACACCAAGGCGGCCGGCGCCGACCTGGAATACGTCGAGGACCTGGGGCTGGTCAAACTCCGGCCGGCCGCCCGGATCGCCAACCGCGTCTACCAGGAGATCATCCCCCGCGAGCTGACCTGGGCGCGTCAGGTCAACATCCCCAACCAGCAGACCGCCTGGTATCTGACCGGCGACCACCGCCTCGACCTGGCCGCGCTCCTGTCCGGCTTCCAACAATTCTTCCGCGACAATGACTCCTGGACGCCGGGCGAGGCCTACAAGGAGGCCTCCGCCCAACTCCTGCTCCAGGCTTTCCTGCAACGGGTCGTCAACGGCGACGGCCGCATCGCCCGGGAATACGCCCTGGGCCGTGAACGCACCGATCTATTGGTCGAATGGCCGCTCGACCCGGCCCGCGGCCTGCACGGCCCGGCCCAGCGGGTCGTCATCGAGACCAAACTCCGCCGCGGGCCCCTGGAGAAAGACATCGCCGACGGCCTGGTCCAAGTCGTCGGCTATCTCCGCCACAGCGCCGCCGCCGAGGCCCACCTGATCATCTTCGACCGCCTCTCGGACCAGAGTTGGGACCAGAAGATCTGGCGGCGGACCGAGACCTGGGACGGTGTGACGGTCTCGGTCTGGGGGGCGTGACAACCCGGGATCGCCTCGGCGATCCAACGCCAAGTCTGAATCAAACCACTCGGCTCGTGGCGACTTTATTGTCTGCCTGGAACTTAGCTAATCTCTCTTGGGAGTCGCCGCTCATCGTCCTTTTCTCCCATTTTCAGAACAGCGTCACCGGCACGAAGTCGGCCTGCCGACCCACGGGCCAGTCGCCTCTGGCCAAGGGCATGAGGTAGTGCTGAGCGAGCCACTCGACGACGGGCGCCACCACCGCATCGCCGAACCCGAACAAGCTCTGGTTCGTCCGAGCGCCGTCGAGACGGTAGTGGCTAGCGCCCATCAGGGTTGCGCACTCTCGCGGCGTCATCCACCGCACTTGCAGGCGACTGTTGCCCAACCGCACGACGGCCTGCTTGGACGAACCCCCCCCGCGCGGTGCGTAGACACCCGGCAATGTCGTCGGGGCGGACTTCCCACACCGCCACTCCCTGGCGCGTCCGACGGTAAGCGGTGCGGTAGGAGACTCCCGACGCGCGACGCAACTGGGCGACACGACGACGTTGCACCGGCGACAACGATTCCACGAGACAACGGGTCTGGTTACCGTCCCACCAACGCCCGTCCGACAATGGCATGGCCTCCACGCACAGGCTCAGCCCCGACATAAGCGGCGTCGGCGGCGCGGGGAGTCGCGCCCGATGGGTGCGCAACGTTGGGTCGCCGAACACTCGCCACAACCAGTCCGGGCGAAGCTCGGAACGATCCTGCCGACTCTCGGGCGGGGGCGTCTGCGCTCCCACAAGAAACAAACGAGGCCGCGATTGGGGCACGAAACGACGCGCGTCTATGGCCAGCACGTCTACTGAGTACCCCAGACCGTTGAACGCCTTGATCGCCATCGCCAGGTCTTCCCCGCCGTGTGACGTCGCCAAACCGACGACGTTCTCCAGCACTGCCACAGGCGGCCTGTCGTGGCCCAGCTCTTCCAAAACACGGATGTACTCCCAGAACGTGCTCGACTCCGTTCCTCGCAGCCCGGCGCGCGCGCCCGCCAAAGAAAGATCTATGCATGGCGACGACGCCCAGGCGAGCGCGGCGCCTCCAGGCAGGTCTTGGCCGCTCACTCGGCGCACGTCACCCAGGACGAACTTGTGGCCAGCGGACTCGCCGAAGTTGCCCGCGTACATCGCCTGCTTGTCCGGCTGGTAGTCGTTCGACCAGACCACGCGGAACCCCGCGGCCTCCAGGCCGAGACGTGCCAAACCGATCCCGGCGAAGAACTCCAGGGCGCGCGGAGCTTCGGCCAAGGGATGAGCGACAGAGATCTGACACACGGTCCCGATTCTATCGACGGCCTCCACCAAGATCACGCCGAGCGCGCTGCCGCTGGTGGCCTCGGCCCGGCGGGACGAGGATGGCCCCGCCGCCGAAAGACGGCGACCAGCCCGCCCCGAGCCGTGGCTGAATAGCGCGGAACGACTA
Source organism: Propionibacteriaceae bacterium (assembly GCA_031266665.1). Taxonomy (GTDB): domain Bacteria; phylum Actinomycetota; class Actinomycetes; order Propionibacteriales; family Propionibacteriaceae; genus WQYJ01. The sequence continues at coordinate 4,365 of JAISAO010000011.1, read as the reverse complement.
CGTCTGAGGGGTCAGCGGGGTTCGCGCCGGCCGGTGGCGGAAGGTCCACAGCCGGTTGACCAGGAAGTTGACCGGGAGACCGGCCAGCACGCCGAACAAATGGGCCCACAGCTCGCGCGAGCGCCAACCGCCGGTTGGGACGAACCAGGGGTCGGGCAGGAACAGGGGCGAGCCGGGGTGGCTGAGGGCGATCTGGACGGCCAGGCCGATGGCGGCCCCGGCCGCGCCGACGGCCAGGAAGCGCCATAGGCCCGACCACCAGGGACGCCGGGCGGCGGCCAAGGCCTTGAAAGTCCAACAACGGTTGGCCTGGTAGTTCCACAGGTTGGCCACCAAGAACGAGACCAGGAAAACGAGGTTGCGGTAGCGCACCCAATAATCCGTCCCCGGCAGGTTCCAGAGGGGGGCGCCGGCCCGTTCGGCGCCGCCGTGGAGCTGGTGCATCAGCAACATGACGACGGCGTTGACGACCACTCCGGTCGCCCCGACGATCCCGAAGCGCAGAAACTGGGCGGGCAAAGGCGCGGTCACCCGCTTTCCGGCCCCCAACGGGCCGATGCGAGTCTAAACCCCCAGGCCGGGGCTCAGCGTGCCCGGCGCGTGTCCATGGCCGCCCCGGCCGCGCCGACGACCAGGGAGCGCCACCGGACCGACCGCCAGGGACGACGGGCGGCGGCCGAGGGCTTGAAGGTCCGACGGCAGGGTCGCCCAACCGGTCGGTTGACGTTTAGACCAGACTGGTCTACTGTAGTGAAACGAGTGGTCTATTAGCTCGGGGGGCGATAGGTTTGACGACTTGGAGAAGCGGCGACAACTTCGACGCCTTCCACGCCCTGGAGACGGGCAGGCAGACCCGGATCGTCAACGCCGCGCTGGCGGAGTTCGCGGCCAAGGGGTTCCAGCGGGCGTCCACGAACGTGATCGCCGAGCGGGCGCGGATCGGCAAGGGCATGCTGTTCTACTATTTCGGCAGCAAAGAGGAGCTGTTCGACTTCCTCTGCCAATACACCATCGCCTTCGCCGAGCACGAGTACATCCAACAAGTCGAGACCGGCTCGGGGGACTTCCTCCAGCGGTATCAGGCGGCGGCCGGGGCCAAGCGGCGGGTGATGCGGGACTTTCCCGAGGTCATCGGCTTCTTCGAGAGTTTCTACCGGGCGGAGAACGCGCCCCAGTTCGAGCGCTTCGCCGCCGACATCGCCCGCCTGAGGCGACAGCTTCACGCCAAGATCTATGACGATCTGGACTACTCCCTCTTCCGGCCCGACCTTGACGGCCAAACCGTCGTCCAGTATCTGAAGTGGTTGTTCGACGGCTATGAGGCGGCCATCGTCGAGCGTTTCCGGAGCGGCGGCATCGATTTGGCCGACGAGCCGTCGGTGGCCGCCGAGTGGGCCCGATTCTACGCCTTCATCGACGATTTGCGCACGGCCTTCTACCAGGAGGCCCGCCCACCACGGGATCACGACGCCAGCGATGACGCCGCCGGTCGTCGTCCCGGACTCGATCCGGGTTCCGGCCCCGCCCATGAATAAGTCTCCGGGTGGCCCGTCCGCCGGCCGGCCGGGATCCCGCGCCACATACGGACTGACGGGCCGCCACGCCACAACGGTCCCGGCCGGCGCCCCCGCCGCGCCCACACCCCCACGAACCATCGGAAGGAAATATCATGGCCGTCATTGAGATCGATGGGCTGGTCAAGAAATTCGGCCGGCTGACCGCCCTGAAAGACGTGGGCCTGACCGTGGAACAGGGCCAGGTCCAGGCTTTCCTGGGCCCCAACGGGGCCGGCAAGAGCACCACCATCCGCTGTCTTCTGGGCATATTGCGCGCCACCGCCGGCACGGTGCGGCTGTTCGGCCGGGACACCTGGCGCGATGCCGTCGAGCTGCATCGGCGGGTGGCTTTCGTCCCCGGGGACGTGAATCTCTGGGACAACTTCACCGGGGGCGAGGTCATCGACCTCTTCTCGTCACTGCGCGGCGGCGACGTCGCCCGGGCGGAACGGGAGAAATACCTCGAATTATTCGAGCTCGACCCGGCCAAGAAATGCCGCTCCTACAGCAAGGGCAACCGCCAGAAAGTGGCGCTGGTGGCGGCTTTCGCCTCGGACGCGGAATTATTCGTCCTGGACGAGCCGACCAGCGGCCTCGACCCGCTGATGGAGAAAGTCTTCCAGGATTGTGTCAACGAGTTGCGGGCGCGGGGCGGGACGGTGCTGCTGTCGTCTCACATTATGAGCGAGGTGGAGAGGCTGGCGGACAGCGTCAGCATCATCCGCCAGGGCGAGATCGTGGCCAGCGGCTCCATGTCGGACATCGCCGCCCAGGCCGCCGGCCGGACGCTGGAGGATTTCTTCTTGGCCGAGTATGCGGGGCGGTGAGCGCATGAGCCATAATTTCGCCCGGCTCGGCCTTTACGCCCGGTTCGTCGGCCGGCGGGAGCGGCTGGTCTCCCCCGTCTGGGTCGTCTGCCTGGCGGGCCTGGCGGCGACCTTCGCCGCGCTCTACCCGGGGTTGGCGCCGACGCCCGAGGAGATGGCGGCCCTGGCCGCCACCATGAGCAACCCGGCGATGGTCGCCATGATGGGGCCGGTCTACGGGCCGGACGACCTGACTCCGGCCAGCCTGATGGCCCAGGAGTGTCTGATCTGGTTCATGGTGGCGGCCGCCGTCATGAATATTTTCCTGGTCAACCGCCACACCCGGGCCGACGAGGAGCTGGGGCGCCTGGAAATGCTCCGGGCCTTGCCGGTGGGACGGCTGTCGGGGGCTCTGGCGACCATCGTGTTCGCCGCCCTGGCGAACGCGCTGGTGTCGGTCTCGACGGCCGGGTTGTTGTTGCTGCTGGACATCAAAGGCACAACGGTCGCGGGCGCCTTCGCCTACGGCGCCGCCATCGGCGCCACCGGATTGTTTTTCGCCGGGCTGACGTTGTTGTTGGCGCAGTTGTTCTCCACCGCCCACTCGGTCAGCGGCGCCGGTTTCGCCCTGCTCGGCCTGTTTTATGTCCTACGGGCGCTGGGCGATGTCGGCGGCAATGCCCTGTGGCTGGCGTCGCCGCTCGGCTGGGGGCTGAGGGTCGAGGCCTTCCACAGCGACTCGGCCTCCCCGATAATCGCCTCGTTGGGCGCGGCCGCCGTCTTGTCCGCGGTGGCGCTGGCGATCTGCGGCCGCCGCGACCACGGGGCCGGGGTGATCCCGGCCCGCCGGGGCCGGGCGCGGGCCTCGAAGTGGCTGCGCGGCCCGCTCGGCTTCGCCTGGCGGATTTCGAGGGGGGCCGCCCTCGGCTGGGGCGCGGGCCTGTTTTTGCTGGGGGCGTCTTACGGCAGCGTCTGCGGCGATATCGACAGTTTCGTCGAGGGCAACGAGACGCTGTTGCAGCTCATCGGCGGGGGCGACGCCTTGCTCGACAACTATGTGGCGTTGATTTTCGTCATCATGTCGCTGGTGGCCAGCGTCCCCGTCATGCTCACCGTGATGAGGATCCAGGGCGAGGAGCGGCGCGGCCGGCTGGAGCAAATCTTCGCCCGCGCCGTCCCCAGGGGACGGCTATACCGCGCCTTCGTGGTGGTCGCGGCCTTGGAGGGCGTGGCCCTGGAGGGTTTGTTCGCCCTCGGGCTGGGCGCGACGGCGGGCGGCCGTCTGGTGGTCGGGGAACTGCTGGTCATCGGGCTGGCCTATCTGCCGGCGATTTGGGCCATGCTGGGAATGGCCGCCGGCCTGATCGGACTGGCCCCGAAATTGTCCGGGCTGGTGTGGCTGGTTTTCGGCTACACCTTCGTGGTGCTGTACCTGGGCCGAACGATGGGTCTGCCTGACTGGGCGGCCAGGATCACCCCGTTCGGCAATATCCCCCAATTGCCGGCCCAAACTCTCACCGTCGCCCCGTTGATCGGGCTCACCCTGGTCGCCGCCGCCCTGACCGCGGTCGGCGGCTGGCGTTTCCGCCAACGCGACATCGGCTAGCCGGAGGCCAGGGCCACGGCAAAGTCGCCAACGGCGCCTACGACGGAGGTCGTCACCCCCGTCCCCCGGCGATGGCCCAGTCCCGCCACCGGCTCACTCGGGCTCAACGACGACATCGCCGCCACCCCGCGTCACTGGTTGGAGTCCGAGTCGCCGTCCCGGCCTGATCCGCGCGAGTCCACGACTTTGCCGTAGCCCTGAGCGGGCGGCCGACTCGGGCGACGGCCGAGCGGGTGTCAGCGGTTCTTGAAGTAGGCGAACAGTTTGGTCGGACGGACGGTCAGCGTCACGGCCAAGGCGGCTCTTCAAAATTGAGAGTGTAGAAAGTTTTCTTTGCCACCCGTGACGGCTAACAACTAGAGTGTCGCCGTCGGGCGGGCGGCGAAGCCGGCCGCGG
>JAISAO010000048.1 GCA_031266665.1 Propionibacteriaceae bacterium | reverse complement strand
TGAGGAGGCGCCCGGTGACCGTCTACATGCTCGACACCAACACCTGCTCCTGCCTGACGCGCGGCACGCCAGGGGCGTCGCCGGCCGGACCGTGGCGAAAGGCGGGACGGCAAACACAGTGAGCTGTTTGATGCTAAAATAGTTCACACAGTTCAGGAGGTGCGCTGGTGAGCGTGACGATCAACCCGGTCGAGGTGGTCCAGGCCCCGTTGCCCGAGGGCGACCTCGATCTGCCGGCGTGGGCCAGGACGGCCTTGGAGTTCATCTCCACTGCGGGGCGCGCGGGCGAGGCGGTGTCGCTGGTGCCGGACGAGGTCACGTTCAGCCCGGCACAGGTGGCCGAGCAGATCGGCGTCTCTAGGGCGAGCATCCAGCGACGCATCACCGCCGGGGAGATCCGCTGCCAAAGGGTCGGCCACCGCTACCGGATTCCCCTGCTGGAGGTTGACCGGTTCCGCCGGGAGTTCGTGCGCCAGATGGCGACCACCCTGGCCAATGACTTCTGACCCCTCCCCACCGGCCGTCGGCGCGCGTCAGCCCGTCAAGGTCTATCTCGACGCGAATCTGCTAGCGGCCGGATTCGTTCGCACACTGCTCCTGCTGAGCGGTCCGGTGGCCGGCCATCGGGCGTTCTGGAGCCCTTACGCCGAACGGGAGGCCACCCGGCATCAGCCCAAAGACGCGACTCCTATCGCGCTGGTGCGGGAGCTGTACGACTTGGAGATCGTGCCCGACGCTCCATCGCCGAAGCCGTTGCGGGACACCGACGAGAAGGACAAGCCGATCCTCGCGCCAGCGGCGGCGGCCGGAGCCGCGTTCGTCATCACCGCGAATGTCAAAGACTTCGGGGCGAACGACCTCGAAAGCCTGTCGATGTCAGCCGTCCATCCCGATCTGTTCTTGACCGCCCGCCTGACCAGCGAGGAATACAGGTTCGTGCTCGACGCGATCGCGGAGAAGCGGCGGCGCGACCCCAAGACTCCCGCGACTATCCACGCCGCCGAAACCCCGGGAAAGCTGCCGCACTTGTTCCTGGCGCACCGTGACGCTCTCGGCGTCGATCCTAAGATCCGGGTCGGTCAACCGGCGCGGTCGCAGTTTCGGGGGGCACGGTGCGTGCGCTGCGCCGCCGTCACGCCCCGATCAGAGGCACTGACCGAGGGGTTGTGCCCGGCTTGCCGCCACCACACTGGGAGGTGAGCGGAATCCGCCCCGGACTCCGCTCACTTGGCGACCCGTCGGGCAGGACCAGATCCGCGCCGACACCGCCTTCGCGGCCAAGCTCAAAGACTGAGCCCAGCGCCGCCCACAGGCCGTCGCCGGCCGTACCGGCTCATTGGGGCCGTGGCACAGCGGGTGGCGCGTCTGCTTCGCCAGCAGAGGGTCGCCGGGCCGAATCCGGTCGGACCCGATCATTTCATCGCTTTTCGCGATGATATGATCGGGCTATGCGAACTGACAGTCCCGCGTTGGCGCCGTTCCTGCGCTCACAGGCACAAGCCCGGCTGTTGGCGGAACTATTGCTGAGGCCGGGCGTCGCCCGGTCCGTGACGGAATTGGCGCGGATCGTGGGCGCGCCCCAGTCGGTCGTCTCGAAGGAGGTGGCCAGGCTGGTCAAGGCGCAGGTCTTGACCGATGAGCGGGTGGGGCGCACGCGCCTGGTGCGCGCCAACCCCGATTACCGCCTGATGAGGCCGCTGGCCGAGATTCTGGCCGCGACCTTCGGCCCCGAGCCTGTGATCACACGGCTGCTGGGCGATGTGGCGGGGATCGACCAGGCCTTCATCTACGGGTCGTGGGCCGCCCGCTTCACCGGCCTCCCGGGCAAAGCCCCCAGCGACGTGGACGTGCTCGTGGTCGGCTCGCCCGACCGGGCGGCGCTCAACGAGGTCGCCGGGGCGGCGGAACGAGAACTGGCCTTGCCCGTCCAGATCGTGAGGCTGTCGCCCCAGGCCTGGGAGCGAGCCAGCCAGCCGTTCGTAGGCACCGTCCGGGGCGGGCCGCTGGTCCGGCTGAGCCTTTCCGGTGAGGCCTCGTGATCAAGCGTTGGGAGCAGGGACGGCCCGTCGTGGACCGGTTGATCGCCGCCGAGCGTGTGCAACCGGTGGTCGCCTCCCGTGAGTTGGCGGACTTGATGATCGCTCGGGCGCGGACCCACTTGGCAACAGCCGCCGCCGTCGCGGTATCTGACCCCACGGCGGCCTTCCAAACCGCATATGACGGCTCACGCAAGGCCTTGGCCGCGATCATGGCGAACCAGGGCCTCAGAGCCACGACCGCGCCGGGTGCGCACAAAGTGTTGTTAGAAGTATGCCTGGCACAACTTGATCCGCCGATGGGCCGTACTTTGGCGCACTTCGACTGGCTGCGCCGGACCCGGAACCAGGCCGAGTATCCAGACCTAGACGCGCCCGAGATCGATGAGGCTGACGTTAAAGACGCGATCCGCCTCGCGGGCGGCATCGTCGACCTGGCCCAACAAGTGCTCGACATCATGCCGGTCTACCAGCCCTGAGCGCCCACGCCGAAACTGGCTCACTTTTCAACCGTCGTCGTCAACATGCTGTGGCAGTGGTGTCGGAGGGAGCGAACCATGACCCAGACCACCCCCATGACGGCGCGATCGGCGGTGCTCCGTGATCGGGCCAACCAGGCCATCCGCATCCCCCAAGCGATGAGCTTCCCGGACGAGATGAGCTTTTCGGACGACGTGACCGAAGTGCAGGTGACACGGGTGGGCGACGTCCTGACCATCAAACCGGCCCGGCCGTCGTGGGAGTCCTTCTTCGAGCAGTGGGTCTCGCAGTTGGACGCGACCGACGACGCCTTTTTCGACCAACTGGCCGAACGGCGCCCCGTCACCGACTTCGACCGGACCGTCTTGCCCGACATGGATCGAGGAGACGCCCGGTGACCGTCTACATGCTCGACACCAACACCTGCTCCTGCCTGATGCGCGGCACACCAGCGGTCATCGCCAACCTCGCCCGGGCGCTGGGACCGGGCCGCCGCCGACCACACGGCCCTACTCCGCCGCGACCTCAAGGTCAAGGGCCAACCCATCGGAGCCAACGACGCCATCTTCGCCCGCCTGACGGAACTCGCCGTTCAGGCTTTCCCGACCGCCTCATCCAGCCCCGTGTTGACCGCGCCCGGCGCCCCCGGCTTGACCGAGTACGTCTTCACCGTCGTCTGCCAGCTACCACTCGGTTTGATCCGCCCCCGCGTGGGCGGCCCGGTGCCGCTCTGGTTCGACTCCCTGACCGCCGTCTGCGCGGACGCCGCCCTGTCCGCCATCTGACCGTCCGGAACCGGCGCGACCCGGCCAGAAGCAGACAGCCCGCCGCCAGCGTGGCCCCCGCGATGCCCGTCAGCCAACCGGCGGCACCGTCCCAGTGGGCGGCGCCCGGCCCGGAGAGTGGCAATCGGCCTCATCCACGGTCGCGGGACGGCGGCGCTTGGCCCGGGGCCGGGTTCAAGGCGAGGGCCACCAGGCCGGCGCGGTCCCGCGCGCCGGTTTTGGCGATGGCCCGGCCGAGGTGCGTCTTCACCGTCAGGGGGGAGAGGCAGAGGTAGTCCGCGATCTCGCCGGCCGACAGGCCGGAGGCCAACAGCATCACCACCTCCTGCTCCCGCGCGGTCAAAGCCGCCAGCACGTCGGCGGCGGCGGGCGTCCTGGGCTGCGCCGCCCGGAAACGCCTCATCAACTGATCAGTCGCGGTGCTCGAGAGCAAAGAGCCCTCCGACGCCACAGTCCGAACGGCGTCGGCCAGGGCCTCGGCCCCGATGTTCTTGCCGATGAAGCCGTTGGCCCGCGCCAGCACCGCCTCGACCACATAATCGTCCGACTCGAAGGTGGTCAAAATGAGTATGCGCACCTTTTCCAGGCGCGGCTCCCGCCTGATCCGACGGGTCGCCTCCAAACCGTCGACATTAGGCATCCGAATATCCATCAGCACCACGTCCACCGGGATCTCTTGGACGAGACCGACGACCTCGGCGCCGTCCGCAGCCTCGGCCACCACCCGGATATCGCCCGTCGCCTCCAAGAGAGCCCGGAATCCGGCCCGGATCAGCGACTGGTCGTCGGCTATGACAACGTCGATCATCACTCCGCCGCCGCCTCGGCGTAGGGCAGGACCGCTAGGACGACGAATTTGTCGTCCAGCCGCCGCGCGGTCAGGCTGCCGCCGGCGCTGTGCGCCCGTTCGGCCATGCCGACGATGCCATTGCGCCCGGCCCGGGAAGCTTGGTCCTCCCCCGCCGGACACGGCCCGTGCTCCGGGCCCAAGGGGTTGGACACCCGGATCAGCAGGCCGGTCGGGCCGTAGCGCAACTCCACCTCGGCCTCAGCCCAGATCCACCGCTGATCTCCGTGGCGAGCGGCCCTAGACGGGTGTGATGGCGGTGGGGCCGAGGCGAAGACAGACTGGACGTCCGTTGAGTGTCGCCGCCAGCGCGCCCGGATGGGGTCGTTCGGTGGTCGAGCAGCGGTGGATCTGGGCTCAACCACTCCCCCGTGCTGGGCGGCGTTGGTGAGCGATTCCTGGACGATGCGGTAGGCGGCCTGGTCGGCCGTCGCGGCCAACCGTTTCGGCGCCCCTCGGACGCGGCTGCCCACACGCAGGCCCGCCCGGCCGAAGGAGTCCAGCAAGCGTGCCAGGCCTTCGAGGCCGACCGGCGGGTCCGGCTCTGACACCCCGTCAGAATCGCGCAAGGCGTTGACCAGGCTGGTCAACTCGTCCAACACTGTGACGCTGGCCTCCCGAACGTGGTCCAGGGCCTGCCGCGAGGCGGGCGGGTTGGTCTCCACCAGGTGCGCGGCGACGGCGCTGTGGACGGCGACGACCGCCATCCGGTGGCCGATCGAGTCGTGGACGTCGCGGGCGATCCGCAGCCTCTCGTCGGCCACGGCCTTGGCCGCCTCCAACTCACGGGTCCGCTCGGCGCGGTCGGCGCGCTCCTGGGAGGCGGCCAGGGCTTGACGCCGACTGCGGGCGGCGTCGCCCAGGGCCAGCATCATGCCGGCCCACACCAGGTCGCCCCAGGATGCCATCGTCGCGACGCCATTGGCCACGGCGGCCAGGTAGAGGCCAGCCACGGCGGCGCCGCTCAGCCAGGCCGCCCGACGGTCGCGCGCGACGGCCAAGCGGTAGAGGGCTAGGCCCAGGCAGACCAGATACGGTGTGGCGGCGCCGCCCCAGGAGGGCGCCAGCAAGTTGCCCGCCACCATCACGGCCACGCCCGGATAGGGCTGGCGGGGCTGGGCGGCCAGCGCCACCAGTCCGACCAGGGCGAAGCCGATCACCGCCGCCGAATAGCCGCTGTCGGGCTCCAACACGGGACCTAGGCAGACCAGAGCCGCGAACGCCAGCGGCGCCCAAATCGCTCCCCACACCGCCGCGCGGCGACCGGAAGGCACATCCACAAGCCTGAGCCTAGCCAGCCCCCACTCACCCGTCGTCCTCTCGCGGCAGGCTCCCCCGGGTACGTCGAAGGGAGTATTCACGGCCTGGCGCCGTCGCCGGGAGCAGGGCGAAGTCACGTCGCCTGGGCGATGCTCCGCCCGCCGCCGAGAGGCAGGGTTGAACCCATGATCGAAGTCGACCACCTGTCCAAACGCTTCGGAGACAAACTCGCCCTGTCAGACTTGTCTTTCAGCGTCCGCCCCGGCCTGGTCACCGGTTTCCTCGGCCCCAACGGCGCCGGGAAATCCACCACCATGCGCGTCATCCTGGGCCTCGACCGCCCGACCCTCGGACAGGTCAGGGTCGACGGCCGCCCCTTCGCCCACACGGCCGAGCCGCTGGCGAAGATCGGCGCGGTCCTGGACGTCACGGGCCTGAGCCCGGGCCGCAGCGCCTACGACCACTTGCGCGCGGTCGGCGCGACCGCCGGCATAGGCGCCGCCCGGGTGAACCAGGCGCTGGCCGACGTGGGCCTGGCGGAGGTGGCCAAACGCCGGGTCGGCGGCTTCTCGCTGGGGATGCGGCAACGCCTCGGCATCGCCTGCGCCTTGATCGGCGACCCGGAGATCGTGATCTTGGACGAGCCGGTCAACGGGCTCGACCCGGAAGGCGTCCGCTGGATCAGAAGCCTGCTGCAGGACCTCGCCGCCCAGGGCCGCACCGTGTTCGTCTCCTCCCACCTCATGAGCGAGATGGCCCTGACCGCGCAACACCTGGTCGTCATCGCCCGGGGCCAACTGGTGGCCGACGCCTCGGTCGACGCCTTCGTCCGTTCGGCGGCGGCCACGACGGTCCGGGTGCGGACCAGCGTGCCACCCCTCCTGAGCGACGCGCTGGCCGGCGACGATGTGACCATCAGCAGCTCCACCGCCGATCCGGGGCTGCTCGAGGTGACCGGTCTGGCCGCCGCCGCCATCGGGGACCGCGCCCTAGCGGCCGGACTGCCGATCCACGAGCTCACCCCCGTGGCCGCGTCGTTGGAGGACGCCTTCATGGAATTGACGCGCGACAAACTCGAATACACCTCGGCCGCCTTGGCCCCACAGCAGAACGGACCCCGTCCATGACCCAGACCACCGTCACCGCCGCCTCCGCCGACCCGGCCAGACGCGCCGGCTCGCTGCGCGCCACTTGGCCGCGCGTCATCTATTCCGAATGGATCAAGCTCCGCTCCTCGCGATCCAGCCTGCTGACCTTCCCGATCGGCGCCGCCCTCGTCTTGGCGATGGGCATCGCCTACTGCTTCGTCTTCACCACCCCCTCCATGGTCCCGGGAGAAACCGTCGGAGACTTCGACCCGGTGTCCTTGTCGTTGGCCGGAGTCATGCTGGCCCAATTGGCCTTCATCACCCTCGGCGTCATCACCGCCAGCAACGAGTACGCCACGGGCTCGATCAAGGGCACCTTCGCGGTCGTCCCCCGCCGCCTCCCGGTCCTGGGGGCCAAGCTGGTCGTGGTAACCGCGACCACTTTCGTGATGGCGCTGGCCGCGACCGCGGTGGCCTTCTTCGTCGGCCAGGCGATCCTGGCCGGCGGCGGGCTGGCCTTTGTGCGGATAACCGACCCGGGTGTGCTTGGCGCGCTGATCGGAACCGCCGGGTATGTGGCCGGCACGGCCTTCCTCGGCGTCTGCGCGGGCTTCCTGATCCGCTCCACCGCCATCGCCACGGCGACCATGTTCGCCGTCTTCTTGATCTTGGACTCGGTCTTGAGCCTCCTACCCCAACCGGTCTACAGCGCCATCGCGCCATTCCTGCCCCCGAACACGGCGGCCTCGTTCACCTCGTTGACCATCCCCGCCGACCGGCTGACCCTGTGGGGCGGTCTGGCCATGTTCCTGGCCTACTTGGTGGCGGCGGCGGTGGCCGCCGCCATTGTCCTACGCCGCCGGGACGCCTGACCCGACCGGTAATGGGGATGGGGACGGCCGGCGCCCCGTCATCGACTTCGACCGGGCCGTCTTGCCCGACGTGGATTGAGGAGGCGCCCGGTGACCGTCTACATGCTCGACACCAACACCTGCTCCTGCCTGACGCGCGGCACGCCAGGGGCGTCGCCGGCCGGACCGTGGCGAAAGGCGGGACGGCAAACACAG
>JAISAO010000001.1 GCA_031266665.1 Propionibacteriaceae bacterium | reverse complement strand
GTCAGCGAGGCCGACTACCGGTCCTGGGCGGTGGAGAACGCCGGCCTGGAGATAGACGTTCTCATCCCCGTCGAACCCGGCGTGACCAGAGACGACATCGCCGTCCAACTCTCCGAGGTCTTCGGCTCATCAGCCGAACTAGGACTCGCAAAGATCGAAATAGAAATCACCGCCTACGCGCCCGACGACTACTACGAACTCGCCCGCCTCCACGCCACGAACAAATACGTCTTCGACAACAACTACGATCAAACTATAAAAATCGAATTCATAGTCAGCCATAGCTGGTATCCCCAATGACACTGAAAGGAAGACCATGACCGACGAAGAGCTTTTGATCATCGACTGCGCCGTCTACGACCCCGGCTTGTACGACGCCTTCCATGGCACCGAAGACTATGACGCGGTCAAGACTTTGGGGGAGTGGGCCGGCCAGTGGCTCGACCTCCACGGCGAGGAGGCCGAGGTCAATCCCGGCGGCGAGTTCAGCGGCGGTATGACGAACGCCCAGTTCGAAATGGTTGTCCAGACGGTGCTGAACGACACCAGCCTGGCAGGACTGACGTTGGCCGACGTCACCCCCCGCGCCATCAGCCCCGAGGGCAAGCCGTTGGGTAACCAGTTGACTTTGACCAGCCCGGACGGCCGGGATGTGATCGTGGCTTTCCAGGGCACGGCCAACGACGCCGAGTGGTACGACAACGGCTTGGGAGGCTTCTCCGACACCACCGACACGCCCGTCCAGGAGCAAGCCCTGGCCTACTTCAACCGGATGATGATCAAATATGGTCCTAGTCCCTCCGTCCCCGACGTGAGTGTGACGACGACTGGGCATTCGAAGGGCGGTAATCTGGCCATGTACGTGTCTTTGCTGCGCCCCGATGTGGTGTCGCGGACGCTCAACGTGGACGGGCAGGGTTTCAACGCCGCCACCTTGTTGAAGTACGCCGGGGCCGTCGCGGCGCAGTCTCCCAATATCACCACTCTGGCCGGGGCGTTGGACTTTGTCAATCTCTTGTTCACGCCGGTCGGCTCCCAGGCCTACACCGAGTCCCCCGAGCCCGGCTGGCTGGGCGGCGGTTTCGCCAACCAGCACTCGCCCATCGCCTTGCTCCGACCCGACGGGAACGGCGGCCTCGTCGTGCGTCCTGTCGCCGGGCAGGACCCGGCCATGGGCGACGCCGCCGGTTTCGTGGACTACCTGCAGAAATTCATGCCCGGCGACGATTTCGCCCTGCTCTGCCGCACGGCCATGGGCCTGAAGACCGGGGCCGTCGGAGTCGAGGACATTTTCGACCGTTCGACGCTGGCCGTCCCGCTCGCGCTGCTGGGCCCGCCCTTGACCATCGCGGCCCTGCTGACGGTCTTCGACACCGCGGACGTCTTGTCGGCCGGCTTCCGGCCGCCCTACGCCCACATGCTGGACGGCCTCATGACCTTGTTGGGGAACTACCTGCGGGGCAACGGCATCGACGACCCGGCGGCGATCCGAGGACTGATAGACACGCTCTTCGACGAGGGCTGGCAGGAGACCGCCGCCGACATGGCCGCCGACAAACTGGTGGACGACCTGACCAACCGCCCGGACCTGCCCTACTCGGCTGTGGTGCGCGACTTCACCGACCAGACCCGGCGAGACCTGCTGGCCATGGTCGCCCCCGGCCCCGAGCCGTGGCCCGACGCCGCCCCCGCCCCGCCGCTGCCCGAGCTGGACTTCGGCGCCGACGACGCCGCCTGGCGCGACTTCCGGCGGGAAGTGATCGAGAGGCAGCATTACTCCTATGACAAGATCAACCAGATCTTCGACGACGTCGACACCGCGGTCCAGGACTACGCCCGGACCATCCGGGCGATGACCGAGCGCGTCGGCGACGTCGCCCGCCGGTTGTCCGCCCTCAACGCCAACCTCAAACCGTGAGACCATGACGACTAGCCAAGAACTGATCCGGCAGATCGACCTCCACCAGGCCCTGTTGGACGAAGCGGGGGCCGTCGAGCGGCGGTCCCGGGACAAGCTCCAAGAGTTGGACGGCTACAGGGCCGCCCATGACTGGGGGACCAATCGGATCGAGCAGGACCTGTCGTACGAGCGCCGGCGTTTGGCCTCGTGCCCGGTCGACCGGTCACGGGTCAGGACGGCCGGCGGCTACATACAGATGATGACAGACTTGCTGGCCTCGGGCGAGGTCCACGTCAGTCGGCGCTACGATCAGAATCAAGCTATTCAGCGGGCCGTTGGCGGTCAGGATGAGGCGCTGGCGGACAGCCGGCGCGAGGCGGTCCACCAGCAACAGATCTTGGAGGATCTGAGGAGCCGGCTGGTTTGGGCGAGAAGGTTGGAGGCCAACAGTGTCTGAGCTGAGAATCGCCGATTGGGAATACCTCCATGCAGAGCAATTCCTCCTCGCCTATCTGGACCGTCTGGCCGCCGCCGGGGCCGCCTTCGGCGAGATCATGGGCCAGGTCAGGGGGTACGCCGTGGACGACGACGTCATCGCCCCGGTCTGCGAGGCCCGGGGGGTCGAGATGGCCGCCATCGCAAACATGTTGTCATCTGTCCGCGCCGATTTGACGGGCAAGGCCGACGCTTTAGTCTCCCAGGTCGACGGACTCGACGAATTCATCTACTAGGAGGCGTGATGGCCGGCGGACGCTTGAAACTCAACGGTCAGCAGCTCAATGAGTTGCAGAACCGGCTGATGGAGGTGGCGGCGGGGTTGTCGGAGGTGGCCGGCGGGGGTTACGTGCCCTCGGACGCTTTCGCCGAGTCGACCGGCGGCGCCACGGCCGAGTTGAACCAATGCATCCAAGTGCTGGCGGTGGCGGCGGACATGATGTATGACACGCTGCGGTCGACGGCGTCGTATTTCGAGACGGTCATCGACAGGTTCGACCAATGGGATCGGGGCGAAGCGGTCATCATCATCTCGGGGCCGACCGGGTTCGACTCGGCGGTGGCGGAATATCAGAACGAACTCCAAAACCAAAGGAGCGACCCCTTCAATTTGCCCCAGTCGACAGGCGGACCCCAGCCGACGAGCGAGCCTCAAGCGCCACCTGTGGAGCCTTATCCATCTCCCCAGCAGCCGGCCTCTCCTCAGCCGTCGGCCGTGCCACTTGACTACACCAAGCCGGTGCCGTGTTCCGCGCTGTCGATGTATTCCCCGAGTAAATATTGGGAATCCTGTTATACCCAGCCGACGGACGAGTCTCGGCCTACGGCCACGCCTCAGCCCACGGTCCAGCCTCAGCCGCCGTCACTGCCTCAGCCGACGACCCGCCCCCAGCCGCCGACCCTGCCTCAGCCGAACTATTCCCAGCCGACGAACTATCCCCAGCCGACGACTTATCCCCGGCCAACGGACGAGCCCCAACTACCGGCTCCAGCCCAGCCGGAGCCGCCGCCTGTCGCGCCACTCCACTCAACGCCGGCCGCCGTGCCACCCCGCCCAACGCCGTCCCCCAGGTCCCAGCCGCCTGTCTATCCACAGCAGACGACCCGTCCTCAGCCGCCGGTCGAATCCCAGCCGGAGCCGCAGCCAGCATCACCCTCCGCCACACCAACCCCCTGAAAGGCGTACGGCGGGCTGGACGAGACTGGCCTGAGAGCGCGGGCGGGATGACGACGCCGACCCGGACGCTGTCCATTAAGGTCGTTAAAGTTTGTTTCGCAGTCTAAAGTCCCCCCTCGGGCCGAAATCGTCGCCACACCGGCGGGACGCTGTTAGCCCTGTCGGCGTGGCGGCGGGGCTGGGATTAGCGGCGGGTCGGGGCCGTCCAATCGGCTTCGAAGCCGATAGGGACGATGCGGTGCGGGTTGAGGTGGGCGTGGGTGATGAAGTAATGGCGTTTGATCTGGTCGAAGTCGGTCGTCTCGTGGAAAGCCGGTTGTTGATAGAGGCGGCGGGCGTAATCCCACAGGTTCGGATAATCGACCAGACGGCGGCGGTTGGTCTTGAAATGGGTGGCGTAGACGGCGTCGAAACGGGCCAGCGTGACCCACAGGCGGATATCGGCCTCGGTCAGCCGGTCGCCGAAGAGGTGGCGGTTGTCCCCCAGCCGTGACTCGAGGTCGTCTAGGGTCTCGAACAGGGCCGTGACGGCGCGGTCGTAGGCCTGTTGGGTGGTGGCGCCGCCGGCCTGGTAGACGCCGTTGTTGACCGTCCGGTAAATCCGGTCGTTGAGGGCGTCGATCTCACCCCGGAGGTCTGCGGGGTAGAGGTCCAGGCCGGGGTTGGCGGCCCACTGGTCGAACTCGGAGCCGAGGTCCAAGGAGATGTCGGGGAAGTTGTTCGACACGATCTGGCGCGTGGTGGTGTCCCACAGAACCGGCACGGAGACATGGCCGGGGAAGTCGGGGATGGTGGCGTTATAGGCCTGGCTCAGGAAGGTGAAGTGGTTGTAGGGGTCGAGCGTCAGGCCCCGGCCGGGGCGGAAGGCCCAGCCCCGGGCGTCGCGGATCGGGTCGACCACCGCCACGGCGATGACCTCTTGGAGGCCCTTCAACTGGCGCACGATCAACTGTCGTTGCGCCCAGGGGCAGGCCAGCGAGACATACAAGACGTAGCGGTCCGGGGCGGCCGGGAACTGGCCCGCCAACTGGGCGCCGGTGGTGTGGGCGGGGTCGGCCGAGCGGTCGGCCCCGGGCTCCGGCGCCCCGGCCCTGATCCGGCCCTGGATGGGATAGGGCGGACGGATGGTGTCGCCTTGGGCCGAGTGCCGGAACAGGCCTCCCCGGCTCGGGGCGGAGGGGTCGCCGTAATTGCTATAGGTCTCGAAGTCGACCGGTTCGGCCGTGGGCGGCGGTCCGGGGAGGGTGGGCGCTGTCATGTGGGGCTCCTTTCCGGCCGGGGCCGTTGTTCAAATTGGTCGGGTGGTCGGGTGGTGGGTCGGTTGGTCGGGTTGGCCGGGGCTTGGCGTTCGGCGAGGTGGTCGGCGGCCTGGGCCAGACGGTCTGGGCGGGGCTGTGGTTGGGACGAGTCGATTGGTCGGATGGTGGGGCGGTCGGCTGGCGCTTGGCGCACGACCGGGTGGGCGGCGGCCCGGGCCAGGCGGTCCAAGTGGGCCGCCTGGGCCTGGAGGGGTGCGCCCGGGAGCGGGTTGTCGGGGTCGCGGCGGGCCGCCGTGTCGAAAGGGGCCGCCCTGTCGGCGGGGTCCGGGCGGTCCGCCGTGAAAACCACTCGGTCACGGCTGGCCGCTGGGGCGTGAGGATGAAGTTGTGTTTCCACCGTCACAGGGCGCGGCGCGGCGCCTTGGGCCGCCGTCGGGTCGGCGGGGTTCAAGCGGTCTGTCGGGTCGGCGGGGACCGACTGGTCGCGTTGGAAGGCGCGGCCGAAGATGACGACCTCGATCACCCGGTCCAAGGCCGCCAGGTCCGCCAGCGGGTCGCCCGCCACGACCAAGATCTCGGCCGAGTAGCCGGGCAGCAGCGCGCCCGTGACCCCGGCCAGGCCGACGGCGGCGGCCGCCCGCGAGGTCGCCGCCACCAGGATCTCGGCCGTCGGCAACCCGGCCGCCGCCCACCGTTTCAAGCCCTGGGTGTAGCCGGAGGCGGGGGCGACGGCGCCGATGTCGTGGCCGGGGACGACCTTGACGCCGTGGCGCCAGAGCGCCAGAACGTGGGGGTTGGTCTCGCCGGCGACCGGCGGATAGCTGGGCGGGGCGCAGGTGTCGACGTAAATGCCCCGGGCGGCGATCCGGTCGGCCAGCGCCGGGTCGAAGGCCGTGCGCCCGTCCGGCCCGACGAAGGAGCCGTGGGCGATGAAGTCGACCCCGGCCTCGACCACCCGCTCGATCCCCTGGGTGCCGTGGGCGTGGGCGGCGACGTGGAGGCCGAGGCGATGCGCCTCGTCGACCACGACGCGGAACTCCTCAACCGTGAACTGGGCGTTCCACGGCGCCGTCGAATGCGACATGAAGCCGCCGGTGGCCATGATCTTGATGGCGTCCGCGCCGGCCTTGTGGTGGTCGCGGACCTGGCGGCGGAGGCCGGCCAAAGAGTCGGCCTCGCCCCCGTCCTGCCAGTCGTGCCCGCCCGTCGGCGTGATCGGCGGTCCGGCGGCGACGATCCGGGGACCCTCGATCAGCCCGGCCGCGACCGCCTCGCGCAGGGCCACGTCGAGGTAGTGGGCGCCGCCGAGGGACTGGACCGTGGTGACGCCGACGGTGGCCAGTTGGCGGGCGATCTTGACCGAGGCCAGAGCCTCGAAGCCGACCGCGTGGCGGGCCGGGTCGGGGACGTCCGGCTGGACGGCGCGGGCGTAGGAGCCGAGGTGGGCGTGGGTCTCGACCAGCCCCGGCAAGATGGTGGCGTCGCCGTAATCGGTCACAGCCCAGTCGCGCTGCGGTTGGGGCAGGTCGGCGGCCGGCCCGGACCAGGCGATCAGCCCGTCGCGGACGACCACGGCGCCGTCGAGGATGTGGCCGGTGGTCGCCCCGGTGAACAGCCGGGCCGCCCGCAGGACCCGCTCCGGGGCCGGGGGCAGCGGGCGGTCGAGGGCGCGATGGGCCGGGAGAGGCACGGGCATGGCTCAGCCCTCAATCCACACGGTCGTGGCGCCGAGCAGTTGGCCGGTGCCGGTGTCGTGCTCGAAACCGTGGACATTCGCCTGGGCGGCGTAGGTGTCCTGGGTCTGGATCAGCGGCAGGACGTAGAACTTCGAGGTCACGATCTCTTGCAGCTTGAGGTAGGCGGCCTTGCGCTGGTCCAGGTCGATGGTGAAGCGGGCCTGGTCGATGACGGCCTCCAGTTCGGGGTCGTCGTAGTGGCCCCGGCCGAGGAAGCCACGGGTCGGGTCGGAAGTGTAGTAGAGCAGGTCGACGCCCGTCACCGGGTCGGCCCCGCCATAAGAGTTGTCGAACAACTCGATCTCGTTGGCGGCGGCCAGCTCGGCCTCCGTCCCCAAGTCCACCGGCTCGTACTTGAAGTCGAGCCCGATGTTCTGCTTCAAGGCGGCGGCCACGGCGATGGCCACGGTGTCGCGGCTCTCACGCACGAACGGCGCCCCTGTGGGGCAGCGCACGGTCAGCCGCTGGCCGTCCTTGAGCCGGATACCGTCGCTGTCGCGCTCAGTCCAACCGGCCTGGTCGAGCAACTGATTGGCCTTATCGACGTCGACTTCGGCCCAGCCCTCAAGACTCGGGTCGGCGAAGGGGCCGACCACGGACAGCGGCGCCCAGGCACGGTCGTAAGTCCCCTGGAAGATCGAGGCCAGGATGGCCGCGTAGTCGGCTCCCAGGATGAAGGCCTGGCGGACGCGGATGTCGTCGAAGGGCGCCTTGGAGACGTTGAGATAGTAGGAGTAGACGGTCCCGCCGACCGGGAAGCGGGCGTACTGGAAGGCCGGGTCGTCGCGGAACAGCGGCACGTCGAGCGGCTGGATGTCGCTGGCGACGTCGATCTGACCCTGTTGGAGGGCGCCCGTGCGAGTCGACCCCTCCTTCAACACCCGGTAGGTCACCTGGTCCAGATAAGGCGCCGGGTGGTCCTGGTGGGCGAACGACTGTGGCGTCCAGGCGTAATCGGCCCGTTTGACGAAGACGATCTCGGTCGACGGGGTGAACGACTCGATGGTGAAGGGGCCGATCCCGGCCAGTTGGGGACCGCCGGGCTCGAGCGTCGTCTGGGGCAGCTCCCAGACGGCCGGCGACAGCGGCGACGACTGGGTGGTGGACAAGAACAACAGGAACTGGATGTCGGGCTGCGACAGCTTGAAGGTGACGGTCTTGGGGTCGGTGGCCTCGTAGGAGTCGACGAATTGCAGGCCCTGCGGCGTCTGCGTGACGTAGCCGGCCTGACGGTCGATGAGTTTGTCGATGGTCAGCACCACGGCGGCGGCGTCGAGCGCGGCCCCGTCGGAGAAGGTCACGCCATCGCGCAAGCGCAGTTGGTAGGTCAGCTCATCCTCCGAGATGTCGACGCCGGCCGCGATCCAAGGCTCGAACTGGCCATCGCCGTTGCGATACAGGAGGGGTGAGAAGGCGTTGCGGAGCACGGCCGTGGCCTTGTCCTGGCCGTTGCGGTGCGGGTTGACGGTGGTGATGTCGGTCTCGATGCCCCAGACAAGCTCACCGCCCTCGACCGGTTGGCCGGCGCTGGCGCCGGTCTCGGCGGACGGGTCGTCGCTGATGGCCAGCGTCTGGCCGGAGCAAGCGGTCAGGGCGCTGGCGGCCAGGGCGCCTGTCAGAGCCCAGGCGGCGACCCGGCCGGGGCGCCGGGGGCTGGGAGTTCGGTTCATCGGTGTCTCCTTGGTCGAAGGGTTGGGCGGGTTAAGCGCTGGGGTGGGCCGCCCCGGCCGGCAGCCGGGGGATGGCGCGGACGAGGGACTGGGTGTAGGGGTGCCTGGGATCACCGAAGACCGCCTCGACGTCGCCCTGCTCGACCACGAAGCCGTTGTTCATGACGATCACCTGGTCGACCAGGTGGTGGACCACGCCGAGGTCGTGGGAGATGAAGGCCAGGGCCGTGCCGGTGGCCCGGTTGAGCTCGTCCAACAGGTCGAGGACCTGCGCCTGGATGGACACGTCGAGGGCCGAGACGGGCTCGTCGCAGATGATGACCGCCGGGCGCAGCGCCAGCGCCCGGCAGATGGCCACCCGCTGGGCCTGGCCGCCGGACAACAAGCGGGGCGAGACGTCGAGGACCTCGGGGCGCAGCCCGACCACGTCCAGCAGCCGGACCACGCGGTCGGCCGCCTGCCGGGCCGGCAGGACGCCCCTCAGGGGCTCGCCGATGATCTCGGCCACGGTGTAGCGGGGGTCGAAGGAGCCGGCCGAGTTCTGGGAGATGAACTGGACCTGGCGGCGCAACCGCGCCCGGGAGGCCTTGTCCCCGGCCGCCCAGGACTGGCCCTGGACCTCGACCCGGCCGGCGTCGGGGCGGATCAGGCCCAGCAGGATGCGGGCCAGGGTTGATTTGCCGGAGCCGGACTGGCCGACCAGGCCGAGTTTCTGGCCGGGGAACAATTCCAGCGAGACCTGGGCCACGGCCCGCCGTCGGCCTCGGCCGCCGGGCAGGGAGAAATACTTCGTCACCTCCCGGGCGGCCAAGACCGGGGTTCCGGCGGGCGGGATCGCCTCCGGCGCCGGGCGGGCCAGTTCGGCGGCGGCCCGGGTGTCGACACGCTGGTGGCTGAGCCCTGATCCACCGATGGTCGGCGTGGCGAGCGGCCTCAGGCGGGTGTGATGGCGGTGTCGGCGGCGTGAAGACGGACTGGACGTCCGTTGAGCGTCGTCGGCACCGCCAGCGCGCCCGGATGGGGTCGCTCGGTAGTCGAAAATCGGTGGATCAGGGCTGAGCCGTCGGCTGCGGGAGGCGCGCGAGGGGACGGCGGCCAGGAGGTCCTTGGTGTAGCGGTGGACCGGGTGGCGCAGCACCTCCAGGGTCGGCCCCTGCTCGACGGCTCGGCCGTCCCGCATGACGATGAGGTGGTCGGCCAGCCGTGAAACCACGGCCAGGTCGTGGGAGATGACCAGGAGGGCCGTGCCCCGGGCCTGATGTTGTCGCAGCAGGTCGATGATCTGGGCCTGGACGCTGACGTCGAGGGCGGTCGTGGGCTCGTCCACGATCAGCAGGTCGGGCTCCCCGGCCAGGCCGGAGGCGATCAGCGCCCGCTGGCGCAGCCCGCCGGAGAGCTGATGGGCGTACTGCCGGGCCCGGACGGCGGGGTCGTCGACGCCGACGGCGGTCAATAACTCATTCACCTGGTCGGCGTAGTGGCGGCGACGGCGGCCCAGGCGGTGGGTCTTCAGGACCTCCGTGATCTCCTGGCCGACCGTGCGCAACGGGTCGAGGGCGGTCAAGGCGTCCTGCAGCACGAGACCGACGCCGCCGCCCCGCAACGCCCGCCACTGGCGTTCCGTCAGCCGGCGGGCGTCGCGACCGGCCAACTCGAAGCGGTCGGCCGTCACGACCGCGGCCTCGCCCGCCAGGCCGACCAGGCTGCGGGCCGTGACCGACTTGCCGGAGCCGGACTCGCCCACCAGGGCGACGGTCTGACCCGGGCGGATGGTCAGGTCGAGACCCTTGACGGCGGTGACCGGGCGGCGGCCGGTGAAGCGGACGGTCAGGTTGCGGACGGCGACCAGCGGCGCGGCTTGATCCGGCGACGGGGCGGGGAGCGGGTCGGCGGCCAGGCGGCGGTCCGGCGCGGTGGCTGTCAAGGTGGCGGTCATGTCAGTGCCGCCGCTCGTAGCGGCGCTGCCAGTGGCGGCCCAGGACGGTGGCGGCGATGACGACGGCGGTCAGGGCGACGCCGGGGAAGACGCCGGTCCAAGGGGCGACCCGCAGATAGTTGCGGGAGTCCGACAGCATCAGGCCCCACTCGGCGGTCGGCGGCTGCGGGCCCAGGCCCAGGAAAGACAGGCCGGAGCTGCCGACGATGGCGCTGCCCAGACCGAGCGTGGCCAGGATCGGCACCGGTCCGAGGGCGTTCGGCAGGACGTGGCGCAGCGTGATCCGCCAGCCGGGCAAGGCGTAGGTGGCGGCCTGCTCGACGTAGTCGGAGGTCCGGGCGACCAGCGCCTGCGTCCGAATGACACGGGCGAAGCCGGGGATGCCGCCCAGGCCGAGGGCGACCACCAGGTTCGGCGCCCCCGGGCCGGTGAAGGCTATGAAGACCAGCGCCAGCAGGACGCCGGGGAAGGCGCAGAGGATGTCGATGGCGCGGCAGATCGTCTGGTCCAGCCAACGCGGGCCGGCGCCGGCGGCCAGCCCCAGGAGGGTGCCGAGCGTGACCGAGACGAGCACGGCGCCGAGGCCGATGACCAGCGAGTAGCGGGCGCCGTAGATGATCCGGGCCAGCAGGTCGCGGCCTTGGATGTCCGTGCCGGCCAGGTGTTGGGCGGAGGGGGCGGCGTTCGACTCCAGCGGGTTGGCCTGGAGCGGGTCGACGTCGGTCAGCAGGCCCGGCCAGACGGCCGCCACCAGGGCCACCCCGATGACGACGCCGGCCAGGAGGACGGACCAGCGGAAGCGGCGGGCCGTGACGATGAGGCGGCCGAGGCGGGTCGAGCCGGCGGCGGGCAGGGCGACGGTGGTCATGGGCGTCTCAGGCTTTGGCGCCGGCCCGCAGCCGGGGGTCGAGGATCAGGGCCGCCAGGTCGGCCGTGGTGGAGGCGGCGATGTAGGCGAAGGTCGAGACCAGGGCGATCCCGAGGATCAGCGGGATGTCCTTGACCATGACGGCCGCGACCGCGATCTGGCCCAGGCCGGGGCGGGCGAAGACGGTCTCGCAGATGACGGCGCCGCCGAGCAGCCCGCCGGCGATCAAGCCGATCAGCGTGATGGCGGGCAGCGAGGCGTGGCGCAGGGCGTGGCGGCGGCGGACGCCGGCCCAGCTCAGGCCGCGGGCGCGGGCGGTCAGGGCGAAGGGCTGCTCGAGCGCCCGGTCGATGCCGTCGCGCAGGACCTGGGCCAGGTAGAAGCCCATCGGCAAGGCGATGGCCGCCGCCGGCAGGACCAGCCCGGCGGCGGAGCGGTAGTCGATGACCGAGAACCAGCCCAGCTTGAAGGAGAAGACGGCCAGCAGCACGATCGCCAGCCAGAAGGGCGGGGCGGACAAGAAGACGATCTCGAGCGTGTTGGCCGCCGGGCGCAGCAGCGGCAGGCGGCCGGTGGTGGCGTAGGCGACGACGAAGCCGATGACGACGGCGGCCACCAGCCCGGCGGCGGCCAACTGGAAGGTCGGGACCATCGACTGGGCGATCAGCTCGGCCACGGGCTGGCGCAGGCTGTAACTCGTCCCCAGGTCGCCGGAGGGGATGCGCCGCAGATAGATCAAGTACTGCGCCCAGGCCGGCTGGTCGAGGCCCCAACGGGCGATGGTGGCGGCGCGCAGGACCGGGTCGTCGCGGTTCTCGCCCAGTAGCAGGGAGACGGTGTCGCCGGGCATGGCGTGGACGGCGACGAAGGTCACAGTGATAGCCGCCCACAAGACGAAGACGGCTTGGGCGAGGCGGGCGCCGACCAGGCGGTAAAGTCGGCGCCCCGACCGGCGGTGGCGGGCGGGCGGGTCGGCCACGACGCCGGCCAGCTCGGCCGTGGCGGGCCGCGACCAGTGGGCGAGCTGTGGCATTGGGACCCCCGAGTCGTAACGGATGCGTATGTATACGTTCGTAGACGCAACGGCCGGAAAGCTAGCACACTCCTGGCGGCCGTGGCAAAACGGTGGCGGTGGGCGGGTTGCGGGGTGGTGTGGTGGCCCGGATCGGCGGAGGCGAGTTGGTTCGGAGAGGGCAGGCCGTCGGACGGGGGCGGGCCAGCGGTGATGGTAGGGCGATGTGGCGGAGGGGGGCGAGTCGTCGGAGAGAGAGGCGGGCCATTTAGAGAGGGCGTGGCGGCGTGGCGGTGGCGGATTTATGGGGACGAGTTGGTCTGGGAGCCGCGGAGAGGGGAGGGGTATCTGGGGGAGGGGCGGATCGGCGGGTCGCGGCCGGGTTGGCGTGGCGCGGCCGAGTTGACAGGCGCGGGGGAGCGGCCTACGGTGTGCATTCGTAAGTCGACGCACGTATACACAACCCAGGCCGAAGGACCCGCATGACTGTCATCTTGGCTCCGGCGCCGTCGTCCGGCCGGCCCGAGCCGCCGGCCGCCCCGCTGGCCGCCCCGCCGGTCGCCCCGCCGGTCGCCCCACTGCCGGGGTCGGCGGCGGACAGCTCGCCCCCGTGGCTGCGGCGCCGTGATCTGGGCGGCGGCGTCCACCTGCGCCAAGCCTGGCCCCAGGAGTACCCCGAGGCCGAGGACCTGCTGGTGGCGGCCTTCACAACCGGCTGCTGGGTGTCGCCGGACTACCAGCGCGGGCTACGCGGGTTGGAGCGACGGGCGCCGCGTTTCCACATCTGGGTGGCCGTCGAGCCCCGGACGCCCGATCGGCGGACGACCGATCAGCAGTTACCCGTCTCCGGCCAGCAGTTACTCGTCTCCGGTCAGCAGTTGTCTGACTCTGGTCAGCGCTTACTCATCTCCGGTCAGCAGTCTGACCGGCAGTCGTCCGGCTCCGGTCAGCAGACGCTTGGTTCCGGCCAGCAGTCGTTCGGCCTCGGCCAGCAATCGTCCGGCCCTGGCCAGCAGTCGTCTGTCTCCGGTCCGCAGACGCTCGGTCTTGGTCAGCAGTCGTTCGGCTCCGATCAGCAGTTACCCGGCCCCGGTCAGCGGCTGCTCGGCATCATGCTGACGCCACGGGTCGAACACTTGCGCTCCGAGAATTTCAGCTTCTCGATCCTGGCCGTCCACCCGGCCGCCCGCGGTCGCCGCTTGGGCGACGCCTTGGTCCGGCAGGCCCTCGACCTGGCCCGGGCGCACGGCTTCCGGGAGGTTGAGATCCACTCGTCCGAGCAGATGAGCGCCGCCCACCGGCTCTATTACCGGTTCGGCTTCGTCCGGCGGATCGAGGACGAGACGATCTTCGTCAGCCCGCTCGAACGGCTGATGACGCTGACCTACCGCTTGCCGGACCCCCTGCCGCCGGAGGCCGCGCTGATCGTCCCGGCCTCCTTGGTCGAACTGCCCGTCTTCGGACCATTCGATCCCCCGCCGCTCGACCGTTCCGGCTGGCCCGAGCCGCCGCCGGGCCGGATCGACGCCGCTGGTGCCTATGTCGTGACGGGTCCAAGGCACGACAGCGTGGCCGCCCGCCGGGATAGCTTCGCCGCCGCCCTGGGCGTCGCCGCCGAACGGCGTGGCAACCTGGCCGCCCAAATCACGTCCGAGCAAATCACGGCCGACCTCTGGGACGGCGCCCACAGCGTTCTCTGGTCGTCGCGGCCGGCGGCCCGGCAGGCGGCGTTGGGTTTGTTCTACGCCCGTTTGGACAGTCTCGACGCCCGGCTGGCGGACCAAGGCCCCTTCCTGCACGGCCCGGCGCCGCAGGCCGACGACGCCTTGCTGTTGGCCGTCCTGGTGACCTACGACTTCGGCTGGCGGGCCGGTTTCCCGCCCGCCGCCGGCGCCGTCGCCCACTGGCCCCGGCTGTGGGATTACGCCCGGCGCCTCTGGGCCCGAGTGAGGGTGGCGGCCGAGGCGCTGTCGGCTGGGGCTTTGTCGGGCGGGGTGCTGCCGGACGTGGCTCTATCGGATGGGGCACTCCCGGACGTGGCTCTATCGGCCGAGACGTTCCCGGCTGGGGTGTTGTCGGACGGGGCTTTATTGGACGTGTCGCTGTCGGGCGGGGTGCTTCCGGCTGGGGCTCTGTCAGCTGGGGTGTTGTCAGATGGGGCTTTATTGGACGTGTCGTTGTCGGATGAGGTGTTGTCGGCTTGGTCGCTGCCGGACGGGACGGTCGGTCCCTGGGGGGCGCTGCCGCCGAACTTGTTCTGGGACGACCTGCGGGCCGGTTGGCTGACCCCGGTGGCGGCGGGCGGCGATCCGCCGCGTCCGCGCCCCGGCGGCGTCGAGCCGACGCCGTATACCGGGGACTTGCCGCCCGCGACGCCGGCCGCCCGCCGGGCGCTGCGCCGCCTGCGGGCGGCGGCGGCCGGGATCGGGAGCGGCGACCCCTACGCCCGGCGACTGCGCCAGGACCTGTTCGATGGGGCTTGGCGGCTGGCCCAAGGGGCTCCCGCCCTGACCCAGACGGCGCTGCGCCGGCAGTTCTGGGCCCGCCTGGCCTGGCTCGAGCAAGGCTCCGGGCCACGGTCCGGGTCGCCATCTCGTCTCGGGTCACCACCCCGCATCAAGTCGTCATCCCGTCTCAGGTCACAACCCCACCCTGGGTCCGGGCTCCGGCCCGGGCTGCGTTCCGGGTCACGGCTCCGTTCCGAGGCCGGCGACCGCCTTCTGCGGCTCGGCCTGACCCACTTCGACGTCCTGCGCCGCGTCTTCCCGCCCATCGACCCCGGCCTGGACGATTTTCCGGGCCTGGCCGCCATCCCATCCACCGTGAGGAACCCGATATGACCACCACCAATCCCGCCGCCGGCCGCCCGCAGTCTCGCCCCCAGCCGGGGGCGGGCTTCCCCGAGACCAGCGTCGAACAGACCAGCGACGGGGCCTTCCGCCGCCAGCGCAACTGGTTCTCCGGCCGTTTCGGCCCCGAGCCGGGCCAGTTCCCGGTCGAACCGGGCCGCTACGTCGTGCTCGGCTCGATCGGCTGCGGCTGGGCCCGCCGCCAGCGCATCATCCTGCGGCTGCTCGGCCTGGACACGGCCGTCAGGTTCGTCCAGCTGACCGGCCGGGACGAGCAGGGCTGGCTGATCTCGCCCCAGGGCGACGACCTCTTGGCCCGTTTCGGAACCCACCGGCTGAACGACTTCTACAAGGCGACCGACCCGTCGTACCAGGGCCGTGGGACATCGCCGACCGTGCTCGACTTGACGACCGGGAAGGTGGTGTCGAACAACTACCACCTGTTGCCGCAGGACTGGGAGACGGTCTGGGCGCCGCACCACCAGCCCGACGCGCCCGACCTCTACCCGGTCGGCCTGCGCCAGGAGATCGACCTGCTCAACCAGCAACTCTTCGACGATGTCAACAATGGGACCTACAAGGTCCTCTTCGCCACCAACCCGGCGGCGGCCCGGGTCGCCCACACGGTCTTGGCGGCCCGGCTGGCCGACCTGGACTTCCGCCTGACCAGCCGCCGCTACCTCTTCGGCCCCGCCCTCACGGACTCCGACATCCGGCTGTTCCA
>JAISAO010000106.1 GCA_031266665.1 Propionibacteriaceae bacterium | reverse complement strand
TTGATATAGCTGGCCAAGTGACCCTCGTTCAAGGCCTCGCGCAAGACCGCCTGCAAGTATGGCCGGAGCTGGCCGGGCTGGTCGAGGTCGAACTCGGAAGTGGCGCCCCAGTACAACTGAACGGGCAGACTGACGACGCCGCCGGCCGGGCCGCGCAAGTCGTCGAGATCGTCAATGACCGCCCAGCCGGGCAGGCAATCCGCCATGTCGGGGTATCGGACCCACATGTTCTCCCCCTCTCCCCGCTCAATTTTACCGAAAGACTGGACCTGCTGCTGGCGGCCAGGAGTATGGCCGCCGCCGGGGCCACGGACGAGGGCAGGCGTGACGCTAGCGGGTGACACCGGCCGACCGGCGGGGTTGGGGCAGCGGGAGCAAGAGGGCGCGTATGGCTAACGCGGTGGCGAGCAGGCCGACCACGGAGGCGATGTCGCCCGCATAGCCGGCTATCTCTTCGGAGCCGAGACGCGCTGCCAGCCTCATCGTGAAATTGGTCGCGGCGGCGAAGGCTCCCAAGAAGGCCGGGAGGCTGTCTGAGGCTAAACGCTTGTACGGTTTCGGGTCTTTGCTCTTGGACACGCCCTTGATGTGTGCGCCGGGCGGGACGGTGCCCTGTTGTGAGCCGTCTCAGTAGTCGAGAATCGGTGGATCAAGGCTCAGTTTCGGCCGATAATGAGACGGGTCCCACCGTCGCTCGGCCGCAGCGACACGCTGACGTGGAAACACGTCCGCGCCGAAGATGAGCCACTGCATATACCTGGCCGACGTGGTGGCTTGGCGCCGGTCCAACCGGGGCAGTGGCGCGACAAAGCGCGCCACCTGGTGGTCGTGACGAGGACGGTCTGGCCGAGACCCGGACGGCGCGAAGCCCGGGGCGCCGCCGTCCGACGGAATCCCGGGCTCGCTGTCCAGGGCGGCACGCCCTGTCATGGCCCCCCACTATAGCGGCGGCCGGCGGTAAGCCCCTGGCTCTCGGCGGCGGCGCGCGGGAAGGCCCCGACGCGCGGGCGGCCCGGGGGCGTTCTCCCGCGTCGTCAGGCGGCCAGAGTCTTGTACACGCGACGGATGGAGGCCTCCTGGTCCGGCGTGTACGTCCATTCCTCGGGCCGGCCGGACAAGTCCCTCCGGTCGGCCCTCTGGAGGATGAGCGCGTCGCGGAGGACGAGCTCGAGCACGTCGCGGTCGGCGTTCTGGGCCGGCGAGCGGAGGTGGGCCTCCAGAGCGGCGCGCATGACCTCGGCCCGGTCGAGGCCGTGGGCGGCGCGGTAGTCCTCCAACAGGTCGTACAGGTCTCTGGGAAGCCGCATCGTGACCTGGGGCGACCGTCCCCCGGCACCGGTCAGCGACGGCCTGCCGGCGGGCCTCGACGCGGCGGCGACCATGTCCTCGACCATCTCGTCGGTGATGGGCAGCCCCTCCGGGGTGAACAACTCGTCCGAGGTCGCCGTCGGCAGGTCCGCGTCGGTCAGGGACGCCATGGCCTCGAGCGCCTCGGCGCGCGTCATCTTCGCGCTCACTGGTCTTCTCCTTCCTCCCGGTTGTGCCGGTAGTTGGTGGGCATCGAGTGGATCACGAGGTCGTCCCCGCCCCGAAGGGGGCGTGTGATGACTTCGAGTTCCACGCCCCGGTCGTCCTGGCCGACGTATTTCAATCCGGGGCCGGTGGCGGTCTGGACGGGTGAGGGCTAGTTGGTCGTGTAGACGAACCAGGTCGAGAGTCGGGGCACGCCGTGCTTGTCGGAGTGCTGGTGGAACCTCAACGCCACAACCATATTATGACACACACAACGTGATTGCGTGAGTCACGGATTCCAGTTGAGCAACGCCGGGGCCGCTTCCCACGACCCGTCGTCCCCGTAACCCGAAGCGAGGCGGCGGTCGCCGACGCACTCGTCCATGCAACAGGTACACCACCGGGGACTCGAACCCCGAACCCGCTGATTAAGAGTCAGCTGCTCTGCCAGTTGAGCTAGTGGTGCTCGGACCGCCGTTCAGACTACACGCCCCGAGGGCGAAGACCAACCGGCGACGGGCCGCCCGCCGGGTGAATCATCACTTGTTTCGGAATGGGATCGCCACCAGCGAAGTCAGAATGGACAGCACCAGGCCGGCCCACACCGCCGTCCCGAAGCTGGCGATCTCCAGGCCGAAGCCGAGGGCCGAGGTCAGCCGCGACACCAGCAAGAGGATGAGTCCGTTGACCACTAGGGCGAACAGTCCCAGGGTGAGGATGTAGAGGGGCAGGGCCAAGACCTTGAGGACGGGCTTGATGACGGAGTTGACCAGGGCCAGCACCAGACCCAGGATCAGGAAGACGATGACCCGCGCCACCAACCCGCCGGGCTGGCCGCTCCCCCCGGAGACGACGGTGACGCCGGCCAGCAGGGAGTCGAGGATGAACAAGGCGATGGCGTTGACAATGGTCTGGGTCAGCAAGGACATGGCATCCATGCTAGACGGCCGTCCTCCGCAGGTGCCGGTCTGACCTCCGGGCGGGCCGGCGGCGGCGGGCCTGCCATCGCGGCCCAGCCGCCGGGGTGCCGGATCTCAGACTTCCCTTAGGATTCTCTCAGCGTGGGCCCGGCGACAGTCCGGGTCGTGATGGGACACACGGGACAGGAGCGGCCTAATGCGGTCCGGCCGAGTGGTGGCGGCGGCCTTGGCTGTCGGCTGGCTGGCCGCGACCGCTTGGGCGCCGCCCCCGGCCCAGGCCGAGCCCTCGGCCGAAGAGGTCAAGACCCGCATCGCCCAGTTGGAGCAGGAGTACGACGCCTTGGATGAGGCCCGCGCCGTCAACGCCTTGGTCTTGGAACAGGCCCAGGCCCAACTCGACCAGACAGTGGTCCAGTTGGCGGCCTCCGAGGCCCGCTTGGCCGACCTGGAGACCCGGCTGACCCAGGTGGCCCTGTACCAATGGCAGGGCCGTGATCTGAGCCAGTCTCTGGCCCTGTTCGTCAGTTCCGACTCGACCACCCTGATGGAACGCCTGGCGATCTTGCAGCAAGTCTCGGACCAGTTCGACGACCTGCTGGAGCAATACCAATCCGAACAGGCCGACTTGTTACAGTTGCGGGCCCAGGAGGAGGCCGGCCTGACCACCATCGCCGATCGCGGGACCGAGATGACCCAGCAGATGGCCGAGCTGAAAGAGAAGACGGCCGAGGCCAGGAACCTGTTGGCCACGGTCGTGTCGCCGCGCGACGTCGGCGCCAACACCGGGCTGACGACCCACGCCATCGAAGTCAAACAGACCTTGGCCGGAGTCTTCACCGAGATCACCAATATCGGCGGCTACCGCGCCGGCGACTGGGGCGACCACGGCGCGGGCCGGGCCTTGGACGTGATGATCCCGAATTATGGCTCCCCCGCCGGCGTCGAGTTGGGCGACACCATCGCCCGCTGGTGCCAAGACAATGCCCGTGTCTTGGGGGTGAAGTATCTGATCTGGCGGCAGCGCTTCTGGCAGACCGGCTGGGGGGTCGATAGCTGGCAGTGGATGGCCGACCGGGGCTCCCCCACCCAGAACCACTACGACCACGTCCACATCAGCCTGAACGAGTAGCGGCCGACCCACGGGCGGGCCGGGGCTCAAGCTTCAGGGCTCAAGAGCTTCAGGGCTCAAGGCACCAGGTGGAGCGTCGCCAGAGCGTCGGCGGACTCGACCGGGGCGCCGGCCTCGTCCCGTTCCCAGACCAGGTTGAGCCCGGCCCACAAGGCGTCGAGCTGGCCCGCTGGGTCGTTCGGCCGGTGGTCGAATCGGAGCCGTCCGGCCGGGGCGCTGGCCCAGACCTGGCCGCAGCGCGTCCCCGCCGTTGTGGTCACGGCCCGGCGACCGGGCTGGAGCAGGCCTTGGACGTCCCAGGCCACCCAGGTGGGCCGCGACCGGCGGTCGGCCAGGGCCAGGTCGGCTTTGCCGTGGCTGCCCGAGAGGACGAACAAGGAGTCGAGGCCGACCAGGTTGGCCCCGGCGATGTCCGTGTCGAGGCGGTCGCCCACGAAGATCAGATCAGCGCTCCCCAGCCGCTGGACGGTCTCGTCCAACAGCGGCCTAAAAGGCTTGCCCGCCATCGGCGGCTCCAACCCGGGCAGGGCGGTGGCCATGGCGGCCAGCATCCCGCCCAGGCCGATGGCGATCCCCTGGTCGGTCGGGCGGGTGAGGTCGTTGTTGCAGGCGAAGTAGCGCGCCCCGGCCTGGACGGCGTAGACCCCCTGGTTGAAGTCCTCCCAGGTCAGGCCGGGCTCGAAGCCGACCACGATGGCGGCGGTGTCCGGGCCGCGCCGGAAAACCGGCGCCAGGCCGACTCGGGCGATCTCCTCGGCCAGGGCCGGGCTGCCGACGATCAAGACCTCGGCGGCGGGCGGCAACTCGGCCGCCATCAGGCGTGCCTCGGCCTGGGCGCTGGTGACGATGTCCGAGACCGCCGCCGGGATACCGAGACGCTCCAAATGGGCGGCCACCGCCGTCGGCGGCCGTTGGGCGTTATTGGTCACGAACCCGACCCTGATCCCGGAGCGCCGCAATTCGGCGATGCTGGCCGCCGCCCCCGGCACCGCCTCGGGGCCCCGGTAGACGACGCCGTCCAAATCGAAGCCGACAGCCGCGTAGCCATCGACCAACCGGCCGTCGCCCATCAGTCGACCCCGGGCCGCTGGTCCGAATCGGCGGCCACGGCTTCGGCCGCGCCGTCGTCCGCCCCCGCCTCGGCCGCGTCTAACTGGGCCGTGTCTGACTCGACCACGTCCGACTCGACCACGTCGGTCTCGCCACCGTCCTCGGGATCGGCCGGCGCCTCAGATCCGCCGCCCCCGTCCGCCGGGGCCGCGTCGGTCTCGCCAGTCTCACGACCGCGGCCCCCGCGACCAGTCGGCCCGGCCTCGACCGCGTCCGGTCGGCCCACCTCGGCACCATCGCCGGCCCCGTCTCCCAACTCGGCCGACTCGGTCTCGTCCTCGAGGGCGTCCTCGTCCAACTCGAGGACGAAGCCGTCCAAGGCGTCGAGTCGGTCCAAGGCGTCGGTCTGGCCGCTCGGGTCGAGTTTGACGGCCCGGGCGAAGCCGTGGCGGGCCTCGTCCTGGCGGCCGGCGGCCAACTCCTGATCGGCCCAGGCGTACCAGGCCCGGGCCAGCGCCGGCTGGGGGGTGCGGGCGGGGGGGCGCTCGATCAGTTGGCGCAGCAGTCGCGAGGCCTCCTCGCCCTGTCCCAGGTCGGCCCTGGCGCCGGCTTGGACGATTCTGATCTCGACCGCCATGGCCGGGTCTTGGATCTCGGCCAGGCCCTCTTCCACCAGGTCGAGGGCTTGGCGCGACTTGCCCAGGGCGCGCAGACAATCCGCCATCACGGGCAGGAAATCCGGCGATCCGGTCATGCGCCGCAGAACCCTGAACTGGGCCAGGGCGGCCTCGTGCAAGCCGGCGGCATAAGCGGCCTCGGCCGTGGCCTCGCGCACCACCGGCAAGCGCGCCGCCCGCCGCCGGGCGGCCTCGGCGTGGCGGTAGGCCAGCTCCGGGTCGTCGTCGATCAGCTGCCCGGCGGCCACCAGATGGGCCGCCACTATCCGGGCCACCTCCGGGGACAGGCTTTTGAGCTCGGCCCGCATCGCCTTGGGCAAGGGTTGTTGGGGGTCTAGCTCGGGCGTCGCCGGCTCGTCCGGCAGTGGCTCCAGCCCCTGACGCGGCTCGTAGTCCGACCGCTCGCCGTGCTCCCGACGGGGAGACCGGTCGCCGCGGACCGACCCTTGACGCGGCTCATAATCCAACCGATCATCACGCTCCCAACGGGCCGGGCGGTCGTCGCGGTCCCGGCTCTCCGGCCGATCAGCCTGGTCCCGGCTCTCCGGCCGGTCGTCCTGGTCCCGGCTCTCCAGTGCTTGACGCGGCTCATCCCCAAGTCGGTCGTCCTGGTCCCGACGGGCCGGCTGGTCAGACCTGGCCTGGCGCACCTGAGGGGCGCCGTCGCGGCGGCCGGCGGCGAAACGGCGGGGCGCCCAGTCCGGCTGGAACCAGTCCTGGCCGTCCTGACGGGGCGGCCGCTGGGACCGATCATCGCCGGACTGGAAACGGCTCGTCGCCCCGGCGGCGCCGGACCGGGCGGAGGCGGTGTCCGAGCGCTCCGTCCGACCAGACCCGTCGCGCTTCCACTGTCGGGGTCGGTCCGAACCCGTAGCGTCACTATCGAACCGGCGGGGCCGATCCGAGCCTGACCCGGACCGCCGGTCCGAACCGGATCGCCCCGACCTTGAGCCGTCGTCCTCGAAGCGCTGGGACCGGCCTCCCTTCGAGTCCTGTCGCCACTGACCCGAGCCGGACCGCTCGAACCGCTCCGACCCCGAACCGTCGTCCCCGAAGCGCCTGGGCCGATCCCCGCCCGAGTCGTGCCGCCAGTTCGAACCAGACCGCCCCGACCCCGAGCCATTACTCTCGAAACGCCTGGGCCGATCCCCCACCGAGTCATATCGCCGCTGCCCCGAGTCGGACCGCTGAGACCGCCCAGCGTCACCGCGCCCGAACCGATCCGAACCACCCTCCCCGTCACGGGACGACCGGCCCCCGCCGCCGGACCAGCCCGAACCACCACCCTCGAACCGCCTGGGCCGATCCCCGCCCGCATCGTGCCGCCAGTTCGAACCAGACCGCCCCGACCCCGAATCACCGCTCTCGAGACGCTGCGACCTGCCCCCTGCCGAGTCATGCCGCCACTGCCCCGAACCAGACCGCCCCGAGGTCCCGTTCCAGGACCGACCCGAAACAGCCGCCCCGCTCCGGGAGCGGCTGGCGGACCCGCCGCCGGACCGCCCCGCGCCACCCTCGAACCGCCTGGGCCGATCCCCCACCGAGCCGTGCCGCTGTCTTGAATCAGCCCGCTCGAACCGGTCCGAGCCCGAACCATCGCCTCCGAAGCGCTGGGGCTGATCCGACCCCGAGTCAGACCACCGCTGCGCGTCAGACCGCTGAGACCGCCCCGCGCCACCGCGCCCGAACCGATCCGAACCACCCTTCCCGTCACGAGACGACCGGCCCCCGCCGCCGGACCAGCCCGAACCACCACCCTCGAACCGCCTGGGCCGCTCCCCGCCCGAGTCATGCCGCCAGTTCGAACCAGACCGCTCGGACCGGTCCGACCTCGAACCATCACCCTCGAACCGCCTGGGCCGATCCCCGCCCGCATCGTGCCGCCGATTCGAACCGGACCACCCCGACCCCGCAGCACCGCCCCCGGACCGCTGCGACCGCCCCCCCGACGAGTCATATCGCCACTGCCCCGAGCCGGACCGCTCAGACCGCCCCCAGGCTCCGCGCCCGAACCGATCCGAACCAGCCGCCCCATCACGAGACGACCGGCCCCCGCCGCCGGACCAATCCGACGACCGGCCCGAAGCCCCACCGCCGGACCAGCCCGAACCATCACCGGCGAATCGCCTAGGCCGATCCCCCGACGAGTTTGACCGCCAGTCCGAACCAGACCGCCACGCAGCACCGCCCTCGAACCGCTGGGGCCGATCACCCCCGCCCCGGTCGAACCGATCCGACCCGGCGGCACCGCCCCCGGACCGCTGGGACCGCTCCCCCGCCGCGCCGTTCCACCGCTGGGACCGTCCGGCCGAGTCGCCCGGGCGGTCGCCTCGGCCGGCGGAGCCCGTGGCGCCGCTGTCTGAATCTGTCATGGGCGTAATCCTCTCACGCCTGTCGTCCGGCCCCCGGACCGACGACCGCGCGACCAGCCGGCCCCGCCCCAACGGTCGCCGGCCGACACTCGGGCCGACCCCGGGTTAGTTCCTGGGAGCGCTTCCATTAAGCTGGCCCGGGTGGCCCGCGATCTGGCCTGATCCGGGCCACCCGGCTCGTTCGCCTAGATGGTTAATTCCAAGAGCTGGGCGATGGATTCGCGCTCAGACGGCGGGCCGGCAAGGACGAGGAGGGAGGCGATGTGTGGCATCGCTGACCGACGAGGACGCCGCCGGCGTGTCGTCTGGGCGTGAGGACGAGCCCATGTCTTGGAATTAACCATCTAGGAGGTCCCATGTCCCGTTCCATCCTCTATCTCGGCGGCAGCGGCGCCATCAGCGCCGCCTGCGTCCACCAGTCCCTGGCCGCCGGTTGGTCGGTCAGCCTGCTCAACCGGGGCCGGTCGCGGCTGCGGCCCCCGCCCGCCGCCGTCGAGGCCATCCGGGCCGATTTGGCGGACAACGCCGCCGTGGCCGCCGCCCTGGCCGGCCGTCAGTTCGACGTGGTGGCCGATTTCATGTCCTTCGACCAGCGGCGCCTGACCCGCAACGTCGATCTCCTGCGCGGCCGGGTCGGCCAATACATCTTCATCTCGTCGGCCTCGGCCTACCAGAAGCCGGTGGCGGCCCTGCCAATCACAGAGTCGACGCCCCTGCGCAACTCTTATTGGCAGTACGCCCGTGACAAGATCGCCTGCGAGGATCGGCTGACCGCCTGGTACCGCGACCAGGGCTTCCCTATGACCATCGTCCGCCCCTCCCACACCTACGACGAGGCCACCATCCCGCTGGAGGGCGGCTGGACGGTCCTGGCCCGGCTGCGGGCCGAGCGCCCCGTCGTCGTCCACGGCGACGGCACCTCGCTGTGGGTCTTGACCCACGCCACCGACTTCGCCAGCCAGTTCCAACCCCTGGTCGGCCGCCCCCAGGCCATCGGTCAGGCCTACCACATCACCGGCGACGA
Organism: Propionibacteriaceae bacterium; assembly: GCA_031266665.1. Classification (GTDB taxonomy): domain Bacteria; phylum Actinomycetota; class Actinomycetes; order Propionibacteriales; family Propionibacteriaceae; genus WQYJ01. The sequence goes on along the minus strand of JAISAO010000106.1, from coordinate 79,689 downwards.
GGTTCTGACCTGGGACGCCATCGTCACCACCTTGGCCGCCGCCCTCCAGGTCGAGCCGACCCTGGTCCACGTCGCCTCCCAGACCATCGCCCGGGTCTGCCCCCAGATCGGCCCCAGTCTGTTGGGCGACAAGTCGCATTCGGTCGTGTTCGACAACTCCAAGGTCCGTTCCCTGGCCGGCGGCTTCGTCCAACGGGTGCCCTTCGCGGACGGCGCCCGCCGTCTGGTGGACTGGCATCTGGCCCACCCGGAGGCCCAATTGGTGGACGCCGAGTTGGACGCGGCCTTCGACCGTTTGGCGGCGGCCTGAGCCCAGCACCACCGCTGATCGGCGGGGCGGGCGGCGCCCCACGGGTGGGCGGTGGGGCCGGCGCGAAGACGGACTGGAGGTCCGTTGAGCGTCGGCGTCAGAGCGCCCGGATGGCACCGCTAGGTGGTCGGGAATTCGGTGGCCGGAAAGCGCTGCACCTGGGCTCAGGCGGTCTCCCGCGCCAACAGGCGGGCGAAGGGGCCGCCGGCCCGGGCCAGGTCATCGGGCCGGCCCGACTCCACCACCCGGCCCTCGTCCAACACCACCACCTGATCGACCTCGGCCACCAAGGACAGGCGGTGGGCCACCAGGATCAGGGTCTGGCCCCGGGCGGCCCGGCGGACGCGACGCAGGATCAGCTCCTCCGTCGCCAGGTCGACCTGGGAGGTGGCCTCGTCCAGCACCAGCACGGCCGGGCGGGCCAGCAGGCTGCGGGCCAGGGCCAGGCGTTGGCGCTGACCGCCGGACAGCCGCTCCCCCAAGTCGCCGATGGGGCTGGCCAGGCCGTCCGGCAACTCGGCCAGCACGGCGTCGAGCCGGCTGAGGCGGGCGACGGCGGCGATCTCGGCCGCGTCGGCCTCCGGCCTAGACAAACGTAGATTGCCTTCGATGGTGTCGTTGAAGAGATAGGGCCGCTGGGGCGTCAGGCCGACCTCGGCCCGGAGTTGGTCGAGGGGGAAGTCACGCAGGTCGCGGCCGGCCAGCCGGATGGCACCGCTGTCCGGGTCCCAGGCCCGGACCAGCAGGGCGGCCAGGGTCGACTTGCCCGAGCCGGAGGCGCCCACCAGGGCGGTGACGCGCCCGCCCTGGGCGGTCAGGCTGACATCCGCCACGGCCGGCCGCCGCCGGCTTGATCCGCCCCCCAAGGCGGGGTAGCTGAAACTGACATGGTCGAAGACGACCTCCGGGGCGACCAGGGCGGCCCGCGCCCGCCAGCCCTCGGACCGGTCCGGTAGCGGCAGCGGCAGCGAGTGGTCACCCCGGCCCCGGCCGACGGCCGTCCCGCCGCCGGGGTGGGGCGGACGCCGCGACAGGGAAGTCTGAACACGGCGATCCTGATCACGGGAACCATTGGCGCCGTCACCTCGAACACAGGGACCTCGGGCTCCGTCATCCCGAGCGCCAGAGCCCCGGGCGCCGCCATCCTGGGCACGGCGATCTTGGCCCCGGTCGTCATCCTTCCCCGACTCCACTGCCTTGGCAGCCGTCGCTCCGTCCGACTGATCGGCCGACGAGGACCGTTCACCGATCCGCTCCGACACAAACCGCTCCCCCACCCCGTGAGCACGGATCTCCTGGCCCCGGACACCCCCCGCTGACCCCGCTTCTCGGGCGCCAGCCGCCCCGTCCGACTGGCTAGCCGGCGCGGACCGCCTCCCAGCCCCGTCCGCCGGGAACCGCTCCCCCGCCCCATCGGCCACCGGCTCATCCAGCGACAAGTTCCCCGCGACCCGGTCGGCCGCCAAAGTGATGACGCCAGCCGCCGTCCATCCCTCAGCCCCGTCCGGCGGGACGCCCTCTGCGGCCCGGTTGGGCACCAAGGGGGCGGCGTCCGTGATCTCGAATAGGCGGCGGGCCGAGGCGTAGGCCTGTTGCAGGTCGGCGGCGAAGTCCTCCACCGCCAACGCCGGGGCGAAGGCGGCCAGGCTGAGGGCCAGGAGCAGGGTCAGCCGCTCCAGGGGCAGGCCGGCCTGGGCGGCCCAGGCCAGTTGGACGATCAGCGTGGCGGCGATCAGCAGACTGTTGGCGCCCCGGCGCAGCGCGATCCAGCGGCTCAGGCCGGTTAGCGCCCGGCTGATCGGCTGCTCCAACTCGGCTTGTCGGGCCAGGCGGTCTGGTTGATGGCCGAAGGCCAGGATCTCCGGCGTCCCCTGGACGGAGTCCGTCAGATGTTGGGCCATGGCTCCCCGGCCGGCCCGCAGCCGGGCGGCGGCCCGGGCGGAGGAGCGGGACCCGACCAGGGGCACAACCAGGCCCACGCCCAGCAGGGCGAGGGCCAGAACAGCCGCCGCCACCGGGGAGACCAGGACGCCGGCCGCCACCACCGTGGCCAGCGGCACTATGACGGCGGCGGCGGCGGGGACCAGGGTGTGGGCGAAGAAGACCTCCACCCGGTCGACGTCCTTCGTCACCCGGGACAACAGGTCGCCGGTGGCCCGCCCCTCGACGGCGGCCGGGGCCTGGGGCTCCAGCCGGTCGTAGAAGTAGACCCGCAGCCGCGCCAGAGTCTTGAAGGCCACCAGATGGCCGGCGAACTGCTCGCCGTAGCGCAAGACCCCTTTGGCCAGGGACAAGCCGGCCAACCCCCAGACCAGTGGGGTGACCGGCAGCTCGGCCCCGGGCCGGGCCATCCGCCCTACGGCCCAGCCGGACAGTGCCAGCAAGGCGATGCCGGCCGCCAACTGGCCCACCCGACAGGCCAGGGAGCCGATCAGCGGGGTGGCGAAGGGCCGGGCCAAGGCGATCAAGCGGCGGCGCAAGACCCGGGTGGACAATGCGGCCGCCTGGTCGAGACCGGGAACGACCGGGACGGCAGACTCCGGGACCTTGGAGCCCGAGGCGGCGGGATCAGGGACGGACGGGACGGCCAACTTCGGGGCGGCAGCCGGCGGCGGCGCCGTTCGGCCTCGGTCGCGGGGGCTCATGGCGTCAACCCCCGGGGCGGCGAATTCGCCCGGCCCGTAGTCTCATCCACTCGCGCCGTCGCCCCTCCCACGGGGAGCGCCGTCGTGTCCACCTGGACCGTCATCGCGTCCACTCGGGGTGTCGCCTCCCTCACCCTGGCCGGCGTCGTCATCTCGTCCACTCGGAGCACCGCCTCCCCCGACCGGGCCGGCGCCTCCGCCACCCGGCCGTCGCCCAGGACCAGCACCCGGTCGGCGTCGGCGATGGTGGCCCGGCGGTGGGAGACGGCCAGGACGGCCTTGCCGGCGCCGACGGTCCGCAGGGCCGCCAGGATGGCCCGCTCGGAGGCCAGGTCGACGTGGGCCGTGGGCTCGTCCAGGACCAGGATGGGGGCGTCTTTGAGGTGGGCGCGGGCGATGGCCAGGCGTTGCGCCTGGCCGCCGGACAAGGCCAGGCCGCGCTCCCCCACCGCCTCGTCCAGACCGTCCGGCAGGCCGTGGACGAAATCGGCCAGGTCGGCGGCGGCCAGCGCCCGCCACAAACGGTCGTCGTCGGCTGTCGGATCGGCCATCAGCAGGTTGTGCCGTAGGGAGCCGCTGAACAGGTAGGTGTGCTGGGCGACGACGGCCAACTGGGCCCGCTGCCAGGCCAAGGTGACGCCGGCCACGTCGTGGCCGCCGATCCTAAGGACGCCCCAGTCGGGCCGGCGGTCGCCTCGGAGCAGGGCCACCAGCGTGGTCTTGCCGACGCCGCTGGGGCCGGTCAGGGCCAGCCGTTGGCCGGCCGCGAGTTGGAGGCTGACATCTTCCAGGACGGGGACCCCGGGGTCGTAGGCGAAGCCGACGTGGTCGAACTCGACCGCCGGCGCCCCGGGGAGCCCGCCGCTCGGGGCGGCGGCGTCGGGAGCCTCGACCACGGCCGGGGGCTCGGCCAAGAAGGCCTTGATCTCTCGGCTGGCGGCGATGCCGCCCAGGCCGACGTAGAAGAACTGGCCCACCCGGTCGAGCGGCTCCAACAGCAAGGTCGAGGCCAGGACCAGGGCCAGGGCCTGGCCCGCCGTCAGGTGGCCCGAGCGCAACCGGACCAGGGCCAAGCCGGCCGCCAAGGTGACGAAGGCCAGGGAGAAGGCCGCGTCCACCACCAGCAACATCAACTGGTTGCCGGCCAGCAGGCGCATGACGTGGCGGCGCAGGGCCTCGGCCGAGCGGGCCAGCCGCCGCCCCATGTCCCGGCCGGCGCCGAGCAGCCGGAGGGTGGACAGCCCCTGAATGGCGTCCAAGAACTGGGCCGACAACTCACGGGCGTGGGCCCGGTAGCGCTGCGAGACGCCCCGGAAGGTGGCCTGGAAGCCGCCCAGGGCCAGCGGGATGGCGGGCACGGCCAGGGCCAGCCAGCCGGCCGCCACCGGGTCGACCAGCCAGGCCAGCAGGGCCAAGACGATCACCGGCAAGCTGACGGAGGCGATCATGGGGGCCAAGAAGGTGGCCCGGAAGGCGGCCGCCCGCTCCACACCGTCGGTGGCGGTGGAGACGATCCGGCCGGCCCGCTCCCGACTGCGGTCGGCCGCCCCCAAGGCGAAGAGGTGGCGTGTCAGGCCTTGTCGGCTGGCGGCCTCGTCCAGCCCCTGGCGGCCGGCCAGCGCCACCGCCGCCCCGGCCGCCAGCGCCGTCAGCCCGGCGCAGCCGACCAGCCAGCCGTACAGCGGCGCCCCCAAGGCCTCCCCCGAGGCGACCCGGTCGACCGCCCGCCCCAGCCCGAGGAATAGCCCCAACTGGGCCAGCCCGCTCAGCCAGCCCAGGCCGACGCCTTGGATCCGAGACCAAGGGATGGATAGCACGGGCCCACCCTAGGCCTGACGAGTCTCGGACAACGGATCGACCGCAGTGTGAGCGTCTGGCGGAAGGTCCCGAGTTGGGTCATCGGGTCTGGTTTCTCGGGGTTGATATGGCTTTGACTAGGTGGGATGTGTTTGACTGGTGCGTGGTTTAGGCACTCGGGGATGCCTTCATGATCGTGTGGTGGTCTGGATTCGGAGGGTGCGCACGACGTCCGGGGCCACGGCGGTGCGGTTGGCCGAGTCGGTGGGCGGCAGGCGTCGGATCGTGCGGCATGTCGGGTCGGCGCACGACGAGGCCGAGTTGGGCTTGTTGATGGCCGAGGCGCGTCGTCATGTGCCCGCCGCGGTGACGACGGCGGACGAGGTCATCACCGAGCGCCACGACCGGAGTGTGAGCGTCTGGCGGAAGGTCCGCGACGGCCCCGCCATCGGCCAAGCGCCTTTCGTCCGCTGCCTTTTACGGACCGACAGCGGACCGAGGCTGAAGACCGTCGTCTCACAGGCTCGTCGTTCACACGGCTTCCCCCCGCTCGGCGCCTACCGCTTTGGGGCCTCCTCGGCCACCACATTCCAACTGACGCCGAATCTATCCGTCACCGAGGCGTGGAACAGGCTGTAGAAAGTCTCGGTGGGAGGGAGGGTGACCTCGCCCCCGGCGCGCAGCCCGTCGAAGACGGCGGCCGCCTCCCGAACGCTGGCAACGATGGCGGAGAGCCTGGCGGCGTTGCCCTGGCCAGTCGGCGCGGCCTCATCGGCGAACCAGATATTTGTGCCGCAGACGACCATCTCGGTATGCATCACCCAGGCGCGCAGCAGTTCGGGCGGCGTCTTCGAGCCCTCCGGCATATAGTCGCCATAGGGCAATATTAAGGGCTCGCCGCAGGGGAAGACCGTGCGGTAGAAATCCAACGCCTCCCGGCAGTCGCCGTTGAAAATTAGATAAGGCGTGATCATAATCGCCCCTCCCCCAGGCTCGCGGTTTTCCCCATGGCCAGCACCCGGCCCAACTCCGCCACCAGCCCTGGGGAGCCGCCGCCGGGCGGCACCCCAGTGGCCAGAACAGCGGCCACTCCGCCGCGCCGCCGGCTGGACGGTCGGAGGCGACGGCATAATGAACCAATGTTGACCCACATAGTTTACGCCCGTCCCAGTCGTGGTCAGAGCCTGGCCAGCCGAGGCGCGACCGGAGATTTCTGCCAATCGTTCAACTCTGACATACTAGCCGTATGACTGATCGAAATCCCATTATCACCGCCGAATCTCTCGGCGCGGCTCGGGCGTTGGTTTCCCGATATGTGCCGGGCTCGGCCGCCTATCGCTGGCCCCTGCTCGAACAGGCCACCGGGACCACAACCTGGGTCAAGCACGAGAACCACAATCCGACTGGCTCGTTCAAGGTGCGCGGCGGCTTGACCTTCCTGACTCGCCTGACCGCCGAACGGCCAGCCGCGCGGGTGGTGTCGGCCAGTCGGGGCAATCATGCCCAGTCCCTGGCCTACGCCGGACGCGCCCTGGGAGTTCCGGTCGCAATCGTCGTGCCGGAGGGAAACTCGCCGGACAAGAACGCCGCCACGGTCGCCTATGGCGCCGAATTGATCGTGCACGGCCGTGACTTCCAAGAAGCCGTCGAGCATGCCAGAAAGGTGGCGGCGGAACGCGCTGCGGTCATGGCGCCGGCGGTCCACCCGTGGCTGGTGGAGGGTGTGGCCAGCTACGCCGCCGAGTTCCACCAGGACGTGCCCGACTTGGACGTGATTTACGTTCCGGTCGGCATGGGCTCCGGCATCTGCGCCAACATCATCGTCCGCGACTTGATCGGCGCCAAGACCGAAATCGTCGGCGTCGTCGCCGCCCAGGCGCCCGCCTACGCGCTGTCCTTCGAGGCCGGACAGGTCGTGGCCACCGAGCAGGCCGACACTCTGATCGACGGGGTGGCCTGCCGGACCCCCGATCCATGGGCCGTGGACGTCATCGCCGCGGGTGCGGCCCGCGTGGTCCGGGTCGAGGAGCAGTCGGCCCGTGACGCCTTGGCCTTGCTTTACCGGGCGACCCACAATCTGGCCGAGCCGGCCGGAGCGATCCCGCTGGCCGCCGCCCTCATCGAGGCCGAGCGCAACCGTGGCCGGACGGTCGGCCTGGTCCTGACCGGAGGCAACTGTGATTTCAGTGTTTTGGCCTCGGCTTTAGTCTGACTAGTCTGAGGACCTTTCAGAGGCTCGCTCAACCCCGACAAAGCATTCGTCTCCACGTCATGCCCACAACCTTGAGAGGAACGAAAGGGCCGCTGTTATCGGCCTGTCACGAGGCCGCCTGTCGCAGCTGTCACGCGGCTAGGCCGAACGGGCCTCAGACCGCCCCGCGGGCGCGGCGTAGCAGCTCGGCGGCCCCGAAGTCGGACTGTGAGACGTGGCCGGGCAGCGGGATGAGGCGCTGGCTGATGGCGTCCACCAGCCATTCGGGCTGGGGGAAGAACAGGTTCTCCAACTCGGGCGCGGGGGTGATGTGGTTGCGCGCGCCGACCACCACCACCGGGGCGTCCAGATAGTCGAAAGCCAGGTTCTGGACCGTGGCGGCCACCGTCTGCAGGCAGGAGCCCCGTTCCACCGCGTCGGAGGCCAGCAACAGATGGCCGGTCTTGGCCACCGAGTCCACCAGGGGCTGGTAGTTCAGCGGGGCGACGAAACGCAGGTCGACGACCTCGGCCGACAGGCCGTGGCGCTGCTGCAAGCTGTCGGCCGCCTCCAGGGCACGGTAGAGGGTGGCCCCCAAGGTGGCGATGGTGACGTCCGAGCCCGGGCGGCGGACCACCGGCTCGCCCTCCGGGGTGAGGTAGTGGCCCTCGGGGACGCCGCCGGGCTCGAAGCGCTCCTCCATGTCGTAGAGCAACTGGCTCTCCAGGAAGATCACCGGGTCGCAGCCGGACAGGGCCAGGTTCAACATGCCTTTGGCGTCGGTCGGCGTGGCCGGGAAATAAACCTTGAGCCCGGGAATGTGGGCCACCAGGGCCGACCAGTCCTGCGAGTGTTGGGCGCCGTACTTGTTGCCCACCGACACCCGCACCACCAGCGGCATTTTGATCAGGCCGGCCGACATGGCCTGCCACTTGGCGGCCTGGTTGAAAACCTCGTCCCCGGCCCGGCCCAAGAAGTCGCAGTACATCAGCTCGACCACCGCCCGACCCCCGGCGATGGCGTAGCCGACGCCGGCACCCACGATGGCGGCCTCCGAGATCGGAGAGTTGAACAATCGGTTGTGCGGCAACAGCTCGCTCAGGCCGCGGTAGACGCCGAAGGCGCCACCCCAGTCGCGGTTCTCCTCGCCCCAGGCGGCCAGCGTCGGATCGACCGTGAAGCCGTGGGCCAAGGCCTCGAAGAGGGCGTCCCGGAACTGGAAGGGCCGCCCCGGGGCCGGCCGGGCGTCCGCCGGGCTGACGGCCCGCCGTTTGCGGGCCAAGGCCTGGACACGGGGATTGTCCGCCAGGGGCTGGGCCAGCTGGGGCACAGCCTCGGCCAAGGCCTCCTGCGACCGGTTGGAGTACATCACCTGTTCGATGCCGGGCGCGTCCATCCGCTCCAAGTCGTCGCTGGCGGCCCGGGCCAAGACCTTGGTGACGCGCTCGTCCACCGCCGCCTCAAGGTCGGCCAGGGCGCTCCGGGTCAGCACCCGGCGGGAGACCAACAGGTCGGCGAAGGTCTTGACCGGGTCGACCTCCTCCCAGGCCTTGACCTCCTCCCGGGTGCGGTAGCTGGAGGCGTCCGTGGGCGAGTGCCCGCTGAAGCGATAGGTGACGGTGTCCAACAACACCGGACCCCGCCCCTCCAATAACAGTTGCTTCTTGCGCCGCACGGCGTCGGCCACCGCCAACGGGTCGCCGCCGTCCACCCGCTCGGCGTGCATCTGCTCCGGGTTGACCCCGGCGCCGAAGCGGGCCAAGACGTCGTAGCCCATGGTCTCGCCCACGGTCTGCCCGCCCATGCCGTAGAAGTTGTTGAAGAAATTGAACAGGATCGGCGGGTTGCCGCCCAGCTCACCCGGCCAGAGGCGGCGGAATTGGGCCATGGAGGCGAAGGCGATGGCCTCCCAGACCGGGCCGCAGCCCAAGGAGGCGTCTCCGATATTGGCGATGACGATGCCGGGGCGCCCGTTGACCCGCTTGAACAGGGCCGCGCCTTGGGCGATCGGGGCCGACCCGCCGACGATGGCGTTGTTCGGCATCGACCCGAAGGGGGTGAAGAAGGCGTGCATCGACCCGCCCATGCCCCGGTTGAAGCCCGCCCGGCGGGCGAAGATCTCGGCCAGCGTGCCGAAGAGGATGAAGTTCTCGATCAGCTCGGACTCGTCGGCGTGGTCGATGCGCTCGGCTTGGCGCAAGGTGTCGCCGCCCAGGAAGGACTCCATGATCGCCCGCACCCGCTCGACCCCCAATTGGCGGGCGGCGGAGAAGCTCTTGGCCAGGATCTCGCCGTGGCTGCGGTGGGAGCCGAAGATGAAGTCGTCGGCCCCCAACTCGGCGGCCTGCCCCACCACGGCGGCCTCCTGGCCGATGGACAGGTGGGCCGGACCGAGGTGGCGGTAGCTGATGCCGTTGTGGACGCCGGTGGTCTTGATGGCGTTCAGCATCGACTCGAACTGGCGCACCACCACCATGTCGTGCAGCATCGCCACCAAGCCGTCCGTCCCCCGGCGGCGGCGCTCGGCGGCGAAGTCCAGCCGGTAGGCGTTGAGCGGGATCGGGTCGAAGGTGACGGCGCCGGAGCGACGCTCCTCGCCCGGGTCGACGAACAATGACTTGGTCATCGCTTTCTCCTTCTGCCAGCGGCGGCCGACGCCGCCCTGCGATCAACTGGGATCAATCGGGGACGGCCCAGGCCGCCTCACGGATAGCTTCCGCCACCGTCGGGTGCGGGAACACCACCTGGCGCAGGTCGTCCACCGTCAACTCGGCCTCCAGCGCCGCGGCCGCCCCCCAGATGGTCTCCGGGGCGTAGGGGCCGAGCAGGTGGAGGCCGCGCACCACCCGGGAGGCCCGCTCCAGCACGATCTTGGCCGCGCCCGGGGCCTGAGGCCCGTTCTCGGCCAGGAAACGCCCGGATAGGGTCAGCGGCACGGTGGCGGTCGCCACCTCCAACCCGGCCTCCCGGGCCGCCGCCTCGGTCAGGCCGACGCCGGCCGCCTCCGGCGTGGAGTAGACCGCCCAGGGGATCGTCTCCAGGCGCAGCCGCTGGCCCCGCGCCCGGGCGGCGGCCGGGTCCAAGATGTGGGCCACGGCCACCTCGGCCATGCGGTAGGCGGCGTGGGCCAGGGCCGAGCGCCCGGTGACATCGCCCACGGCCCAGACGTTGGGCAGATTGGTGCGCATGTCCCAGCCGACGGCGACGCCTCGCCGGCTGTGCTCCAGCCCGGCCGCCGCCGCCCCCCAGCCGTCCACCAGCGGCCGACGGCCCACGGCCATCAGGATGGCCTCGCCCTGACAGCGCTGGCTGACGCCGGCGGCATCGCGGTAGACGACAACATTTCCTTCTATCGCCTGGACTGTGGCGTTGAGGTTGAAGCCCACCTGGGGCAGGGCTTGGCGCAGCCGGGCGGCCATGTCGGCGTCCATCAAGGGCACGATCTCGGGCTGGGCCTCGATCACTTCGACCGCGCTGCCGAAGGCGGCGAAGAGGGCGGCCAACTCCACTCCGATGACGCCGCCGCCGATCACCACCAGCTTGTCCGGGACGTGGTCGATGGCCAGCAGCCCGCTGGAGTCCAGCACCGCCGGATTGTGGCTCGCCCCGGGGATGGGCGGCACCACCGGGGTCGAACCGGTGGCGATGATGATGTGCTGGGCGGTTCGGCGGGCGCCGTCGACCTCGACCACGCCGGGTGAGACCAGGTTGGCGTGGGCCTGGGCCACGGTGACGCCGGCCCGCCGCTCGGACCGGGTGACGCCCGCCACCAGTCGCTCCACCGTCGCGGCCTTCCAAGCCTGCACCCGCTGCCAGTCGAAGGTCACCTGGGAGGCGGTGACGCCGTGCTCGGCGGACCCCAGGGCCTGGCGGTAGAGCTTGGCCGAGTACAGCAGGCTCTTGGTCGGGATACAACCCAGGTTCAAGCAGACGCCGCCCAGGCGGCCCTCCTCCGCCAACAGCGTCCGCCGGCCGGCTTGGCCCAGCCGTTCGGCCGCCAAGTAGCCGCCCGGCCCGCCGCCGATGACGATGACGTCGTAATCAGTCATTCCGATCCCCCCTCACCCGGCCAGGATCAGGCACTCGATTTGGGCCAGGGCGGCGCTCAGAGCGCGCAGGAAACGACCGGCGTCGGCCCCGTCCACGACCTGGTGGTCGGCCGTCAGCGACAGTTGGAGGCGCTGCTCCAGGGCCAGCCCGCCGTCCTCCGCCGCCACCACTTGGGGGATGATCGTCCCCAGTCCCAGGATGGCCACTTGGGGCGGATTGAGGATGGGGGTGAAGGCTTCGACGCCGAACGATCCCAGGTTGGAGATGGTGAAGCTGCCGCCGGCCAATAGCGCGGGGTCGATGTCGCCGGCCCGGGCGGCGACGGCCAGGGACCGGCTGGCGGCGGCGAAGACCTTCAGCCCCAAGCGGTCGGCGAAGCGCAGCACAGGCGCCAGCAGCCCGCGCTCAGTGTCCACCGCGATGCCCAGATGGACCGACTCGAAGCGCCTCGTCACCCCGTCGACCAGGTGGGCGTTCAGCCTAGGGTGCTGGACCAAGACGCGCACGGCGGCGAAAGCGGTCAAGTCGCCCACCGTGATCTGGCTCAGGCCCAGCGCCGGGTCGGAGAGCTTGAGCCGGCGGCGCAGCGCCAACAGGGCGTCGGCCGGGGCGCTGGCCTGATAGCTCAACTGGGCCGAAGTAGCCAGCGAATCCATCATGCGACGGGCGATGACCCGGCGCACCGGGCTCAGCGGGGCCTCGTGGCAGGGTCCGGGGAAGGCCGTCGAGTCGGCCGGCGGCGGCGCCCCCGGGCCGGCGGCCCGCGCCTGTTCGGCCCGTTCGGCCCGGGTCAAACGCCCGCCCAAGCCTAAGCCGCCGACCCCGGCCAAGTCGGCCGCGACCGACGGCCCGGCGGAGCTGGCTGGGGCGACGGCCGGGACGGCGGCCCGGTCGGACAGGGCTTGGCGGACATCGCGCTCCACCACCCGGCCGTCGGGGCCGCTGCCGGTCAGGGCGGTGGCGTCCAAGCCGTGGGCGGTGGCCAGCGCCTTGGCCCGAGGTGAGACCGGGGAACTGTCGGCGGGCGAGGCCGCGAGGGGCGGCGCCGGCGGCGCCGATGGAGCGGGCGGGGCCGGCGGAGCGGCCACCGGGATGGCGGCCGGAGCGGCTGGGGCGACCGGAGTCGGCGGAGCGGCTGGGGCGGGCGGAGTCCCGGCGGCGGGGGCAGGCGCTTGGTCCGTCAGGCCCGGGAGGTCCGGGACGGCTTCGCCCGGGGCGCCCACCAGGGCGATCGGTTGGCGCACCGGCACCTCGTCACCGGCCTCGGCCAGCAGCGCCAGCACCGTGCCGGCCACCCCGGCCGGCAGCTCCATGACCGACTTGTCGGTCTCGATGTCGCACAACACACTGTCGGCCGCCACCGTCTGACCCACCGCCACCCGCCACCCGGTGATCAGACACGACTCCACCGTGTTGCCCAGTTGTGGCATGACCACGATCTCAGCCATCGACGGCTCCCCCTCTAAACAATTGTTCCTCCTGGCCTCAGTTGAGCCCGACCTCAGTTGAGCATGGTCTGGCCGCCGGTCACCGGCACGGCTTGGCCGGTCTCGTAATCCTGCTCCACGATGTAGTAGACGGCCTTGGCCAGATCGGCCGGCCGGACACCGCGTCCCATCGGCGTCTGGGCCTCGTAGAAGGCCCGCACCTGGGCCACGCTGGTGGCGCCGGGGACCTTGCCGGCGCGCAGGTATTGCACCAGCAGTCCGCGCTCCGGGTCGGTCCACAGCGGGCCGTCGAGATAGTTGCCGGGACAAATGGCGTTCACCTTGATGCCACAGGCGACCAGTTCCAGGGCGAACGACTGGGTCAAGCCGATGCCGCCGAATTTGGAGCCGGCGTAGGCGAAATTACGTTTGGAGCCGGTCAGGCCGGATTTGGAGTTGATCTCGATGATGTCGAACCAGTCGTCGGGCCGGACCCGGCGCTGGGCGGCCAACACCGGGGCGACGGCCCGCACGCCCAAGAAATAGCCCCGGTAATTCACCGCCGTGACCAGGTCGAAATCGGCCGTCGTCTGGTCGAAGACGCCGCCGGCGCGCAACACCCCGGCGTTGGACACGAAGACGTCCAGGCCGCCGACCAGGCCCACCACCTGGGTGACGGCGGCCTGGACCGAGGCCTCGTCGGCCACGTCCACCGCCACCGCCAGCGCCCGACCGGCACCGTGGCGGCGGCCCAAGGCCTCGGCCTCAGCCCGGGCCAACTCGAGGTTGAGGTCGGCCAGCACCACGGTGGCACCCTGGCCGATCAACTCCTGGGCCAGGCCCAGCCCGAGACCCTGGGCGGCCCCGGTGATCAGCACCACCTTGCCCGCCAACCGGCCCTGACTGGGGCTGGCGGCCGTCGCCCGGCGGTAGCTCTCGGCCTCCCACTGCTCGATGAAGGCGCGCTCCCGGTCGTCCAGCGCCCGATAGGCGCCGATGGCCTCCGCCCGCCGGGCCACCTGCAGGGCGTCGCGGAAGGTGGCCAAGGCGTTGCGGGCGGCGGCCAGGCTCTCCCCCGCCGCCAGCGCCGCCACCCCGGGCAGCAGGGCCACCACCGGGTCGTGGCCGTGGACCTGGCGGAAAGCGGCCACCGCCGCGATGGTGGCGGCGCCCAGGTCGGGTGCCCCGGGGTCGATCACGACTGGCAGCGAGCCGGCGTAGACGATCTGGTCCGGGATGCTGGGGCCGCGCAACAAGGCTTGGCCTCCGGGGCCGAGGCTGTCGGCCCGCAGGTCGTCGGAGGTGTCGGCGGCCACCAAGGCGAGTTGGCTCAAGGAGCCGAGCAGGCCACGCAGCAGCGGGGCGACGGCCAGCACCACCCGGGCCGGGTCCAGCGCCAAAGACGCGATGGACGAGGTGGCGGCGACCGTCGCGGACGAGGCGGTGGACGGGACGGACGGGACGACCAAAGTGTCGGACGGGGCGCCGGGCGGCGGGGACAGGCTGGCGGGCGGCCTGAACGTCGGGGTGGGCGTCGCCGCCGATGGGGCAACAGTCGTCGGGCCGGTCGTTCGGGCGACCGCCGTCCGGGCGGCGATCTCGGCCGCCACGACCTGGGTCAGGTCCTCCAGCAGTCGCCAGACGGCGGCGGCGCTGTCGCCGGCCACGATGACACCGTGGTTGCCCAGCAGGGTGATGGGCGGCGGCGCCTCCCCGGTGCGGTCGCTGAAGGCCGCCCGTCGGGCGGCGATGGCCCGGGCCAGGGGCAGGCCCGGGTCGGTGTAGGGCACGAAGACGGCCCGGTCTCCCAGCAGCCGGGCGGCCAATTCGGGGCCGTCGGCGTTGCAGGTCAAGGCGTTGATGGTCAGCGGGTGGGCGTGGAGCACCAGGGGGTCCGGGATGAGGGCGTGGAAGAGCAGTTCGACCGAGGGGCGGCGGCCGTCGTCCGGCCCCACCCGGGCGGCCCGGGCGGCGGCCAGCACCGGATCGCCCGCCACTGGCTGGTCCTGATTCAAGCAGTCCCGCAACACGTCGAGGCGCAACGCCACCAGGTCCTCGGCCCGCAGCCCGGCCATCGCCACGCCGCTGGGCTTGATCAACAAGCGGTCGGCCGTCTTGGCCGAGATGTTGCCGCCGCCGGCGCGGCAGTACTCACCCGTCGCGCCGACCCTATGGGCCAGTTCGATCACCTGGTCGAGCAGTCGGTCGTCAGCCATCATTTCCCCTCGTTCGGGCCGGCGGTCAGCAAGGCCGCGCCCAGTTCCACCAACTCGGCCCGCCGCCGGCGGTCGTCGGCCAGCGGCCGGCCGGCGGCGTCGACGTAGCCCGGCTCGCCCGAGGCGGTCAGATATTGGTGGGCGGCGACGACGCAGGTCCCCTGCCAGAAAAGCTGTCGCAGGTGGTCCGGCAGCGGGCCGTCGGCGCAGCCGGGGTCGAGCGGCAGGCGCTCCAAGGTGTTGTGCTCGGTGCCGGCCAGCACGATCAGCCCGGCGGCGGTCAGAGCCTGGACGTGGGCCTCCACCTGGGCCAGACGGTTGCGGCCCGGGATCAGTTCGGCGGCGTGCAGGCCGCGTTGGCGCAAGGCGGCGGCCAACTCGGCCGGCGGGTATTCGAAGGGGCACACCGGGTCGGCCCCGTCCGCCAGCACGGGGTAGCAGGGGATGCCGCCCAGCTCCAAGACCTGGGCCCGGGCGGCCTCGAAACTCAACTGGGCCTCGGGCGCGAAGCCGACCTGGCCGGCCTTCAACAACTTGTCCCGGATGGCTTTGCCGACGGCGGCGGCGTCGTCCGGATCAACGGCGGCGCTGGCCCAGACTCGCTCCAACAGTTCCGCCCGCCGGGCCACGGGCAGGCGGAAGACCGCCTCCTGGAAGCCCTGGGCGATGTGCCGCTCCTGCAGCGAGACCCATTCGACCGGCACCTGGGCGCGGGCGGCCACGTCGGCCGCCAGCCGGGCGGCGGTCAGTCCGCTGTCCAGCCCCTGGCGGGCGAACCAGTCGGCCAGTCGCCGCACCATCAAATCAGCCCGCCGGTCGTTGTCCGCCCGGATGGTCGCCGTCAGCGCCGCCGTCCGCGCGGTCGTCCGGTTGGGATCAATAGCTTTGCCGGTGAGGTAGATCCGGCCCGGGTTGGCCGGGTCGTTGACCCGGACGCCGTCCACCGCCAGGGCCTTGTCCCAGGTGATGAACTCCAAGCCGAAGAGCGGCTGGATCCCGGCCGCCAGCGCTTGGTCGCGGAAACGGCCGTAGACCCGCTGGTCGAAGAAGTTGGACGCCCCCAGCGCCGCCAGACCGGCCGCGGCGGCGGCGGCGACAGCCTCCTCCACCGTGGCGAAGGCCGAGAAGTTGGGCGGCAGATGAATATGGGTGTTGACCGGCGGCGGTGCTGTCACCGGCTTAATCATTGTTTCTGCGTCCTCGCCGCCAGTTGTTGTTTCCCAGTCGATCCGGACCCGTCCCGATCCCCACTGACCAACAACGTCATTCTACCACTGGGCTTTCTCCCGGCCTCGGCCCCGTTCCAGCCGGGCCTCGGCCGCAGCCCAGCGGTCCTCGCCCAAGCCCAGTTTCCCGGGCCGATATTCGACCAGCTCGGTGGAGGCCGCCACCACCCGGCGCAGGTCGAAGCGGTCGCCCGTCAGGTCGCCCGCCGCCCGGGCCTGGATCAGCAGGTTGCCCAGGGCGGCCGCCTCCACCGGCCCGGCCACCAGTCGACAGCCGACGGCCTCGGCGGTCAGCTGGCAGAGCAACTGGTTGTGGCAGCCGCCGCCCACCAGGTGGACCGCCGTCGGCCGGCGACCGGACAGGTCGCAGGCCTGGCGCAAGCCGGCCCGATAGGCCAGGGCCAAGGAGTCGACCACGCAACGGGTGATGGTCGCCGGGTCGTCCGGCAGCTGTTGGCCGGTCTCGGCGGCCAACTGGCGCAGTCGGGCCGGCATGTCGCCCGGGGGCAGCAAGCGCTCGTCGTCGATGTCCACCACATAGGCCAGGGCCGGCAGTCTGGCGGCGGCCTCCAGCGCCTGGGCGACCGTCAGCCGGCGGCCCCGCTCGCGCCATCGTCGCAAACATTCATTTAAGACCCACAGCCCCATGACGTTCTTCAAGAAACGAACAGTGCCGTCCGGCCCCAACTCGTTGGTGAAGTTGGCCCGCCGGGCGGACTCGGACAGCACCGGGGCCTCCAGCTCCAGGCCGACCAGAGACCAGGTGCCCGAGGAGATGTAGGCGAAATCGGGGTCGGCCGCCGGGACCGCCAGCACCGCCGAGGCGGTGTCATGCTCGCCCACCGCCACCACCGGGAAGGGCCGGGCGAACAAGCCCGTCCGGGTTGTGCCCACGACCGTGCCCGGCTCCACCAGCCGGGGCAGGACGCGCGGCGTCGGCAGGCCGTAGACCTGGTGCAAGTGGTCGGCGACAGCGGACGACCAGTCCCGCCGGGCGATCTGCAGCAGCCCGGAGGTGGAGGCCGTGGTGACCTCGGCCAGGCGTTGACCGGTCAGCCAGTAGTTGAACAGGTCGGGCAGTAGCAGGACGTCGACCACCTCGGCCCAGCGCGGGTCGCCGGCGGCGGCCGTGAACTGGAACACGGTGTTGAAGGGTTGGACCTGTAGCCCGTTCTCGCGGTACAGCTCCGCCGCCGAGAAGCCTTGGAAGAAGGCCTCCGGCGCCTGGTCGGTCCGCCGGTCGCGGTAGTGGAAGGGCGGCTCCAGCAATTCGCCGGCCGCGTCCAGCCGGCCGTAGTCCACCCCCCAGGAGTCGACGCCGGCCGAGACCAGGCCGCCGCCGGCGGCGGCCAGGGCCAGACCGGCCTCGACCTGGCCTCTCAGTCCGACCGAGTCCCAGTGCAGGCCGTCCTCCAACTCCAACGGGTTGTTGGGGAAACGGGCCACCTCCTGCAAGTGGACTTTCCCGTTTTGGACCGTCCCGACGATCACCCGGCCGCTGGAGGCGCCGAGATCGACGGCGGCGTAGCGCCCCATCACGCGCCCCAGGAGACCGGCTGGCCGCCGACCCGCTGGGACTCGATCCTCTGCTGGTAGCCGGAGGCCAGATAGGCCGCCATCGGGTCGCCGGGCAGCCCCCGGGACTGGCGCCAGTCGGCCAGGTCGGCCCGGACGTCGGTCTGGTAGGCGTCCATGTAGATGGCGTTGGCCGCCAACACGTCGCCCGCCGTCTGGGCGGCGCGCAGCGCCTCGCCGTCCACCAGCAGGGCCTTGGCGGTGGCCTCCTGGACGTTCAGCACCGAACGGATCTGGCCGGGGATCTTGGCCTCGATGTTGTGGCACTGGTCCAGCATGAAGGCGACCTGGGAGTCGGGCGGGTAGCCGCCGCCCCGGATGACCTCGTACATGATGCGGAACAGCTGGAAGGGGTCGGCCGCGCCGACCATCAGGTCGTCGTCGGCGTAGAAACGGGAGTTGAAGTCGAAGGACCCTAGCTTGCCCAGCCGGAGCAGTTGGGCGACGATGAACTCGATGTTGGTGCCCGGGGCGTGGTGGCCGGTGTCGAGACAGACCATCGCCTGGGGGCCGAGGGCGGCGCAGTGGACGTAGGAGGTGCCCCAGTCGCAGACGTCGGTGTGGTAGAAGGCCGGCTCGAAGAACTTGTACTCCAACACCAGTCGCTGGTCGCCCGCCAGCCGCTGGTAGATGGCGGTCAGCCCCTCGGCCAACCATTCTTGGCGCCTGCGGAAATCGCCTTGGCCGGGGTAGTTGGTGCCGTCGGCCAGCCAGATCTTGAGGTCCTGGGAGCCGGTGGCGGCCATCACCTCCAGGCACTCGAAGTGGTGCTCGACGGCCTGCCGCCGAACGGCCGGGTCGGCGTGGGTCAGCGACCCCAGCTTGTAGGCGTCGTCTTGGAAGGTGTTGGAGTTGACCGTGCCCAGCCTGATCCCCAGGCCCTCGGCCCGCCGGCGCAGGGCGGCGTAATCGTCCACCTTGTCCCAGGGGATGTGCAGCGCCACGCTGGGGGCCAGCCCGGTGTACTGGTGCACCTGGGCGGCGTCGGCCAGTTTCTCCTCGATGGAGCGCGGGGCGCCCGGGGTGGAGAAGACCCGGAAGCGGGTGCCAGAGTTGCCGTAGGCCCAAGACGGCACCTCAATGGCCTGGAGCGCCAAACGATCAGCGATAGCCGCGAAATCAGTCATCATTGTCCTCCTTGACAGCAGCCGACGATCAGACCCGCCCCAAGACCAGACCCGCCCGCGACGGCCAGTCTACGCCCCGGCCCTTGGCGTGGATCGTAGCCTCGATCCTCTAGTTGTCAACCAGCGGATCGGCCGGGGCCGGCCGGGGCTCGCCGCCGTCCGATCACCTAGGTGGACCGGTTGCGACCCTGGCTAGAGCACCTTGGTGATCAGAACTCCGACGAACGAGACGAGTTTTCATAACCTTCAGGGGGCCCCGCGAAGTACCGGACCGGAGCGCAGCGCAGGGAGGACACTTCGTGGGGCGACTAGACTTCCCTCGAAACAAGGAGAGAGCAGATGGCCCATCCGACGGCCGATCCGGCCGACACCTCCCTGGGGCTGACCTTCGACGATGTCTTGCTGCAGCCCAGGGAGTCCGATGTCATCCCGTCGCAGTGCGATCCGGCCTCGCGCGTCTCCCGCCGCGTCAAGCTCAACATCCCTTTGGCCTCGGCCGCCATGGACACGGTGACGGAGGCCCGGATGGCCATCGCCATGGCCCGCGAGGGCGGCATCGGCATCCTCCACCGCAACCTGGCCATCGCCGACCAGGCCCGCCTGGTGGACCAGGTGAAACGTTCCGAGGCCGGGATGGTCGACAACCCCTACACCATCACGGCCGACCGCCCCCTGGCCGAGGTCGAGGCCATGGCCGGCCAGTACCGCATCTCCGGGGTGCCGGTGGTCGACGCCGACGGCCGTCTGGTCGGCATCGTCACCAACCGCGATATGCGTTTCGAGGACGACCCGTCCAAGCCGGTGGCCCAGGTCATGACCCGGATGCCCCTGGTGACCGGCTACCCCGGTATCTCGGGCGAGGCCGCCTTGGCCCTGATGGCCCGGCACAAGATCGAGAAATTGCCCCTGATCGACGCCGACGGCCGGCTGACCGGCCTGTTCACGCTCAAAGACTTCGTCAAGTCGACCCAATACCCGCTGGCCGCCAAGGACGCCAACGGCCGGCTGCGGGTGGGCGCCGCCGTCGGTTTCTTCGGCGACGGCTGGCAGCGGGCCATGGCCCTGGTCGAGGCCGGAGCAGACTTGATCGTGGTGGACACCGCCCACGGCCACGCCCGGGCCGTGACCGACATGATCCGCCGTCTCAAGGCCGAGCCCCAGGCGGCGGCGGTCGACATCGTGGGCGGCAATGTGGCCACTTACGAGGGGGCCAAGGCCCTGGTCGAGGCCGGCGCCGATGGGGTCAAGGTCGGGATCGGACCGGGCTCCATCTGCACCACCCGGGTGGTGGCCGGCGTCGGCGTGCCTCAGGTGACGGCCATCCAGGAGGCCGCCCGGGCCTGCCGGCCGGCCGGGGTGCCGATCATCGGTGACGGCGGCCTGCAATACTCCGGCGATATCGCCAAGGCCATCGTGGCCGGCGCCGACACGGTCATGTTGGGATCGCTGCTGGCCGGCTGCGAGGAGAGCCCGGGCGAGTTGGTCCTGATCAACGGCAAGCAGTTCAAGTCCTATCGCGGCATGGGCTCCCTGGGGGCCATGAGCCGCCGGGGGCGGCGGGCCTCCTATTCCCGCGACCGTTATTTCCAAGGCGATGTCACCAACGACGACCGCCTGGTGCCCGAGGGCATCGAGGGCCAGGTGGCTTATCGCGGCCCGCTGGCCGCCGTCGCCTACCAGTTGATCGGCGGGCTGCGCCAATCCATGTTTTACACCGGCGCCAGCACCATCCCGGAGTTGCAGGACCGAGGCCGTTTCGTCCGCTTGACGGCCGCCGGGCTGCGCGAGTCCCACCCCCACGACATCCGCATGACCGTCGAGGCCCCCAATTACGCCGGCTGACCGGCCTTCGACCAGAGGCCGAATCCACCAGCTGGTCGCGCACGGGCCAGGTGACATAGATCGGCCCGGCGGAACTGATCGGGGGGCGGGGAGCCATTAGACTCAGCGGCGTGGATTCACCGGCGCCAGACCTGGCGGATGACGCGGCCGAGCTGGCCCGCCGCCTGGCCGTCGTGGTCGTGACCTTCAACCGCGCCTCCCTGCTGCGCATAGTGCTGGACTCCCTGGCCCAGCTGCCCCAGACGCCGGCCCATGTCATCGTGGTCGACAACGCCTCCAGCGATGACACCCCGGAGGTGTTGGCGGCGGCGGCGGACCGCTTTCCCCCCGGTGTCTTGACCAGCCATCGCTCCCAGACCAACACCGGCGGCTCGGGCGGCTTCCACCAAGGCGTCGAGTTGGCCCTGGCGACCGAGGCCGAATGGATCTGGGTGATGGACGACGACGTCAAGGTCCTGCCCCAGGCGTTGGCCCGGCTGGCGCCTTGGACCAAGCGTTTCCAGGCCATCCAGGGGCGGCGCTACAACTTCGACGGCTCGCCCTTCTACTGGCAATTCGACTTCAACACCACCCTCGGCATCCCCAACCCGGTGGCGCGGGACGACTTCGGCCCCCAAGGCTGGCTGCCGATGAACACGGTTTGTTTCGAGGGCGGCCTGTTCCAGCGCGACCTGATCCAGCGCATCGGCTTGCCCGACCCCCGTTTCTTCATCTACTGGGACGACACGGTCTACGGCTACCTGGCCTCGAAGGTGACCCAGCCGGCCCTGGTCGACGCCTTCATCCTGGCCCGGACGCGCCAGCTCAAACGGCTCAGCCTGGGCCCCAGCCGCAAGCTCAACGGCACCTCGGACATGGTGCGCTACCACATCATGCGCAACCGTGGTTACATGGCCCAGTATTTCGCCCTGCACGGCGACTACCAGCCCCTGTGGTTCGCCCTGGGCACGGTCTTGACCCTGGGCAAGGAATTGATCCGCCTGGCGGCGGTGGACCACAGCTTCAAGACCGGTCTGCCGGCCTTGGTCCGGGGACTGCGCGATGCCCGCCGGCTGCGCCTGGACCGCTCCTGGCGGCCGATGCCGCCCCTGGTCTGAGACCTCGCCCAGGCGGCTCAGGCGGCGGCGGATGGCCGGCCGGCGGCCGGGGCCGAGGCATCGGGGAAGTAGACCTGATGCCAGACCAAGAAGCTGTAGACGGTCCAGATCTGGCGCGAGTTGTCGGCCTTGCCCTTGAGGTGGTCGTCCAACAGGGCGGCCAGCGGCTCCAGGTAGAAGAAGCCGGCCGCGCGCTCGGAGGCGAACATCTGGCGCACCCGGGCGGCCCAGGCCTCCTGGCGCAGCCACAACCGGATCGGCACCGGGAAGCCCAGTTTCTTCTTGGTCGACCACTTGGCCGGCAGCCGACGGGCGGCGGCCTGGCGCAGGACGTACTTGGTGGTGCCGTTGGCCAAGCGGTAACGGGTCGGCACGCGCCCGGCCAGGGCCATCACCCGCTTGTCCAGGAAGGGGGGGCGCAGCTCCAAGGAGTGGGCCATCGACATCTTGTCCGACTTGAGCAAGATGTCCCCCACCATCCAGGCGTTGAGGTCGACGAACTGCATCTGGGTGACCGGGTCCTGGTCGCGCACCTGGTCGTACCAGGGCTGGACCACCGCGGCCGGCGGCGGTGCCTGGCCCGGGCGGCGCAGCAGGGCGCGGCGCTGGCGGGCCGAGAAGATGGAGGCGTTGCCGATGAAGCGCTCTGGCAGGGGCCGGCCCCGGCGGGCCACGAAGTTGACCCCCCTGACCGGCGGCAGCCGCTCGGCCAGCCGGCCGGCCGCCCGCCGCAACACCCGGGGCAGCTTGTCGTACAGCGGCACCTCGCCGGGCTCGCGGTAGATGGTGTAGCCGCCGAAGATCTCGTCCGCCCCCTCGCCCGACAAGACCACCTTGAGTTGTTGGGCGGCCAGACGGGCGACGAAGTACAAGGCCACGGCCGAGGCGTCGGCCAGCGGCTCATCCATGTGCCATTGCACCCGGGGCAAGGCCTCCCAAAACTGATCGGCCGTGATGATGTGGGAATAATTCTTCACCGGGATCAACTCGGACAACTCTTTGGCGTAATCGGTCTCGTTGTAGTGCGGCCCGTGGTCGAAGCCGACGGAGAAGGTCTTGTCGACCTGGGCCGAGGCCACCACGTAGGACGAGTCGACGCCGCTGGACAAGAAGGCGCCGACCTCGACGTCGGCGATCTTATGGGCCGCGATCGAGTCGTCCATCACCTGTTCGACGGCCTCGACCCAATCCTCCAGCCCGGGAGTCTCATCGATCTGGAAACGGGGGCTCCAATAACGGCCGGTCTGGGGCTGGCCCTGGCCCGCCCGCCAGCGGAACCAGTGGCCGGGGGTCAGTTTGAAGGTCTGCTGGAAGAAGGTCTCGGGCCCCGGCGAGTACTGGAAGGACAGGTAGCTCTCCAAGGCGCGCTCGTTCAGGCGACGCTCGAAGGCCGGGTGCTCCAGCAGGGCCTTGATCTCGGAGCCGAAGCTGAAGACGCCGTCCATCAAGGCGTAGTAGAGCGGTTTGATGCCGAAGAAGTCGCGCGCCCCGAACAGTTCTTGCTTGTCCCGGTCGTAGATGACGAAGGCGAACATGCCGCGCAAGCGGGAGAACATGTCTTCCCCCCACTGCTCGTAGCCGTGCAACAAGACCTCGGAGTCGGAGTCGGTCTTGAAGACGTGCCCCGCCGTGACCAACTCGGCCCGCAAGGCGCGGTAGTTGTAGATCTCGCCGTTGAAGACCAGCCACAGCCGGTCGTCCTCATTGCTCATCGGCTGGCGCCCGCCGGCCAGGTCGATGATCGACAGTCGCCTGAAGCCGACGGCGTAGCCGGCCGGAGGATCGGTGAAGTAGCTCTCGTCGTCCGGTCCACGGTGGCGGATCTGGTCGGCCATGGCCTTGACCGTGGCGTCATGGTTGTAGCTCAGGCCGCGAGGGTCCAGGTAGCCGGTGAATCCACACACGGGGGCGAGTGTAGCCCGGCACCGCCCGGACGCCCGGCCGCTCCTATCGCGACCTGTCCGGCGGCGCTGGCCCGGCAGCCCGGCGTCCGGGCGGCCGGCGCGGTCCGACAGCGGCCCCGTTCTGACCTTCGTGGCCGACGTCAGGAGGCCTGGCGCAACGCGACGTAGGAGGCGACGGCCTCGCGCACGATGTCGGACTCGTCGCGACCCTCCAGCGTCGCCAGGGCCAGGACGCGATCTTTGAGCGCCTGGGGCACGCGGGCCCGGACGACCGGCGACGGACCTCGTGCCGCGCCGACCGGTGGTCGGCCGGCCGCCAGCCGCACGGCCTCATCAGGGCCGGCTCATGGTCCCGGCAAAGTCGTGGCAAGGGTCGCCGCCAAAATTCAACCCGGACGCTCCAGGCCAACGAGCGAACCATCATCGACGTGTCAGAACCTTGCCAAAATGTCAAGATTCTGACACGTCAGCTACCCGCGACCGGTCGGCCGCCCGTGGGGCCGGGAACACTGCCCCTGGGCTGTCGACCCGACGGCGGTCGGGCGTTTGTTCCGCATCAGGGATCTCCCCCCGCTCTCGGTCAACCGCCGGCCGGAGCCTCCACCAGGTCCTCCGGCGAGTCCTCCAGCGGGCCAAGGTGCCCGGTCGGGCTGGATAGAATCGGTCAGCGACGAGGACGCGCCTGGCCGTCCGGCGGCTCCTAACTGTCGGACCGCTCAAGTCCTTGTCCGAACCGACTGATCCAGAGGTTTCGATCATGCTGCCGCTGCTGTCCGGGCTGGGAGCTGGTCTGACCCTCATCGTGGCCATCGGGGCCCAGAACGCCTTTGTGCTGCGGCAGGGCCTGCGTCGTCAGCATGTCTTGGCCTTGTGCCTGCTCTGCTCCGGCTCCGACGCTCTGCTCATCAGCTTGGGGACGCTCAGCTTGGGGGCCGTGGTCGAGCGGACCCCGTTGGCGTTGGACGTCATGCGTTGGGCCGGGGTCGTCTTCCTGCTCGGCTACGCCGGTCTGGCTCTGCGCCGGGCGTTGCGGCCGACCGCTCTGGCCTCGGACGGGCGCTCTGGCTCATTGTCTTTGGGCAAGGTGCTGGCCCAGGGGGCGGCTTTCACCTTTCTCAATCCGCATGTCTACCTCGACACCATGCTGTTACTCGGATCGTTGGCCAACAGTCATGGGCCGACGTCGCGCTGGGCCTTCGTGGCAGGGGCGACCGTCGGTTCGGTGCTGTGGTTCTTCGGCTTGGGTTACGGGGCCCGGCTGCTCGGCCCGTTGTTCGCCCGACCCCAAGCTTGGCGTTGGCTCGATATCGTCGTGGCCGCCGTCATGATCGCGTTGGCGGTCAGTTTGACGGTCTCGTCCGTGAAGGGATAACCGGCCCGGCCGGAATGGCTTCGCCCGCCGACGGCCTACCCCGCCGCGAGACGCGGACACCAGTCGCGCAGTGACTCTGGCAGCACGTGGCGCGCCCAGCGATAGTCGTTCTCCCGCCCCATCCTCAGTCAGGCCACGCCGAGCCCGCCGCCGGGCAACTCGACCAGAGCATAGGACCGTTCTGGGGGCTCCTTCTCGAACATGGCGTATTCCCAGTCGGACAACGGGCGGCCCAATCTGGCGGCCAGCCGAATCGCCAAACCGACATTGTGCGCCCTCAGATCCGCTACCGCCTCGGGAGTCGGGGGGTAGATGACATCCTCAACAACTTCGCTAGACATATCGGATCTCCTTTCCCGCGAGGTACTCCTCGATCAAGCGGACGCTCGCACCGGTGTCGAAGTACAGTCTAGCGCCACCCAGAGGTTTGGCCCCATATCGAGCCTGGTAGTACTGCTGCAGAACCGTTTTGGCGACCAGCACCACAAAACCGTCGCACCCCGAGTTGAACGACTCCCTGGCCACATACGCTAGCAATAGTCCAGCCACCCCTGAGTATTTCTTCCGCTCACCACGGTTGTGGGGGTCGATCTCCAATTTATGAATGAAGACGTACAAGTCACGCTGGAGGATTTCGTACTCGACCAAGCCTTGAATCTCCTCATCAATCAGCACCGCCTTGAGCCGACTGGCGCCGCCGACGAGATCGGCCGCCCGCTCGTTCCAGTCAAAACTCCACCCCCGCGCCAGCAGCATCGCGGATTGTCCGACATCCACCTCGACAGAGACAATTCGGATTCCTTCGTTGCCCATGGGCACAATGATACGTGACCTGGCCTGCGGCCTGGCGGCTCCCATGTTCTCTCCCGCCCTCATCCCGGCGGCCTTGGCCGCCGGTCTCAGTCAGCCGCCGGCCGGAGCCTCTGCCAGGTCCTCCGACGGGTCCTGCAAAGGGCTGTCCAAGGTGCGCGAGTTGAGCCAGCCCTGGGGCGGGGCGACCCCTGGCGGCCCCGGGGGCCGTCCTGGACAGCGGTCGGATTCCGAGTGGCAGATCGCCCGCCTCTGAAAGAGAGCCGCCGCCCGATTCAAGAGGCATCAAGCCTTCGTTATCAAATCGTTACCTTCGCAAGTTGACATGGCAGCGGGGGGGGGTGATAGCTTTCCCACAATGGAAGTGTTTCTGCTTCGAGAGATGCTTTCATAGCGGGAACATGTCTACGTTTGCTGGACCCATTGTGTTTCTGCGCGTCTCTTATGGAAAGTAAGGATTAATGTCATTCTTTCGGAAGATCGCCGTCAAGGCGATCGCTATCATCGTCGGTGCCGTGATCGCCATCACGGCCGTGGCGCCCGCCGCTTCGGCCGAGTGGGTTGGCGGGGGGGAATTCCTTTCCAGCACAACCTTAACCAGCGTGTCGGCTTCTTACTGGCACCCGGGCAACACACATTCGGTTACCACTTGTGCTTCCACATGCAATCAAGCCATAGCTGCGGCCAGCAGGACCGCTCTGTCTTCTTCGTCGGGGCTGTCTAGTAAAAAAGCCTACTGGAACAACTACGTTTAGACTTGCTTCTTGATCAGTCTGCCAAACCACCGGTTCGTTAGATGTCTATCCCTACGGTGTCTGCGCAGTCAGCGCCCCGGGGAGGTCTATCCGGCATCCCCGGGGCGCTGCCGTTGGTGGTCGGCTTGATCTATCTGTTGCTGGCCGCCGGGGCGGTTTTCCTGACACAGCAACGACAAGATCAATTGTTACCCCTAGGGTTGTCGCCCCAGTTCGCCCTGACCGCCCAGCCGGATAATTTACGCCAGGCCGAGTTACAGACCCGGCTGGCCGGCCTGGCCGACCGCCTGGGGGTGAACCTCTATCTGAGGGCCGTGGATTTGGACCGGCCGGACACGATCTGTTTCTACGCCTTCGTCGGCCAGGACGAAGTCTTCACCCGGATCTTCCCCGGCGCTACCTATCCCTCCTTCAGTCGGGACCGCCCGGTGGAGCTGCGCTTGGCCGAAGATTTGGGGACAACCGGTCTGACCGGTCTGTATTACGGCGACGCCACGGTGTCTCAGCCGGCGGCGGTGCTGGCCGCCCTGCAGCAGGCCGGGTTCACGGTCGATGAGGTCGTCCAAGGTCCGCCGCCGACCTTCTTGCTCCTGGTCACGGTGGAGGTCTCGCTGGGCGCTGCCCTGACGGTCGGTCTGGCCTTATCGGTTATGGCCGGGGCAGCCTTCGGCCTGGCCCAGGCCCAGGCAGGGGCGGTCCGCCAGGCCCACGGCCGCTCCTGGGCCCGGACTGCCCTGTCCGACCACGGGCACCTGTTGGCCGGCGGCCTCGGCCTGGTCGCCGTGATAGGACTGGCGCTAGGAACCGGCCTGTGGGGCTACAACGGCTTCAACCAGGGCGGCACAGCGCTGGCCCGATGGGGTGCTTTAGCCGGCGGCGGCCTGCTGGCGACGCAACTTGGCTTGACCCTGATGGAATTGGGGCTGGGCCGTTTATCCGTGGCCCGGCGTTTGCGCGGCACCAGGCCCCACGCCCTGATGTCGGCCGTGGCAGTGGCCTGTCTGATCGCGGCCTGGGCGGCGGCCTTCCCTTGTTTGTCATCGGCGCTATCGACGGCGCGGCAGATCCAGCAGGACAGCCAGGTGGACGACGCCTGGATGAAGGCGCGTGATCTGGTCAGCCTGTCCATCGCGGGCACCACGGCCCCGGACGATTGGGAGTCTATCGATCAAGCCGTTGGCCAATTGTCCCGACGTTTCAGCGGCCAAGACGTGCTCGTGCTCAGCCATGTGGTACGAGTCATATCTTTAGACGAGGCGGCCAACTTCACGGAGGGAGTCGCTTTGGTGCAGGTGACGGACGCCGACTATCCCCAGTTCCCCCTGGGGACCTTTCTCGAGGTCAACTCGGCTTTTCTGGCGATCAATCCTTTGACGGACGGGGCGGGACGCCAGTTAGACCTGCCGGATCTGGGGCCGAACCAGGCCTGGCTGCTGATCCCGCCGGCCCGTCAGGCCGAGGCGGCGGCCTATGCGGCGGCCGCGCGGGACACACTGCTGGCCTATAGGCAGGACAGCTTCTCGGAGATCGACCCGGTGACCCCCTTCAGCATCACCGTGGTGGAGCTGGCGGCCGGCCAATCGGTTCTAACCCTCAACCCCGACTTGCCCCGATTGGCCGATCCCGTCATCGTCGTGCTGGCGACGGAGTTAATGCCAGACGCTTTCCTGACCGCCGCCTTGACTCAAGGTGGTGCTCTTTTCCGAGATGTCCCGGACCTGCGCCCCGCGATAGATCAGGTGGATTTGACGCCACACTTGGCGGCTATCGAGTCGGTGGCCGATCAGGGGGTGGCGGCGGCTGTGGAGCACCGGGAGCAACTGGGCCTGGCCTTGGCCGCCATCACCTCTTTGGCCATTGGTCTGGCGGTGGTCGCCAACACCTTGGCGCGCAGCCATTGCCAGGCCCAGGCCCAACGCCTGTTTGTCCAGCGGGTCCACGGCCGTTCTTTCCTTCATCAATACGGTGTGGCGTTGGCCCAGGTGACGGGGTTGTGGCTGGTCTGCTGGCTGGTCGAGCAGGCCGTCGGCCTGGTCATAGGCCCCGGCGTCTGGGCAGCCCTGGCGGCCGGTTGTCTGTTCAGCCTCGGCTTCGCTGCCAGCCTGGCCCGCCAAGGCCGACGGGTGGCCGCCACCGGACTGCGCCAGGTCTGACCGTGACAGCGATCTGATCGTGACACACTGAATTGAAAGGAGACGCCATGGGTTCGGACGAGACCGCCACACTGGTGGTCGAGGGGACAGCCCCGGTTCGTGAGGCGGCCGACTGGCCGGGCGACGGCCCCGGGGAGGTCCTCCGGTTGGTGACACGCGGCTTCGGCAAGCGCTTCGGCCGACGGGTGCTGTGGCAAAACTGGGACTTCCAACTGGCGGCCGGCGAGATCTGCGCCTTGCGGGGGGAGTCGGGCTCGGGCAAGACTACTTTCCTGCATTGCTTGGGCGGCCTGGAGCCCTTCGACGGCCGGGTCGAGGTCGACGGGCTAGCGGTCCAAGACCTGCGCGGACGGTCACGCCGCCGCTACCTGGCCGATACCGTGACCTTCTTGTTCCAGAACTACGGCCTGGTAGACCAGTGGTCGGCCCGTCGCAACCTGGATATCGTGCGTGGCCGCCGCCCGGCCGCCGGTTTCGCCCTGGACGCCCAGAACGCCCTGGAGCAGGCGGGTCTGGAGATCGATCTGGGACAGCCGACGCAAAGCCTCAGCGGCGGCGAGCAGCAACGCCTGTCCCTGGCCCGGGCCAGCCTCAAGGGCGGGCGCCTGATGCTGGCCGACGAGCCGACCTCGGCCCTGGACGACGCAAACGCCGCCCGCCTGGCCGATGTCTTGCTGGCCCTGGCCGACCAGGGAGCGACCGTCCTGATAGCCACCCACGATCCCAGAGTCCAACGGATTTGCACCCGCCAACTGATACTGGGACAGCTGGGAGACGAAGACGGCCCGACGACGGACCAACTAGCCGGGCTAAGGGCCGAGCCGACGACGCCCGGGGGTGGACGATGACCGACGGCCGACGGCCGACCGCCCAGCGGAGTCGCAGCAGCGGACAAAAGCGGGCAGACAGACAAGAAATATTTTGGCAGAACAGGCCGGAGCCGGGCTGGCATCGGCGCGGCTGGGCGGCCGTGGCCGTGGTCTGGGCCGGCCTGTCGGTCTTGGCCGGTTGCGCCGGTCAGGACCACAGCCTGCCCCAGGTCGGCGGCGGGTCGAGCCCGTCACCGACGGTGGCAGACCCGGCGGCGGAGTACCAGGCTTGCATGACGGCGGCCGGCCTGCCCATCGCCTGGCTGGGGGACAACACCGGCTGGGGCTTGTTGGAATTGGATTTCAGCGACACCGACACTTTTATTTATCAGAGGCCGGACGGGACCGGCGGCTCGAGCCGGACGGTGGACTCAGCCACCCTGAGCGCCTTCGACGCCGCCGACACCGCCTACCGATTGGCCGTCAACGGGGCCGACCGCTCAGAAGACTATCAACATTGCCACGACGTCAGCCTTTACGACGAGGCGGCGGCCTCCGGCCAAACCACCGGCATCGACCCGGAGCAGTTGAACGACATGATGGCCGCCTCCCTGGACTGGGCGGCCTGCGCCCGCCAGTCCGGCTGGCCCCAGACGGCCGACCCCAAACCCGCGACCGGCGACACCCCGCCGATAGTCTTGCTGCCCGACACCATGACCGAGGAACAGTTGCGCCAACTGCTGGACAGCTGCCCGATGGAGCCCTGGACCGGCGAGACGCCCGCGACTGAGATCTGGCCCACCATAGGCTTTGACCGTCCCGGCTTCGACGGCGATTGGGAGGCCTTCCCCACCACCCCCGACCCGGACGAGCAACGCCTGATCCGAATGATGGAGACCATCTACGAAGTGGCCGGTCAGGTCGTCATTGGCCCCACGGAGGGAGGCCCGCCGACCTGACCGACCCGGGCGTGGTCGTCTCAGGACAACCACGCCCGGGTCTAGAGACGCCAACGGTCTCTGAGGCTTGTTCACAGTCTGACCCAGATCCCGGATCAAGTCCGGGATGACACGGGTCAACGTCATTGCGGGCGTTGCCAACTGGCCGTTAACACTCCCCTCGGCCGTCGGCTCAACCGCCGCCGACCGCCTCCAGCGGGCCGTCCAGGGTGCGCGAGTCGAGCCAGCCCTGGGGCAGGGCCAGTTTGGCCCGGGGCAGCCCCTGCCGCCCCCGGGGGGCGTCCTGGGCGGCCGGCGGATAGGGCAGATCGCGGTCCAGATCGGCGGTCAGCCGCTCCAACTCGGCCAAGGATGAGACCGAGGACAGGGCCAGGCGCCGTTCGCCGCCCACCGGGAAACCCTTGAAGTACCAGGCCAGGTGTTTGCGCAGGTCGGACAGGCCGTGGCGCTCGTCGCCGAAGTGCTCTACCAGCAGTTGGGCGTGGCGGCGCACCAGGTCGACCACTTCCCCCAAACTGGGGCCGCAGCGCTCCGGCCCCCCCGGGGCGACGGCCTTCATTGACCCCGACGCTTGGACGCCGCCCGTCCCCGACCACGACGGACTGACGCCGACAGTCGATTCCGAACACGGCCCACGACCGCCATCCGTCCCCGACCACAGGGCGCCGTCCGACCCAGACCACGACGGGACTCCAACCGTCGGCTCTGGCGCGCAGTCCACGCCCGATCCCGTGGCGCCGCTCGCCGCCGGCCCCAAGGCCCGGGCCAGGTCGTGGAAGAGCCAGGGCCGGCCCAAGCAGCCGCGGCCGATGACCACGCCGGCGCAGCCGGTTTGGCGGATCATGCTCACGGAGTCGACGGCCTCCCAGACATCGCCGTTGCCCAACACCGGGATGGTCACGATCTGGACCAGTTGGGCGATCCGGGACCAGTCGGCCCGACCGCCGTAATACTGGGCCACCGTCCGGGCGTGCAAGGTGATGGCGGCCACGCCGGTCTCCTGGGCCAGCCGGGCGACGTCGAGGAAGGTCTCGTGGTCGTCGTCCAGGCCGAGCCGGGTCTTGACCGTGACCGGCAACTCGAACCGCTGGCCGGCTGTGACGGCGGCCTCCAAGATGGCGGCCAAGCGGTCCAACTTCCAGGGCAGCGCCCCGCCGCCGCCTTTGCGCGTCACCTTGGGCACGGGGCAGCCGAAGTTGAGGTCGACGTGATCGACGCCGAGCCGGCCGCAGACCGTCACCGCCTGGGCCACCAGCGCCGGGTCGAGGCCGTGCAGCTGGACCGAGCGCAGCCGGTCGCCCGGGTCCGGTTTGAGCCGGGCCAGCGCCCCAGGCACACCGGCCGCCAGCCCGGCCGCCGTCACCATCTCGCAGACGAACAACCCGGCCGGTTTGACATCGGGGGCGCCCAGCTCGGCCTGCTCGCGGCACAGCCGCCGGAAAGCCGAATTGGTCACCCCGGCCATCGGCGCCAGGACCAGTGGGACGGGCAATGCGATCCGCCCCAGCCGCAGCCCGGGGCCAGGGCGGTCAGCGGCGGGACCAGCCGACAGTGGCCCGGCGGCGGGCGCTGAAGACCAGTCGTCCGACCGTTCCCGACCCGCCTGCCAGGCGTGGTCCGACAGTCTGTTCGGGGTTGCCGGACCGCTCGATCCCACCGGACCGCCACGGCTGGCCGGACCGTCCCGGCCAGCCAGCCCATCGGCGCCAACCGGCCGGTCCGGGGTCGTCCCGGCGCTCAGCAACCGACCAGGCGGGTGGCCAGCCAGTCGCGGACCTGGGACAGGGCGACCCGCTCTTGGACCATCGAGTCGCGCTCCCGGATGGTCACGGCCTGGTCCTCCAAGGTGTCGAAATCGACCGTCACACAGTAGGGCGTGCCGATCTGGTCCTGGCGGCGGTAGCGCCGGCCGATGGCCCGGGCGTCGTCGAAATCGACGTTCCAGAATTGGCGCAACTCCCCCGCCAGGTCGCGCGCCTTGGGCGACAAGGACTCGTGGCGCGACAGCGGCAGCACCGCCACCTTGACCGGCGCCAGCCGAGGGTCGAGCCGCAGCACCACCCGGGTGTCGAAACCACCCTTGGTGTTGGGGGCCTGGTCCTCGTGGTAGGCGTCGACCAGGAAGGCCATCAGGGAGCGGGTCAGCCCGGCCGCCGGCTCGATGACGTAGGGGAAGTAGTCCTCGCCGGTGGCCGCGTCGTGGAAACGCAGGTTTTGACCGGAGTGGGCCGTGTGGGTGCTGAGGTCGAAGTCGGTCCGGTTGGCGATGCCCTCCAACTCGCCCCACTGGTTGCCGGCGAAACCGAAGCGGTACTCGATGTCGACCGTCCGCTTGGAGTAGTGCGACAATTTCTCTTTGGGGTGCTCGTAATGGCGCAGGTGGTCGCGGTCGATGCCCAGGCCGACGTACCAGTCGGTGCGTTGGTCGATCCAGTACTGGTGCCAGTCCTCGTCCGTGCCGGGCGGGACGAAGAACTCCATCTCCATCTGCTCGAACTCCCGGGTGCGGAAGATGAAGTTGCCGGGGGTGATCTCGTTGCGGAAGCTCTTGCCGGTCTGGCCGATGCCGAAGGGCGGCTTCAGGCGCATCACACGGGAGACCTGGTGGAAGTTGATGAAGATGCCCTGGGCCGTCTCGGGGCGGAGGTAGTGCAGCCCGGACTCGTCCTCCACCGGCCCCAGATAGGTCTTCAACATCATGTTGAAATCACGCGGCGGCGTCCACTCGCCGCGCGCCCCGCAGTCGGGACAGGGGATCTCCTCCGGGCCGGTCGGCGGACGCCCCTTGCGGGCCTCGAAGTCCTCCGCCAAGCTGTCGGCCCGGAAACGTTTGTGGCAGTTCAGGCACTCGGTCAAGGGATCGGAGAAGACGCCGACGTGGCCCGAGGCCACCCACACCTGGCGCGGCAGGATGACCGACGAGTCCAGCCCCACCACGTCGTCGCGGCTGGTCACCACCGAGCGCCACCACTGCCGCTTGATGTTCTCCTTCAGCTCCACCCCCAGGGGGCCGTAGTCCCAGGCCGCCCGAGTGCCGCCGTAGATCTCGCCGCAGGGGAAGACGAAACCGAGGTCCTTGGCCAAGGTGATGACTTTGTCGAGCGGGCTGGCCATGCGATCAGGCTCCTTGTCAGCGCTGGAGAGTTGGGGCCGACGCCCCGCGGACCGTCCTGGTCGGCCCGCCGGGCCAAGATTAGTCGAAGCCGCCCCATCAGCCGACGCGATTGACAGCTGGCCGGCGCGATTGACAGCCTCGTATAATTAATTGATAATGATTCTCATGTCATTTAAGCATTCCGTCGCCCGCCTCGCCTGGCCCCTCCTGGCCCCCCTGGTCGCTCTGACCGCTCTGACCGCCTGTTCCGACGACGACGCCGCGCCCGCCGATGAGGCCGCCGTCAACGTGGTGGTCGGCCTCTACCCCTTCCAGTTCTTGGTCCAAGAGGTGGGCGGCGACCTGGTGGCGGTGACCAATCTGACCCAGCCGGGGGCCGAGCCGCACGACCTCGAGCTGACCCCGGGCCAGGTGGCGGCCGTCGGCCGGGCCGACCTGGTGGTCTACCTGCCCGAGTTGCAGTCGGCCGTGGACGAGGCCGTGGCCCAAGCCGGCGACGGCCTAGCCGTGGTCGATGTCTCCCAGGCGGTGGCGTTGCTCCCCGGCCACGACGAGCAGGGCGAGGCCATGGGGACCGATCCCCACGTCTGGCTCGACCCCGAGCGCATGGCGGACATCGCCACCGCCACCGCCGAGGCCCTGGCCCAAGCCGACCCCGACCACGCCGAGGCCTATCAGAGCGGCGCCGGCCGACTGCGGGCCAGCCTGGCCGCGTTGGACCAGCAGTACGCCGACGGCTTGGCCGACTGCGCCCGCCAGGTCTTCATCACCTCCCACGCCGCCTTCGGCTACCTGGCCGACCGCTACGGCCTGACCCAGGTCCCGATCGCCGGCCTGTCGCCCGACGCCGAGCCCAGCCCGGCCCGGGTGGCGGCCGTCCAAGCCTTGGCCACCCAGCACGGCGTCACCACCATCTTCTTCGAGGTCCTGGCCTCCCCCGCCCTGGCCGACGCCATCGCCAGTGACCTGGGACTGAGGACGGCCGTGCTCGACCCCATCGAGGGGTTGAGCGACCAGTCGCAGGCGGACGACTATGTTGGCCTGATGCGCGCCAATCTAGAGGCCCTGCGGCAGGCCAACCAATGCTCTTGAGCGGCCGGACGGCCGACCCCGCCGCCGGGGAGACCGACGGGGATAGCACCCCGGACTTGGTCGAGATCCAAGACCTGGGCGTCAGCCTGGACGGCCTGCCGGTCCTGCGCCAGGTCTGGTTGACGGTGCCGGCCGGCCAAGCGGTGGCCCTGCTGGGCAATAACGGCTCCGGCAAGACAACCCTGGTCCGGGCGCTATTGGGCCTGACACCCCACCAAGCGGGCGCCATCCGCCTCTTCGGCGCCCCGGCGGTCCGCTCCGGGATGAGCCGCCGCGACGGCTTCCACAGTTGGTGGCGCATCGGTTACGTCCCCCAGCAGGTCGCCATCTCGCTCCACGCCACCACCTTGGCCGAGGTCGTCCGCACCGGCGCCCTGGCCCACCGCCACGACGCCGTCTGGGGCGTCACCAGTTGGCTGCACCGCCGCCACGCCCGCCAGGTGGTGGCCCAAGCCTTGGACCAGGTCGGCCTGACCGCCCAGGCCAAGGAACTCTTCATCCACTTGTCCGGCGGCCAGCAGCGTCGCGCCCTGATCGCCCGCGCCCTGGCCCAACAACCCGATCTGCTGGTCTTGGACGAGCCGCTGGCCGGCGTCGACCTGGCCCACCAGGGCCTGATCCGCGATGTCCTGGCCGGCTTCCGGGAGCGGGGCGGCGCCATCTTGGTGGTCTTGCACGAGACCGAGGCCCTGGCCCCGCTGATCGACCGGGCGGTCGTCCTGCGCGACGGCCGCGTGGTCCACGACGGTCCCCTGCCGACCGACCCCGAGACCCACTGGGGCCACGAGTTAGAGGCCCCGCCTCGGGCGGCGGGTCTGATGACCGGCCTGGGGCCGCATTGGGAGCGATGATGGCGCTACGACGACGGGCGGGGCGGCGATGTGGCGGAGGCGGCATGGGGCGGGGGAAACGATGAGGCGGGAGAGGCCATGATCGAACTGCTGAACCTGGCCTTCATGCGCCGCGCCCTGGTGGCCGCCGCCCTGGCCGGCCTGACCGCGCCGGCCATCGGCACCTACATCGTCCAGCGCCGCCTGTCCCTGCTGGGCGACGGTTTGGGCCACGTCGCCATCGCCGGCGTCGGCCTGGCCCTGGCCACCGGCTCCGCCCCCCTGCCCTGGGCCGTCGGAGCCTGTGTCGGCGGGGCGGCCCTGATCGAATTGCTGCGCCAGCGGGGCCGGGCCAGCGGCGACATCGGCCTGGCCATCTTGTTCTACGGCGGACTGGCGGCCGGGGTGCTGCTGGCCTCCCTGGCCGGCCAAGGCGCCGGCGGCCTCCAAAGCTACCTCTTCGGCTCCCTGGTGACGGTGTCGCCGGGCGACCTCAAGCTGGTGGTGGCGCTGGCGGCGGTCGTCTTGGTGGTGGCCCTGGGCTGGTCGGCCCCGTTGTTCGCCGTCTGCGCCGACGAGGACTACGCCAAGACCCTCGGCCTGCCGGTCAAGCTGTACAACTTCGTCATCGT
Organism: Propionibacteriaceae bacterium; assembly: GCA_031266665.1. GTDB lineage: Bacteria > Actinomycetota > Actinomycetes > Propionibacteriales > Propionibacteriaceae > WQYJ01. Next base: position 43,755 of record JAISAO010000106.1, on the reverse strand, counting down.
CGTGCTGGCCGCCGTCACGGTGGCGACGGCCATGCGCACCGTCGGCCTGCTGCTGGTCTCCGCCTTGATGGTGGTGCCGGTGGCCGCCGCCCAGAACCTCTGCCGGGGCTTCTTCGCCTCCCTGGCCGGAGCCATGGGACTGGGCCTGGTGGTCTCCCTGGGCGGCGTGGTGACGTCCTACTACGCCGACCTGGCCCCCGGCGCCACCATCGTGTTGTTGGCCATCGCGGTCTTCGTCTTGTCCTGGCCGGTCTCCGCCTGGACCCATCGCCGCCGCCACCGCCGCCTGGACGACCCCGACCCCAGGCCCATCCCCCACCACTGGGCGGCCGAGTCGCACCAGGACCACGTCCACGGCCCGGGCTGCGGCCATCCGGCGGTCGAGCACGGCGACCACCTCGACTACCTCCACTTTGGCCATCGCCACGTCCCCCACGGAGACCACCACGACGAGCACTAAGCCCAGATCCACCGATTTCCCCGCCGCCCAGCGGACCCACGACCGATCACGCCACGACGGGCTGGCTGTCAGCCGACCCGTCGCCCGCCGCCGCCAGGTAGATTTGCCCGCCTCGCCTACAGTGGACTAGAGCCTCAGCCCCGTCAACCTCCGGACGATCAGCTTTGGCCCCGTCCGTCAGCGTTGCCAGCTTTGAAAGTGAACCTATGATTGCCCACGATGTCTTGGCCGCTGTCGGCGGCACCCCGACGGTGCGCCTCAACCGACTCGTGACCGCGGACATGGCCGAGGTGGTGGTCAAACTGGAGGGTCTCAACGTCGGCGGGTCGATCAAGACCCGCAGCGCCTGGCACATGATCGACCAAGCCATCAAGCGGGGCCGGATCAAAGCCGACACCATCATCTGCGAACCCACCTCCGGCAACCAGGGCGTCGGACTGGCGCTGGTGGCGGCGGTGCGGGGGATGCGTTGTGTCATCGTCATGCCGGACTCGGTCTCGGCCGAGCGCCGCCAACTGATCCAGGCCTACGGCGCCCAGGTCATCTCGATCCACGACCAGGGCGACATCGGGGCCTGCATCGCCCAATGCCTGCAGACCGCCTTGGCCCTGGCCGCCGCCGATCCTAGGGTCTACGTCCCCCAGCAGTTCACCAACCCGGACAACCCGGCTATCCACGAGAGCACCACCGGGCGGGAGTTGGTCGAACAGGTGGGGCGGCCGATCGACGGCTTCTGCGCCGGCGTGGGCACCGGCGGCACCCTCACCGGGATCGGCCGGAGGCTGCGCCGCCACAACCCCGCCACCGTTATCTGGGCGGTCGAGCCCAGCCGGGCCGCCGTCCTGTCCGGCGGGCCGGTCGCCTCCCACCTGCAGATGGGTATCGGCGACGGCCTGATCCCGGACAACCTCGACCAGTCGCTCTACAGCCAGGTGGCCGTGGTCAGCGACGAGGAGGCCATGACCACAGCCCGCCGACTGGCCCGGGAGGAGGGTCTGCTGGCGGGCGTCTCGGGCGGCTCGAACGTCACCGCCGCCCTGCGCCTGGCGGCCCAACTCGGCCCCGGCAAACTGGTGGCCACCATCTTGCCGGACACCGGCGAGCGTTATTTCTCCACCCCGCTGTACGACCAACCGTCCGACTGAAAACCTCATTCCCGGAGGTTTATTCACCACGCCGGCGCGGGTCCCGCCCACCCCGCCGTCGGCTCTCATCATTTAATTCGATCCGGGATCTGGGCTGAATAAACCTCCCGAATCGACCCGCTGAACTTGCCCGTCTCGCATACCATGGGAGACGGCCCGGTCGGTCGGACCGGACCGCAACGGCCTGGCCCGGAACCCATCCCATCGGTCGAGGCCGAAGACCGGGCGGCTGGCCCGCAGCAGTGAAAGGAGTCGAGCTTTGCAGACGGATCCGCCGGCAGCGGTGGCGGACTTCCTCGACGCGGCCCCCGTGCTCGACAACGCCATACTCCCCAACTGTTACGCCGATCCGGCCGACCTGGGAGACCTCCAGATCGGTTTCCGGGTCGATGTCACGGGCGCGAACCTGTGCGACGGCGAGTCCCAGTGGCGCTCCAACTGGTGGGTCTTGGGCCTCAACCGGCGGGCCGAGCCCTTCTTCATCGACGCCGACGAACCCCCCGACTATCCGGTCTACTTCGCCTACCGGGGGTCAAGCCGGTGGCAGGCGCTGCCGGTGGCGGACTGCCTGACCGACTTCGGCTACCTCTTGGAACGCCTCCAGGACCTGGAGACCGACCCCCGCCAGGCGGCCGACTGGCTGGAGCAGCGGGTCGACGTCGACGACGAGGTCTGGGGCGACGTCTGGTCGTGGTACAACGACGACATCGACGCCTTGGAGCGCCGCCCGGTGGTCGGCATCGAGGCTAGGGACTATCTCTTCGGCCAGGTCGTGATCCGTCGTCTGGGCCAGCGGCCGGACCAGGTCCTGGCCGTCGTCGGCCACCTGTTGGACCGCCAGGGCCCAGACCTGGCCAACTTGGCCGACCAGTCGGAGATCGTCTTGCGCCGAGACCGTTTCGTCAACCTGCGCGAACTGATCGACCACCTGACCGCCCTAGGCGCCACAGTCGTCTTCCAACCGGACGACTGACCGCCGGGGCCGCCGGCCGTCACCAGCCTCGGGCGGACCACTCGGCCAGGTGCGGTCGCTCGGCCCCCAAAGTGGTGGGGCGGCCGTGGCCGGGCAGGACGATGGTGGCGTCGTCGTGGGTGGCGAAGACCTGGTCTTGGACGTCGGCCAGCAGGCGGCGGAAGCGGGCCGGGTCCCGGTCGGTGTTGCCCACCCCGCCCGGGAACAAGGAGTCGCCGCTGAAGAGCCGCCGGGGCTGCCCCGGCTGGTCCCAGGCCAGGGCGACCGACCCCGGGGTGTGGCCCCGCAGCCCGATGACATTGAGCGCCAGCCCGGGAGCCTCCAGTCGGTCGCCGTGGGCCAGCGGCCGGTCGATGGCCACATCGGTCTGGCGGGTGATGGCGGCGGCGTCGTCGGCCCCGGCGGCGGTGGCCGCCGCCGTCCGCGCCACCACCTGGGCCAACGCCCGCAGATGGTCCCAGTGCTGGTGGGTGGTGACGACCCAGCACAGCCGGGTGGCGACGGCGGCGTCCGGGCGAGCGGCCTCCAATAGCTCCAGGATGGCCTCCGGCTGGTCGGCGGCGTCGATCAAGATCTGGGACCCCGTGGCCCGGGACGTCAACAGGTAGACGTTGTTGTCCATGGCGGAGACGGCCAGTTGGCGCAAGCTGGCCTGGGGCAGTTCGAGGACGGGGAAAGACTTAGCCATGGCGGCAGCGTAGCGCCCAGCGGCGGCGCGGCCCGACCTCGACGCTGGACCACTCAGTCCCGCACCACATGGCTGAGCGAGCGCAGGCGCTGCTCCAAGTGCCAGTTGGCGAAGGCGGCCACCAAAGTGGAGGCCTCGCGGCGGACGGTCGGATGGATGTCGCGGGTGTCCGGCCAACGGCCCGTCAGCAGGGCCGTCAAATAGACCAGCGTGACCGGTCCGACGGCGGCCGCGCCCGGAGGGCGGCAGTGGGCGCAGACCAGGCCGCCGGCCTGGGGGGAGAAGAATCCCGGCTCGGTCGCCCGGCCGCAGGCGGCGCAACTGTCTAGCACCGGGGCGTAGCCGGAGACGGCCAGGGCGCGCAACAGGTAGGAGTCGAGGATCACGGTCGGTGGCCTAGGACCGTCGGCGGTGCCGGCCACCAGGGCGTTGAGCGCGCCCACCAGCAGCAGGTAGTGCCGCCGGGAGGGCTCGTGCTCCTGGGCCACCAAGCGGTCGGCGGTTTCGACCATGGCCTCGGCCGCCGTGAAACTGGAGTAGTTGTTGATCAGGTGCTGGCCGAATAGGCGGCGGGAGACCGCCTGGGAAACGATGTCGAGATTGCGGCCGGACACCAGTAGGAGGTCGAGTTGGCTGAAGGGCTCCAGCCGGGCGCCGAAACGGCTGGAGGTCCGACGCACCCCCTTGGCCACGGCCCGGACCTTGCCGTGGTCACGGGTCAGCAAGGTGATGATGCGGTCGGCCTCACCCAATTTATGGGTCCGCAGGACTATCCCCTGGTCGCTGTAGGTGGCCACGGCCACATCATGCCAGCGCCGCCGCCACCACCGCCGCCACACCAGGCCGCCACATTAGACTGGCGGCCATGGCGTCTTCCGCGAGCCGGCCGGTCCGGCCGCCCACCCCCCACCCCTCGGGCGCCCGGCCGCCCGACTTGCCGCCGGAGCGCCGGCCGCGCCACGTCGCCATCGTCATGGACGGCAATGGCCGTTGGGCCGAGCGCCAAGGCCTGCCCCGGACCGAGGGCCACCGCCAAGGCGAGGACGCCCTCTTCGATGTCATCGAGGGGGCGCTCGAAGTCGGCCTGGAGTGCCTGTCGGTCTACGCCTTCTCGACCGAGAATTGGAAACGCTCCCCGGGCGAGGTCAAGTGGCTGATGGGCTTCAACCGGGATGTCATCCACCGCCGCCGCGACGACCTCGACGCCATGGGGGTGCGCATCCGCTGGGCCGGGCGCCGGCCCCGGCTGTGGGGCTCGGTCATCCAGGAGTTGGAGGCCGCCGAACAGCTCTCCCGCCACAACACCGCCTTGACGCTGCAATTCTGCGTCAATTACGGCGGCCGGGCCGAGATCGTCGACGCCGCCCGCCAGATCGCCCAGCTGGCCCGCGACGGCCGGCTCGACCCGGCCCGGCTGACCGAGGCCCGTTTCCGCCAGTTCTTGGACGAGCCGGACCTGCCCGACGTCGACCTATTCCTCCGCACCTCCGGCGAACAACGCTTGAGCAACTTCTTATTGTGGCAATCGGCCTACGCCGAGCTGGTCTTCTCGGACCGTTTGTGGCCGGATTTCGACCGCCGCGACCTGTGGCGGGCGATGGAGGCCTACGCCCGGCGTGACCGGCGCTACGGCGCGGCCTGAGCCCCGATCCACCGCTGCTCGACCACCGCCCCATCGGTGGATCAGGGCTGAGCCCAACCAGCCCAGCCCGACCTGCCCCGAACCATCAGCCCTGGAGGATCAGCCACAACAGTGACGGCACTTGCAGCACCAGCAGCGCCACCAGGTTGAAGACCCAGTGGTCGCGCAAGATGGCGGCGTATTCCCGAATGACCGCGCTGGGCCAGTAGTAGGCGGCCGTCGGCGCCCCGACGGCCTGGCCGGCGATCTTCAGGCGGCGCATCAGCATGGCCGCCCGGAAAGCGTGGAAGTCGCTGGTGACGACGGTCATCCGCCCGCTGAGGCCCCGGGTCGTCAGCAACTCCTGGGAGTAGCGCAGGTTCTGCTCGGTGCTGCGCGAGCGGTCCTCCAGCAGCACCAGCGCCCGGTCAACACCATGGTCGTCCAGGTAGTCGGCCATGACCCAGGCCTCGGCCCTGGGCTCGTCCGGCCCTTGGCCGCCCGAGACCACCAGCGCCGGGTCTTGGCCGGCGCCGATGGCGCGACGCCAGACCGCCTGGCCGCGGTCCAGTCGGCGGGCCAGCAGGGGCGAGGCCCGGCCGTTGATCAGCCCGGCCCCGAGGACGACGACAGCCGCCCCCGGTCGGGCCAGACGGCGGGCGAAGATCAGGTAGAGCCAGGAGTACAACAGGTAGGCGATGAAGCCGAAGGCCAGGTAGCCGATGGCCAGACCGGCGATCACCAAGCTGGAGACGGCCCACCTCCAGTCGACCACCAGGCAGCCGACCCCGAGCCCGAAGTAGCCCAGGATGGCCAGGCCCAGCAGCAGCGACAACAAGTTGGCCAAGCGCCGGCCCTCGCGCCGCCACATGGTCACCCCGTTGAGCACCAACGCCACCCCCAGCACGACAACCGCGCCGAGGATGGTGACTAACAGCATGATCAGGAAATGGTCGACCAACAGCGCGTCCCAGCGGCGCAACGCCAAGGTCGCCTCCGACAACCCGAATCCCAGGGCCAGCCAGACCAGGCACAGTAGGACGACACCGATCTTGAGCTGGCGCGGGTCGCGCCACACCATCAAGGCCAACACCAGCGCCAAGACCACAAGCAACCACATACCGCTTCAGTCTAGTGGTCGCTCGCCGTCGGTGGGCGGGCAGATGGTCTGTCTGTCACGTTACAGGGCGACGAGGTCGGTGCCGTATGCGACCGGCGGCACCGCAGGCAAATGCCCCCGCTGCCACCAAGAGCATCGCGGTCACAGCTGCCCGGGCATCGACCGTCGTCCCTGAAGCAGGTAACGCAGTCCGCACTACGGTGCTACCACCCGTCGCCCAGAGCCACGTCTGGGAGTCCGAGTATAGATAGCCTCGTAGCTCTTGTGGTTGTTCGTTTCGGTCGACGCCGAACTGGAAGCCGTAGACTCCAGCTTGCCCGTCGGTCGTCTCGTAGCAAACGGTCTGCGCTTGGTTAGAGCCAGCAGCCGTGAAAGACAACTCGAAGGTGCGAAGCGGCCTGTCGTTTGGGCCGAGAGCGAGCTTGGGAGTTTGAGCGCCATCAGCTTGATAGACGGCACCGTTGACATTCACGGGAACGAGAGTTGTGTCACCCCAGCGATGCAGCCACAAATCACCCGGCGCTTGTTCCAGCCACACCTTACCGCACAGTTTCAGCGTCTGGCCGGGGAGCGTGGTGACTTGGGCGGCTATCGTTTGGAAGTGGACGCTGAGACTCATCGGTGTGACTGAAGTGGCGTCGGGGCGACCAAAACTATCACTGGCATCACTAGCCAAGACGAAGGCCGCCGCCTCAGTTTGAGCACTCCTGTTGAGACTCCAGACCCAGACGCCGTACTGGGCGGTGGGCACAGTGAAGTCAGCCCGCACAGGCAAGGTAACTGGAGCATTCCCGCTAGTCGGCAAGGTGACTTGGGCGCTGACTGTACCGAGTGGGACAAGACCCTGCGGCGGGTTATCGCTCAGAACAAAAGTCGAGTCCGAGCCGCCGTAATAAGTTCCAACGACCGTGACTGCGGCTGGCGACCCGTCGGTCGCGGGCAGCCATTGCACGGTGCCATCGGCTAGGCTGATGGTGACATCAGCGGTTGGAGCGATCCCTCTAGCCTGGAATCGTGAAGGCTGTTCGCCGGTCACAACTAACTGCATTGGGGCGATGCCCGACGACTCGGAAGAGCCAAGCGTAGTCGTCACGTCAGAGGCCAGACGGACTGCTGTTGCGGGTGATTGATCAGACCGACGGATCTGCCAAACCCAGCTCCAATAAGTGCCGCCAGCTACTTGAACGTCGGCGGGCGCGGATATCTGCGTGGTCACTGGAGACTTGTCTGCCAACGGCACAGTGATCGGTAGGTCTAGTTCCGCTAAGACAGTCGCGTTGGAAGTGTCGGTATCGGGGAGGAATGGGACTGCGGAGCCGTATAGAACGCCGTGAGCCATTATCACTTCATTGTCAACGGCAATTTCGCTCCACGATTCCGTCTCGTCAGCCAAGGAAAGCGTCAAGGCAGCCTCTGGCAGTTGCCCGAGGTCGAGCCTGGCCGTCGTCGCAACCACGGCTAGATCAAGCGACACCGGCTCAGTAGTGTCATCGCCCATTCCGAACAGAGGCGCGTCAGGAGCGCATGTCGTAACTTCTGGAGGCGTGAGGCGCAGTAGGAACTCTGTATTAGCGTCGTCAGCGCACTTAGACCGTCCTATAACAGCGTGTCCCCAAGAGTCCTTGACGGTGACAACAACGCTTTCGGTGCTCACATCTGCGGCATGTTGGGCGCTCACACCATCCGTTATCGGATCGTGCTCGTTGACCAAAACGAGAAGGGGAGTCGCGATTTTACCTTTCGCGAGGATCGATCCGACATTGCCGGACGAAGTATCGGGCCAGCCTACGCAGGCCGAACCCATGGACGTCCAATAGTACCCAAAACCTGGTGCCTCTGACTCTGCAGAGGCGGCATCGATTTGCAATTCTTCAATGGTTCGAGGCCATGCCGCATCTATGCAAGTAGTAGAATTAACAATCATCAATCGATCCGACAGGTCAAGACGTTCAACAGAAAAAGAGTCGTTATCAATACCTTCTTGGGTGGACGCAATTTCCGCTAGAGCCACAATCAACTCGAACAAAATGGAATAATCGCTGATGCCTTGTCCATCGAAGCCGTTCATTAGGCTAACGGCCGTGCTTTGAAAGGCGGATAAATCGTACCAGCCATAACCTTCGATGAATAATGGAGAACGCTCTAAATAGTTGATTAAATGCAAATAGCTCGCGCGCAGAACATCGGACATGAAGCACATTTCAGTACCGAGTTGTTCACATCTCTCCATGGCCGCCCAAAAAGCATTGTACGCAGCTTTATGGGCCCCCATTCTATTCCATAAAGTCTGAGACGATGTCTCCACCGAGAACGAGTCAGGATTGATCGCACTGTCAAAAACCATCGCTCTGACCTGATTAGGATACATAGTTGCATAGATAATCCCCAAGAGCGATCCGTATGAAACGCCATAGAAGTTTATCTGACTCTCTCCTAGCGCTTGACGGACTCGATCTATATCCCGCGCTGCATCTATAGTTCCCATATGGTCGAGGTCAGCTTCAGAATTGGAGCACTTTGAGCGCAACCACGGATCAAGCACTGCGACTTGCTCATGAAGTTGAGTCGCGTTCGTCGGCATGACCGAAAAACTCATAGTGGGGTGAAATGTCTCCGGAGTGCATTTGATCGGCATGGAGCCACCAACGCCTCGCGGATCAACTGCTACAAGATCGAATTTGCTCGCGACATCTTCACCTACAGCATAGGCAAAACCAGACAAAGCGTCGACTGCGGAAAGGCCTGGCCCGCCTGGGTTGTACACCAAGACGCCGATGCGCTCGGTGGACAGACCGGTAGCCCGATACCTTTTGACTGAGAGTTCAACCGTTCCGCTTCCCGGCAGGTTGTAGTCAAACTCCGTCTCGACCATAGCGCAATCCGCAGTTGGATCTTCGGGACACGGCGACCAAAGGATTCCAGACAATTCCAACGGCTCTGCCGCAGCAACGCCCAAATGGGAAATGGGGCTCAGCGTCACAGTCATCATCGCCACCACTAGTATGAGAACGTTACGCTTGGACTGAATCCAGGATTCAGAATGAGTCGCCGCTTTGAACCGAGCGTTGGTTGAGCGGCGCACTCGTGCCCGCTCACGACGAGAAATTTGCCTAATCATCATATACCACCTTTTCTTGAGCTACTGCCTTAGCAGCATTGTTTCCCATCACCATCGCAATTACAATCCAGGTAGCACAGGCGACGAGAAGGGCCATTTCAATGATGCCCGCCATCATTGGTTCACTAGAGATGAAGAACAACATAATCACTCCAACTGGCAAGATGCCAACCCCCATGACCCAGATGTGGGTCATGGCCGCTTTGTGCGCCGCCGCCCAAGCCTCGGGACTGTGCATTGCAGCCTTTGTCCTGATTCCCGCCCAGCGATTACGAGTGTCAGTTGACCGCCTGCCCACCCCGAAGGTGACAGCCGCCGCCAGCCAGATGAAAGTCGTGGCCGCGAAACCGATTATGGTCCACGCCTTAAAGTCTTGTTCCGTCACTGTGTGATCCTTTCTTTATCATTGTTTGTTAATTATCGTTCGTTAGTTATTGCATGTCTTTCGATCAGGGTGCGCCATTTTGAGGTGCTTCCCTCTAGAACACGCCCATCCCCAAGAACCACGATTCGATCAGTTTTCATGATCGTATCATTATCGTGGGAAATCAATAGAATTGTCATCTTTGATCGCTGAGAGTTTAATATGTCTTCGAGCGCTAGCGCAGCTGTATAGTCGCTGGCTGATGTCGGCTCATCCAATATAAGAAGGCGCTTTCTCTGAAACAGCGCTCGCGCCAAAGCGACTCTTTGCCATTCACCTACCGAGAACTCATGGCCACCAAACTCACGACCAAGCAAAGTGTCCAAGCCGATGTCCAAGGATAGAACCATATCCGTCAGACCGAGTGACTCAAGAATTAACCAAACCCTCTTATCATCATCTGAAGAAATTTCTTCAAGCCCAGAAATGTTATCGCGCACGCTACCCACAAACCGAACAGGTTCTTGGAACACGGCGGAACAATAATCACTTACTAACTGATTTTCAAAACTCTTCAACTCGCGCCCGTTCATCAGTATCTGACCCCTGTCGGGTTGGTACACGCCCAACACCAATTTCATCAATGTCGATTTACCGGACCCGTTTTCTCCAACAAGCCCGACTGCCTCGCCGGAGTGGATAACGAAGGAAACTCCGCAGAGAACCGGTTCATCTGCTCCAGGATAAGTGAACCAGACATCATCGAATTCTAAGCTTGGAGGTTCTGCTGTAGCTATGCGATCACGATCACCAGACAGTTTTACAATGCCTCTACCTTCATCTATGTCAAGAAAACTGAAAAGCGCAGAAAGGCGCAAACGCCGTAGGTAAAGCCCAGAACCAGCAGCGAGAACTTGCTGGCACGCAGATTGAACGGCAGAGGCCCCAATTATGAACCCCGCAAAGTCACCGACTCCTCCAGAATTTAACGAGTGACGGATAGCAAGCAAGTAGGCGCTGGCAGTAATAGCGGCGGCCAGAAGAGTTAACATAACCATCGCCCGCGACTGGCGCCTGAGCACGACTGTATCTTCTCGCAGAAACTCATCTAAATGTCGGCGAAAAGCTCGAAGTAGGTGAAAATCCGCTCCCAACAGACGAAGTTCTGGCAGGCACCGATTAGTCATGGAGAGATCGACTGTATGCTGAGCGAGACGCATTTTATCAGCCCGATTTACTTCGATCTTCCAACCAACACGACCATAAAAAATACTTCCTAGGATTGCTGGCAATGGAGCGACAACAACTAATACGGCCACGATTGGGTTCCAGACTAGAAGAAGCCCGGATAAACTCAACAAAGACAATGCTCCAACCAGCAACCCAACAGCGTTCGACAAAGCGAGACCTATGTCTGCCTCAACCACCTCTGACGCCAACTTTTGCGAGTTGCGTACAATTGGAGATTCCATTTGAGCCATGCTGAGCATTGTGCATTTCCCTGTGAGATTATCCCTCAATTGACGCATCGCGTCTAGCTGAATTCTCCCGATAAGATGGTTGGATACTAATGATAGTACTGGTCCAACTGTGGCGGCCACCACAAGCACGGCACCCCACTTCATCGCAGAACCTGGCGAGGCATTACCTTCAAAGGCCATGGCAACAATTCCCACCGCTACGGAAGTTAAACTCACCACAAATACAGGAGAGAAAGCACAAACCAACGTGGAGATTCCTAAGACAGATAAGCGAAAACGGTTTCTAGGCCAAACAAAGCGAAGCAATCGGATAAGCGAGTTTTGACGTTTTCTAATTTTCGCTATTTTCATTCGCTATACACCTTCTAACGGCGCATACCAACCACCAGATAATCCATTCACGGGCATTGGCGCAAAATCAACTATACGAACTGTTGGCTTCCCATGACAGGCCCGCAGATAGTAGTAGATCACCTCGTTCGCTTTAGCGTCTGAATAAGAAGATTCAAGCACCTCACTCAATGCTGAGCAATTCGCACTCGACGGCATTTCACCATTGGCACCAAGTATGGTTCGGGCAAGCATTTGGCACCAAGGGTGAGCGGCTTTGGTTGTCCAGCGGCCCGTCACGGTGACATGGATGCTCAATTTCTGTTTTCGAGCAACTTCCTCTAGTTTATGTAAGGCTAACATGCGCCCGTCACTGGCCAAAGTGACACCCAGAGTCTGTGCTCTTCCTCTGTCCGTCAGAACATCACCGACTTGCGATAAGACTCGCCACGTCACAGTCATTCCATCTAGCCCACCATCTCCAACAAATGGGTAACTCAAGTTGGGGGGGACTGGAACAAGGGGAGGATTCCAGGCCACTACATCGAAAAGTTCATTCGGTTCAACCACATCAAGTAGGTTACCTAATCTTGGCCTATAAACTTCGCTTAACCCATTCATGGCAGCATTTATTGTCGATAGCTCCAAGGCTATAGGGTTAATTTCCCCTGCAGTAACAATGGCTCCTCTTTGGGCAAGTGTCAACCCGATAGCACCTGGCCCGCTGCAAAGATCAAGAGCCGCCCCCACACATGAGGGTAGACGATTAATCAAACTAAGGGTGTCATCTCCGAAATAAAGAGTCATCTCGGGAGTTGGAAACTGATAAAAGTACCAAAGTCCTTGCACTCTTGTCACCGTCAGATTCGACAGTTGAAATCTTCCATCAAGATTTGTCGTGCAAAACCCAGACTTCACCAATGGGGTAAGACCTTCGCTTATCTGTGATGGCAAATCAGAGATCGCAACGGAGTCACCATAGACAAATAACCGCAGAATGCTAGAAGCCAAAGCCCCTAAACCTTCTGACTGTCCACACGCCAAGCGAACATTATGCGGATTTCTGACGGCGGCCGGCAAGCTGTCTAAGATTACATCTAACCCTGATTCTTCCAAGGCTAAGGCGAGCGGGAGTCTTGCCGAAGCATCAGCGCCTTCCATAAAATACCTACCTGGGTACGACTGCGTCATGTTCCCGCTGCATTTCTACGAATTTTTCTCTAGCGTGAATTTCATCAATGATGTCATTTTCTATAATGGACAGCGCGACCAAAACTCGCGGATCTGAAGTCAGATCTTCGCAGATCTCACAAATATGGCCATAGGCCGCACGCGGTTGAATTTCAGGGTTAACTCGTCGAGCTGAGTCCAGCAAATACTTAGGGCCTAATAGACGCAATGCCTGAATCAGCGTCCGTTTCAGCCCTTCACGGAGTATTTCAGCAAAGGTATTATGTTTGAGGCTACCTAATTCTAGAACTGGGTTTCCGTGGAACCGAAGGCCACAGCAAGCCCCCACCTCGGACTGCGGGTTAACGACAATTGTATTCATAACTTCACGGCAGCTGTAATGCAATTTTGAAAGCAACGGATCTGACGTGACGAGATCATCACGCAGACGCCGACCCCGACCCACTCGAGAATAACCGTGGACAGAGATCTCATAGACAGTGCCATCACGCTCCGTGAGCGGTTCTTCTACCTGTTCAGCAACCTCTTGATGGACCACTGGTATATCGGAATCAATGTGGCGATGTATCCAATCGATATTAATTCGACTGAGTGGCCCTGCGGCTAAAGCCAATACTACTGCCGAGAATCCAGCACTTCTCGCAGCTTTGTAAGCCCGTTTAACGTTTTCTGGAGGAATCCAAGCGGCATGAAAGTCATCCAGACTAAAGTTGATCTCGTCAAGCCCGGCTTCCCTCAATTGACGGATAATCTGATACGCGCCTTCATCATCACTCGCCCAACACGCGTTGGTCACCATCCGTGTCATTACGCCTTGCATACTAATTCCAGCAATCGCCTCAAATAAGTCATCACCCAGAGTCGTTGGTTCCCCTCCAGTAAACACGACGACACGAATATCATACAATTCCTTAGCTTGACGATAAGCCTCTAAGATCTCGCCGGACAGGAGCCGAGCTGTTTCGCTTGGACCTGAACATGCCAGGCAGTGGGCACATCTGGCTGGACAATTATCAGTAACAGAAAAGGTCAAAAGATGACCGTTGAGACCATTCATCACATACGAACCAGTCATTCTCAAACTCCATCCAAAATTCGTCGTTGACAAATATTGTCGTCAGACAATTGACTTCTCTTATCACTTTCCCAAGGATCTGCAAACCAGTCAGCGTCGCTTTCGGCGTTAACGCTCGCCGGGATCGGAAGAGTGAGCATTCTCTGCCCTTCTATCAGCAGCAGCCCTCGCCGAGAAAGCTTATCTATAGCCGTATCAACCGAATTCATATCAAAACCAGCCTTCTTGACCAATGTGGACCGAGTCCCGATATCTTCACAAACACGAAGAATTGCTAATTCGACTGGATCTGAGACCACAGCAATAGTCATAGCGCCCTTTGAGTCGCTTCGTGTCACAACCCAAGCTTCGTTATTAGCACAGTAATAGAACATTTCTGGATTAATTCTCCGATGCAGTCTGTCCACCGTAATTTTTAAGTTTCGTAGAGCCTCTTGGTATTCGTCGGCACACCATTCTTCCGAATGGTAATCGAGTTCTCCTTCAAGTCGTGCTACTTGATCACATGTCGCTTGATAAGTCCATTCGCTTATGTCAAACGGACGTACATTAGACAGTGAGAATTGGCCAGGGGAATCAAAATACGGAGACCCTCGAAGAAGGCACAAGCGATTAACTCGTGTTGGCGGCTCCAAGTGACTGATGAGTCCAAGTATTTCTGCCTGTAGCTTCAAATCGGATGCGGACTCTCCAGGAGTACCCACAAGCAAAGGATATCCAACGTGGATTTGATAGGCTTTAGCCCATTTAAGGAAGTTGACCTGTTGCAATCCGGTGGCTCCTTTATTCATACGGACTAGCGTATTTGTTGAAAAAGATTCAATTCCTGCTTGCACTTGAGCTACACCGGCGCATCGTAACCTAGCAAGATCTCTTCTTCGCAGCGTTGATTTCACTTCATAAAAGAGCTGCCAGTTTCTGGTCATATTCTCCTCGTATAAACGATGCAGATATTGCTCCATATCTCGTCTTGGCAATATAGAATCTGTTAAAATAATTTTGCTTGGGCGGTATTGATCCCATAATTGTACTAAATCCGCCACGGCCGCTTCCGCATCTTTTTGTCGAAAGGGACGAGTCTTTGAGTCAACGCCACAGAAAAGACATTGATGTTTTTCACCCCACCAACAACTGCGTGATGTTTCAGCCATGAGGGTGATACCTTCGTCAGCTCTAGCAGGCGGACGTCGTAACATTTGTTCGATAAAAGATGAGTAGTCCGGCGATGGCAGTTCTGTGAACTTGCCAGAAACTATACCGGTGGGCTCAACCTGAAGGTTCCCTTCAACATCTCTGTAGCAGGCTCCCGGAATTTTGCTGAACATTCCGTAACCGCTATTCACCTGATTGAGGAAATCTGGTAGAGTGTCCTCTACTTCTCCTCGCAGCACCGCATCAAACTCGGTAAACAGGCGAAGGAATTCGACACCCATCTCTCCGTCGAGCGCGGATCCTCCAGCAAATACGCAGCCTGTGAAGCCAGATTCTTTGATTTTCTTAGCAACAGCGGCAGAGGGCATCTTTTGATGATCGTTAGATACACTGAACCCGATCACGTCAGGCCAAGGGCCGCACAGAATTTCGTCCACAGCCTCATTGGTCATCTGTTCAGCTTGCCTCATCCCATGCAAATAACGTCGGATAAGATCCGAACTAGTACCTTCAGGAACTTCCATTCCCATAGAAGTAGACTTACCTTGATCAGATGTTAGCCGCGACACCAATCCTACCGCTGCATCTCTGAAGCTCAGACTTGAGTAATAAATCGGGGTGAACAGGGCAGGCGCTCCTGGATCTTCCTCAAAGAACATGTCCGTCAGTCCTAGTAGCGTGGCGTAGATTACTCGTGCTTCATGCCCGGCGGTACGAATAATTGTGGCAACTTGCTCAGCGCCGAGAGACGGCCAGTTAGATCGGGTAAAGGGAGCCACGACAATAGTTACTCTCATCGTGGTGTCACACTCCTTTCCCGCTTTAACTGGCCGGGTCTCGAACGATTAGATCAGACCACTACTGCGACTTGGTCTATCATCTTCACGGAACAGCGGAGAATTGTGATCTCATCCACTCCGATCAGTGAATCGATCTCGATCTTGGAGCCATCGAACTCATACCTTGTTGTACGGTTCTCGAACCCATCGTCGGTCAAGTACGTTTCGATGATTTCTCCGTCCAGCACTCCCCGCCGCAGAGTGCTGAACTGACGAGCTTCGCCCAAGCCTTGGCTGGACAAGAATTGGAAGACTTCTTCACCCTCGAAAGTGTCTGCAAGCCTCAGGCTCGGAGCACACACACGCAGTCCTGTGCGACGGGGCGGTGCACCCACGATAACAGCCACGAGTCCGACAACGGCGATGAGCCCAACCGCACCCATCTCCGCAACAACGGCCTCATGGTATCCGACCGCATTGGCGACAACAACTGCATTCACCGCAGCCGAGACGTTAGCGCCAGCTCCTTTAGGGACTTCATACCCAGGGTGGGTGACGAGGAGGTTGAGGGATTCGAGAGTTGGGGCGTAAGCCTCGGCTGGAGTACGAGCCAGCAAGTCGCCCAGGGTGTCACAATCCGCCAAACAGGGAATCTCCCTATCGAGGTCGTGCTCGGCCAGAGCGGTTTTCGGATCTGCTTCGAGTTGACGGGCAAAATCCATGTCTTCCTGATACAGTCGCTTGATTTCTTTGAGTTGCTCTTGATCGATGATTTTCAGTGGCACCCTAGCCGTTGAGGAATCATCGGTGATTTGATCAGTCACGGTTTTCCTTTCTGAATCATTAGAATTAGTCGGTAAAGGCATGGCCAGACGTCAGGGAATCTCTGATCTGGCCTGAAGCGGAATTGGTAACGTCAGTGCGCGACCTCCTTCTTTGATGATTAGTCCATCCGCCTCCAGGTCTTGCAACACGGAGACAAAAACATTTTTGTCTAAGCCAAGTTCTACTCTCACTCGTTCCAAGTTCGCAACTTCCTGACAGGCTCGGAGAACGCCCATAGCTTCTGGGCGATCAATCACAGAGATAGTGGCTCCGCTTGGATCGGTGCGAGTAATGACAATTGCATCGTCAGAGTCAGCCAGGACAAGTCGCGAGTATGCGAAGTCTTGCCGCCAAGAAACCCAGGCATCCGTCAAATCATCAAGGGCGATCAAGTATTCGACTGAACGCTGTGAGGTGCAGGTGTAATTACACTGAAAAACTAAATCCATCAGTTCGTCGTCAGGCAAGCCATAAGCCAAGCGATCACATTCGAGTGGAGTAGCATCTTGAAAATCGAAGTCGCCGCTATGCTGCCAATAGAAGCTACCCCGGTAGAGTCGTAGCCGATTGAGCCGCATGGGGGGACTTAAATGGTGAATTAAACCCATTAGCTGGACCATGTCATGGAGTCTATCTGCAGTCTCGTAGGGCGATCCATAAATGATCGGATAAGTCACTCTCAATCCGTAGGCTTGACTCCATTTAAGTAGGTTCACATGTTGAAGTCTGGTAGCACCCTTGCGGAAATCGCGGAGCGTCTCGGTGCTAAATGATTCAATGCCTGGCTGGATCTCAGTCAGACCGATCTCTTTGAGTTGGGCCAATTCTGCTCGCGTGAGTGTTGATTTAACTTCATAGTAGAGCGCCCAATCGTTGTGGCTAGGAGCGGAACCGAGCCTTTGAGCGATCCGTGAGTGGCGCAGTCTCGGCATACACGAGTCGGTCATATTAATCTGAAGTGGATGCCACGTCTTCCATGTTTCGGACAGGAAGTTTGCCACATAAGTCTCGTTGTGCGTACGGTAAGGATGTGCCACAGGATCGACAGCACAAAATGTGCAACGTTGCCTGTCGGCCCACCAGCAACCGCGCGAACTCTCAGCGGTGAGAGCCACTGGATCCCCGCGGCCTGATAGAGAGAACTGGCTCGTGAACTGATCGAAGGCACTACCCCCTAGTTCCCAGAGCGAACTCGGTATAGCGGTGGGATTAGCGCGCACATCGTCGCCCCGACGAACCGTGAGCCCAGGAATGACTTCGTTCTCAGACCAGTCGGAAGACAATGCGCCCAAGAAATCCAGCCAGTTAGACTCTGCCTCTCCTAAGAGGACGGCATCAAACTCGGCGAAAGATCTGAGTAAGGCCAGACCCATGCCTCCATCAAGAGCAGAGCCGCCAGCCATGATGATTCCAGAATAACCGCGACGGCGCAACTCAGCCGCAATGGCCGCGCCAGGAAGCTTCTGTGCGTCCACGGTAATAGACAGAGCAACAAC
Source organism: Propionibacteriaceae bacterium (assembly GCA_031266665.1). Classification (GTDB taxonomy): domain Bacteria; phylum Actinomycetota; class Actinomycetes; order Propionibacteriales; family Propionibacteriaceae; genus WQYJ01. The sequence goes on along the minus strand of JAISAO010000106.1, from coordinate 25,937 downwards.
GGCTGGAGCGGGCCGAAGCGCAGTTATGCCAGCAGCTACATCACATACCACTCGGGTGGCTTGGCGGCCATAATCAGCGAAGAGTCTCTGCAAATACGGACGGACGTTGTCGAAGGACTTCTCTCTTGGCCATTCATTCACGCGAATGGCATCCTCCGATAATGCGTCGACAACCTGATCAGAGAAGTTATCTAGCGCCGTGTCTCGGTAGATCGGGCGGTACATAGTGGGAGTCGCCACTGAATAGGCCAAAGCATCACTGTCGGGCGAGAACATCAAGGGAGCGTAGACGACACTGGCGGTCCAGCCAGATGACCTAGCCATATCGGCTATAATTGTTGCTCCAAGAGCAGGCGAATCAACCGGAAATACGGGCGGAACAACAACCTCAACGTCCTTACGACACAGCAGGACATCTCCCCCTAGACGGTCAGTTACCCCCCCTAATTTAGAATCTGGGCATCGTCTGGGAAGACGGACGTCTATGACCGAAAAACTAGACTCTTGGGCCTCTGCCAGGCTTGGAATCGAATCCACCCGCTGAGCGCTCAGGAGAGAGGCAATGCCGCCCAACTCAGTGAAGTCAAGCTGGTCCATACTGTCTCCTCGGGGGCTGCAACGAGTGCTGTTCCGTATTTAACCACTGGCCTAACCTCGTGTCAACCCCCTCCAACAGACTGTTTTGTCTCCTTGGGCACCCGCCCGTCCATGGCCGGCCCCACGGGCTGGCGGCCCCGTACGGACGGAGAGTCGGTGATTCAGGACTGGCGCTCGGCCCGGCAGACGGCCCCGCAGAGGGCCCTGATGCTGGCCGTCATGATCGATGAGTCGACACCCACCCCCCACCAGACGTGGGCCTGGCCGTCGGCGCCGGTGATCTCGGCCTCGACGTAGGCGGCGGCCTGGGCGTCGCCGCCGGCCGACAGGGCGTGCTCGGCGTAGTCGCAGACCTTGAGCTGGTAGCCGATCAGGCCCAGGGCGGCCACGAAGGCCGACAGCGGGCCATTGCCCCGGCCGCTGATGACGCGCTCTCGGCCGTGGTCGGTGACGGTGGCGTTGACCTGGTAGCCGCCGTTCTGGGAGACCGACGAGACCTTGACCAGGGCCAGCGGGAAGGTCTCGCGCAGGTACTCGTCCTCGAACAGCTGGCCCAGCTCGGCGCTGGCGACCTCGCGGCCGGCCCGGTCGGAGTAGGCCTGGACGACGCGGGAGAACTCGATCTGGAGGCGCCGGGGCAGGTCGAAGTGATGGTCGGCCTTCATCAGGTAGGCCATGCCGCCCTTGCCGGACTGGGAGTTGACCCGGATGACGGCCTCGTAGGTCCGGCCGACGTCATAGGGGTCGATCGGCAGGTAGGGGGCCTCCCAGTCGATGCTGTGGATGGTCTGGCCGGCCAACCCGGCCCGCTGCTCCAAGTCTTCCAAGCCCTTCTTAATGGCGTCCTGGTGGGAGCCGGAGAAGGCGGTGTAAACCAGGTCGCCGGCGTAGGGTTGGCGCGGGCCGACCGGCAGGCCGGTGCAGTACTCGACCGTCCGGCGGATGGCGTCGATGTCGGAGAAGTCGATCATCGGGTCGACGCCCTGGCTGAAGAGGTTGAGGCCCAAGGTCACCAGGTCGACGTTGCCGGTGCGCTCGCCGTGGCCGAACAGACAACCCTCCACCCGGTCGGCCCCGGCCATCAGAGCCAGTTCGGCGGCGGCCACGGCCGTGCCCCGGTCGTTGTGGGGGTGGAGCGAGACCACGACGTGGGGTCGCTGGGAGATGTGGCGGCAGAAGTACTCGATCTGGTCGGCGTAGGTGTTGGGGGTCGAGCGTTCGACCGTGGCCGGCAGGTTGAAGATGATCTCCCGCCCGGGTCCCGGCTGCCAGACGGCCGACACCGCCTGGCACACCTCCAAGGCGAAATCGGTCGGCGTCTGGGTGAAGATCTCGGGCGAGTACTGGTAGCCGAACTCGACCTCGGACAGGTGGCGGGCGGCCGCCTCCATCACCCATTGGGTGCCCTGGCGGGCCAGTTCGACGGTCTCGTCCGCCGACAGCTTGAAGACCACCCGGCGGAACAGTTCGGCGGTGGCGTTGTAGAGGTGGATATTGGCCCTACGGGCGCCGATCAGGGATTGGGCGGTGCGCTCGATCAGGTCCTCACGGGCCTGGGTCAGGACCGAGATCTGGACGTCCTCGGGCACCTTGTCCTGCTCGATCAGTGCGCGCACGAAGTCGAACTCGGTCTGGGAGGCGCTGGGGAAGCCGACCTCGATCTCTTTGTAGCCCATCTTGACCAGCAGGTCGAACAGGCGCAGTTTGCGGCCCAGCGTCATCGGGTCGATCAGGGCCTGGTTGCCGTCGCGCAGGTCGGTCGACAACCAGCGCGGCGCCACGGTGATGCGGGCGTCGGGCCAGGTCCGGTCCTTGAGCTCCAGCGGCTGGAAGGGGACATAGCGTTGGTATGGCATGCCCGAGGGTTGTTGGACGGGCGGGTGGGGTTGTGGCTTGCAGCCGAAGGCGGTCATGGGTTTTCCTCGCTAGCAGTGGATACGCCAGGCACGGCATCGCCCCGCGGCGAGGAGGCCTGACTTAGGAGCGAGCCTCGCCGCGGCCGGGGAGCAGGAGCGCCTGAGCCACGGGCTCACTCTAGCCCAGATCCACCGATTCTCAACCACCGGGCGCTCAGCCCTGATGTGGCACAAAGGCCCGGCCACGGCCGGGCGGAGGGCCGCGAAGACGTCTTCCCCGCCCCATGGGCGGCCGACCGGTCGCGGGTGGCTGATCCACCGCTGCTCGACCACCGAGCGACCCCATCGGTGGATCAGGGCTTCAGCCGGGCGCGCTGGCGGCGACGGCGACGCTTGACGGATGTCTAGTCCGTCCGCGCCGCCGCGCTCGACTGTCAGGTCCGACGCCGGCGCAGGATGACGACGGCGGCCAGGCTGATCGCCCCGACGGCTAAGGCGCCCAGCGCCAGCCAGATAAAGCCCGCGCCGATTGTGGCGCCGGTGCCGACCAAGACGCCGTTTGACGAAGAGGCCGAGGCCGTCGGCCTGGTCGAGGCCGAAGCCGTCGGACCAGCCGGCTGACTGGCCGAGGCCGAGGCGCTGGTGGCGCCGCCCGTGGGACTGGCCGAAGCCGTCACCTCGGCCGAAGCACTGGCCGACGGGGAGGCCGAGTCCGTCACATCGCTGGTGGGGCCGGGGCCGGCGCACTCCTGGGCCAAGGCGGTCGACACCTGCTGCATGGCCGCCGCCGCCTCCGCCATCGACTCGACCAAGGCCTGCAAAGCCGCCATGTCACCGGTCACCAACGCCACCCTCATGGCGTGGTAGAAGTCGACCACCACGGCCAAGGGCTGAGCCACCGCCGCCGACGGGCCAGCCGCCTGCACCCGGGCGAAACTGGCCAACAAGACGTCCAAAGCCGCCACCATCTCATCGACGGAGGAGCCGGCGTTCAAACTGTCCAAAGCCGCGTTGATCAACGGCAACTCGGCCTCGAAGGCCAAACAAACATCGCTCGTAACCGGCGGCAGACTAGCCGAGGCGCTGGGTGAGGCCGACTCAGACGCACTGGCCGAAGCCGACGGACTGGGCGAAGCCGACTCGGGCGCGCTGGCCGAAGCCGACTGACTCGGATCCGCCGGCTGACTGGCTGACGGCGATGCGCTGGTGGCACCACCCGTGGGACTGGCCGAAACCGTGACCTCAGCCGAAGGGCTGGCCGACGGGGAGGCCGAGTCTGACGGCGATGCGCTAGTCGCGATACCCGTGGGGCTGGCCGAAACCGTGACCTCGGCCGAAGCGCTAGGTGACGGAGAGGCCGACGGCGACACGCTGGTGGCTTCGCCCGTGGGGCTGGCCGAAACCGTCACCTCGGCCGAAGCGCTAGGCGACGGGGAGGCCGAGGCCGTCACATCGCTGGTGGGGCCGGCGCACTCCTGGGCCAAGGCGGCCGACACCTGCTGCATAGCCGCCGCCGTCTCCGTCATCGACTCGGCCAAGGCCTGCAAAGCCGCCATGTCGCCGGTCGCCAACGCCACCCGCATGGCGTGGTAGAAGTCGATCACCACGGTCAGAGGCTGAGCCACCGCCGCCGACGGGCCAGCCGCCTGCACCCGGGCGAGACTGGCCAACAAGACGTCCAAAGCCGCCACTGTCTCTTCGACGGAGGCGTCGGAGCCCAAACCCTCCAAAGCCGCGTTGATCAACGGCAACTCGGCCTCGAAAGTCGAACAAACATCGCTCGGAGTCTGCGGCAGACTGGCCGAAGCCGACTCAGACGCACTGGCCGAAGGCGAAGCCGACGGGCTCGGGCTGGGCGAAGCCGACAGGCTAGGCGACGGCGACGGACTGGGCGACGGCGACGGACTGGGCGAAGCCGACAGACTGGGCGAAGCCGACAGACTGGGCGAAGCCGACAGACTGGGCGAAGCCGACAGGCTAGGCGACGGCGACGGACTGGGCGACGGCGACGGGCTAGGAGAAGCCGACTGACTGGGCGAAGCCGACAGACTGGGCGACGGCGACGGACTGGGCGACGGCGACGGACTGGGCGAAGCCGACAGACTGGGCGACGGCGACGGGCTAGGCGAAGCCGACGGGCTAGGCGAAGCCGACAGACTGGGCGACGGCGACGGGCTAGGCGACGGCGACGGACTGGGCGACGGCGACGGGCTAGGCGAAGCCGACGGGCTAGGCGACGGGCTAGGCGACGGCGACTCAGTGACCGACTCCGACGGGCTGGCACTGGGCGAGGCCGAGGCACCGCACTCCTGGTTCAAGGCGGTCGAGAACTGCTGCATCGCCGGCACCACCGCCGCCATGGCTCCGGCCACAGCGATCTGGTCGCCGTTCGCCAGCGCATCTCGTAGAGTGCTGAAGGCGTCGATCAGCTCGGACAGGGACTGCGCCAACTCCGCCTCCGGGTCGGCCGCTTGCATACGGGCGAAACTGGCCAACAAGACGTCCAAATACGCCACCATCTCGTCAACTTCCACGGCATCGCCAAAGTCCGAGAAGGCCTCATCGGCCACCGCCAACTCGGCCAAGATCGTCTCGCAGGCCTCGCCCGAGGTGGTCGGCGGGGGGGCCGACTCGGAGACCTCGATCGAGGCCGACGGGCTCGGGGAGGCCGACGGCTCGTCCGAGGCCGCTGTGGCTTCGAACTCGACCACGCCGGACCAGGACAGCGGATCCTGGTCGGGGCAGTCGAAGACCGCTGTGACGTTGATCGGGGTCGTGCCCACGCCTGTCGCGGTGACCAGGCCGGACTCGTCCACCTGGGCCACCGCCTGGTCCTCGGCCTCGTAGCTGTAGGTCACGGAGACGCCCGCCGGCAGGTTGGTCATGACGGGGGTGATCGTGGCCGTGGAACCGACCGCCGCCGTCAGGGAGTTCGGCAGCGAGAACTGGGGCACGACGGTCCGGGTCACATCGGTGGCCACCAGTTGTTGGATCGCACCGGTGTCGAAGCTCAGTTCGACCTGGTAACGGCCGGCGGAGTGGGCCAGGTCAGGCCACTGGTATTGGTCCAGGTTCTGATAGATCAGGGCTCTGAAACCGGTCATCAGATCGTCGTTCCAGGTGTTTTCCCAGGGCTGGACGCCGACCGTGACCGACCCCAGACTGAAGTCGAAGTCGGACCAGGTGTCGTTCATCAGCTGGCGCAGGTTGTCGCTGATGCCCGACACGTGGTCGCTCCAGAACCAGTCGCTGTCGACGGTCAGTCTCAGATCGTCGGACAGGGACTGGTCGGAGGCCGTGCTGGCCGCCAGATCGCGGGCGAAAGCCGGAGGGTTCCCGATCAGGGCGGCGGCCACCTCACTGGGCAGGTAATCTTGCCAAGCTAAATTGCTTACGTCGTCGGCCTCGATCACCAAAGGATCGGCCGTCGTCAACTGGGACAGCCAGCCCTCGCCGACCACCGCCGTCAGGTCGATCTGAGCCGATTGGCCGTCGCCCAGCCCGTCCAGGGAGTAGCCGAAGGTGTAGTCGAGGTCGCTGAGACGGTCGGGCTTCTCCGCCTGGAGGGTGACGCCGCCCTGGTCGTCGCGCTCGAACCAGACTTGGTGGAATCCGAGTTGCAGGATCTCGATCGCCGCCTGGGACAGTCGGGGCGCGATCGCATCGCCGACCCGTTCGCTGATCTGGGGCAGACTGTCTGTCAGCGCCTGGAGGTATTGGGCGTCGGCCGCCGGGTCGTTGCCCGGCTCCGCACTGACGACGCCGGTCCTGAAGTTCAAGCTATAAGTCGCCACTTGGCCTTGGTCGTTGATGTCGACCCTCAGCGGCGGCAAGTAGGCGGCGGCCGTCGTCGGGTCCACCGGGACGGCCGCGGGGGCGACCAACAACTGCTTTTCCACCGTGGCGGTGAGTTGTCCAACCGCGTCCCCGACCACGAACCCGACATTCCAATCCTCGACGCAGCAGTCGGCCACCTCGACCGTGCCCGTGGCCGGGTCGACGGTCACCTGGGAGGAGCCGTCGGTGTAGGCCTGGCCAACCCGCTGGTAGTCGAAACCGGCCGCTTGGAGGGCGGCCTGGTTCTCCAGCGCCCAACCGGCGGGGCCGTCCCAATCATCCAGGGAGCCGGCCAGGGCGGCGCCGACGGGACCAGGCTGGCCGGCCTCGGCGATCAGGGGGGAGAAGGCCATCCAGGAGGCCACCAGACACCCGGCCAAAACAGCGGCCCCAGTCTTGCGCATACTCATCGCTTCCTCACAGTTCCGCATCTGGTCAAGACGGCCTGCGCGAGCTAGACCGCTCTGAGGCAGTCTAGCGGGCCCGGCGGTCTCGACAAAACTTGCTTGTGGGCCGGCCTGGGCCGACCCGGGGCCGTCTAATCGGGGTCGGCGGCCCGGCCGTCAGACGCCCGGGCGATGACTCACAATCACCCGGGCGGAGCGATGAGGGCTGCCGGCCCCGCGCGCGCCGGTGCCGACAGCCCTCATCGGTTGATTGAGACGGATCCGTCAGAACGGGAGCGTCGGCGACACGCTACCCGACAGGGCGGCGGACAGGAACTGCGTGATAACAGCCAGGATCGCCATGGCGATACCAGTCCCCCACGCGCCCCAACTCAGGACTCCTTGAAGCCAGTTAGGCATAAAAACACCCCCTCCCGATGTCCTCACGGCGATTCTGACCGCCGTCGGACGGGGACACAACCGCCTAGTTGTGAATTCATATGAGTCGGCTCCAGCGGATCCCCAAAGTGTCAGGTCTCCCCCTGGCCTGAGGCCGAGCCTAACGGCTCTTTCCAGTTCGGCCTCATCCCTTCACGAAACCTTGACAAAGCCGCTGCCACGAAACCTTGACAAAGCCGCTGCCGAGCCATAGCCTTCGGCCGCTCAGCCCTGACCCACCGCTGGTCGGCGGGGCGAGTGGCCTCAGGCGGGTGTGATGGCGGTGGGGTCGGCGCGAAGGCGGACTGGACGTCCGTTGAGCCTCGGCCAGGCTGTTAGCGCGCCCGGATGGGGTCGCTCGGCAGTTGAGAAGCGGTGGCTCGGGGCTCAGTCGCGGCCGCCCCAGACGGCCGAGGGGTCATCCTCCGGCGCGGTCAGGCCGCCGCTCACCCGCTCGCCGCCGGGCAGGGTGGCCCAGGCCTGGGCGCGAGACAGGCCGCTGATCTGCAACACGTCCATGACGGTCGAGCGCAGCAGGGACAGCACCACCGTGGAGCGCCAGGAGTCGGTCCGGGTCTCCGGGTCAAGCTCGCGGGCCAGCTCTCGGGCCCGGCGACGGGCGTAAACGGGCTTGTTGAAGCTGCTCACGGACAAAGCCAAATTGGTCAGGACGCCGGCCAGACGGTCGAATAGTTCGGCCACCTCGGCGCTCGGCCCGGCGGCCGCTATCTCGCCCCGGCCGTAGCGCACGGCCAGTTCCAGCGAGGCGGCCACCCGCTCGGTCAGGACGTAAACCCGCTCCACCTCGTCCAGCACCTCCCGGTCGGTCCGCTGGCGCCACTTGACGAAGCTGATCTGATGGGCCCAGCGCAGAGACTCCCAGCCCTCTTGCAGTTGGCGGCGGGCGGAGCGGGTGCGCCGCCAGACGAATTGGAGGGTGTCGTCGTCGGCCTGGCGGATGCCCTCGGCCATGGTTGTGGCCGCCCGGGCCAAGGCGTCGAGGGCGGCCCGGGCGCGCTGCAGCGGGGTCTCGACCGGTTTGCTGGGGTGGATGATGGTGAAGGCCAGGGCGCAGAAGGTGCCGATCAGGGCGTCGACCCACCGTCCCAGAGCGGCCGGCCCGGTGATGACGGTGGTGGCCGCCATGCTGATGACGATGACTGACTGCATGGCCGACTGATAAGTCAATAGCTCGGAGTGGTCGACGAAACGGCCGATCAGCGGGGCGATCAGTAGGACTACCAGCAGTGCCAGGGCGCCGAAGCCGACCTGTTCGGCGAATAGTTCGCCGATACCGATGCCGACCGTCGCCCCCAACCCCATCTCCACCACCCGGCGGGGCGAGCGCGACCGTTTGTAGCCCATGGCCAGGTAGCAGGCCACCGGCCCGAAGACCGGCAGGTTGTGGCCCGGGATCAAGTCGCAGATCAGGTAGGCCGCCGTGGACACCAGGGCGGCCTGGGTGTTGGGCACCAGCGCCAGCTTGACCCGGGTCCAGCCGTCTTGGACCCGGCCGCGCACCAGTTGGCGCAGACGGCGGCACCAGCCCTGGGTGGCCGAGGCGCTCCGGGAGGCGGCGGTCCGGGGGGCGACGGCGGAGTCCGGAGCGGTGGCGGCCAGGGCGGAGGCGGCGGCGGTGGAGGCGGCCAGGGCAGAGGCGGCTGGAGCGGCGGCGGCTGGGGCGGAGGTGGTGGCAGCGGCGGCGGGCTCCTCAGCCTTAGTCGACCGGGGCGTCTCGGTCCCGGGATCGGGGGACGGGCTGGCGTCGGCTGGGAGGGCCATGGCTAGAACCCCAGCCGATCGAGTTTCTTGGGGTCTCGCTGCCACTGTTTGAGCACCTTGACCCGCAGGTCGAGGTAGACCGCCTGCCCCAGCAGGCGTTCCAACTGGCGGCGCGAGGCGGTGCCAACCGCTTTCAGGCGCGACCCCCCGGCTCCCAGCACAATGGCCTTCTGGGAGTCCCGCTCGACCACGATGGAGGCGAAGACGTCGAGCAGCGGCCGGTCCACCGGCCGGTCGGGACGGGGGCGGACCTCGTCCACCCGCACGACGATGGAGTGGGGCAACTCGTCGTCCACCAACTCCAGGCAGGCCTCACGGATGATCTCGGCCATGATCGTGATCTCGGACTCGCCGCTGGCCATACCCGCCGGGTAGAGCCTAGGACCGGGCGGCAGCCAGTCGATCAGGACCTGGGCCACGTCCTCCACCTGGTCTCCGGTCAGGGCCGACACCGGCACAATGTCGGTCCAGTCCAGCTCCAAATCATGGGCCGCCCGCTGGATGGCGATCAGGTGCTGGCGCAGCCGACCAGGCGACACCAAATCGGTCTTGGTCGCCAAGGCGGCCAGCTTGGGGCGGCCGGCCAGTTGGGCCAACTGGCCGATCAAGAAGCGGTCGCCCGGCCCGATCCGCTGGTCGCTGGGGAAGCAGACGGCCACCCCGTCGACCTGCGACCAGGCCTCGCGGGCCAGGGCGTTGAGGCGCTCCCCCAGCAGGCTGCGGGGCTTGTGCAGGCCGGGGGTGTCAACCAATACTAGTTGCGCCTCGGGGCGGTCGACCACCCCGGAGATGATGTGGCGGGTGGTCTGGGGGCGACTGGAGACGATGGCGACCTTCTGGCCCACCAGAGCGTTGACCAGGGTCGACTTGCCGGCGTTGGGGCGGCCCACGATCGACACCAGGCCGGAGCGAAAGACCGCCGCCGCTGTCTCAGCCGACGCCGCCTCAGTCGTGGCCGTCCCAGTCATGGTCGTATCAGCCGTGGCCGCCTCAGCCATGATCGGCTCGGCCGGGGCCGCCTCAGTCATGGTCGTCGTCCGGCTGCGGGGGCGGCTCGGCCTGGCGGACCAAGATGGTGGCGACCTGGTGGCGGCGGCCCATCGGCTGGTCGGCGGTCAGCTCCAAGCCGTGCCAGACCGCCCGCGCCCCGGGCACCGGCACCTGGTTGAGCTGTTTGGCCAACACCCCGCCGACGGTCTCGACATCCGCGTCGTCCAACTCCAGGCCGAAGATCTCGCCCAGGTCGGCCAGGGACAGCCGGGACAAGACCCGGTAGCGCCCCGGCCCGATCTCGGTCACGGGGGCCAACTCGTCGTCGTACTCGTCCACGATCTCACCCACAATCTCCTCCAGGATGTCCTCGATGGTGGCGATGCCGGCGGTGCCGCCGAACTCGTCCACCACCACCGCCAGGTGGGTGCGACTGGCCTGCATCTGTTTCAGCAGGTCGTCGGCCGGCTTGGTGTCGGGACACCAGGCGGCCTCCCGGGCCAGCGAGCCGACCGTCTCGCCCGACTCGGCCTCGGGGTGGTCGAAGATTCGTTTGGAGATGTCTTTCAGATAGGCCACGCCGACGATGTCGTCCAGGCCGCCCGGTCCGACCACCGGGATGCGGGAGTAGCCCGAGCGCAGGGCCAGGGAGAGGGCCTGGCGCAAGCTCTTGGACTGCTCGATGTAAACCACCTCCGGCCGGGGCACCATCACCTCGCGGGCGATGGTGTCGCCCAAGTCGACCACCGAGTGGATCATCTTGCGCTCGTCGGCCTCGATCTGGTTCGAAGCCTCGGCCAAGTCGACGTAGGCCCGCAGCTCGTCCTCCGAGGCGAACGGCCCCTCGGGGTAGCCCCGTCCCGGCGTGATGGCGTTGCCCAGCCAGATCAATAGCTGGGGCAGGAAGAAGACGGTCTGGGACAAGACGCTCATCAAGGCGGCGGTTCGGGCCGAGACGGCCGAGGCGTGCTGACGGCCGACGGTGCGGGCCGAGACCGAGACCACCACGAACAAGGCGACTGTGGCGCTGGCCCCGGTGGCCAGGGCCTGGGACAGGGGTGAGGCGATGAAGCCGAAGAGCCGCCACAGGCCCAGGGTGGCCGTGATCTGGCCGATGATGGTCAAGAAGCGGGCGGTCGAGATGGTGGGGGCGGAGTCGGCGGCGATGTCGGCCACCCGTCGCGCCCCCTTGGCCTCCTGGGCCACCAGCCGGGCCACCCTTCCCGGGGTCATGCGGGCGAAGGCCTCCTCGACGGCGGCGAAGAAGGCCGCCCAGCCCAGGGCGAGGACGATCAGACCGAGGTCGATGGCCAGCCGTGAGCCGGCCGTCAGCAGGCAGGTCACGGCCTGGTCCGCTTCCGCCGCTTGGACCAGGCGGCGATGATGGCGTCGTTCAGGCCGAACATGATCCGTTTCTCTTTGGCCTCGACGTGGTCGAAGCCGAGCAGATGGAGCAGGCCGTGGACCAACAAGTATTCGGCCTCCTGGTCCGGGGTGCGGCCGAAGGTGGCCGCCTGCCGGGCCGTCACCGCCGGGCAGAGCACGACATCGCCCAGCAGCCCCAGGGGCGGCTCGTCCCCCGGCTCGGGCGGACGCAACTCGTCCATCGGGAAGCTGAGCACGTCGGTGGCCCCGGGCTCGTCCATGAAGCGCTCGTGGTAGGAGGCCATGGTGGCCTCATCCACCAACAGGATCGAGACCTCGGCCTCGGGGTGGATGTGGAGCTCGTCCAAGGCGAAACGGGTCAAGGCGATCAGCCCGGCCTCGTCGGCCGGCAGGCCGGACTCGTTGGTCAGGTCGATCATCGCCCGGGCCTCCCGCCGCCGGCCTCGTAGCGGTCCCAGGCGGCCGTGATCTTGCCCACCAGGCGGTGGCGGACGACGTCGCGGTTGGTCAAGTGGCAGAAGGCCACGTCCTCGACCCCGTCCAAAATGCCTTGGACCTCGCGCAGGCCCGATTTCTGGCCGGTCGGCAGGTCGACCTGGGTGATATCGCCGGTCACCACCATGGTGGAGCCGAAGCCGAGCCGGGTGAGGAACATTTTCATCTGCTCCAGCGAGGTGTTCTGGGCCTCGTCCAAGACGATGAAGGCGTCGTTCAGGGTGCGGCCGCGCATATAGGCCAGGGGGGCGACCTCGATCATGCCGGCGGTCATCAGCCTAGGCACGGCGTCGGCCTCGACCATATCGTGCAAGGCGTCGTAGAGGGGGCGCAGGTAGGGGTCGATCTTCTCCGACAAGGTGCCGGGTAAAAAGCCCAGGCGCTCGCCGGCCTCGATCGCCGGGCGGGTGACGATGATCCGGTTGACCCGTTTCTGCTGTAGCGCCTGGACCGCTTTGGCCACCGCCAGATAGGTCTTGCCGGTGCCGGCCGGGCCGATGCCGAAGACGATGGTGTGCCGGTCGATGGCGTCGACGTAGCGTTTCTGGTTCAGCGTCTTGGGCCGGACGGTCTTGCCCCGGTGGGACAGGATCGAGGCGGTCAGGATCTCGGCCGCGGCCGGGGCGTCGGCCTCCCGGACCAACTCCACCACCCGTTCGACATCGGCCCCCGTCAATCCTTGGCCGGTCCGCAGGACGGCCACCAACTGATCGATGACCGCCTGGGCCGAGTCGACGGCGGCGGCCTGGCCGACCAACGTGATCTCGTCCCCGCGGACCATGATGTCGGCCTCCAGCAGGCCCTCCAGCCGGCGCAGGAAGTCGTCGTCGGGGCCGAGCAGACCGACCATGGGGATGGAATGGGGCACCGTCAGGCGCCGGGTCACACCGTCGTCGCCGGCCGGGCGACGGTCGGCGACGGGCTGGGGCGTGTTGGTCAGGGATCCTCCCGGGGTCGGCGCGATGGCGCCATTGTAATCGGCCCCGGTCTGACCGGGCGACCGGCGGCACCTCGGCCGGACCGGGGCGTAAAACAATCAATTTTGTCGATCTGGTCTGGGAGATCCCGGGTCCGGCGCGGCCCCGCCCCGGCGGAGGGACCGGCCGTCCGACCGTGAACACCGGCCTGCGGGCGGCGCCGATGGGACGCCGCCAGCCTTGGCCGATCAGCGTCAGACTTGGCCTTGCAGTCGTTTGATCACTTCGTCCAACTGTTCCCGCTTCTGCTTCTCGCTCCGGTTGTCGTCGGCGCCGGTGAAAGACAAGGCCCCGGCGATAGCCCCGCCGACGATCCCGCCCAAGGCGGCGCCGAAATTTTGGGACAGGGGGTGGAACTCGACGTGGTACTTGTGCCCGTTCATCTTGATGGTGTTGCCGGTGAAACCGCTGAACTTGGCCTCGACCTCGGTCGCCGGGGCGCGGTCGAACGCCTCGCCTTTATTGTTGAACAGGATCAACTCCCCCTGCGTGTTGACACCGATGTAGCCTTTAGTCGCCTTCTGGCTCAAGCCACTGGTGATATGCACCCCGGCGCAGTTGTACAGCCATCCCTCGGTCATTGCCGTGACTTTCTCCCAGGCGCCGCCTTGATGACGGGCGCTCCGTCTCCGAACTGTACGCCCTTTCCAACCGGCCCGCTCTCCGGAGGCCGCGGCCGGGCGGACGGAACGCCGATGGGCCGACCGAGCCTCTTCCTGGTAGATCCAGCGGACGGGGCCCAACACCAATTCGGGCGCCGTGCCACCCCGGACGTCGCACCAGCTTTGGGCGCCGCCCCCATCTCGTCCGGCTGTCTCGACGATGGGGCGGGCCGGCGCCGCCGGCCGAGCGTTGTCTCATGGCCCGTCTACCATCGCTGCTGTGAAAGTCATCCACACCTCCGACTGGCATCTGGGGCGCTGTCTGCACGGGGTCGACCTGTTGGGCCACCAGGCCGCCTACCTGGACCACTTGGTGGCGTTGGTGGCGGCGGAGCGGCCGGACGCCTTGTTGGTGGCCGGAGACATCTTCGACCGGGCGGCGCCGCCGGCCGAGGCGGTCGACCTGTTGTCGGAGGCCTGGCGCCGGCTGGCCGAGCTGACCCAGGTGGTGGCGATCTCGGGCAATCATGACTCCCCCGCCCGCCTGGGTTTCGCCGCCGCCTGTCTGCGCCCGGAGTTGAGGGTGGTGACGGCCTTGGCCCAGGTCGGCCGCCCGGTCGAGTTGGCGGGGGCGGACGGCTTGGCCGGACTGGTCTATCCGGTGCCCTTCCTGGACGTCGATCTGGCCCGCTCCCGCTGGGCCGACGAGGCGTTGGAGCGTTCGCACCAGGCGGTGCTGGGCGCGGCCCTGGGGCGGGTGCGGGCCGACCTGGCCCGGCGGGGGGACCTGGCCCGGCGGGGGAACACAGGTCGGGCGCCCGTGGTGGTGATGGCCCACGCCTTCGTCAGCGGCGGAACCGCTTGCGAGTCGGAGCGCGACATCTCGGTGGGCGGGGTCGACAATGTGGCGGTCGAGGTCTTCGCCGGGGCCGACTATCTGGCCCTGGGCCATCTGCACGGCCCCCAAGTGGTCAACACCGGCAGTGGGGACTGGGCCGCCCGCTATTCCGGGTCGCCCTTGGCCTTCAGCTTCTCCGAGGCCGGCCAGACCAAGTCCACGGCCGTGGTGCGGCTGGAGGGGTCGGCCCCCCGGGTCGAATTGGTGGCCGCCCCCGTGCCCCGTCCCCTGGTCGAGGCCAGCGGCTCCTTGGCCGACTTGGCCTCCCCGGCCTGGGACCAGCGCCGCCAGGCCTGGGCCAAGGTGACGGTGACCGATCCGGTCCGCCCGCCCGACCTCTACCAGCGGGTGCGCCGCTTGTTCCCCCACGCCCTGGTCGTCCGACACGCGCCGCCCGACCCGCCGGCCAACACCACCATCGTGGTATCCCAGGCGCGGGATCCGCTGGCGGTGGCTAGGGAGTTCGTCCGTTTCGTCGGCGGGGGCGAGCCGACCCCGGCCGAAGAGCGGTCCCTGGCGGCCGGCCTGGAGCTGGCCCGGGCGGGCGAGAGCGAGGCGCGATGATGAGGCGGCGGCTCGAGGCCGTCGGCCCCTCCCCCCAGAGCCGACGGGGGGCGCCATCGCCGGCCGCCGGCCAGCGGCCGAGCCGAGCGGGCGGGGGCCAGAGGCGATGAGGCTGCAGCAGCTCGAGTTCGAGGCCATCGGCCCCTTCCCGGGGCGCCATCGGATCGATTTCGCCGACCTGACGGCGGCCGGCCTGTTCTTGCTCGAAGGGCCGACCGGGGCGGGCAAGTCGACTCTGATCGACGCCATCGTCTTCGCCCTCTACGGCTCGGTCGCCTCCCAGGGCTGGGACCCCCACCGGATGCGCTCCGACCACGTCTTAGACGACCGGCCGTCCTGGGTCGAGTTGACCTTCGAGACCGCGTCCGGGCTCTTCCGGGTGCGACGGTCGCCCCAGTACGAGCGCTCCAAGCGGCGTTCCGCCGGGACCACCACGGTGGCGGCGAAAGTGACCTTGTGGCGGCGCCTCAGCCCCGACTCGCCCGACTGGGAGGTCCTGGCCACCAAGACCCAGGAGGCGGACGCCGCTATCCGCCGGGCCGTCGGCCTGACGCGCGACCAATTCGCCCAGACCGTGGTCTTGCCCCAGGGCCTGTTCGCCTCTTTCCTGACCGCCGACAGCGAGCGCCGCCGCCCGATCCTGCAACAGGTCTTCGGCACGGCCCTGTACGACGACTGGATGCGGGCGCTGGCGGCGCGGCGGGCCGAGGCCCAGGACCAGATCCGCCGCCGGGCGGTGGAGGTCGAGAGCGCGACCCGGGTCTTCGCCGCCGCCGCCGGCCTGGACGCCCGGGCCGATGACGCGGGCGACAGGTCCACCGCCACCGACTCAAACGCCGGAGCCACCGCCGCCGCCAGCAACCCGCCCCAGCCGCCCGTCGGCCAAAGAGCCCCGAACGACATCCCTGACACCGTCGACCCGAGCGCCGACATCCCAGACGCCAAGGTCTCATCCACCA
The DNA here is from genome assembly GCA_031266665.1 of Propionibacteriaceae bacterium. Lineage (GTDB taxonomy): Bacteria > Actinomycetota > Actinomycetes > Propionibacteriales > Propionibacteriaceae > WQYJ01. Next base: position 10,170 of record JAISAO010000106.1, on the reverse strand, counting down.
GCCGGAACGACGGCTCTCCCGCCAACAATCCGAACGCCGCTCCAACACCGGTCGGCGCCGCCAACTTGATCCGAGCGGCCCGGGAGGCCGTCGACCAGGCCGGGGAGGCGGCCGGCTTGCTGAGGCTGGTCCGGGCCGTCTTGGCGGGGCTTGAGGCCTCATCCCGAGCGGCCCAAAGCCGGTCCCAGAACGCCGCCCAGGCCGCCGAGACGGTCCGCCGCCAAGCCGAGGCCGCCCAGCAGGAGGCCCAGGCCACGGCCCAACGGCGGGAGCTGAGCCAACGCCTGGCCCGCTGGGAGGCCGAGGCTCCCCGGTTGAGCCGCCTCGAGCGCCAGTTGGAGGCGGCCCGGCGGGCGGCCCCGGCGCTGCCCCTGCTCCAGGCCGGCGACCAGGCCACGGCCGCCCTGGCCCAGGCCGAGAGCGCCGCCCAGACGGCCGGGGTCGAGCTTGGGCCGGACGAGACGACCGAGCGCTGGCAGGAGGCCTGGGCCCGGTCCCAGGCCGATCAGCGGGCGGCAGTCGACCGCTTGACGGCCTCGGTCGCCGCCGCCGAGGCGATCCAGGAGGACACCGCCCAAGCCGTCGCCCGGGAACGGACCCAGGCCGCCCAGACGGCGGCCGAGGCTAAATGGCAGGCCTCCAACACAGCCTGGGACCGCCTCCAGGCCGACGGGCCCGGGGCGGACCAGGCCTTGGCCCGAGCCGGGGCGGCGGCCGAGGCGGCGGCCGAGCACGCCGTCGTCCTCTCCCAATTAGACGCCTCGGACCGAGGCTTGACCGCCGCTCTGGCCCGCCTGGAGGCCGCCAGCGGCCAGGAGGCCGAGTTGCGGGAGCGACGTCTGGGCGGGCTGAGCGCCGAATTGGCAGACGGCCTGGCCGAAGGCCAGCCCTGCCCGGTTTGCGGCGCCACCGCCCACCCGGCCTTGGCCCGACCGGCCGCCGGCCACGTCGGCGCGGAGCGGGTGGCAGTCGCCGCCACCGCCACTCGGGAGGCCGCCACCGAGGTGGATCAACTCCGCCGCCACCACGACGACCTCCAGCCACGGCTGACGGCGCTGGCCGCCCGGGGCGGTGCGATCTCGCCCGACCAGGCCCAACTAGCCGTCGCCCGGGCTCGGGCCGCCCGGGCCGACCTGGGGCAGGCGACCGAGTTGAGGCGGCAACTGGACCGAGCCGCTGCGGCGCGTCAGCGGGCGGCCGACCAGGCCGCCGCCCAGGCCCAGGCCGCCGCCGCCGCCCATGACCGCCGGGTGCGGCTGGAGGCGACGGCGGGCGGCTTGACCCAGTCGGCCGCGACGATAGCCGCGGCCGCCGCCCAGGCCGTGGAGCAACAGGCCCGAGCCGCCTGGCGGGCGGCCGACGAGCTGGTCGGGGCGCGACGGACAGTCCGGGAGCGGCTGGCCGCCGTGGCCGAGACCCTGACCCAGGCCGGCTTCGCCGACCCGACCGAGGCGCGGGCGGCCGGCCTCGCACCGGCCCGTTTGACGGCCCTGGAGAAGGAACTGACCGAGGCCAAGACCGCTCAGGCCGCCTTGCGCGCCCGCCTGGACGAGCCCGATCTAGCTCGGGCGACCGGCGATCCGGCCCTGGCCGCCGCCACCGCCGCCCGCCTCCAGGCCGAGGCCGCCACCGCTGTCGCCCAGGCCCAGGCCGCCAGGGATGAGGCGGCGGTCTGGGGACAACGGGCGGCCGACGGGCGGCGGGCGGCCGCCGGCCTGGAACAGGCCTGCGCCGATTGGGAGGCCGCCCGCGACGCCGGCGCCGCCCCCATTCGGATAGCGGACCTGGCGACGGCGGCGCCCGGCAATCTGGTCGGCGTGACCTTGCCCACCTATGTCCTGCTGCGCCGCTTCGAGGAGGTGGTGGCGGCGGCCAACGATCGGCTGACCCCGATGTCGGACGGCCGTTTCGCCTTGGAGCGCAGCGACTCCAAGGAAGCCACCCGGGCCCGCCGCACCGGCCTGGCGCTCAAGATCGTCGACGCTTGGACCGGTCAGGCGCGCGATCCCCGCTCCCTCAGCGGCGGCGAGACCTTCTACGTCTCCTTGGCCCTGGCCCTGGGCCTGGCCGACGTGGTGACGGCCGAGGCCGGCGGCGTCGACCTCGGGACGCTGCTGATCGATGAGGGCTTCGGGGCGCTGTCGCCCGAGGTCCTCGACGGCGTGCTGGCCGAGCTGGGCAAGCTGCGGGCCTCCGGGCGGGTCGTCGGCCTGGTGTCGCACGTCGACTCGCTCAAGCAGGCCATCGCCGAACGGATCGAGGTCCGCCGCCAGTCCGACGGCTCGTCCACCCTGACGGTCCGGGCCTGAGCCCGACCCGCCAGCCCGAACCCGCCAACGAGCCGCGCCCGCGCCAACCGGGTGTCGTCAGCCAACCGCCTGGCTTCCCCTGGACACCGACCCGCCGAACGTCGCCCCGCTCGGCAACAGCCTCGCCGCCAAACTGGTTAGACGGCCACCGTTCGGCACGTTTTCCCAATCTCTAACCGTGAGCGTAACCAGATGTGCGAGAACGGGGCCGGCGGGGCTACGCTCGCAGACGGTGTGACAACAACGTCCACAAACCGGCCAACCGCGTTCGACCGCGGGGCCGCCGAATCGAAGAGGAGACAAGATGCGAGCCATCCAATTGATCAAGCCCCAGCAGTGGCCCGAGCTGCGCGACATCCCCGAGCCCACGCCCGGCCCGGGCCAGGTCCTGATCAAGATCACCGCCGCCGGCCTGTGTCACTCCGACATCGCCGTCATGAACACTTTCGCCGCCCAGGCCGGCTACAAGCTGCCGATGACCTTGGGCCACGAGTGCGTCGGCACCATCGTGGACGCCGGCGAGGGCGCCAAGCCGCTGGTGACCATCGGTGAGAATGTCATGATCTACGGCCCCTGGGGTTGCGGCCGCTGCCGGATGTGCGCCGAGGGCTACGAGAACTACTGTTACGAGGCCGCCAGCCGCGGCATCACCCCGCCCGGGCTGGGCCACGACGGCGGCTGCGCCGAGTACATGCTGGTCGACCGGGCGCGTTACTGCATCCCGATCGGCGACCTCGACCCGGTCCAAGCCGTGCCCCTGACCGACGCCGCCCTGACGCCCTACCACGCCATCCAGCACTCCCGGGGCAAGCTGACCGCCAACTCCTTGGCCGTGGTGCTGGGGGTCGGCGGATTGGGCCACGTCGCCATCCAGATCCTGAAGCACCTGACCCCGGCCACCGTCGTGGCCGTCGACGTCTCGGCCGACCACCTCAAGCTGGCCCGCACGGTCGGGGCCGACTACACCTTCGTCAGCAACGCCGACGCCGTCAAGGCGGTCAAAGACCTGACCTCCGGGCGGGGCGCGGAGGCCGTCTTCGACTTCGTCGGCATCCAGGCCACCATCGACTTGGGCGCCCAGATGACCAAGGTGCGGGGCGACTGGAACATCGTCGGCATCGGCGGCGGGCTGGCCAAAGTCGGCTTTGGCGCCGTGCCCTACGAGTGCCAGGTGTCGTCGCCCTACTGGGGCACCCGGGGCGATCTCTACGACGTGGTGGCGCTGGCCCAACAGGGCTTCCTCAAGATCCACACCGAGCGCTACAACCTCGACGACGGCGTTGAGGCCTACCACCGCCTGCACCAGGGCCAGGTCATCGGCCGCGCCGTTCTGGTGCCCTGAGCCCCTGATCCGCCGCCGCTCGGTAGTAGAGCAGCGTCGGATCAGGGTTGGAAGGTCCTTCCGCCCCGGGTTTCCAGCTTCAGCCCGGGTCGGAGGGATCCCTCCGACGATCACCCGTCGGGAACCCGTCCAAGCGCCCGCACCCGTCCCAAACCATTCTCAGGCGGTGGATCGGAGGGCCTGCTCTCAGAGGATCGGGGGGACTGTTCTCAGACTCGGACTGGGCTCCCCCGCCTGGACTCGAACCAGGAACCCTCTGATTAACAGTCAGATGCTCACGCGCGTGTAAGGGGGCTGTACCATTCATTAGACCATTCTTCGGAAGGTTGGACGCCTGGCGGTCACCCCCACAGCGACTGGCGCATCCAGTGGTGTGGGCGGCTCGTCGGCGGTCCGAGTTTAGGAATGTGGTGGCCGGGGTTGCGCCCCCCGGGGGCCGCTCACAAGTCGGCCCCCGGGGGGCGTGATCTCCGTCAGAGGCCTTCGGGGCGGGGCGGCGGCGGTGGTCCCTTCTCCTGCCGGATGTGGTCCTCCAGCACGTCGATGTGGTCGCCCATGCGCCGAATCAGGCCGGCGTCTTTGCGGCGCTCGTCCCATAGATCTCGGACCTGGGCCTCCAACTCGGCCACACGGTCTTGGAGGGTTTTCGTCAACCCGCTGAGGACGGCCATGGTCTGGCTGCGGGAGGCCAGGATGGCCGCGCAGACCGAGCCGATGACGCCGAGGGCGGCGATCAGCGCCTCGACGGCCATCAGTCCCCCAGGGTCTCTTGGCCGCCGACCGACGGCCCGCCGGTCCGCAGCCCCGCGAGCAGGGATTTGAGGACCGACAGGAAAGCCGCCGACCCGGCCAGGCCCAGTGCCTCCGGCCAGTCCAACCCGGTCAACGGGCCGGACCCGACGAGGGGGATGAAAGCCTCCAGGAAGGTCGAGGCGGCGCGTTCGATGACGGCCCTCCAGTACGCCCAAGTGCTCATGGCTTGCATGATTGGTTTCCTTTCTCAGTGGGCGGTGATGTGGGCTTGGACCCGGCCGATGGGCCGGCCGAGGGCTCCGGCGTATCCGTCTTGGCCGTTGGTGGTCTCGTCGTCGCGCTGCCAGGGGTAGTAGTCGCCGCCGGGCGCGGCGGTCCGGTACTCGATGACCTTGTTCCGGCCAGGCGAGTGGAGATAGGCACGGATGGCGTCGATGGGCCGGCCGGCCCCGGCGTATCCGTTGATCGGGTCGTTGAGGTTGAAGCCGGTGACCTTGGGCAGCCAGCCGCCGCCCAGCTCATGGACCTGATACTCGACGGTGCCCTCAGACACGCTCATGGCCACGTCGGTGATCGGGGAGTTCTCCCAGCCGGCGTAGTCGGCCAGGTCGGTGACGGGCGGCAGCCAGCCGTGCTTCTGGGTGCGGGCCTGGTAGGTGACGTGGGGTTGGCCGGCGGCCGGGGCGGGGGCCGGCGCGGGCGCTGGCTGGGTGGGCGCCGGGGCGGGGGCCGGGTCTTGGCCGTCGTACATGGCGGCGGCCAAAGCGATGTATCGGTCGAGGTTGGCCATCAGGTAGGGGCCGGGGCAGGCCGTGGCCGAGAACTCCTGGTGGGCCTTGACGGTGGCCCTCGTCGGGCGGCCCCAGCCGTAGTAGCGGTGGAGGGCGGCGACCAGGCGGGCGCCGGTGTTGAAGGTGGCGTCGGACACGGGGTAGTCGGGGGCCAGTTGGGAGTTGACGTGCTCGATGCTGATGCCCTGGGCGTTGCCGGTGTTGTTTCCGGTGGCCCAGGCGGTGTCTTTGTCGTGGACGAATTGGACGACGCGGCCGTCTTGGACGCCGTAGTGGGCCGAGGTTTGCCGGCCGCCGGTCCAAGCGGCATAAATCTGCTCGATGGTGAAAGCGACGGCGTGGTGGAGGACGGCGAACCGTGGGTGGCCGCCGATTCGGCCGGGTGTCCATAAGCCGGCCGGGAGCAGCATGTACTCGAAGCCGACGTTCTCCCAATCGTAGTTACTCATATTGTTTTCCTTTCGTGGGTGCTGGGGCGGTCGGGGTTAGGCCACCCAGATGATTGTGGGCAGGGCGATGTAGGAGTTGGCGGCGATGGTGAGCGCCCCGTTGATGTAGACCCAGGCGACTTCCCCGGCCGTGGTTATGCGTAGGGCGGCCATGACGTAGCCGCCCGAGGTTTGGACGAGGCACGGGACGATGCGGTTTTTCGGCGGGGCGACGGCCGCCGGGATGGTTCCGACGACCACATAGGTGGAGGCGGCGACGGATTGGGCGGCGTTGTTTTTCACCATGCCGCCCTCGAATATCCGCATGGCCCCGATGGCGACGACCCGGGGCACGGCGTAATCGGCGTTGTACAAGGCGTAGGCGGAATTGTAGGTGAAGGCGTGGGCGGCGGTCCCGAGGGCGGCCGTGATCGAGGCGTTGGCCGAACCGTCGAAGGCGGCGCTGCCGGTGACGGCCCCGGCCAGGGCGATGGTGCGGGCGGTGGTGAGCTTGGCGGCGCTGCCGTTGACCGACCCGGCGATGGTCTGCGCGAAAGTCGCCACGCCGTCGATTTGGACGGGCAGAGTGTTATACACGCGGAGGCGTTTGGTGGTTTCGGCGGGGCCGCCTAAGGCGACGGCCCCGGAGTTGGCGTCGAAGGATTGGTAGTAGAAGGTGGGGCCGACGGTGGTTATGACTTGGGTGGTGGTGGTTAGGCCGTCTTTGACGGTCCACCTGATTTCCCAGGGGTAGTCGACGGCCATGTCGTTCGCGCCGATTGTTTTCGCGGCCCCGCTGGTGAACGCGGTTTCCGTGCCGAAGGCGGTGGCCCCGGATTTGCGGTAGGCGACGGTGTTCGTGGACGTGTTTTTGGATGAGACGGAGGATATTGAGACTGTGGCCTGGGTTTTGGCGTAGGTGCCGGTCTCGGAGGCCGTTCCGGCCGAGTCGCAGCGCACGGCTGTGGGATTGGTGATGACGGGCGGGGAATAAGGCTGGACGGTTATAGAGACTGTTTTGGTGGTCGTGCGTCCCCGGCTGTCGGTGATGACGGCGGTGTAGGTTTGCGCCCCGGATGTGGGGAGGCGGGAGACGGCCAGGGATTTGGCGGCGGCCCCGTCGTAGGTCCCGGAGGCCGACCCGTCGGGGCCGCTGATGGTCCAGGTCTTCAAGGTCGCGCCCGTCCCGGGGGCGGGGCTAGTGAGGTTGAGCGTGACCCCGGAATAGCCTTGTACGTAGACGGCCCAGGCGGTGGGCACGGCGTTGTCGACGCGGGCGGCGGCGAGCGTCCCGGCGGGGACGATCGTCGTCGGCACGTTGACGGTCAGGCTGATGGTTTTGACGCCGATGACGGCGGACCCGCTTTTGGTGGTGACGGTGACGACGGCCGCCGCCGATGTGGTGTCCGGGAGCAGGGCGACACGGGCGGCGGGGATGGTGTAGGCCCAGCTGGTGGCCTGGCCGGTGGCCGACGCCACCACGGTGCCGGCGACGGCCACGCTCACGTCGTGGGTGAACGAGGACGAGGCGCGGGGCAGGTTGACGGTCACGGAGTCGGAGCCGTTGATGTCTTGGCTGGTTTTGGACAGGGTTGGGGTGGTGGCCCTAGGGATGGTGGTCAACGCCAGGCTGAGACTGCCGGAGGCCGACCCGAAGACGCCTTGCGGGTCGGAGCACGACGCCGAGCAGGCGACGGTCTTGGTCCCGTCGGCGTTGTGATAGATGCGTTTGGTCCCGGAGGCGAAGCCGGGCGCGTTGCCGGCGGCCAGGCCCCGCGTGTCCATGTCCAGGTTGGACGCGGACCAGACCGTCGTCCCGTCGATGACGACGCTGGCGGCGATGCTGTGGTAAAGCTGCCAGCTGGCCCCGGTCCCGGAGACTTGGACGTAGCCGGCCCACCAATTGACGTCGGTGTAATTCCCGTCGATGGATTGGGCGCCTTGGGAGACGGTCAACCGGAGCGCGGTCTTGTTGTTGCCGGAGAAAACATAATCAGCCATAATCCCTCTCCGTCCTTATCGTTTGGCCAGGTTCCAAAGGCCCGTCCGGGCCTGCGACTGCGACCACGCGAAAGGCCCGAACCGTAGTTCGGCGGTGGCGTTGACCCGGGTGGCGACCAACTGCTGGTTGGTGAAGGTGGCCACAATGTTGCCGTTCTGCAAGAACGACAGTTCGTCCTCGTCTAAATGGACGGAATACGGGCTGTCGGCCTTGCCTATGTCGAGGCCGGCGGCCGAGAATTTGAACCATGTCTCCACGGTCGCCTTCCACGCCACCAGAGAGTTGTTGACTTGGGCGGTCGCGGATTGGGCGTTGGAGAAGGAGACCGTCAACTGGTTGGCCAGCAGGCTGAGCGATGACTGTAATTCGGTGACGGCCTGGGCGACGGCGGTGGTGGTGGCGTATTGGGAGCCGACTTGGAGCAGGATGTTGGACGACGTTTGGTCGATCAGGCTGGTCAAGGTGGCGGCGGTGGTGGCGAGCAGGCCCATGGCTTGGGCGGCGGCGTCGGCGGCGGTCTTCGACGCCGAGATGTCCCTCGCGTGCCAATCCGTGATGTACCACATGACCCCGGTCGAGGACCCGTTGAGCACGATCCTCGCGGATGTGACCGACCCGTCGACCGGGCAGGTCCAATCCCAGGAGACGCGGGTGAAAGCGTCGACGGCGCCGATGGCGAGCCAGGGCGAGGTCGTCCCGGTCGTCCCGGAGGCCCCGTGGTAGACGGTGAATCTGAAGGCCGGCCCGGGGGTGGCGGGGCCGGTGGGCGTGGCCGACGGCCTGACCCACGCCGATATGCGGTAAGTCGCCCCGGGGACGACGGCTCGGACGGTGGTGGCGGGAGCACCGTTGGCGGCGGCCGTCCTGCCGCACGTCGCCAGGCCGGCGGGCAGGGTCGGCGCGGGGCTGTAGGACAAGTTGATGGCGGTCCCCAGGCCGTCCTCCCCGGTGGCGAAGCAGGGGTCCCGGATAAGGTCTTCGGCGGCCAGCAGGGCCGCGCCGGCCCGGGCCGCCGCCGCTGCGGCTGCCGCGCCCGCCTGGGTGGCCGAGGTTTGAGCGTTGTTCGCGGTGGTCTGGGCTGTGGCGGCGGCCGTGGCGGCGTTGTTGGCGGCGGTCTGGGCGGTCGCGGCGGCGGTCTTGGCCTGGTCGGCGGTGGTCTGCGCGGTCGCGGCGGCGGCCTGGGCGGTCGCGGCGGCAGCCGCCGCGTCAACCGCGGCCTTGTCGGTGATGGCGACCCAGGCCGACCCGGTCCAACGGTAAGGCTGATTCTTAGCCGGAGTCCCCGAAATGTCGATCCAGAGGTTGTTCGCGTTCTTGTCGGCGGTCGCTGTCGGGGCGGCCGTCGCATAGATCACTTTGCCCTTGCCATTGGCGATCCCGGCGGCATCAGCCGCCGCCGTGGACGCCGACGCGGCGGCCGTCTTAGCGGCGTCGGCGGTGGTTTGAGCGGTCGCGGCGGCCGTCTTAGCGGCGGTGGCCGTGGTCTGCGCGGCGGCGGCGGCGTTAGCGGCCGTCTGCGCCGCCGTGGCGGCATTGTTCGCGGCGGTCTGCGCGGTCGCGGCGGCGGTCTTAGCGGCGTCGGCGGTGGTTTGAGCGGTCGCGGCGGCCGTCTTGGCCGCGTTAGCGGTCGTCTGTGCGGCGTCGGCGGCGGCTTTAGCATTATTGGCGGCGGTCTGGGCCGTGGCCGCATTGGTCTTGGCCGTGTCGGCGGTGGTTTGGGCGGTGTTGGCGGCGGTCTGGGCCGTGGCGGCATTGGTTTTGGCCGTGTCGGCGGTGGTTTGAGCGGTCGCGGCGGCCGTCTGAGCCGTGGCCGCCGACGCGGCGGCGTCAGTCGCGGCCTTATCGGTCACCGCCACCCAGGCCGCCCCGCTCCAACGGTAAGGCTGGTTTTTCGCCGGGCTGCCGGAAATATCGATCCAAAGATTGTTGGCGTTCTTATCCGCCGCCGCCGTCGGCGCGGCCGTCGCATAGATAACCTTGCCCTTGCCATTGGCTATACCGGCCGCGTCGGCAGCCGCCGCCGAAGCCGTGGCCGCATCAGTCTTAGCCGTGTTTGCGGTTGTCTGAGCGGTGTTGGCGGCTGTCTGGGCCGTGGCGGCGTTGGTTTTGGCCGTGTCAGCGGTCGTCTGGGCGGTCGCGGCGTTGGTTTTGGCCGTGTCAGCGGCGGTCTGGGCCGTGGCGGCGTTGGTTTTGGCCGTGTCAGCGGTCGTCTGGGCGGTCGCGGCTGCTGTTTTCGCGGCGTTAGCGGTGGTCTGCGCGGCGTTAGCGGTCGTCTGCGCCGTGGCCGCGTCGGTCTTGGCCCCGGCGGCGGTCGTCTGAGCCGTGTTCGCGGCGGTCTGAGCGGTCGCGGCGGCGGTCTTGGCCTGGTCGGCGGTGGTCTGCGCGGCGGCCGCGTTGGCCTTGGCCGTGTCAGCGGTCGATTGCGCGGCGGCCGCCGCCGTCTGAGCCGTGGCCGCCGACGCTGCGGCGTCAGTCGCGGCCTTATCGGTCACCGCCACCCAGGCCGCCCCGCTCCAACGGTAAGGCTGGTTTTTCGCCGGGGTCC
>JAISAO010000053.1 GCA_031266665.1 Propionibacteriaceae bacterium | reverse complement strand
TATTGCGGGCATGTTTACGCCCAGCGGGGCGATTATGTCATCACGGCCACCACCCACGCCGTCGCCCGGTGGTCCTCGTCGGTCGGTCGGGCGGGTCAGATCCCGCTGACCGTCGACCGCTCCGGCACCTACCATGTGGGCGAGATCCAGGCCATCATCGTCACTCCGCCGTGATCGGCCGCCTGTGAGTCGAAACCGTCTCAGCTGTCTTCTCCGGCGAGACGAGTGAGTATCCGAAGATCGCCCGGCCAGTCAAGAGGGCTGGCACGGTCGTCTGCTTAGGCGACGAGGCGTCAGTCAGATCGGACCACCACTCAGAGAGGACGTAGGGATATGGGGCGTACGCCGGTCGGGCCGGCGTAGGCGTGGTCGCATAGAATCGGGCCGTGCTCCAGACCATCGATCTGCGCCCGCTGACGGCCGGTGACTACAAGCTGCCCCGGGCGGACTTCGACGTGGCGGCGGCCATGGCGGTGGTGGAGCCGATCTGCCGGGCCGTGCGGGACGAGGGGGAGGTCGCTCTGAGGCGTTTCTCGGCCCAGTTCGACCAGGTCGTGCCGCCCAGCCTCCGAGTCGACCCCGAGTTGGCCGCCCAGGCCGCCGCCGGGCTCGCCCCCGAGTTGCGCCAAGCCATCGTCACCTCGATCGAGCGGCGCCGGGCGGTGGCCGCCGTCGAGGCCGACCAGCCCGACCGGCGGGTCGAACTGGCCCCGGGGGCCATGGTCACCATCCGCCGGCTGCCGGTGGGCCGGGTCGGCCTCTACGTCCCCGGCGGCCTGGCCCCGCTGGCCAGCTCCGTGGTCATGAACGTGGTGGCCGCCCAAGCCGCCAAAGTCGGCTCCATCGCCGTGGCCTCGCCCCCCCAGGCGGCCCATGGCGGCCAGCCCCACCCGACCATTCTGGCCGTCTGCCAGCTGTTGGGGGTGGATGAGATCTACGCCGTCGGCGGGGCCCAGGCCATCGCCATGTTCGCCCACGGTGTGCCTGGGCTGTGCCCCCAGGTCGACCTGGTGACCGGACCCGGCAATGTCTACGTGGCCGCCGCCAAGCGGCTGTTGCGCGGCCGGGTCGGGATCGAGGCCGAGGCCGGCCCGACCGAGATCGCCGTCTTGGCCGACGACAGCGCCGACCCCGGTTTCGTGGCCGCCGACTTGTTGTCCCAGGCCGAGCACGACCCGCTGGCCAGCGCCGTCCTGGTGACCGACTCGCCCGACTTGGCCCGGCGGACGGCCGACCGGCTGGCCGCGCTGACGGCCGTCACGCCCCACCGCCGCCGAGTGGAGCGGTCCCTGGGCGGACCCCAGTCGGCCGTGCTGCTGGTGCGCGACCTGGACCAGGGGGTGGAAGTGGTCAACGCCTTGGCGGCCGAGCACCTAGAGGTCATAACGGCCGACGCCACCGCCGTGGCCGCCCGGGTGGTCAACGCCGGGGCGGTCTTCGTCGGCCCCTGGTCGCCGGTCTCCCTGGGCGACTACGCCGCCGGCTCGACCCACATCCTGCCCACCGGGGGGTCGGCCCGCCACCAGTCCGGGCTGACGGCGGACAGCTTCCTGCGGACCGTCCATGTGATCGACTACGACGCCGCCGCCCTGGGCCAGGTGGCGCGGGCGGTCGAAGACTTCGCCCTGGCCGAGGACCTGCCCGGTCACGCCGGGGCCATCAGCGCCAGGTGGTCGTGATGTTGCCCGCCGAGATCAACCTGGCCGACCTGCCACTACGCCCCGAGTTGCGCGGCCAAAAACCCTACGGCGCCCCTCAGCTCGACGTCGCGGTCCGCCTCAACGTCAACGAGAACCCCTATCCGCCCACCCCGGCGGTGGTCGAGGCCATGGCCCAGGCGGCCCGTCGGGCGGCCGCCGGCCTCAACCGCTACCCCGACCGCGAGGCCACTCGGCTGCGCTCCAAGCTGGCCCGCTACCTGGGCCACGGCTTGTTGTTCGACCAGGTTTGGGCGGCCAACGGCTCGAACGAGATCATGATCCAGCTGTTGCAGGCCTTCGGCGGCCCCGGGCGGCGGATGCTGTCCTTCACCCCGACCTACTCGATGTACCCGGAGTACGCCCGCGACAGCCACACCGAGTTGGTGACCGTGCCCAGGCGGGCCGACTTCACCATCGACCTGCCGGCCGCCTGGGAGGCCATCGACAGCCTCAAGCCCGACGTCATCGTGGTGGCCACGCCCAACAACCCGACCGGCACCTCGACCCCGATCGGCGTGGTCGAACGCCTCTGCCGGGCCAGTGCCGGGGTGGTGGTGGTGGACGAGGCCTACCAGGAGTTCTCCCGCACCCCGGAGAACACTTGTTTGCGCCTGCTGGACCACTACGGCAACCTGGTCGTCACCCGCACCATGTCCAAGGCCTTCGCCCTGGCCGGCGGCCGGGTGGGCTACGCCGCCGCCAGTCGGGCGGTGGTCGAGGCCCTGCGCCTGGTCCGGCTGCCCTATCATCTGTCGGCCGTCACCCAGGCCGTGGCCGAGGCCGCCCTGGACCAGTCCGGCGAGTTGCTGGCCGGGGTCGAACGGCTGCGCCAAATCCGCGACGACTCGATCCTCCAACTGCGCCAACAGGGCTGTGCCGTGATCGACTCGGACGCCAACTTCTGCTTGTTCGGCCGCTTCCGCGACCGCCGAGCGGTCTGGCAAGGCCTGCTCGACCGGGGCGTGCTGGTGCGCCAAGTCGGCCCGACCGGCTTCCTGCGAGTCTCCACCGGCGCCAGCCAGGAGATGGAACAATTCCACGCCGCCCTGGCCGACCTCCTGTCCCAAGACCCAGAGTTACTGTCCCCCGAGAGGAGCCTGTGATGGTCTGTGTCGTTGTGGCTGGCGTCTTGGCCCGCTCGGAGTCGTTGTCGCACGAGACGGGCCTGTGATGGTTCGCATCGTCCTGTCTGAGGTCTTGGCCCAAGGCCCGAAGTTATTGTCACCCGAGGGGGAATCTGTGATGGTCCGTGTCGTTGTGGCCGGCGTCTTGGCCCGCCCGGAGCCGTTGTCGTTCGAGAGGAGCTTGTGATGGCTCGTGTAGCCCAGGTGGAACGTGTCACCGCCGAGTCGTCGGTCATGGTCCGGTTGGATCTCGACGGCCAGGGCCAAGCCGAGATCTCGACCGGCGTCGGCTTCTACGACCACATGTTGACCGCCTTGGCCCGCCACTCCCTGATCGACCTGACCGTCAAAACGGTCGGCGACCTTCAGATCGACGGCCACCACAGTGTCGAGGACACGGCCATCGCCTTGGGCCAGGCCCTGCGCCAGGCTCTGGGCGACAAGTCCGGCATCGCCCGTTTCGGTCAGGCCACAGTGCCGCTGGACGAGGCCCTGGCCAGTTGCGTGGTCGACGTCGCCGGGCGGCCCTACGCGGTCTGCTCGGGCGAGCCGGCGGGCTACGAGTTCGTCCCCATCGCCGGGGACGGCGTTCCCTACATGGGTTCGATGACCCGCCATGTGGTGGAGTCGCTGGCCCACAACGCCGGCCTCTGCGTCCACCTCACCCTGCTGTCCGGCCGCGACCCCCACCACATCGCCGAGGCCCAGTACAAAGCCCTGGCCCGGGCGCTGCGCCAGGCCGTGTCCCTCGACCCCAGGGTGCGAGGCGTGCCCAGCACCAAGGGTGTGCTCTAGCTGAACACGGTGGCCAAGACCGAGCAGTACTGAGGGCTCAGGGTCGTGTCCCTCGCCCTCTCGTCATCCCGGACTTGATCCGGGATCTGGGCCAGTCGGTGAATAAACCTCGACGTCCAGTGGTGACAAGCCGACGGCGGTTGCTGACACTTTGGGCAGACGGCCGGGCGCGACCCGGAGGCCTGGGACCAGGTTGCTACACTTAGTTCACTTGTTATCAATTGAATCAGTTGGGAGAAGCAGTGAGTCCCACCCTTATCCGTGACGCCCAAGCCTTGCGGCGTGCCCTTGAGGCCGACGGCGATGAGGTCAATGTGTCTTTGTCGCGGGAGACGGCGGAGATGGTGGCCCGACTGGTCGACGCCCAGGCGAGGGGGCAGGAGATCGTGGTCACGCACGGTCTGCGGGAGGTGTCGCCGGCCGAGGCGGCGCTGATGCTCGGGATGTCGCGCCCCCAGGTCCGCAAGCTGATGGAGCGGGGGGCGCTGCCGTACCGCCTGGTCGGCGCGCACCATCGGATCGCGGTGGAGGACGTGCAGTCCTTCCTAGCGGCCGAGCGCCAGCGGCGCCAGGCGGCCCTGGCCCGTTTCTCCGCGCTGGAGAACGAGTTGGGTCTGACCGAGTGAGTGAGTCCGAGGGGCTAGTCATTCTGCCCGCCGCCGTCCAGATCGTTCTGGCCGACGCGAATGTCTTGTATTCGCGCGTGCTGAGGGATTATCTGCTGTACGCCGCCGAGCAGGAGATCGTGAACGTCAACTGGAGTCAAGAAATCCTAGACGAGGTCACGAGTCATCTGGTGGGGAACATCCCCGGTTTCACGGATGAATCCGCTCGGGTTCTCGTGGCGGCGCTCACCGACACGTTCCCCGACGCCTTGGTCGAGCCGGCCGAGGCCGACTACGCACTACTGGCCGATGTGGCGCTGCCCGACGAGGACGACCGTCATGTGATAGCCGCCGCGCTGGCCGCCGACGCCCAGGTTGTCTGCACGAGCAACGTCAAGCATTTCCCGCTCGCCGTCATGGCGGGGCTCGGCCTCGTCGCGATGACGCCCGACGAATTGTTCACGCAGTTGGCCTATAGCCACCTGCCCCAGATGATCGCCGCCCATCGCGCCGCCATCGCCAACTTCGCTCGCGCCACCGACGAGTCCACCATCACCGCCTTACGCCGGGCGGGTGCCCCGAAGACCGCCGACCTGATGGCGGGCGCGCTCGGCCTCGGCGACATCTGACAATGATTATGTTGGTCTAACCCCGTTGTCCGGCCGCGACCCCCACCACATCGCCGAGGCCCAGTACAAAGCCCTGGCCCGGGCGCTGCGCCAGGCCGTGTCCCTCGACCCCAGGGTGCGAGGCGTGCCCAGCACCAAGGGTTGTGCTCTAGTCCGACGCCGCCGGCTCCCCGCGCCACGGTGCCGGCTCAATCACGACTTTGCCAGGACCCTGGCCAAGAGAGCTTCCACCCGGCCGACCGCGAGTTCAACAAATCCGTGGCCTCGCTCCGCGCGCCGGTCGAGCAGGCAAACGCCGAGCTGAGACCCTGGAGAATTCTCCACACCGATTACTGGCGACCATGACACACCCACCCCGAAACCATCACGGCCATCCTCGATTAGAATGCTTCAGGATGCCGTGAATAGGCCTCATTCTCCCGCCGATACGCTTACGGCCGGCGAATGGGCGCAATGGCCCCGATGGGGATCAGTTCATTCTCCCCCAGTACGCTTGAACGCCCGGTCGAACTCGGCGCCCGTGAGCTGGGGATCAGTTCATTCTCCCCCTGGTACGCTTGCTTGGTCGGCGGGGACGGCCATGGCGCGGCTGGGGATCAGTTCATTCTCCCCCTGGTACGCTTGAGGTGCGCCGGGAAACGGCCTCTGACTTGGGCTTATGGACGGGCTGACACTAGAAGATCGTCAGCTCCTGTGGGGCAGACTCGGGTCTGACGGCCTCGACGTTGGCGAATCTGAAGGCGGTGGACCACTGGTGGTCTGAGACGTTGATCATGCGGACGAGGCCGCCGCCCGGGAGGTTGCGCTTGATCTGTCGGATCGCCGGGGAACCCGCCGAGGGGAGCGGCAGATAGCGCACGTAGACGGAGAGCTGGACGCGCTCATACCCCAGATCTAACAGCAGGTTCCTGAAGGCGGTCGCCGCCGAACGCTCGGCCTTGGTCTTGACCGGCAGGTCGAACATGACCAGGTGCCACACCTTCTCATCACCGGCGTCAACCACGAGACTGGCTCGCTGTAGGCTCCCACACCGGCACCTGGAGCCGGCTGACCTCTCCCTCGACGTAATTGCCCAAGGCCTGGGCGAGATTCCGCAGTTCGGTCGAGGCCGAGTACCCGGCGGACGTGAACGGGTCGGAAGATGCCCTCACCAGGGCCTGCTTGACGGCTGGATGGTCGGATGAGGCGTCATCTGGCAGATGGGCGACGCACCAGTCCACCGCCGGGCGGAACGGCTCTATCAGGTCATCGGCCAGATTGAACGGGTTCGACCGCCCGCGATGGAACAGGCCGAGGGCCGGAGTCAGACCCGCCTCCAGCACGGCGCGAATGGCGAACCCGCGCATCACCGTGTAACCGTAGTCGAGCAAGGCGTTCTTTCCCCCTCCCTCTCCGGGAAGCCGACTGAACCTTTGGCCGAAGACTTGGGGCCAGTAGGCCTTGGCCGCCCTGGCTTTCGCGTTGTCGGGGTCTCCGGACCGGATCGAGCGCGCGACCTCGGCCAGGGTCTTCGCGCCGGGGCGGCCGAGCGCCCGCAGATTGGCCTGCTGGCCTTGGACCTTGGCCCTGACGATCCTGCCCCAGGCGTTCTTCTGGCGGGGAGCGGACAGGGCTACCTGCGCCAACTGCCGCGCGCCGACCCGGGTGTGCGAGCTCCACGGGTAGGAGCCGGAAACGGGCACCCCTCGCCGGTCGCAGAGGAGGACCACCACGTCGAAGGCGGCGCACTGCTGTAGGAAGGCTCCGCCGAGCTTGACCTTGAGGCCGACCAGCATCAGGGCGACGTCCGCCAGGGGCACGGTCGTCCTCGCACCGGAAGCGTCTGAGACCACGGCTTGTCCCCGTTGGTAAGACAGCCGTCCGTCGAAGCCGGTCAGATCCAGCGTGCGCCAAGCGGCCATGACACGGCCCGAGCCGTCACCGGACGGACCAGGACACCGGCAGGTGGGCCGAGGACTGTGACCGGGATCGTCCGAGCGCGTCACGCCGCACCACGGTCGCTCCACACTGTCGCAGCGCCACGTCCACAGCGGGTAGCCACCCTGGTTGGTCTAGCACTTTTCGGACGTCGACGCCGGCGTCGTCGGGCAGCCCTTCCGCAGCCAGTTGGCGGGGGCGGAGCCGAAGTTTGCTTGCTGTCTTAAAGCCGGCCACGCGCCACCGGACCTGGCCTGACCGAACCGCGCCCGGGTAGGCCTCCAAGAACTGGGCGACCTGGCCACTCGTCTGCGAGGTCATGTCCAACAGCAACTCGTCGCCCTCGACCAGCCATCCCAGGTAACGCGCCTGGCCGGCCTGGATGGCGGCGCGGACGCGGGGCTCAGCGGTCCGCAGCGAAATGCTCTGGGGCGGCAGGTCCACGGCGAACAGGTCCTCTTGGCGGTGCGCGGCCAGGTCAACATGGAAGACGCGGATCATCCCGAAGAACACCTTCTTGCCGGTGTCGACTGCGTAGACCCGCGCGTGGTGAACCGTGTTCCCGATCTCGGCGTAGCCGCCCCTGACGGCGAGGGCTGCGGCGCCGGTGTCGAAGAACCCGATCTCGTCCTCCGGCCCCAGCCGGCGGCCGCCCACACGGATCGACCGCGCCGGATCGGCGGGTAACCCGTCCGTGGGCGAATACTGTTCTGATCGGGTCAAGGCGCACCACAGCGCCGGCGATGACGCGCGGTCCACAACTGCGGCCGGGATGGCGTCACCGACACGTCGTTTGTCCAAGGGACGGATGGTGTCGTCGTGGGCCGCCGATGAGCCGAGCCGTAGCCGCAGGTTCTCCATCACCGGGATCAGGTCCTCTTTCAAGGCGTGGTTGAGGAGATTCGTCAGCCGATTCATGTTCCCCAGCCACTGCTCGTAGTAGAAAGTGTTGTCGGGATTGGATCCGTGGAACGTCTTCCAGGTCTCGTCCGGCTTCGTGAGGCACTGGGACGCGCGCAGGCGTGACTCGCGCAGGCGCTGGAACTCGCGCAGGCGCTGGAACTCGCGCAGGCTCTGACGCTCAACCAGCGTGGTCGTCACGCTTGGCCGCAGCAGCGCGATGACGGCGGCGTCGACGGCGTGGTGACGTCGGTCGAGGCGGGTCTTGCCACCTCCGCCGATCATCTCGATTCGGCCCTCCAACTTGGAGGCCCAGCGTGCTTCCGCAGTGATAGAGCCGCGGTAGACGCGAACGGCGGTGTCGCTGTTCGCGAAGTGCGCCGCTATCCGCAGATGGAGCTGATTCGCCATCCAAGCCACCGACTCGAGGTCGCGGCCGTTGATCGAATCGTCGGCCTCGGTCTGGCAGAGGCGGTCCTTGACCTCCTTCAAGAATTTGGCCCGCTGGCGACCGCGCATGTCGGCCTCCACCACGAAGTGCTCGACCCGCTCGACGGCCTCCGCCAGGCTCACCCCGGGCCGCTCGCAGGAGGCGGTCCAGACGGCGAACGAATCGGATCCTTTCGCCTGGTTGCAGGGGATGCACACTGCCGCCAGGTTCACCCTCCGGTTGCTACTCCCGGCTCTCGCCCGAGGCACTATGTGGTCCATCTCGGCCGTGCGGAAGTCAATTGGCTGGCCACAATACAGACACTGCCCGTTCTGGCGCTGGATCGCCTGGAAGCGGCGCACGTCGGAGTCCCAGACCTCGCCCTCAATTCTGAGCTCGCTCCGCAGCTCCTCCATCATGTCCCGCCGCTGCTTGTGCCGGGCCTCGTTCTCCCGCACAGCCTCACGGGCCGAACTCTCGCTGCTGAAGGCGTCACGCGTGTGCTCGATGTTGACGGACAGCGGCGCTCCCCATTCGCGCTCCACCGCCTGCAGCCACCGGGCCACGATCTTGGTGACGCGGTCCACCGCCGGGTTGCCCACCGGCTCGCCGATGGCCTCGGCCGGGGGCCTCCAGTCGTTGGCCACGCCGAAGAGGGACTGACGCGCCTGGTGCAGGTCCTCCTCGGTCTCCAGTATCCGCTCGGTCAGGTCGCGCAACGATTCGACCGAGTAGGCCGCCCGGCCGCTCGGCAGGTGCAGCGAGTCGAGCTTCCCCAGGGCGGTCTCGTCCAGCGATTCGATCAGCTCCGCGGCAGCCACCTCGGCCGGCGACCCCTCTCCCAGGTCGCCGGCGTTCGAGAGTGCCTGCACCAGGGCCTCTCGGCTCGGCTCGTCCGCCTGCGCCCACCAGTCGCGAACTTCTTTGACCTTCGTCTCGCGCAGGATCTGGTGGGTCGCGTTGACCGGGGGCCGCGTCGCCATGGGCTCGCCATCGGCCGCAGCCGTCGCCGTCCCCGCCAGCGACCGCCGGGGCACCCCGAGCAACTCCGCGACATCCGCCCAGGCGGGCTGGTCCGTGGTGGTGTCGAGGAAAGCCATGACCTGGGCCCTTTCCGCCACCGTCAGCGGGCGCGCTTCGCCGCCCCCGGACAGCCGCAGGTTCCCGATCACCGCTGCGATCCGGAAGCGTTGGAAGGCCAAGGTCGCCTTGTTGGCCCGAGGTAGGCGCTCGCGCCCGGGCAACGGGTCGTGCGCCACCCGCTGCGCGGCCGCGCCCTTGGGGGACTGCGCGGCGAACACCAGATCGACCAGCTCGCGGAACAGCTTTTCGGACAAACCCTGGGCGGCGGCGATCGCCCGCAGCTCCAAGACGTTGTCCGATTGGTGCAGCTTCCCGATCAGGGGACTCTCGCTCCTGGGATCGACTTTGCCACGAATTTTGCCATGAGTGGTGCCACTAAGTTTGAGACGAGTTTGGCGACGAAGCCTCAACACTGCTCCAGTTTTGGCCATCATCACCAGTTCCGCCGGTGTGGCGTCGGCGCTGATCGACCTCCCCGTGGTGGCCGCGACCCGTGACCGGAAGCCGTCCAAGAACAAGGTGCCCTTTGGCGGCGGGGCCAGGAAGTGCCAGGCCGAGGTTGCGGCTCGGCCTGGGGTCTCAGGGGCGACGGCCCGCTAGGCTCCCAGGCATGGGTCCCAAAGTGGTGGTGCTGGACTATGGCTCCGGCAATCTGCATTCGGCCGCCCGAGCGTTGGCGGCGGCCGGCGCCCGGGTCGAGGTGACGGCCGATCGGGCGGCGGCGTTGGCGGCCGACGGGCTGGTGGTGCCCGGGGTGGGGGCCTTCGCGGCTTGTATGGGGCAATTGGAGGCGGTCGGCGGGGACGAGGTGGTGCAGAGGCGGGTGCGGGCCGGCCGGCCGCTGCTGGGCATCTGCGTGGGCCATCAGATCCTCTTCGCCAAAGGGGTGGAGCACGGCCTGGAGACCGCCGGCGTCGGCCTCTTCCCGGGCACGGTCGAGGCCCTGGAGACCCGACGGCACCCCCACATGGGCTGGAATCTGGTGCGCCGCCCGGAGAATTCGTCCCTCTTCGCCCCCGGACCCGGGGAGCGCTTCTACTTCGTCCACTCCTACGCCGCCCTCAGGCCGGAGGCCGTGCCGGCGGAGGCGGTCGTCGCCTGGACCCGCCACGAGACCACGGACCTGATCGCGGCGGTCGAGTGGGGGCCGGTGACCAGCACGCAGTTCCACCCCGAGAAATCCGGCCCCGCCGGCCTGGCCTGGCTGGGGCGCTGGGTGTCCCGGCTGGGCTGAGCCGGTGCCGGCCTCGTTTGGCTCGGCCGGGGCGCGACCTGGTGCTGCGGCTTGGCTAGATGGACTAAACTCATTACCTTATGAGTCTTTTCACCATCTTGCCGGCAGTCGACATCATGTATGGTCAGGCCGTCCAGCTGGTCCGAGGGGTCCCGGGGTCGGAGAAGATCTTCGGCGATCCTTTCGAGGCCGCCCGGCGTTGGCGTCAGGCCGGGGCCGAATGGATCCACCTGGTCGACCTCGACGCCGCCTTCGGCCGCACCCCCAACAGCGCTGTGGCCGCCCGGATCGTGGCCGAACTGGGCCTTAAGGTCGAACTGACCGGAGGAGTGCGCGACGCCGCCCAACTGGAGGCCGCCCTGGCCACCGGCTGTGCGAGGGTCAACCTGGGCACGGCCGTGCTGGAGAACCCGGAGTGGGCGGCGGCGGCCGTGGCGGGGGACCCGGAGCGGGTGGCGATCGCCCTGGACGTCAAAGAGGGCCAACTGGCGGCCCGTGGCTGGACCACCCGGGCCGGTCAGATCGATCAGTTGGTCGAACCTTTGACGGCTGCCGGCTGCCGCCGCTTCGTTGTCACCGACGTTGACTCGGACGGCGTTCTGCAAGGTCCCAACCTGGCTCTGCTGCGCCATGTTGCCGCGCTGACCGACGCCAAGGTGACGGCCTCCGGCGGGATCGCCAGCCTGGACGACCTGCGGGCGCTGCGGGGGTTGTCCGACTTGGGCGTCGACTCCGCCATCATCGGCACGGCCCTCTATCTGGGCGCTTTCAGCCTGCCCCAGGCGCTGGCGGCCGTGGCCGAGCCCGGGGCGGACCGGGACCAGAACGACTGAGCCCAGCCAGACCGTGGCCGGCACCTCGTCGCTCTCATCGCCGTCGTCCGGTGCCACGAAGACGTCAGCCCGCCCATCGCCTTGACCGGTGACAGGTCTCGAAATCGTCTAACCCGGGAGGGGGCCGAGCCGGCGGGCCAGGGCGCGGTAGGCGGCGGCGATGCCCTGGCGAGCCGTGGCCTCGTCCCAGGGCCACTCCAGTTGGTCGAAGGCGTAGACCTGATCTAGTTCCACGCCTTGGCGGTAGGCCCATTCGGCCTGGTCCCAGATGGCGGTCAGGCCTTGACGCTGGTGGTCGACGTCCCAGGCCTGGGCCAGGCGGCCGTGGCCCGGCACCACCACCGTGTCAGGGCGCAGCAGGCCGCGCAGCGCGTCCAAGGACTTGGCCCAGCCCAGCAGATCCGAGGTCTGGTCGAACTGGGGCGGCCCCAGGGTCTCCACCAGGTCGCCGGCGAAGACGACTCGGGCCTCGGGCACGGCCACGATCAGATCGCCGTCCGTGTGGGCCGGGCCGAAGTGGGCGATCTCGACCGTCACACCGCCCAGGTCGCGCAGGCCGATGCTGGCCAGAAGGGTGACGCCGCCGCCGTCCGGGGAGTCGGCGGCATTGGGGGAGTCGGCGGCGCTGTTGGGGCCGGTGCCACCGCTTGGACTGTGGGGGCCGGCGCCGTCGTGGGGGTCGGAAGTGTCGGCGGCGCCACGAGAGCTGGGGGAGTCGGCGGCGACCGGGGGGACTGAGGCCTCGGCGGCCGATCCGCCGCCCAGCAGGCCGGCGGTGGCCAAGGCTGGGCGGAGGCTGTCGTGGGCGATGATCTCCAGGTCGGCCATGGCCGCCAGGCCGTCGATGTGGTCCCAGTGGCCGTGGCTGACTACGACGTGGCGCAGCGGCACAGCCGTCGCCCGGGCGGCGGCCCGGCGCAATTGGCGGCCCTGTTCTGTCGAGCTGCCGCTGTCCACCAGCAGGGCGGAGCGTGCGCCGACGATCAGGCCGACGGTGACGCTGGCCGGCTCGGCCACCAGTCGGTGGACGCCGGGGCGGATGAGTTCGAATTCCACGTCATCAGACTAACTCGGCTGAGGGCGTTAGACTGGCACTCGCCCGATCCGAGTGCCAAGAGCCATCAGCGCGCCGAGAGCCATCACAAGGAGACATCATGTTGGACGACCGTAAACTGGCCGTTCTGCGGGCCATCGTTTCCGACTACATCCAAAGCCGCGAGCCGGTGGGCTCGCGCGCCTTGGTCGAGCGGCACCAGCTCAATGTCTCCCCGGCCACCGTCCGCAACGACATGGCGGCCTTGGAGGAGGAGGGTTACATCACCCAGCCCCACACCTCGGCCGGGCGCGTCCCGACCGACAAGGGCTACCGCCTGTTCGTCGACCGTCTGGCCCAGATCAAGCCTCTGTCACGGGCCGAGCGGGCCGCCATCACCGCCTTCTTGGCCGGGGCGGTCGATCTGGACGATATTGTCACCCGGACCGTCCGCCTGCTGGCCCAGGTGACCAGCCAGGTGGCGATGGTGCAATACCCGATGCGGCCCGCCGTGGTCCGCCAGGTCAACCTGGTGCGGCTCAACGGCGCCCGCGGCCTGGTCTTATTGATCGACTCGGCCGGAGCGGTGTCGCAACGCCACCTCGACCTCGGCCTGGCCGCCGACGACGACCTGGCCGGGCTGCGCGACCGTCTCAACCAACTGCTCCAGGGGTTGTCGCAGCGACAGGCGGCCGAGCGGCTGGGCGACTTCCCTGCCACCGTCGATCCGGAGTTGCGGCCGGTGGCCAACGGGGTCTGCGCCCAGTTGCTGGACCTGATCGCGACCGATCCCCAGGCCCGGGTGGTGGTGGGCGGGGTGGGCAACCTGGCGCGCTTCGCGGACCAATTCGACAGCGCCGTCAAACCGGTCCTGGAAGCCCTAGAGGAACAGGTCGTCTTGTTGCGGCTGCTGGGCCAGGCGACAGCCGAGGTGACGGTTCGGATCGGCCAGGAGAACGATCACGCCAGCCTGGCCCGAGCCTCCGTCGTGGCCTCCGGCTACGGCGCCTCCGACGACGCCTGGGCCAGCCTGGGCGTGGTCGGACCGACTCGGATGGATTACCCGTCGACGATGGCCTCGGTTAGGGCCGTCGCGCGCTATGTCAGCCAGATCTTGGCCGAAGGATGAGATGAGTTCCGACTACTACGCCACTCTCGGGGTGGCCCGCGACGCCAGCCCCGAAGACATCAAGAAGGCTTACCGCAAGCTGGCCATGAAGTACCACCCGGACGTCGCCTCCGAGGCCGACGCGGCCGACCACTTCAAGCAGATCGGCGAGGCCTACGAGGTCTTGTCCGACCCGGCCAAACGTGACCTCTACGACCGTGGCGGCGACCCCATGCAGACCGGCGCCGGCTTCGGCGCTGGTTTCGGCGGCGGCTTCGACTTCTCCACCATTGTCGACGCCATGTTCGGGTCCGGCGCGGCCACCCGGGGGCCGCGCTCCCGGGTGTCGCGAGGCCAGGACCGGCTGGAGCGGGTGCGCCTGTCCCTGGTCGAGGCGGCCTTCGGCGCCACCACCCAGGTCAAGGTCGAAGCGGCGGTGGTCTGCTCCACTTGCGCCGGCGCCGGCTCGGCCGACGGTTCGGCCCCGACCACTTGCCGACACTGCCACGGCCGGGGCGAGATCACCCAGGTCCAGCGCAGCTTCATCGGCGACATCCGCACCTCGACGCCCTGTCCCCAGTGTCGTGGCTTCGGCACCGTTGTCGAGCACCCCTGCCCCGACTGCTACGGCGAGGGCCGGGTGCGGGCCGCCCGCACCGTCACGGTCAAGGTGCCGCCCGGCGTCACCACCGGCAACCGCATCCGCTTGGAGGCCCAGGGCGACGTCGGCCCCGGCGGCGGCCCGGCCGGCGACCTCTACATCGAACTGGCGGTCAAGGAGCACGACTTGTTCTCGCGTCACGGCGACGACCTGGAGGCCACCTTGGAGGTGCCGATGACGGCGGCGGCCCTGGGCGCCCGGTTGGAGATGCCGACTCTGGACGCCGAACTGGCCGAGGCCGAGGCCGAGGCGGCGGCGGTCGAGGTGGAGATCGCCCCCGGCACCCAGACCGGCACCCGGGTGGTGGCCCGGGGCAAGGGTGTGCCCAAACTGCGCGGCCGGGGGAGGGGCGACCTGGGTATCACCATCATCGTCAAGACCCCGACCGAGGTTGACGACGAGCAGCGCGAGTTGTTGAACAAGTTGGCCGACCTGCGGGGCGAGCAAACCCCCATTGTGACCCCCAAATCCGTCGGCAAGGGTATGTTCGCCCGGCTGAGGGAAGCTTTCGGGGGTTAGCGACTTGACCATCCCAGGACACGGCCTCCGTCGCCGGCCGGCACTATGAGCGACGGTTTCTTCCTCGCCCCGCTGCCGCAGCGCCTGGCGATGGGCGACCAGATCGAGTTGCGCGGCCCGGAGGCCCACCATCTGGCGGTGGTGCGCCGCATCCGGGCGGGTGAGACGGTGACGGTCAGCGACGGGGCCGGCCGTGGCGCCAGCGGCCCGGTGACGGCTCTGGGGGCGGGCCTCGTGAGCGTGGCGGTGGCGGCCGTCCTGGCGGGGGAGCCGTCCCGGCCGGAGATCACGTTGGTGCAGGCCCTGCCCAAGAACGAGCGCGCCCAGCAGGCCGTCGATCTGATGACCGAGCTGGGGGTGGACCGGATCGTGCCCTGGCAGGCGGCCCGCTCCATCGTCCGCTGGCAGGGCGAGCGGGGGGCCAAGGGGCGGGCCAAGTGGCAGGCCTGGGCCGGCCAGGCGGCCCAACAGGCCCGCCGGCTGACCGTCCCCCAGGTGGCCCCGCCGGCCAGCACGGCCGAGGTGGCCCAGTTGTTGGCCGCCGCCGGTCAGGCCATCATCATGCACGAGAGCGCCACCACGCCCATCGCCGCCCGCCCGATCGACCCGTCGTCCCCGTTGGTCTGCGTCATCGGTCCGGAGGGCGGCATCGCCCCGGACGAGTTGGCCCGCTTCGAGGCCGCCGGCGCCCGGCCCTGGTCGATGGGTCCGACCGTCCTGCGCACCACTGTGGCCGGGGGCGTGGCCGTGGCCCAGTTACGCCTGTTGGCCATGCAGGCCGTGCTGGCGGCCAGCGCCGGGGAGCGAGGCGGGGAGGCGGCCGGTCGGGTCACAGCGGGTCCTGCGGCTGGCGCCGGGGATTCGGGCGTGGTCGGCCCCCAGGATGGGTCCCCGGTCCGAGGCGGCCCCGAAAACCGAGGCGAGGGCGAAGGATGACGGGCTTCAACTTCACACCGGGTCGGGCGATCCCCGGCCAACCGGGTCGCGCCGGGGTCATCCACACCCCCCACGGCGACATCGCCACGCCGGCCTTCATCGTCGTAGGCACCCAGGCGGCCGTCAAAGGCGTCCTGCCTCGCGACGTGGCCGCCCTGGGGGCCCAGGCCGTTTTGGCCAACGCTTACCACCTCTACCTCCAGCCGGGGGCCGAGTTGGTCGAGCAGGCCGGCGGCCTAGCCCGCTTCATGGGCTGGGGCGGGCCGACCGTGACCGACTCCGGCGGTTTCCAGGTGTTGTCCCTGGGGGCGGGTTTCAAGAAGGTCCTGGCGATGGACACCGACCGGCTGGCCGCCGCCGACGTCATCGCCGCCAACAAAGACCGTTTGGCCCAGGTGGACGACGACGGCGTCACCTTCAAGTCGCACCGCGACGGCTCGCGCCACCGTTTCACGCCCGAGGTCTCGATGGGCGTCCAACACCGCCTCGGGGCCGACATCATCTTCGCCCTGGACGAATGCACCACGCTGCTGAACAGCCGCCCCTACCAGGAGGCCTCGGTGGCCCGCACCCAGGCCTGGGCCGAGCGCTGCCTGGCCGAGCACGACCGCCTGACCGCCGCCCGCCCCGACCACCCCTACCAGGCCTTGTTCGGGGTCGTCCAGGGGGCGCAACACGAGGACTTGCGGCGGTCGGCCGCCCGGGGTCTGGTGGCGACCGCCGTCAACGGCCGCCGCTTCGACGGCTACGGCATCGGCGGGGCGCTGGAGAAGGGCCGGCTGGGCCAGATCTGCCGTTGGGCGACCGAAGAGCTGCCCTGGGACAAGCCCCGCCACCTGCTCGGCATCTCCGCCCCGGAGGACCTGTTGGCCGGGATCGAGGCCGGGGCCGACACCTTCGACTGCGTCGACCCCTCCCGGGTGGCCCGCCACGGCGTCATCTACACCCGCGACGGCCGCTACACCGTCGACACCCTGCCCAACAAACGTTCCTTCGCCCCGCTGGAGGCGGACTGCGACTGCCAGACCTGCGCCCAGGTGTCGCGGGCCTACCTGCACCATCTGACCCGGGCCAAGGAGTTGTCCCTGGCCGCCTGGACCACGATCCACAACCTGCGCTTCACCGTCCGCCTGGCGGACGAGGCCAGGGTCGCCATTGAGCGGGGCCAGTTCGACCAGTTCAAGGCCGAGTTCCTGGGCCGCTACCGCCGCCGCCCCTGAGCCCTGCCGATGGTCGGCCACGGTCAGGGTTCAGGGGGGTGCCTAGTCGGCGCGTTTAGTCGGTCGGCTCGTCTGATTCCTCATGCTCGTCTTCGTCGTCGTGGCTGTGGCCGTCGGAGGCGGGTCCTCCGGTGACGACGGCTATCTCGTTGGGGACGTGTGTCAGCGCGGTGGTCTTCCAGACCTGCCCGGTCACGGGGTAGACGGTCAGGAGTTGGCTGTGGGCGGTGTCGGTGATGTAGGCCATGCCGTCGAGGAGGGCGAGGCTGGGCCGGGGCTGTTGCCAGTCGGCGGGCGGGGTCCAGGCGTCGATCAACTGGTACGAGGCCGTGATGGTGGCGGTGACCGGGTCGATGACGTACAGGCTGCCGTCGGTCGCCAGCACCAGGGCCGAGCCGTCGTCGCCACGGGCCAGCGAGTGGCTGGAATAGGTCGCGTCGCCCGGCAGATCGACCAGGGTGATCTTGAGGTTGACCGTGTCGATCAGGGCGACCGCCGTGAAGGCGGCGTCCGCGGTGGTGTAGTTGCCCAGCACGATGGGGGAGGCCTCCGTGCCGGACAAGGTGGAGAGCCGGCCGTCGGCCTGCGGGCTGGTCACCTTCGTGATCTTGCCGTCGCTCAAGACGAGCGCCCCGTCGGCGCAGCCGAACACGGCGGCCTCGTTGGCGGCCACGGCTTCGCCGTGAATATTGGGGCATTCGTCCGACTCGGCCACAACCTGGTCGTTCGCGTCGAGCAGGCGCAGCCCGCTGCGGGACTCGGCCGTGCCCTCGGTCACGGCCAACTGGTCTTCGAGGGGCACGGCCACTCCGTGGTGCGGGGCGGGGGTGGTGTACTGGCGGACCGGCTGGCCGCCGGCGGCAATGTCGTCCGAGTCGAAGACGGTGACCTGGCCGGTGCCGTCATCGAACAACAGGGTTTGGCCATCGTGGACCACGACGTGGCCGGGCGTGGTGGCCGGATAAATGACATCGGTCAGGACCGGGGTGGCGGCGTAGTAGTGGTAGTGGTCGCCGTGGCCCTGGGCGAAGGCGCCCGTTTCGAGCACCCGGAAGCCGCCCTCGGTGGAGACCAGGACGGTCCCGGCATCGCCGGCGGCGTTGACCCGGTTGAAGCCGGACAGGGGCAGGTCGGCGACCTGTTCGAGCGTGTTGGCGTCGAGGACGACGATGCCGCCGTCGTAGGTGTAGGCCAGGCGGGCAGCCGGGGCGGCCACCTCCTGAGAGTCTGAAGTCGGGCTGGCGGACGGTGAGGTGGTGTCGTCGGTGGGCTGGTCGGCCGCCGGTTGGGCGGAGCCGCAGCCGGTCAAGACGGCGCACAGACCGAGGCTGAGGAACGGCAGGACGAAGCGAGTAACTTTCATGTGGATGATTATGGTTATCGTTGACATGGCTGTCAACTCGCCTCACCCAGGCTCAGGCGGGAAGTCTCTTGGTTTCTGAAGTGATGATAGCTATCATCATCATGTATGATGTGGCCTGTTCCCGTGGCGTCAACCACTGCCACGGTTCCCTCTGCCACGGGAACTACAGCGTTCGAGTCCGACAGGGGCGGTCGTGAGATCGCGCCTTGACGCCCCGCGTCAACGGCTGCCCCTGGACGCGCCCCTAGACTTCAACCATGCACTCACCCGGCGGACCGACCATGGCGACGACTGACAACCCGGCTGTGCGTGCCGCCCGCAAACGGCCGCTCGTGGAGTCCCTGTTCGCCGAACAAACCGGCTTCCTGTCCGCCCAGCAGGCCTACGACCAACTCCGCGCCAAAGCTGTGGCGATCAGTCTGCCCACCGTCTATCGCACTCTCCAGGCCATGGCCGAAGCCGGACAACTCGACGTGGTCCAAACCGACACTCACGAGACCGTCTACCGACGCTGCGCCCCCGGCCACCACCACCACCTCATCTGCACCGGTTGCGGCTCCGTCACCGAGGTCGCCGGCGCCGCTGTGGAGGGCTGGATCGCCGACATCGCCCAAGCCAACGGCTTCGCCGTCAGCGACCACCGCATCGAGATCTACGGCCTGTGCGCATCCTGCCAAGCCAACGCTGAAGCGCCGCCCGCCGCCAGCCTCACAGCCCCAGCCTGACAATTGGGCTGTGTCAAGTTCTGCAGACAGCCCAGAACGGTCCATATCCAACTCGAACCGCCCCACTCCGTCTTCCACGACCAGGAGCCACAGCGAGACGCCGAGGCACACTCCCTAGTCACGGCCGAATCAGGCAAGAAGAAGGGAAGACGGGCCGATTCAAGTTCGTCAGTGCTGAGGTTGCTGGCGACGACCTCGGTCTAGGCCTTCCGTCTGCCGAACTGCTTGTGGTCCAACTTGCCCAAGTAGTTCTTCCGCAGGCGATGCCGGGACTCGAAGAAGTACAGGTCGCTGTGGGACAACTTGTTCTCCTCCAGTTTCACCCGGAGCAGTTCCAGCGTGCAGTGCAGATCGGCCACCTGGAACAGCCGATACTGGGCGGGCAGCACACGGCGGAAGTCCACCTCGAAGAAGAAGGCGTTGAACAAGGTGTTGAGCACGTCGGTAATCTCGGCCTGCCCGTTGTCGTAATAGATGATGACCCTCTCGAACGAAAGGAAGTACTCCGCGTTGTCGCGGAGGAACAGCGACAACGCCCTGGAGATCGTGCCCTTGAGCTTGAGTCGGTCAGGATGATCGCGCTTGCGGAAGGTGAAGGTCTGGTGCCGGACAGGCGCGCGCCGGGCGAAGGCGAAGAGGCGGTTGAACTCACGCTGCCGGGTCTCGACCGGCAGGCTCCGGTACTCGTTCTCTCCTCGGATGGCCGGGCCAGTGTGGATTGCCCGGTCGGCATCCAGGCCGTCTACACCCAGTCGAAGCTCCTCGGTCAACTTCTCCAGCAGGGCGGTGATGTCGTTGTCTTGTTGGTGTAGGACCAGAGCCAGGACGTAGTAGTCGGAGTCGGTACCGAAATCGCCGGCCTCATCGCAGAAGATGCTCAGGTCCGCCACGCCGCCCCCGTAAATCAAATGGCGGGGGACTTCCCCCGCCATGATGTGGACCCGGGTCTTTCAACCAGCCCAGATGCAGACATTCTAGCATCCCATCGAACAGATGCGTTCATCCGGGCCTGCCGATGTCGGGCAAGCCAACGTCCTGGCAAGACGTGGGTTTGCTGAGGTATCCCGGTAAGCCCGAAACTGACGACGAGCGATGGCGAGCGGTGGGGGCTGTCAACCTTGTCGAGACACAAGTTCTTAGAGTTTAGGCTGTCGCTTCCTCGGGTTTGTTGATGCAGGGGGTGGCTGGCGGAGTGGGTGCTGTGGGCTGGCCTCGGTGGAAGCGTTCGGGGTGGCTAACGGGGCTCGAACCCGCGACCCTCAGATCCACAATCTGATGCTCTACCGACTGAGCTATAGCCACCATGGCCGGACGTCCGGCCGAAGCGCCATCTTAGGCCACGGGGGCGCGGCGGGGCGAATCGCCAGGGTCGGCGGGGGATGGCGCGGACGCCGGTCGGCTGGGTCAAGGCGGCGGCATCGGCTAACATTCTCCCCGGTGACGTGTCCGAGTGGCCGAAGGAGCACGCCTCGAAAGCGTGAGAGGGGCAACCCTCCGTGGGTTCAAATCCCACCGTCACCGCCATGTGAGTCCTACTTAAACCAACGGGACGATTGCGGCTGCCAGCGGTTTCTGCGGACGGCCCGTCGCCGCCCACCACTTGTGCCGGAGGCTGGCACCCCCGCGCTCGCTCTCGCACCCCAGGCGGGGTCGCCCGGCGCTCGGGCGGCCGGAGGCTGGCACCCCCGCGCCTGGCCGGCGGCGCCCCCTCCACCCCCGCGCCCATTCGTGCGCCTGGTCGGCGGCGCCCTATCAACTCCTGCGCCCGTTCATGCGCCTGGCCGGCGGCGCTCCCTCCACCGCTCGCCTCCAGCCGGCGGGCGCGGCGCTGGGCCGGTAGAGTCCAGGGCCATCGCTTTGAGGGAGGGGACTGCTATGACTGATCTGGGACGCCGCCTGGTGACCGCTTTGCCCGGGCCCCGGTCGGCCGAACTGGGGCGGCGGTTGAGCGCCGCCGGCGCCCGCGCCATCGCCGGGCCGACGGCGCCCAGTTTCATCGACCACGCCGAGGGGGCCATCCTGGTCGACGTCGACGGCAACCAGTTGCTAGATCTGGGCTCCGGCATCGCTGTCGCCACCGTCGGCAACACCCATCCGGCGGTGGCCGCCGCCGCCGGCGCCCAGACCGCCAAGTTGTTGCACACCTGCGCCATGGTGGCGGCTTACGAGCCCTTCGTCCAGGTGTTGGAGAACCTGCGGCGCATCACCCCGGGAGACCACGCCAAACGCTCCATCCTGGTCAACTCGGGGGCCGAGGCGGTTGAGAACGCCGTCAAAGTGGCCCGCTACCACACCGGTCGCCAGGCCGTCGTGGTCTTCGAGCACGCCTACCACGGCCGGACTAACCTGACCCTGGCCATGACCGCCAAGGCCATGCCTTACAAGGCCGGTTTCGGGCCGCTGGCCCCCGAGGTCTACCGCCTACCGAACTCCTACCCCTACCGCGACGGTTTGACCGGGCCGGCGGCGGCCCAACGGGCCATCACCAAGCTGGATACCGAAATCGGCGCCGACAAGGTGGCGGCGCTGGTAATCGAACCGATTCAGGGCGAGGGCGGCTTCATCGTCCCGGCCCCCGGCTTCCTGCCCGCCCTACAGGACTTCTGCCAGGCCCACGGCATCGTCTTCGTGGCCGACGAGATCCAGTCCGGGGTCGCCCGGACCGGTAAGTGGTTCGCCTCGGACTGGGAGTCCGTCGTGCCCGACGTCATCACGGTGGCCAAGGGCATCGGCGGCGGACTGCCGCTGGCGGCGGTGACCGGCCGCCAGGAGATCATGGACTCGGTCCACCCGGGCGGCCTGGGCGGGACCTACGGCGGCAACCCGGTGTCCTGCGTCGCCTCCGTGGCCGTGGTCGAGGCCATTGAGCGCGAGGGCCTGCTGGACAAGGCCCTGGCCATCGGCCAGACCATTACCCGGCGCTGGACCGGCTTCCAAGAGCACGACCCCAGGATCGGCGACGTTCGCGGTCGGGGGGCGATGCAGGCGTTGGAACTGGTCGACCCCAAGACCAAGGCGCCTAACGAGGCTCTGGCCCGGGCCGTGGCCGGACACGCCCTCAGCCAAGGCGTCGTCGTCCTGGTCTGCGGCACCTTCCACAATGTCATCCGCCTACTACCCCCGCTGGCCATCACCGCGGCCCAACTCGAGGACGGCCTCGACGTCATCGCCCAAGGCCTGGCCCGCAATTAACATCCGCTCCGCCGAGGGCCGACATCGTAACGCGGTCGTAACACCAACGGCATGGCACACCCCCTGATCGGTGCTTAGCTTGGCGCAATGTCCTTAGGTTGGGTTGGTTGTTCCCACCGGGGCCGCCGGGAGACCGGCAGAAGCGCTGGCAGACGTTCAGAGAAGAGGGAGCCATGGTCGCTATTTTGCGCAATTGGATCAATGGTGAGTTTGTCGAGGCCACGGGCGACGCTCTGACAGCGGTCGTCAACCCGGCCACCGAGGTGGTGACGGCCCAGCTGCCGGAGTCCTCGCCGGCCGATGTCGACGCCGCCATGGCCGCCGCCCAGACCGCCTTCGCCCAGTGGGGCCGGACCACGCCGAAGGAGCGCCAGCGCCGCCTGCTGGCCCTGGCCGATGCCATCGAGGCCGACAGTGAGGCTCTGGTCGAGGCCCAGTTCCGCAACACCGGCCAGCTCAAACAGGCTATCGCCGACGAGGAGGTGGCCGTCGGGGCCGACCAGTTGCGCTTCTTCGCCGGGGCCGGCCGGCGCTTGGACGGCATCGCCGCCGCCGAGTACGTCGAGGGCCTGACCAGCTACGTCCGGCGCGAGCCGATCGGGGTCTGCGCCCAGATCGTGCCCTGGAACTACCCCCTGCTGATGGCCCTGTGGAAGATCGCCCCGGCCCTGGCCGCCGGCAACACCGTGGTGCTCAAGCCGGCCTCCACCACGCCCGAGTCGGTCCTGGAGCTGGCCCGGATCAGCGCCGACATCTTGCCGGCGGGGGTGTTCAACGTCGTCCTCGGCAGCGGCGCCGTGACCGGCGAGCGCTTGGCGTCGCATCCCACCCCCGGACTGGTGGCCATCACCGGCTCGGTCGCCGCCGGCCAGCGGGTGGCCCAGGCCGCCGCCCGCGGTCTGAAACGCTGCCACCTCGAGCTGGGCGGCAAGGCCCCGGCCCTGGTCTTCGCCGACGCCGACCTGGCGGCCACGGCCGACAGCCTGCTGCTGGCGGGGACCTTCAACGCCGGCCAGGACTGCACCGCCGCCACCCGCGTGCTGGTGGAGCGCGGCGTCCACGACCAGTTGGTGGCGGCGTTGGTCCAGGCCGCCCAGCGGCTCAAGACCGGCGACCCGACCGGCCTGAAGGGCGACTACGGCCCGCTCAACAGCGCCGGCCACCTGGCCAAGGTGGCGGCCTTCGTCGACCAGTTGCCGGACCACGCCCAGGTCGTCAGCGGCGGGCGCCGGGTGGGCGATCAAGGCTTCTTCTACGCCCCCACCATCGTCACCGGCGTGCGCCAGGTGGACGCCATCGTCCAACAAGAGGTCTTCGGCCCGGTCTTGACGGTGCAGGCCTTCGACGCCGCCGACCAGGCCGTCGCCTGGGCCAACGACGTCGACTTCGGCCTGGCCAGCTCGGTCTGGACGCGCGACCAGGCCCGCGCCCTGGCCCTCACCCGGCAACTCGACTTCGGCTGTGTCTGGGTCAATTGCCACCTGCCGCTGGCGGCCGAATGCCCCCACGGCGGTTTCAAGCGCTCCGGCCAGGGCAAGGACCTGTCGCTCTACGCCATCGAGGACTACACCCGGATCAAACACGTCATGTCAGCCGCCTGACCGCACCCGGCGCGGGGCGCCGGAGGGCTGACCCCGCCCGGGTCGGGACGGCCCGACCAGACCGACTGGAGGACGCTATGAGCAACCCGACCAGCGAGCGCCAAGCCTCGCGCCAGGAACCGGCCAAAGGTTCCACCGGCCCGACCGGCGAGCGTCAACTCTCGCGCAAGGGACTGGCCAAAGGCTCTATCGGCCTGATCGGCGCGGTCGCCATCGGCATCTCCTGCATCGCCCCCGACTACACCCTGACCGCCACCTTGGGCACCGCCACCAACACGGTCCAGCAGTGGACCCCTTCGATCGTCTGGCTGGGGCTGATCCCGATGTTGTTCGTGGCCCTGGGCTACCGCGAGCTGAACCGGGCCATCCCCGACTCCGGCACCAGTTTCACCTGGGGCGCCAGGGCCATCGGCCCGCGTTTCGGCTGGCTGACCGGCTGGGGGCTGATCGCCTCGACCATCGTCGTCTTGGCCTCGCTGGCCCAGATCGCCGTGGTCTTCTTCTACGAGACCATCGACTGGGTGGTCCGGCTGGTGGCCGGCTCCGAGACCTTCTCCCTGGCCGACTTGAACACCAACTCGGTCTGGTTCAACGTCGTCTCGGTGGTGGCCTTCACGGCCGGGGCCACCTGGATGGTCTACCGCGACCTCAAGCTGACGGCCCGTTTCCAATACGTCATGGTGGCCTTCCAGTTGTTGGCCGTCTTCGCCTTCGCCGTCGTGGCCGTGGTCAGACAGGTCACAGGCGCCGGCTCCGGGGCCGGCCTGGACTTCTCCTGGGACTGGTTCAACCCCATCTCCGTCATCACCAACGGCGATCTCGGGGTGGGGGCGCTGATATCGGGGCTGACCGTGGCGGTGTTCATCTACTGGGGCTGGGACGTGGTTCTGACCATCACGGAGGAGACCAAGGATTCTCAGCGCACCCCGGGCAAGGCGGCCAGCTTCACCATCGTCTTGATCACCGTCTACTACCTGTTCATCTCCACCGCCTGCATCATGTTCGCCGGCGTCGGCGACGGCCCGCTGGGGCTCAACGGGCCGGCCATCCAAGAGGGCGAGAATGTCTTCGCCGTCCTGGCCGCGCCGGTGTTGGGCTCGGTCGGCTCGATCCTGGTCTTCTTGGCCGTGCTGTCGAGTTCCGTCGCCTCGCTCGAGTCGACCTTCGTGTCGCCCGCTCGGACCATGCTGGCGATGGGCCACTACGGCGCCCTGCCTAAGGCCTTCGCCAAAACCTCCCGCTTCGCCACCCCGGGCACGGCCACCATCGTGGCTGGGGTGGTGGCGGCCGGCTACTACGCCGTCATGCGCCCCCTGTCGGAGTCGGTCTTGGCGGACACGGTCAACACCACCGCCATCTTCATCTGCTTCTACTACGGCCTGACCTCGTTCGCCGCCGTCTGGTACTTCCGCCGCCAGTGGTTCAAGTCGGTCCGCAACTGTCTGTTGCAACTGGTCTGCCCGGGGTTGGGCGGCCTGTTCCTGGCCTTCATGTTCGCCCACGAGCTGTTCGCCGCCCCCTGGATCTCGGGCGGTGTTGCGGCTTTCAGCCCCGACTACGGCTCCGGCTCCAGCGTCGGCGGGGTCGGCCTGGTATTCGTCTTGTCGATCCTGATCCTGCTGCTGGGTCTGGGGCTGATGATCTGGAACAACCTCAAACACCGCCGCTTCTTCGACCGGGCCACCACCACCATCCCGGTGGCCGCCGGCCGGGGCGACGGCTTGGACCGGCACTTCCAAGCCCTGACCGACGAGGCTTTGGACGCCGCCGAGGCCGGCCAGGACTTCGCCTGGCCCCAGCCGTCCCCGCCTGATCGATCTGATCAGTCAGTCTGATCGCCGCCGGCTTGGTCGGCCCGACCGCCTTGGACCAGGAGACGGTAAGCAGCCCGGGGGACGGCAGTGGTCTGGTCAGGACTGGCTCGCGGCGCCGGTCCGGCCACGGCGCCGGCTCACAGCGGCGGGCGGCCTCCCGGGCGATCAGCGGCCAAGGCGACCAACTGCCCCATCCAGGCTGGGTCGGCGGCCTCCTCCGCCGAGTCCGCCGCCGACCGGTCGTCCGCCGCCGGCCGGTCAGACTGGTCGTCGCGGTCGCGGACGTGGCTGGCGATCAGATCGGCCAACTCCAAGGTGGGCTCGAAGCGGAAGCCGTGGCGGAGCGCCCAGGCCCCAGTCACGTCCGCCGCCTGGGCCTCGGCCGTCTCCGCCGCCCCGGTCTGGGCGGCGCCCCCGGTCTTGGTCGGACCCCGCGTCTCGGCCGCGTCCCGTGTCCCGGTCCCGTCTCGCCCATCGGCTTCGGCCCCGGCCGCCTCTGGCCCCATCGCCCCGCTCCGCGTCTCGGTCTCGGGCGCGACGCTCTCGGGCAGGACGTGCGGCCCCAGGGCCAGCAGCAGCCGGTCTTTGAGGTTGTCCTGTTGGCTGACGGCCGCCCAGGGGTCGTCGTCGGCGGCGGCGAAGCTGACCCGGGTGGGCCCCGTGACGTCGCTGATCAGAATGGAGCAGCCGATCAGCCCGGCCCGGGGCAGCGGCCGCACCGACTGGATCAAGACGGTCCTGGAGGCCTGGTCGCGCAGGTCGGCGTCGAGGTCGGCGGTGGCCTCGAAGAAGCGGTCGTCGCCGCGGGAGAGCTGCCAGCGAATGAGCCGGGCGGCGGCCGACGGAGTCAGGTCGACGGTGATCGTGTCCACGCGATATCCTCTTCCCCCATGGCGACGGACCAGCCGGCCGCGGCCACGGGAGCGCCCTGAGACTAGCCGGTGGAGACAGCCCGCGAGCGGACCGTATAGGCGAGCAGACTGAACGGATTCGGGCCGCCCCGCCTGCACCGAGTTACAGTCTACCCAGCATTGCCCAATTACAAGCATTGCCCAATTACAAGCCTGACGCCGTCCGGGCTCGGCGCCGCCAGGCGATGTCAGAGGCCTGGGGCGATGCCAATGATCGGGAGCCTTGGGGAGGCGATGCCGCCCCAAAGCTCAGCGGGTGAGGGCTTGGGCCATCTCGTCGAAGGCCGCCAAGTAGGCGTCGATGGCCTCGTCGCTGTGGGCCACCGACAAGGTCCACTCCTCCTCGCGGCCCGGGGTCATGAAGATGCCCCGGTTCATATTCCAGACGTAGGCCAGCTCGGTCAGAGCGACGTTCTGATGCTCGATGTAGCTGGCGTAGTCCGTGATCAAGGCGTCGGCGAAGGTGACACAGCCCTTGGCGGCGGTCGAGACGGCGTAGCCCGGCAGGTGGTGGCGGCGCAGGATGTCGTTGCAGCCGTCGGCGATGCGGTCCGACAAGTGGTCCAGCCAGGCATAGGCCTCGGGCGTCAGCACCTCGGTCAGGGAGGCCCAGGCCGTGGCCATGGCCAACGGGTTGCCGGAGTAGGTGCCGACCTGGACCACCGACTGGTCCTCGATCACGGCCATGACCTCGGCCGAGCCCCCCACCGCGCCGGTCGGCAGGCCGCCGCCCAGGGACTTGGCCAGGGTCACCAGGTCGGGACGGACGCCGAACTTCTCGGTCGCCCCGCCGGCCGCCATCGTCAACCCGGTCTTGACCTCGTCGAAGATCAAAACGATGCCCAGGCGGCTGGTCAGCTGGCGGACGGCCTCCAGGTAGCCCGGCTGGGGCAAGACGATGCCCAGGTTCATCAGGCAGGCCTCCATGATGACGCAGGCCGGCTTGCGCCCCTGGGCGGTCAAGGTGGCGATCCGGGTTTCCATGGCGGCGGCGTCGTTGAAGGGCACCGGCACCGTCAGGTCCACCACCGCCTGGGGGATGCCGGCGCCGTAGGGGACCGAGGGCAGGTTGTTAGGGTCGGACCAGTCGACGTCGACCGGGTTGCCGATCGACACCATGACGGCGTCGTGGTGGCCGTGGTAGGAGCCGAAGATCTTCATCACCGTGTCGCGGCCGGTGTGGGCCCGGGCGATGCGGATGGCGTCCATCGTGGCCTCGGAGCCGGAGTTGACGAAACGCCACTGGGGCAGCCCCCAGCGGCGGGCCAGCTCCTGCGCCACCGGCACGATCTCGGGCACGGCGCAGCCGAAGTGGGAGCCGGCGTCGAAACGCCGCTCCAGGGCGCGGGCGATGGCCGGGTGGGCGTGGCCTTGGACCATCGAGCCGAAGCCGTTGTGGAAGTCGTAGCGCTCGTTGCCGTCGACGTCCCAGACCCGGCAGCCCTGGCCCCGGTCGATGTAGATCGGCCAAGGGTCGCGCAACTGGTAGGACGAGGCCACCCCGCCGGGCAGATGGCGGCGGGCCTGTTGATAGAGCGCCCGTGAGGCGTGGGTGGCGTCGTTCAGGCGGGCCGACTCCTGGTCGGTCAACTCTTGGACCCGGCTGGGGTCGATGGTGGCGAATGTCATGGGGGCCTCCGGTCTGCGGGTCTGCGACTGCTTGCGGGCGCCAGTTTAGAGGGCCGGCGGCGGCCAGTCGGCCAACCGTCCGCGGCGCGACCGTCGACAGCTTGGACCAGGTGGCTCTACGATGGGGGCGACCGCTGGTCGCATCAGCCAGGCGGTTGTTGTGGCCTCGGGTCCTTAGGAGGCAACCGTGGTTAAGGTGTGGGCACATCGGGGCGCCAGCGGAGACGCCCCGGAGAACACGCTGGCGGCTTTCCGCCGGGCGGCCGAGCTGGGGGCCGACGGGGTGGAGTTTGACGTCCAACTGTCGCGCGACGGCGAGATCGTCGTCATCCACGACGAGACGGTCGACCGCACGACCAACGGCTGCGGCCAGGTGGTGGACCTGACCTGGGAGGAGTTGTCCCGCCTCGACGCCGCCGTCGGCTGGGACGATTTCGCCCCCCAGCCCATCCCCAGCCTGCGCCAGGTGCTGGAGGCCCTGGCCGCCACCGAGCTGGACCTCAACATCGAGTTGAAAGACTCTGTGGTGCCTTACCCCGGGCTGGGCGACAAGGTCAGCCGGCTGATCGACGAGTTCGACCTGGGGCACCGCGTCACCTTGTCCAGCTTCAACCACTGCTCGTTGGCCCGGCTGCGCCAGAGCGGCTCGATGCTGCGCACCGGGGTCTTGTTCACCGATATCTTGTACCAGCCCTGGGCCTACGCCCCCCAGCTGTGGGCCACCGCCCTCCACCCCGAGCTGCACTACGTCGACTACGTCTTGGACCTGGTTCAGGAGGCCCACCTGTCCCACCTCGAGGTCAACGTCTGGACGGTCAACCAGCCGGCCGAGATCGAACGGATGGCCGCTAGAGGGGTGGACGCCATCATCACCGACCATCCGGGGCGGGCCCGGGCGCTGCTGCGCTGAGGTCGCCCGGCCGATCGGCCGACCGGCGGCGGATCAGGGCTGGGACCGCCCCAACTCCTGGCTGCGCCGACAGGCCGCCTCCATGGCGTCCATGAAGGCCGCCTTGACCCGGTGGGACTCGAACTCGCGCAGGGCCGCCGCCGTCGTGCCGCCGGGGCTGGTGACGTTCTCCCGCAGCACGGTCGGGTGCTGGCCCGAATCGCGCAACAGCTTGGCCGAGCCGAAGACGGTTTGGATGACCAACTCGGTGGCCGTGCCCCGGGGCAGCCCCAGCATCACCCCGGCGTCGATCATGGCCTCGACCACGAACATGACGTAGGCCGGGCCGGAGCCGGCGATGGCCGTGATGGCGTCCTGGTATTTCTCCGGCACCACCACCACCTGGCCGACGGCGGACAGGATCTGGGCGACGCGCTCCAGGTGGGCGTCGTCGGCGTGGGCCCCGGCCGAGATGGCGGCCATGCCCTCGCCCACGGCGGCCGGCGTGTTCGGCATCACCCGGACCACCGGATGGCCGGCGGGCAGGTGGCGCTCCAAGGTGGCGGTCTCGACCCCGGCCGCCAGCGACACCACCAGGGCGCCGGGGCGCAGGGCCGGGCCGATCTCGGTCAAGACGTCGGCCACGTCCTGGGGCTTGACCACCACCAGGACGGTGTCGGCCCAGCCGGCGGCGGCGGTGTTGCCGGTCACCTCGACCGCCGGGTACTTGGCCCTCAGGCGGGCCTGGTGCTTGGCCCGCCGGGTGGTGATGCGGAGGCTGGCCGGGTCCGTGCCGGCGGCCAACAGACCGGTCAGGATGGTCTCGCCCATGACTCCGACCCCGAGGATGGCGGTGGTCATGGGGCCACCGCCCGGGCCGCCCCGGGTCCGCCCGGCGGGGGAGAGGGGTTATCCAGTTTGAGAACGTCCACAGGCATGGGCGGCAGTCTACGAGGTTGGCGGCCCTCCTCGGGCTGAAGGGCGCTGGCGGGGACCTACAATCGACCCAGGCCGATCAGACACGGAGAACGATCAGACAGCGCGAAGGGGGTGGAGGGAGGGGCCGATCCCATCCCGACAAGCCATGCAGCAGCCCACGCCTTGGATCGAGCGGACCATTTGGTGGCAGGTCTACCCCCTCGGCTTCACCGCCGCCTTCCCGCCCCGCCCCCAGCCCGGCCGTGGCCTGGGCCACCTCATAGCCTGGCTGGACTACGCCCGCGAGCTGGGGGTCAACGGCTTGGCCCTGGGGCCGATCTTCGCCGCCTCGTCCCACGGCTATGACACCTTGGACCATTTCCAGATCGATCCCCGCCTGGGCGACCAGTCCGATTTCGACGCCTTGGTGTCGGCCTGCCAGCAGCGGGGCCTGCGGCTGATGCTGGACGGGGTCTTCAACCACGTCTCCCGCCAGCACCCCTGGTTCCAGCGCGCCCTGCGCGAAGGCCCCGAGGGCCGCTACGCCGGCTTCTTCGCCCTCGACTGGCCCAACGGCCAGCCCCGTCCTCGGGTCTTCGAGGGCCACGGCGACCTGGTGGCCC
Organism: Propionibacteriaceae bacterium; assembly: GCA_031266665.1. Classification (GTDB taxonomy): domain Bacteria; phylum Actinomycetota; class Actinomycetes; order Propionibacteriales; family Propionibacteriaceae; genus WQYJ01. The sequence continues at coordinate 56,304 of JAISAO010000053.1, read as the reverse complement.
TCAATCACGCCAACCCCGAGGTGGCGCTGTACGTCCAACAGGTGATGGACCACTGGCTCAACCGGGGGGCCGACGCCTGGCGGCTCGACGCCGCCTACGCCGTGCCGGACGCCTTCTGGCGCTCCGTCCTGCCGGAATTGCGCCAAGACCACCGCGATGCCTGGTTCGTGGGCGAGGTCATCCACGGCGACTACGCCCGCCGGGTGGAGGCCGGCGGCCTCGACTCGGTGACCCAGTACGAGTTGTGGAAATCGACTTGGAGCGCGCTGGCCAGCCGCAACTTCTTCGAGCTGGACTGGACCCTGAAACGCCACAACGGCTTCCTGGACCACTTCCTCCCCCTGACCTTCATCGGCAACCACGACGTCACCCGGCTGGCCACCGCCGCCGGGGGGGACAAGGCCGTCCTGGCCCTGGCCGTGTTGATGACAGTGGGCGGCGTGCCGTCGATCTACTACGGCGACGAGCGCGGCTTCGAGGCCCGCAAGGAGAACCGCCCCGGTGGCGACGACGCCGTCCGTCCGGCCTTCCCCGCCACCGTCGCCCAACTGGGCGCCTGGGGCGAGCCGGTCTACCGGGCGCACCAAGATCTCATCGGGCTGCGCCGCCGCCACCCCTGGTTGATACGGGCGCGCAGCCAGCCGATCGACTTGACCATGACCCGTTATGTCTACGTCGTCCGGGGCGACGGCGGCGAACTGGTGGTCGACCTGGAGCTAGAGCCGTCACCCCAAGTCGAGATCCGGGACTCGGTCGGCCGCTCCCTCTACCGCTGGCCCCGGGCCTGACCAATCGGAGGCGGCCCGCCGCCCCGGGCTTGACCGTCTGGAGGCGGTCCTCCATCCGGGGTCTGGCCGGCTGGAGGCGGACCGCCCCCCGGGGTCTGGCCGGCCGGACGGCGGCCCTCGGCCGGGGCGGGCGGGCGACACCTCGGTCGGCGGCGGCCACTGGCCCGACCACTTCGGCGGTTGGCCGCGGTCGCGTACTATGGGGCGAATCTCGGAGGTGATGATCAATTGATGGCTGGGACTGAGAGCCGGGCCCGCCGGTCGGCGGGCGACACCCGGTCACGCTCGAACGGCTCGTCCGGCGACGGTCCGCGCCGTGCCCGGAAGGCCGGATCGGGTCGGCGCGGCGGTCTGGGGTCGGCCCTGGGCTGGACGGCGCTGGGCACCGTCGTCCCCGGGGCGGGCCTGCTGCGGGGCGGGCGGCGGGTGTCCGGCCTGATCGCCTTGATCCTGTTCCTGGCCGGCCTGGGGGGCGTGGCCTACCTGGCCCTGGCGCCCGGCCAAGCGTTGACCCTGTTGACCGACATCTCCGTCCTGCGCTTCGCCTCCTTGGGCCTGGTCGGCCTGGGACTGGCCTGGGCCGGTCTGACGGTGGCGACCTACTGGAGCTTGGCGCCGCAGCGGTTGAGCGGAGCGGGCCGCGGGCTGGCCGCTGTGGTGGTCGCCCTGTTGGCCTTCGCCGTCACGGCCCCCAGCTTGGTCGGCGCCCAATACGCCTTGTCCAGCGCCCAGGTGTTGTCGACGGTCTTCCGCCAGGGCCAAGGTTCGGTCACCGTGCCGACCTTCGCCCCGGGCGACAACGGCGATCCCTGGGGCAACAAGCCCCGGCTGAACGTCTTGTTCTTGGGCTACGACCGGGGTATCGGTCGGACCGAGGACACCGGCGGCCTGACCGACACCATCATGTTGGCCTCCATCGACACCGCCAGCGGTAACACGGTCTTGGTGTCGGTGCCACGCGAGACCGCCAAGATGCCCTTCCCGGACGACTCGCCGCTGAGCCAGGAGTTCGACGGTTGTGGCTGGTATGATTGCTACAACCCACTTAATCCCGCATTTTATTTAAACTCTATGTACTTGACCCTGCCCATGTACGTCGACCCCGACATCATCGGCCCCACCAGCGACCTCGGGGCCGACGCCATGAAGCTGTCGGTGGGGGAGGCCCTGGGGCAGAAGATCGACTACTACGTCCTGGTCAACATCGATGGGGCCACCGACCTAGTTGACGCCATCGGCGGCATCACGGTCAACATCAACAAGGAACTGCCCAAGGAGCCGATCGAGCTGGGCTACTTCGAGCCCGGCCCCGACCAACATCTCAATGGCGGCGACGCCCTGCAGTACGCCCGCAGTCGGAAATACGACGACGACTTCCAGCGCAACGGCCGCCAACGCTGCGTGGTCAAAGCCATCCTGGACCAGGCCGACCCGGCCATTCTGTTGACCCGCTACGAGGCCATCGCGGCGGCCAGCTCCGACATGATCCGGACCGACATCCCGGCCACTCTCATCGCCCCCCTGTTCGACCTGGTGCTGAAAGTCAAGCAGCAGGGCGTCATCTCCGGCCTGGGCTTCGTCGACGGCTACGGCTTCATGCAGACGAATCCTGACTTCCAGCTCATGGCCGAGCGGGTCGCCCAGGCCATCGCCGAATCGACAGCCACAGCGTCGGTGGACCCGAACCAGTCGGCCGATCCCGGCGCGGCCGACCCCGGCGTGACCGACCCCGGCGCCGAGACCAGCCTCGACTCGGTGACGGCCTTGTCGGTCAACCAGAATCTGGACGACTTCTGCGCCTACCACCCCGAGTAATGACCCGCGGCGCCCTTATCCTGGTCCAGGGTCCCGACGCTAAGGGGTGAGGCGACCGTCAGATGAACAGTTTGTGGCTCAGGGTCGGACTGATCTTCGTTTTCATCGTCTTGGGCGGCGTCTTCGCGGCGGCCGAGATGTCGCTGGTGTCGCTGCGCGAGTCCCAGTACCGCCGCTTGGCCGGTCGCGGCGCCCGGGGCCGCAAGGTGGCCCAATTGGCCCAGAACCCGAACCGCTTCTTGTCCGCCGTCCAGATTTGCATCACCTTCTCCGGCTTCCTGGCGGCCTCGCTGGGGGCCGACTCCCTGGCCGGCGCCCTGGCCCCCAAGCTGGCCGACCTGGGCCTGCCCGGCGCCCAAGGCGTCGCCCTGGTGCTGGTGACGCTGGTGATCTCCTACTTCTCCATCGTCTTGGGCGAACTGGCGGCCAAACGCCTGGCGATGCAGCGGGCCGAGTCCTTCGCCCTGCTCTTCGCCGGCCCGGTCGACCTCATCGCCAAACTGGTCAGCCCGGTGATCTGGTTCTTGGGCCTGTCCACCAATGTGGTGGTGCGGCTGCTGGGGGGCGACCCCCAGGCCGCCCGGGAAGAGGTCACCCAAGACGAGTTCCGCTCGCTGGTGATGGAGTCCGACTTCCTGGGCGACGACGAGCGGCGGATCGTGGACGAGGTCTTCGCCGCCGGCCAGCGCACCCTGCGCGAGGCCATGGTGCCGCGCACCGAGGTGACATTCCTGGACGGCGCCACCCCGGCCGGCCAGGCCATCGCCAGCGTCGAGGCCGGCAGCCACTCGCGCTACCCGGTGACCGGCGGCTCGGTCGACGACATCATCGGCTTCCTCCATGTGCGCGACCTGATGAGCCTGGACCCGCCGGCCCTGCGCGCCCCCATCCGGCAACTGGTCCGTCCGGTGGCCGAGCTGCCCGACACGGTCAAGGTCCTCCACGCCCTGACCCAGCTACGCCGTCAGGGCTCCCACCTGGCCCTGGTGCGCGACGAGTACGGCGGCCTGGCCGGCATCGTCACTTTGGAGGATCTGGTGGAGGAGCTGGTGGGCGACATCACCGACGAGTACGACCCACAGCTGACGGGCGAGCCGGAGGGCGAGGGCGTCGACGGTCTGACCACGCTGGAGCAATTCCACGAGCTGACCGGCCTGACCCTGCCCGAGGGGCCATATGACACCTTGGCCGGCTTCTGGATCGCCCGCCGTGGCGAGCTGCCCCGCCTGGGCGACGCCGTCACGGCCGAACTGGCCGGAACGGGCGACCAGCCGGTGGTGGTGGAGCTGACGGTGACGGCCATGGACGGGCGCCGGGCCGCCCGCATCAGCCTGCGCCAGCCGGCCTGAGGTCCGGCTTGAACTGATCCACCGATGGGCCATTTTCTGAGGCCGTCTGGCGGGCGAGACGGGCCGCCCCGGGCCGCCTGTGACATAATGGATTGACTTCTACCCCCAAGAAGGGAATGAACATGGCTGATGGGACGTCGCTGTTGACCACGGCAGCCGCCGCTCAGCTGTTGACCGCCGTCGTCGGGCCTAGCGCCTCAATCAAGTCGTGGTGCCTGGACCACGTCGACGCCGACCCGGGGCGGGCCGTCACCGCGACCTATCGGGTCGACGTCGCCTCGGACGGGCGGGTCAGTCGCCAGACCATCGGCTGCACCGTCAGGACCGCCGGCCTGACCGCGGCCGACCGTCGGGCCGAGGTGGTCCAGTCCGGGTCCCAGCAGGTGGCCTGCTGGGTCTACCCCGACGATCCCGATCTGCCCGGCCTGCGCCGGGCCAGCGACCCGGTGGCGCTGGCGGCGCTGCTGCGCCAAGTCGACGTCGCCCCCCGGTTGCGGGCCGCCAACCTCCGACTCGACCTCATCGGCTACCGCCCCCGCCGGCGGGCCGTCTTCCGGGCGCGGCTGGCCGACCGCGACCAGACGGTCTACCTCAAGGTGCTGCGCCCCAGCCACTTCGAGGCCGTGGTCCGCCGCCACCGCCTGTTGGAGGCCGCCGGGACGCCCTCGCCCCGGGTGCTGGCCACCACCGACGATCATCTGCTGGTGATCGCCGAGACCCCCGGGACGCCGCTGGCCCGGGCCGTCTTCGAGCCGACGCCGCCCGTCGCCGGCCAACAACTGATCGCCCTGCTCGACGCCATGCCGCCGACCGTGGCCCAGTTGGGGCGGCGGCCCCCCTGGGCCAGCGCCGTGGCCCACTACGCCGGCATCGTCCAGACGGCCCTGCCCGAACTGCGGCCGGTCCTGGACCGTCTGGGCGGCCAGATCGAGCGGGGGCTGGCCGGGAGGCCCCCGGGGAACGAGCCCACCCACGGCGACTTCTACGAGGCCCAGGTCTTCGTCCGGGCCGGGGCCGTCTCCGGGCTGATCGACATCGACACCATCGGGCCGGGCCGCCGGGTGGACGACTTGGCCTGCCTGGTGGCCCACCTGCATTGCATCCAGCGTATGAACCAGTCCCAGAGCCGCCACATCCGGCGCTTGCTGGCCGCCTGGATGCCGGCCTTCGACCGCCGGGTCGATCCGGTGGAGCTGCGCCTGCGGGCGGCGGCGGTGGTGATCTCGCTGGCCACCGGCCCCTATCGCGGCCAGGAGCCCGACTGGCGGCGTGAGACGACCCGGATGATCACCCAGGCCGAGACGCTGGTGGACTGGGCTCAGAGCCTGTCCCCCCGGCTCTGAGCCCTGAGCCCCGAGCCGGACTGGCGCCGGGACGATCCGGCGGCGGGGCGGTACGCTGGCGGCCATGTCTAAAATCCTGGTCGCTGTGGCCTGGCCCTATGCCAACGGCCCCCGCCACATCGGGCACGTCTCCGGTTTCGGGGTGCCGGCCGATGTCTTCGCCCGCTACCGCCGGATGGCCGGGGACGAGGTTTTGATGGTGTCGGGCTCGGACGAGCACGGCACGGCCATCCAGGTCCAAGCCGACACGGAAGGTCTGACCCCTCAGCAGACGGTCGACAAATACCACCGGGTGATCGCCGAGGACCTGCGCCGCCTGGGTCTGACCTACGACCTCTACACCCGCACCACCACGCGCAACCACGCCGCCGTCACCCAGGAGATGTTCCGGGCGCTGCTGGCCAACGGCTACGTCGTGCCCCACACCCAGTTGGGCGCCATCTCGCCCTCCACCGGGCGCACCCTGGCCGACCGCTACATCGAGGGCACCTGTCCGATCTGCGGCTTCCCGGCCGCCCGGGGCGACCAGTGCGACAACTGTGGCCAACAACTCGACCCGGTGGACCTGATCGAGCCCCGCTCGCGGGTCAACGGCGAGCGGCCCTTGTTCGTCGAGACGGAACATTTCTTCCTCGACCTGCCGGCCCTCAAACAATCCCTCGGCCATTGGCTGGAGCGGCGCACGGACTGGCGGCCCAACGTCATGAAGTTCTCCCGCCAACTGATCCAGGAGTTGCGCCCCAGAGCCATCACCCGCGACCTCGACTGGGGCATCCCGGTGCCGGTGGCGGGCTGGTCCGACAATCCGATGAAGTCGATCTACGTCTGGTTCGACGCCGTCATCGGCTACCTCTCGGCCTCGATCGAATGGGCTGGCCGCCAGGGCCGGCCCCAGGCCTGGCGTGAATGGTGGCAGGACCCGGCGGCCGAGTCCTACTACTTCATGGGTAAAGACAATATCACTTTTCATTCGGTGATCTGGCCCGGCATCCTGCTGGGGGCCAATGGCCAAGGCGACCGGGGGGGTCAGCCGTCCAGTTTCGGAACGTTGGAACTGCCGACCGAGATCGTCTCCTCGGAGTATCTGACCATGTCCGGGTCGAAGTTCTCCACCAGCCGCCAGCAGGTCATCTACGTGGGCGACTTCTTGAACCAATTCGGCCCCGACGCCCTGCGCTACCATATCGCCGTGGCCGGGCCCGAGAACCAGGACACCGATTTCACCTGGGACGAGTTCGTCCGCCGCAACAACACCGAGTTGAACAACGAGTGGGGCAACCTGGTCAACCGGTCGATCAGCCTGGCGTTCCGCCACAACCGGGCCATACCCGCCCCCGGACCGCTGCAGCGAGGTGACCAGGACCTCTTGGCGGCCGCCGGCTCGGCCTACGCCGAGGTCGGCCAGGCCTTGGAACGGGCCCATTTCAAGCAGGCCATCGGCCAGGCCATGTCCTTGGTGTCGGCGGCCAACAAATACCTCTCCCGGGCCGAGCCCTGGAAGCTGAGCGACCCGGCCCGCCGGGACACGGTTCTGCACACCGTCTTGCAAGTCGTCTGGGACTGCAACACGCTGTTGACCCCCTTCCTGCCCCACGCCGCCCAGCGCGTCTTCGAGCAACTGGGCGGCCAAGGCGTCTGGGCGGCCCAGCCCGAACTGGTCGAGGTGTCCGAGGAGGGTAACGCCGACTACCCGGTGCTGACCGGCGGCGGGGCCGACCAGTTGGCCCGCTGGCGGTCGCAGCCGATCCCGGTCGGCCGGCCGCTGGCCAAGCCGAGCCCGATCTTCCACAAGCTGGACGAGGCTCTGGGCCGGACCGGTCCCAGCTGGGCCCCGCTCGAGCCCGTCGACTAGTGAGCTGTCGCGCCTAAAACATCAAAGCCTAAAACATCAAACTGGCATCGCCGGACGCCGCCGCTGGCGGCGTTGTGGTCAGTCGGCGGGCGTCTAGCCCGCTCCCTCCGCCTGGCCAGCGACATCGCCCGACACCGCTCAGCCTCCAACTTTTAGCTGCGACAACCCATTAGCCTGGACCAAAACCCGTCCGCCCGGCCCCATCACGGGACCGGGCGGACGAATATCTAGTCAGGCCGGGCTCACGAGCGACGGCGGCTGGCGGCGGTGCGCAAGCAGGCCAGGCCGAGGCCGACGGCCAACAGGCCGAGCAGGCCGAAGAGGTTGACCGTTTGGCTGGGGCCGCTCTGGGGCAGGGCCGAGGTGGAAGCCGTGGCCGTGGCGGTGACCACGGTGGTGGCGCTGGGCTGCGGACTGGGCGACTCGGTGCTGGTGGCGCTGGGCTGCGGGCTGGGCGAGGTGGTCGCCGTCGGGCTCGGTTCGCCCTCCAACTCGACCGTGAACTGGGCGGTGATGACGCCGGACTGGGCGCCGGTCAGCGTCACCGTGTGGTTGCCGGCCGTCGTATCGGCCGGCAGGTCCCACTGGAAGACGACCCTGCCATCGGCGTCGGCTGGTTTGGAGCCGAGCTGATAGGGCTCGGAGTTCATCACGCCGCTGACGGTCTCACCAGGCTGGAAGCCAGAGCCGGTGACGGTCATGGGAACGGCGGCCACAAGCTGTCCATTGACGAAGCGCAATGTGACCGTGGTGTCCGTCAACTCGGCCCGCAACCCGGCAGGCGTCGCCGTCGGTGAAGGTGTCGGCGTTAGTGACGTGGTGGGCGTCGGTGTCGGTGTCGGCGTGGGCGTCAGCGACGGGGAAGGTGTGGGCGTGGGTGTCGGTGTCGGCGTCGGCGTCGGCGACGGTGAAGGTGTCGGCGTGGGCGTGGGCGTGGGCGTCGGTGTCGGTGTCAGTGACGGGGAAGGTGTTGGTGTCGGCGTGGGTGTCAGTGACGGGGAAGGTGTTGGTGTCGGTGTGGGTGTCAGTGACGGGGAAGGTGTGGGCGTGGGCGTGGGTGTTGGTGTCGGTGTGGGTGTCAGTGACGGGGAAGGTGTGGGCGTGGGCGTGGGTGTTGGTGTCGGTGTGGGCGTCGGCGACGGGGAAGGTGTCGGCGTGGGCGTGGGCGTCAGCGACGGGGAAGGTGTCGGCGTGGGCGTGGGCGTGGGTGTCGGCGTGGGTGTCGGCGTCAGCGACGGGGAAGGCGTGGGTGTCGGCGTCGGCGTGGGCGACTCAACCGAGGTGGACGACGAGGGCGACGGGGAATCAGACGGTAGCGGGTAACCGCAGTACTGCGCGATCCCGATCAGAGCCTGGTTCAAGGCTTCCTGGGCCGCCGGCTGACGAGCCACCAAGTCCGCCGCCATGCTCGCGTCATTGTTCACCACGGCCGTTCTCAGATCGCTGAAGAAACTGATCGCCACCGTCAACGGCTCAGACACCGAGGCCGGCGGATCGGCCGCCAACACCCGGCCCAGCCCGGCCACCAAGGTGTCTAGCAAGTCCACTGTCTCCTCCGCCGAAGCGGCCGACCCCAGACCCTCCAAAGCCTCCGACACCGCCGTCACATCGGCCTCGAAAGCCGCGCACACCGCCGGCGCCGATGTGGCGGACGAGGACGGAGAAGGCGAAGGCGTCGGGGTAGGTGTCGGTGTCGGTGTCGGGGTAGGTGTGGGTGTCGGGGTAGGCGTGGGTGTCGGGGTAGGCGTGGGTGTCGGCGTGGGTGTCGGTGTCGGCGTAGGCGTGGGTGTCGGCGTTGGGGTAGGCGTAGGCGTGGGTGTTGGGGTAGGCGTAGGCGTCGGGGTCGGGGTCGGGGTCGGGGTCGGGGTCGGGGTCGGGGTAGGCGTCGGCGTCGGGGTAGGCGTCGGCGTAGGTGTCGGCGTCGGCGTCGGCGTCGGGGTAGGTGTCGGTGACGCCTGGCAGATGTCGACGAAGTAGCTAGCGGCCTCGACGTAGGCCGAGGCCATCTGGCCGCCTTGTCCCACCAGCAGATCTTGGACTTGTTGAACCGCGGTGGGGTCGGTGGGGTCGTTGACGGCCGCGCTCAAGTCCAGGAAGAAGTCGTGCAGGAAGGTCAGCGAGGCGACGGCTCCGTCTGGAACATCGCTCATGTCCAGCATGGTTTGGAAGAGATTGGTCAACTCGTTGGCGGGGAATTGCATGGCTTCCAGGCTGGCTACGCTGTTATCCGGGTCGTACGACAGCAGGCCCAAGAGAGTCATGGCCCCAGGCCAGAGGTTGACGCCCTCAAGGCACCAAGGCCCGTCGGTCGGGGTCGTCGGACTGCTGGTGGGCGTGGGAGTTGGTGTGGGCGAGGCGGGCGGCTGGCTGCTGGGCGTCGGCGCGGCCACCTCGACGCCGAGTTGGGCCGAGGCCGTGATGTCGGCGCCGCTGGCGCAGGGCCAAGTGGCCGTCACCGTGATGGTGGTCTGGCCGGCCGCCTGGGCACTGACCGTGCCAGCGACGTCGACCGTGGCCACGGCCGAGTCGCCGGAGACGTAGCTATAGGTCGGGGTGCCGGTCGGGGCCACGGCGCCGGTCGCTGCCGCCACCACCGGGTTGATGGTGGCCGAGGCGCCGGGTGCCAGTTGGAGCGGGGCGCCGAGGGACAGGCTGGCGGCCACCGGCGTGCTGGTGACGGCGGTGGGGACGAGGCTGGTCAGGGCGTCGACCGTGTAGTCACGGACGACGTAGCCCTCAATGTAGCCGTGGTCGATGACGGCTTGCTTCCAAGGGCCGGTGGGGGACGACTTCTGGGCGATCAGGTCGGCCAACCGGTTGGAGACGATCCCCCGGTCTTTGGCGGTGAAGAGAGTCAGATTGACGATCTGATCGGGGTAGTCCGCCAGCGGCGCCGTGCCGGAGACCTCTTTCAGGCCGTCGTTGACGCCGGTCACGATCTGGGAGGAGCCCTGGCTGGCGAAGGTGTTGATGCTGCCGGTGAGCTGCTCCATCATCTGGACGGCGGCCGTGTCGATGATGTCGATGTTGTCAAGCCGGGTCTCGCCGACGGTGCCGACGAGATGGCTTTGGATCGCGGCGGGGATGAAGTCTTGCCAGCTCAAGGTGCTGATCTCGGTCACGTCCAGCATCGTCTCACCGCTGAACTCCTCCACCCAGGAGCCGCTGATGATGGCGGCGAGGTCGATCGTGGCGCTCTGGCCGTTGGACAGGCCGGCGCCGTCCGACCCCAAGGGGTGGCCGAAGGAGAAAGGCAGGGTCTCGGCGTAGGCCAGGTTCCAGATGCTATTGCCGATGGCATCGCCCAAGCCTTTGTTGAGGCCGGATTGGAGCATCGGGCCCATCTCGTCCCGGATGCCGTTGACCAACTCGTCCTCGTGCTCGGCTATCACCTCGTCGTAGTCGCGGCTGCCGGGGTTAGGGGTGATCGTCCCGGCGGCCACGTCGATCAGGTAGACACCGTCGTCGGCGTTGTTGGAACGCACGGTCATGGTGATCGGGGGCACCAGGGAGAGGCTCTCCTCCAGGCTGAAGTCGAGGGCGTGGCTGTCCTCCTCCAGGGACATGATGGCGTCTTGCAACTCCAGCGTGACCGTGCCCTGGGCATCGCCCAGGACGGCGTCGACCGTGGTGATCTGGTCGCAGCGCTGGGGCAGACTGACCGTGGCGGCGGCCAGGTCCACCGCCACTTGGGCGTCGGCCCCGGCCGGGGTCCCAACGGCGGTGGCGTCGTAGCCCTGGGCGGTGATCAGGGCCTGGTTTCGCGTGGCCCAACCGCTGGTGCCGTCCCAATCCGACAAGGAGCCGGGCAAGATGTCGCCCAGACGGGCGGAGCCGTCGCCAGGCTCACCATGGGCGGCCACGGCCACGACCAGGCCGGCGACGCTGAGGGTGCCAGCCACTATGCAAACAAAGACTCTACGCATTTGACGTTGCCACCTTCTGTGGGTCGGGAACGACGCGGCGCGATAACGCCCGGTCGCAGTCTATAGGCATTGCAGGGGCCTGGGGTAAGAGCTTCATGAAGAGCTTCATAATTGTTTCAATCGCCTCCAGTCGCCTCAGAGACGCCTCGTCCCGGCGGTGGAGGCGGCCGCCGCCGCCAAGCCGCAGAGTGCCGCCAGGGCCAGGGCGGCCAGGGCGGCCAGGCTGACGACGGTGGCCGACCAGGCATCGCCGGTGGCCGGCAGGGCGGAGGCGGTGAAGGTCTTGGTGACGTTGCCGGAGACGGGCCCGGCGATGGTCACGCTGTGCTGGCCGGCGGTCTTGGCGGTCCACTCGAAGGACACCACCCCCGAGGCCGGGGCGACCTTCTGGCCCACGGCGATGGTGGCGTCGACCGTGGCCGTGACCTGTTCCCCGGCCTGGAAGCCGGAGGCCACGAAGGTGAACTTGGCGCCGGACTGGATGATGGTGACCTTGTCCTGGGCCAGGCTGGGGGCGGTCGTCGGGCTGAGGCTGACGCTGGGTTGGGCGGTGGCGCTGGGCTGGGCGCTGTGGCTGGGGGTGGCGCTGGCCGTCGGCTCGTCGCTGGCCGTCGGCTCGGAGTCGAGACCGCAATAAGAGGCGCCGACCGACCGCATCGCCATGACCTTGTCGCTGATGTCGGCCCGCTTCTCATCGGTCATCAGCTGGGAGACCTTGTTGTAGTCCATCTGCTGGCCCGGCTTGTCCGGGTAGCGGTCGCGCATGGCCTCTTGCAGCTCGGCGAAATAGGGCTGGACATAGGCCATATTGGAGTACAACTCGTCCGGGATGTCCGGGTCGGTCATCAGGTAGGCCAAAACGTTGTTGACCGCGACCAGTTGGCTGTGGATATAGGGCAGATCGGGGTCGGCGTCGGGGTCGGAGTCCATGTACTGGCCATACAGTTCGGTCAGCAAGGCCGACACCCCGGGGTACTCGGCGCAGAAGTCGGCCGGCTCTGGATCGGCGGCCACGGCCGGCGACCAAGCGGCCAGCGCCACAGCCAAACCACACACACATCCGGCCAAAACCCTACGCATAATGCACCATATCTTTCCTCGGGCGGCTGGTCTGGCCACGCCTCAGCCTTGGTCAGTCTTGGAGGAGGCCTAGCGAGGACGATTATAGGGGCCGTCCGGCCAGGCAACAAACTTCCGACAGCTTTCGGCGGGTCAGCCGGATCGGCCCTCGGGGCCGGCGGCCGGGCCAGGGCTTAGACGGGAGGGCGGAGAGCGGTTGGGGGCGCCCTGGAGTCAGCCATCTAGGATTGGGGCCGCAAGAGAGGGGGGTAGATGGCTGCCAAGCCCGTCGTCGCCATTGTCGGGCGCCCCAACGTCGGCAAGTCAACCTTGGTCAACCGGTTGTTGGGCCGGCGTCAGGCCGTGGTCGAGGATGTCCCCGGTGTCACCCGGGACCGGGTCTGCTACGACGCTGTTTGGCGCGGCCGGGAGTTCGTCCTGGCCGACACCGGCGGTTGGACGACTGGGGCCAAGGGGCTGGCGGCCCAGATCGCCGAGCAGGCCGAGGCGGCGGTGGCGATGGCCGACGCGGTCGTCTTCGTGGTCGACGCCACGGTCGGCCCGACCGACCAGGACGAGGCCGTGGTGCCGGTCCTGCGGCGCTCGCGCAAACCCGTCATCCTGGCGGCCAACAAGGCCGACGACGCCCGCTCCGAGACCGAGGCCGCCAGTTTGTGGAGTCTGGGGCTGGGCGCCCCGCAACCGGTCTCGGCCTTGCACGGCCGCGGCGCCGGCGACCTGCTGGACATTATCTTGGCGGCTCTGCCCGACGCCCCCCCGGAGGCCGACGAGGCCGAGGACGGGCCGCGCCGGGTGGCCATCGTGGGCAAGCCCAACGTCGGCAAGTCGTCCTTGCTGAACCGGCTGTCCGGGCGACCCCGGTCGGTGGTCGACGACGTCGCCGGGACGACGGTCGACCCAGTGGACGAGTTGGTCGACCTGGACGGCGTGACCTATCAATTCGTGGACACGGCCGGCATCCGGCGCCGCCTGAAGGAGGCCAGCGGCCACGAGTACTACGCCTGGCTCCGCACCCAGTCGGCGGTCGAGCGGGCCGAGGCCTGTCTGGTGGTGCTCAACGCCTCCCAGCCGGTGTCGGAGCAGGACCTGCGGATCTTGTCCCTGGTGGTGGAGGCCGGGCGGGCCCTGGTCCTGGTCTACAACAAATGGGACCTAGTCGACGCCGAGCGGCGGCGCTACCTCGACCGGGAGATCGAGCGCGACCTGGGCCACGTCGCCTGGGCTCCCGGCATCAACCTGTCGGCTCTGACCGGGCGCAGCGTGGCCAAGCTGGGCCAAGCCGTCGAGACCGCCCTGGCAGGCTGGGAGAGCCGGCTCACCACCGGTCGGCTGAACGCTTTCCTGGGCCGATTGGCGGCCTCCCACCCCCATCCCGTGCGGGGCGGCCGCCAGCCCCGCATCCTGTTCGCCTCCCAAGTCCAAAGCCGCCCCCCGACCTTCGTCTTGTTCACCACTGGCGAACTCGACCAGCCGTACCTGCGTTTCGTCCAGCGCAGCCTGCGCCAAGACTTCGGCTTCGTCGGCAGCCCGATCCACCTCCAAGTCAAAGCCCGGGGCAAAGGCGGGCGCTGACGGCCTGCCGTCGGCCGGTCCCGGATCCGCCGTTGACCGGCGGGGCGGTCGGCTCCGAGGGCGGGCGAGCCGGACGTCCGTCGAGCGGCGGCCCCGGCCGCCAACCGACCGGTCTCAAACCGGTCTCAAACCGGCCGGTTGGCGCCCGGGGCGGCTGTAGGATGCCGTTGAATCGTCCTCCCGCCGGCTGGTCCGGCCCCGGACGACCTCGGATGATGCGTGAGGAGAAATCCAGATGGCCTGTTTCCTGGTTCCGGCGGCCGAGGCCGTGGTCGCCACCGTGATCGAGCGTCGGGCGGCCCGGGGGGTCGAGCCGAAGACCTCCGACCCGACCAGTCTGCCTTGGGCGACCAAGCTGCGTTGGCTGACCAATATGCTCTGGGGCGGCGCCCTGCTGCTGGCCCTGGAGCACCTCTGGCACGGCGAGATCAGCCCCCTGCCGCCCTTCTTGACCGCCTTGAAGAGCGCCGATCAGACGGCGCTGATGGGTCGAGAGTTGGCCACGGTCGGCCTCGGCATGGCCGTCGTCACGACCCTGGCTTGGGTCGCCATGGTGGTGGCGGTGGACCGGTTGCCGGCTCTGCGGCGGGCGGTGGCGCCCCAGGCCGCCGCGACCCCTCGGGGCTGAGCCGTGACCCTGCTCATCACCGCCGCCGCCGCTGTGCTGGTGACGGTGCTGAGGTTTTCCCGTCCCGGCGTCTCGTCTCGCTCCCGCCTTGGCGCCCTGGCCCTGATCTACTGGGGGGCGACGCTGATGTGGTGCGTCGACGCCCTGGTCGAGGGCGGCGGCTTCTTCGCCTTCGGCGATGGTAGGGCGATGATGGACGATTCCCTGCTCGGCCTGTCCGTCGTCGTCCTCGGCCTCTTCGTCTGGCTGATCGTCCAGTTGGCCCGTAGGCGCCGCTCCGGGACGGCCGGCTGATCCCTGCCGTCGGCGGCCAACCGGTTCGGTCCGGCCGTCGGGCCGTAGTGCAGTATCCCTCCGGCGTTGCTCAGGCGCCGACAACGAAAGCGGGATGTGGCGCAGCTTGGTAGCGCACTTGACTGGGGGTCCGCCGACGGTCGCAGGTTCAATCGATCATAGGTTTAAACGGAGCCCACTGTCGGCGGCCGGTCGGTTCGGGTCGCCCGTTGGTTCGTAGTACAGTGTCCCGTCGGCGTCTTTCGGGCGCCGGTAACTTAGAGGCGGGCTGTGGCGCAGCTTGGTAGCGCACTTGACTGGGGGTCAAGGGGTCGCAGGTTCAAATCCTGTCAGCCCGACGCATTTGAGACTGGTACTTCGCATTTGAGACTGGTGCTTGACTGTGAGCCCGCCGACGCAGGATCGTCGCTCGTCATGGCTGCTCGTCTGTCTTGGCTCTGGCGACTGCTGCGCCCCAAGCGTTGGTGACGGTCTCGTAGGCTTCGGCGGCGCCGACCTGTGGGATGCATTGGTGGCGCAAAGCGTCGAGCCATTGATCCTCGGTGGGAGGTTTGGCGGGGAGGATCCAGGGTTCGGGGTAGCCACCGGTTGGGCCGTGCTGCTTGAAGAGTCGGGCGGCGTCGGCGTCGATCCAGTGCTTATCAGCGAGGGCCCACAGGTCGTACAGGTCACGGGGCGCATTGCGGGTCGTCTCCGCCCAGGCGCTGGTCTTCGCACCAACGAATGAGCGCGGTGTGTAGGTGTGCGCATCCGTACGGGCGGGACGCCGCTGTAGCGCTGTCCGATGTCGGAGGTCTGGGTCGGCCAGTCGGTGTAGTACGTGCCGTCGATCAACTGGATCTGAACGTCGACGTCACCGACGTGGAACAGGCATGCCTGGGTGTTCTTCGCGGCGGAGGCGAGCCACGGGTCGGCGGTGGCCAGTCCGAACCTTGGTTCCATGTAGTCGACGATGGCTCGGTCGATGAGCCTGGCGGCGTCACGGCGCGGCCCGACACTTAACAGGTCGATGTCCTCGGACAGGCGCAGATCAGGTAGAACGGTGCGGCTCAGCGCGGTGCCGCCGTAGAAGACGAACCTGTCGGCCTGGGTTGAGATCGCGGCGAGCAGGTGGGAGATCGCGTGATCGTGATCGATCTGCTCGGGTGCCACACCGAACCGTGCCGCCCAAGCGTCACGCTCGGCATGATCGAGCAGCACCGTCGGTTGGGCCGAACTGACCCTCGCTCGACCTCGGGATGTTGATTGGTCAGACATCAGCTCCCTCTCTCTGCCAACCAGGTGCGTACACGCTGACCGCTCGCCTTCGGTAGCCCTCCCAGTAGACGGGTCAGCCGGTCCAGGTCGACCCGTGGGACGAGAGCATCAGCCGCGACCAATCCCTCCGCAGGCATGCCGCCCAACTCGGGACGCAGCACCAAGTCGACAAGAGTCTGCTCCATCCGGGTGACACGCATGACGCCCAGCCCAGCCTGTACCGGGATGGCATCGATGCTCGTCGTGTCGCGGCGCGTGAAAACGATCCGCCCCCCAGTGTCCAGAGTGACGGGACGGTGCTGCTCGGGCACAGCGATCACAGTCACTCCGATGGCCCTCGGAATCGCATGCCAGTGCCGAGCCGCGCCGAGCCCGGCGAGCACCGGCACTTGGTCACCGTACGCGGCTGTCGCATACGCCATCGCAGCCTCTTCGAACACCGGTTTCCATGCCTCCCCAGGCGCGACCGTATCGGGCTTGGCAACATACGTTCCTGGAGCGATCCTGACCGCCAGGCCGTTCGCCCGCAGCCGCACGAGTTCCTTCTCGGGGTTGGCGTACAGGTTTCGAAGCATGACAGGACGTACGGCCCTCATCGGAGCGCGAGTGATCTCCACCGGAAGCCGCCCGACACGCGTCACCACACTCATAGGCATAACACTACTAGATAGGGAGTTTTTCGCGTGCGCAGTCAGTGCGTTGCGGTCACACCCTGAATGGACACGCCCGGTAGTCCGACTGAATGAGGTTTATTCGGACCCACTAGCGGCTTTGGACGGTCGCTAGCCAGGTTTCGACCTGGTCCGGCTGCTTGGGGAAGGCGGCCGACAGGTTGCGGCAGCCGTCGTCGGTGATCAGAATGTCGTCCTCGATGCGGACGCCGACGCCGCGGAAGGGCGCGGGGGCCAGTAGGTCGGTCGACTTGAAGTAGAGGCCGGGCTCGACGGTCACGACCATGCCGGGGCGCAGCCGGCCCAGCCGGTAGTGCTCGGCCCGGGCCTGGGCGCAGTCGTGGACGTCGAGGCCGAGGTGGTGGCTGGTGCCGTGGACCATCCAGCGGCGGTGCTGGCCGCCCTCTTTGGACAGCGCCTGGTCGACCGAGACCGGCAGGCAGCCCCAGTCGGACAGGCGCTGGGCGATCACCCGGATGGCGGCGGCGTGGATGTCCTGGTGCTGGGCGCCGGGGCGGGCGGCCGCGATCCCGGCCTGTTGGGCTTCCAGCACGGCCTGGTAGACCTCGCGCTGGACATCGCTGAAACCTCCGGTCACGGGCAGGGTGCGGGTGATGTCGGCGGTGTAGAGGCTGTCGACCTCGACCCCGGCGTCGAGCAGCAGCAGGTCGCCCGGCTTGAGGTCGCCGTCGTTGCGGATCCAGTGCAAGGTGTTGGCCCGGTCGCCCGAGGCGGCGATGGTGTCGTAGCCGACGGCGTTGCCCAGGTGGCGGGCGTGGAGGCCGAAAACCCCCTCCACCCAGCGCTCGCCCCGTCCCCGCCGGACGGCCTCGGGCAGGTCGGCTATGACGGCGTCGAAACCGGCCTTGGTGGCGGCGCAGGCCAGTTCTAACTGTTCGATCTCGAACTGGTCCTTGACCAGGCGCAACTCGGCGGAGGCGGTCGCCAGGGCGGCGTCGGCGGCGGCCGAGTCCCGCCCCCGCAGGACGTCGACCAACGTGGTGATGGCCGGGTCGGCCTCCCGCAGCACCCGGGTGGCCGGGCCGGGCCGGGCCAGGTCGGCCGCCAACTGCTCTATCGGCTTGACCGTCAGACGCGTCCAGGCGGCCATCTCGTCTTGTGACAGGCGTTGGCCGACCCACATCTCGCCATAGCGGGCGGAGCTGTAGAACTCCGGGTCGGCGCGGGGGACGCGGGGGTGGAAATAGAGGCTGGCGTTGTCGGGATCAATCACCAGGACGGCGTCCGGCTCGTAGTCTTGGCCCAGGCCGGAGAAATAGGCGAAGGCGGAGTGGGGGCGGAAGCGGTAGTCGCAGTCGTTCGAGCGCGTCTTATAAGGCCCGGCCGGCAAGACCAGACGCTCGCCCGGGAAGAGCTGGCGCAGGCGGTCCCGCCGGATCTCGGCCCAGCCGCTGGCCGGCAGAGGGTCGGGCGGCGGGGGATAGGGCGCCCAGTCCTGGGGGATGAAGCGTTTGAAGTCGTCCGAGAAGGGGGGCGTCCGGTCGGCCCCGGAGTCGTCGTCCGCCATGGTCTCTCCTCTCGACCGGGCAGAGCTTACGCCCCCGTCGGCGGCGGCCGGCCGGCGAGACGCTCTCGAAACGCCTCCCGGAGAGCCCCCGGCCAGAGCCAATAGGATGGGGCGCGACCTGAGGAGGACCCATGAGAGCCGACCCCGCCAGTCAGCGGCGACTGTTGGAGCTTCAGGCGGTCGACACGGCGATCGCACAGCTGGAGCGGAAGGTCCAGACCTGGCCCATCCACCAGACCATCGAGGGACTGGCGGCGCGGCGCCAATCCGGCCAAGACGAGTCGGTGGCGGCCCGGACCGCCCTGTCCGACGCCGAGGCCGTCCGGGCCAAGGCCGAGGCCGATGTCGCCCCGGTGCGGGAGCGTTTGCGGCGGGACCAGAAACGGATCCATGACGGCACCCTGGACGCCAAAGCCCTGACCGCGATGATTGATGAGGTGGCCCACCTGACGACCCGGGTGGCGGTGATGGAGGACGAGGAGTTGGAGGCCATGGAGGCCTTGGAGCGGGCCGAGGCCCGCCTGGCCCGAGCCCAAGGGGCATTGACGGCGGTCGAGGCCGACCTCAGAGAGGCTCTGGCCCAGCGCGATCAAAGTTTGGACGAGGCCCGCCAGGAGATGAGACGACACCGCGCCCAACGCCAAGCGCTGGCCGGCCGGCTGCCGGACGACCTGGTCGGCCTGTACGACAAGCTGCGGGAGCGTTACGGCGGCCTCGGCGCGGCCGAGTTGAAAGGGCGGCGCTGCACCGGCTGCGGCCTGGAGGCCACCACCGCCGACCACAACCGCTACCTGGCGGCGCCGCCGGACGAGGTGCTGCGCTGCGCCGAGTGCCAACGCATCCTGGTCCGGACCGGCTGATCCCTCTTCCGGCCCACCAACGTGGCCGGCGGGCGTGGCGCCGTCGATGTCTGACGGACCCTCGGCCCGTCTTCGCGCCGACTCCGTCACACCCGTCTAGCGTCGCTGGCCTCGGGGAGCGGCGGCGGACCCCGGCTCGGACCAGCGGTCCATCCGCCGGCCCCGGGGCGCCCCGCCCGGGCCGGCGCCGGGCCGAGCGATAGGCTCCGTCTGGCGGCGGGGGACCGCTTTCCCAATGATCGGCCCGGAATGATTGGCCCAGAACCAGGGTGAGGAATCCATGTTCGAGTTTCTAGCCGCGCAGCCTATTCTGCTGCTAGTCGCGTTGGTGCTGCTGGGCTCGGCCCTGGGATCGGTCAAGCTGGCCGGCTTCTCCCTGGGGCCGGCGGCGGTCTTGTTCGTGGCCTTGGCCCTGACGGCCGTCGGGGTCGCCCATGGGGTCGAGTTGGCGGTGCCGGAGGTGGTCGGCAACTTCGGGCTGGCCCTGTTCACCTACACGGTGGGGGTCAGCTCCGGGCCCAACTTCTTCGGCTCGCTGCGCCGGGGCTGGCCTACCATGTTGTCGGTGGCCGGCTGTCTGGTGCTGGCGGCGGCGGTGGCCGCCCTGGCGGGTCGGTTGATGGGGCTGTCCTCGGCGGTGGTGGCCGGGACCTTCGCCGGCGGGCTGACCAACACCCCGGCCCTGGCGGCGGCCGGCCAGGCGGCCGGCCAGGCCGAGGAGCCGGCCCTGGGCTACTCCATCAGCTATCTGGGCGGCGTCATCGGCATGTTGTTGGCGGCCGCCTGGGCGCTGGCCAGGGGCGGGAAGAACCGCCAGCGCCGGCCCCGCCTGGAGCAGCGCACCGTCCGTATCGACCAGGCCGACGGCTCCTCCATCGCCGAGCTGCAGGAGCGCCACCGAGGCGAGATCAGCTTCTCCCGGGTGCGCCACGACGAGGACCCGGAGCACACCGTGGTGGCCGTCCCGGACGAGCGTCTGCGCCGCGGCGACCTGGTCAGCGTGGTCGGACCGGCCGAGCTGCTGGACGCCATCACGGCCGAGCTGGGCCACACCTCATCCCACGATCTGGTGGGCGAGCAGACCCATCTGGACTACAACCGGGTGACGGTGTCGAAGCAGGCCCTGCTGGGGCTGCGGCTGGTAGACCTGGGCCTGCCCGAGCGTTTCGGGGCCCAGGTCTCGCGGGTGCGCCGGGGCGACGTCGACCTGGTGGCGACGCCGGACTTCGTGGTCCAGTCGGGCGACCGGCTGCGGGTGGTCGCCCCCAGCGACCAGATGCGGGCCGTCCGCAGTTATCTGGGCGACTCCGAGCGGGGCTTCTCCGACATCAACCCGACCGGCCTGGCCCTGGGGCTGACCTGCGGGGTGCTGATCGGGCTGGTCCACATACCGTTGCCGGGCGGCGGCTTCGCCCTGGGGTCGGCCGTCGGCACGCTGGTCGTCGGCCTGGTCTTCGGGCGCATCGGCCGGGTTGGCCCGGTGGTCACCTCGATGGCGACGGCCTCGGCCAACTCCTTGTCCAGCCTGGGCATGTTGATCTTCCTGGCCTACGCCGGCACCAAGGCCGGGGCCGGTTTCAGCGCCGCCATCACCTCTGACCTGGGCTGGCGCGTCATCCTGCTGGGCCTGGCCATCACCGCCACGGCGGCCGTCGCCCTGCTAGTCGTCGGCCGCTGGCCCAGGCGCCTCCCCTGGCCGCAGGTGGCCGGGCAGCTGGGCGGCGCCCAGACCCAGCCGGCGGTGCTGGCCTTCGCCAACGAGCGGACCGAGTTCGACCCCCAGGTCGGCCTGGGTTACGCCCTGGTCTACCCGGCCGCGATGGTGGCCAAGATCTTGTTGGCCCAAGCCCTGGTGATCCTGGGCTGAGGCCCAAGCCCCTGGCGGTCCGGGTGGTCCAGGCGATGGCCCGGCAATGGTTGGTCTGCCGCCAAACCTCGGTGAACCGGGCGGTCCCGGCGGGGATCCGAGGCTGACGCCCGAGCCAAGGCGGTCCGTGGGCCACCGCCGACGGCCGCCCGGTGATCCGAGGCTGAAGTCCAAGGCCGCGCTGGAGGTGTCGCCCCCGCCCCCGCGGCGGCGAGGGGGCGGGGGCGACGAACGGGTCAGGCCTTCAGCTCCAGCCAAATCGTGGCCAGGGGCGGCAGCTTGACGGTGGAGCTGAAGTTGTAGCCGTTGGCGGCGATGGCCTCGGTCTCGATCTGGTCGTTGAGATAGTCGCCGTTGCCGTCGAACTCGGTCCGGTTGGTGTTCAGGATCTCGCTCCAGCGCCCGGCCTCGGGCAGGCCGATGCGGTAGCGCTCATGGGGTGTGGCCGAGAAATTGGTCACCGCCGCCAGCCAGTGGCCCTGGCCGTCGTGGCGCAGCCAGGAGAAGACGTTGGCCGAGGCGTCGTCGCCGTTGATCCAACGGAAGCCGGCCGGCTCCTGGTCCAGCCGCCAGAGGGCCGGACGCTCTTTGTAGAGCCGGTTCATGGTGTGGAATTGATACATCAGGCCGTGGTGGCCCCACAAATCCGACACCCACCATTCCAGGGACTCGTGCTCGTTGAACTCCTGGCGCTGGCCGAACTCGCAGCCCATGAAAATGAGTTGTTTGCCGGGGAAGGCCCACTGGAAGGCGTAGAAGGCCCGCAGGGTGGCGAATTTGCGCCAGTCGTCCTGGGGCACCTTGTTGATCATCGAGCCCTTGCCGTGGACTACCTCGTCGTGGCTGATGGGCAAGATGAAATTCTCCGAGTACTGGTAGACCATGGCGAAGGTCACCAGGTCGTGGTGCCACTGGCGGTAGACCGGGTCCAGCTCGATGTAGCGCAGAGTGTCGTTCATCCAGCCCATGTTCCACTTGAAGCCGAAGCCCAGGCCGCCCTCGTCCACCCGCTTGGTGACGCCGGCGAAACTGGTCGACTCCTCGGCGATCATGAGCACCCCGGGACAGCGCTGGTAGAGGTGCGCGGTGACGTATTTCAGGAGGTCGATGGCCTCCAGGTTCTCGTTGCCGCCGTAGATGTTCGGCACCCATTCGCCGGCCTTGCGCGAATAATCGCGGTACAGCATCGAGGCCACGGCGTCGACCCGCAGGCCGTCGATGTGGAACTCCTGGCACCAGTAGAGGGCGTTCGAGACCAGGAAGCTTTTGACCTCGTTGCGGCCGTAGTTGAAGATATAGGTGCCCCAATCGGGGTGGAAGCCCTGGCGCGGGTCCTCGTGCTCGTACAGGGCCGTGCCGTCGAAACGGTGCAGCGCCCACTCGTCGGTGGCGAAATGGCCCGGCACCCAGTCCATGATGACGCCGATGCCGGCCTGGTGCAGCCGGTCGATCAGATAACGCAGGTCGTCCGGCGTGCCGTAACGCGAGGTGGGGGCGAAGAAGCCGGTCACCTGATAACCCCAACTGGGGGCGAAGGGGTGTTCGGCCAAAGGCATGAACTCGACGTGGGTGTAACCCTGCCACTGGACGTACTGGATCAACTCGTCGGCCGCCTCGCGGTAGCCCAAACCGTGGCGCCAGCCGCCCAGGTGGACCTCGTAGATCGACAGCGGCGCGGCGTGGGGCTGCCAGGCGGCCCGCCGCTCCAGCCAGGCTTGGTCGCCCCACTGGTGGCCCGAGGCCCAGACGATCGAGCCGGACTTGCCGTCGGTCTCGGCGAAACGGGCCATCGGGTCGGCCTTCTCGCGCCAGACGCCGTCCGCCCCCAACACCTTGAACTTGTACATCGTGCCGGAGCCGCGCTGCTCGATGAAACGCGACCACACGCCGGTGCCGGGGAGCTTGACCATGTCGTCGCCGGCCCAATAGTTGAAATCGCCGGCCACCAGCACCCGCTGGGCGTTCGGCGCCCAGACCGAGAAGCGCGTCCCCGGGATACGTTGGCCTAAGTCGTGGTCGTAAACGGTCGTGACTTCGGCGCCGAGGCGCTTCCAGATCTCGGTGTCGCCGCCGGACTGGAAACCCTCCAGATCGAAGCCGGTGAGTTCGCCGGCGAGGTCATAATTGGCCATTGGTTTTGACTCCTTGTGGGTTTGTGGGCTAGTGGGTTATTCCCGGTCAGTCGGCCGGGAGGGTGACGATATGGGCTGGTTGGTCTGGGGTCAAGACGACGAAAGGCTGGGCGTCCCATTGCCAGGTGGCGCCGGTCAGGGCGTCGTGGGCGGCGAAGCGGTCCCGGCCGGTCAGGCCGAGGGCCTCCAGGTCGAGGTCCAGCCGGGCCTGCCGGGCGCCCTCGGGGTCCAGGCTGCAGACCACGAGCACCCGGTCCGCCCCGGCCCGTTTGCTGAAGGCGACGACCTGCTCGTCGCTGGTCGGATGGAAATCGAGCCGGCGCAATTGCTGCAGCGCCGGGTGGGACCGCCGGATCAGGTTGAGCGTCGTCAGCAGCAGGTTGAGGTTGGGCTCGGCGTTGAAATCACGCGGGCGGTACTCGTACTTCTCCGAGTTGAGGTATTCCTCGCCGTCTGGCTTGAGCGGCTGGCACTCGTACAGCTCGTAACCGGAGTAGACCCCCCAGCTGGGCGACAGCGTGGCTGCCAGGATAGCCCGGATGGCGAAGGCCGCCGGGCGGCCCGAACGGATTTGGAGGGGGTTGATGTCGGGCGTGTTGACGAAGAAATTGGGCCGGAAGAAATGGGCCGTCTGGCTCGACAGCTCGGTCAGATACTCCTCCAGCTCCCATTTGGCGGTGCGCCAGGTGTAATAGGTGTAGGACTGGTGGAAGCCGACCTGGGCCAGGGCCTGCATCATCTCCGGGCGGGTGAAGGCCTCGGCCAGGAATAGGACCTCGGGGTGGCGGGCCCGGACCCGGGCCAACAGCCAGGCCCAGAACTGGAGCGGCTTGGTGTGGGGGTTGTCGACCCGGAAAATGGTGACGCCCTTGTCGATCCAGAACTCGAGCAGCCGGTGGCACTCCCGGTAGAGCCCGGCGGGGTCGTTGTCGAAGTTCAGCGGATAGATGTCCTGATATTTCTTGGGCGGGTTCTCGGCGTAGGCGATGCTGCCGTCGGCCCGGGTGGTGAACCACTGGGGGTGGTCCCGCAACCAGGGGTGGTCGGGCGAGGCCTGGAGGGCGAAGTCGAGGGCCACCTCCAGGCCGAGCGACTTGGCCTTGGCGATGAAGCGGTCGAAGGCGGCGAAATCGCCCAGGTCGGGGTGGATGGCGTCGTGGCCACCGGCCGCCGAGCCGATGGCCCAGGGCGAGCCGGGGTCGCTCGCCCCGGGGGCGAGGGAGTTGTTCTTGCCCTTGCGGAAGCGGTGGCCGATGGGGTGGATGGGCGGCAGGTAGGCGACGTCGAAACCCATCGCGGCGATGGCCTCCAGGCGCTGGTGCGAGGCGTCCAGGGTGCCTGAGAGCCAACTGCCGTCGTCTTGGCGTCGGGCTCCCTGGGAGCGGGGGAAGAACTCATACCAGGCGGAGAAGAGCGCCCGCTGGCGGTCCACCACCAGCTCGAACTCGGCCGTCGGGGACACCAGCTCGCGCGGCCGCCAGCGGCGCAGAGCGGTCTGTAGGCCCTCGTCTTGCAGCAGGTCGAGGACGATCTGGGGATCGGGTTCGATGGTCAGCAGGTCGGCCCAGGCCTCGATCTGGTCGGCCTGATTGCGCCGGCCGGCCTGACGGGCCTCGGCCTCGGCCCGGCGCAGGACGGCGTGGCCGTCGGCGTAGACCAGTTCCAGGTCGATCGACTGGGGCAGCTTGACCGCCGCGACGTGGACCCAGGTGGCCCAAGGGTCGGCCCAGCCCTCGACCCGGAAACTCCAGTCGCCGGTCCGGTCGGCCGACACCCAGACCTCCCAGATGTCTAGGCCCTCGGGCCAGATCTGGGTCATGTCGTGGCGGCTCGACCGCCCGTCGGGGTCGGTCAGCACGACCGAGGCCCCCACCTGGTCGTGGCCCTCGCGGAAGACCCGGGCGCGGATGGGGAAGTCCTCGCCCACCACGGCCTTGGCCGGGTGGGCGCCGCCCTCGATGACCGGTTCGACCTTGGCCACGGTGATGCGGCCGACGCTCTGGGGCCGGCGAGGGGCGACGGGCTGGGGATCGGTCAGGCCGCTGATGTCGACCGGATTGGCGAAGCGGTCGGCCGGGCCGCTGGGGTCGGGCCGGGGGCCGGTCAGGGGGGCGGCGGCGTTGGGGTCGGTGGCGGCGTCGCCGGCCAGATGGTCGGCCGGGCCGAGGTGGCCGGGCCGGGCGCCGGCCGTCGAATGGGCGGCGCCCAGGGACTGGGCCAGGCGGGTGGCGGCTGCCAGTGTCTGGAAGACTGTCGCCGGGTCGGGGCCGGCGGGCTGGTCGGGGGTGGCTGGGGCCATCAGAGTCTCGTTTCCAAGAGGCGGTCGGGGCGGGACGGGGACGGGATCGCCGGCCGGGCCGGTTAGTGGTTCGGTCTGGTCCGGGGCGGGGGTGTCGGCCAGCGGGTCGGTCCGGTCCGGAGCCATGTTGTCGGCCTCAGTGGGCCAAAGGACCTCGGCCGGGTCGGCCTCGGACGTGCGACCGCTGGCGAAACCGACGGCCTCCATGATCGGTTCGGCGGCGGCGGGCTTGGACTTCGGCTCGATCAGCGCCGCCGGCACCTCGGAGAGGCTGCCCGCCCAGACGCCTCCGGTGGTCGGGTCGGGGGCCGACTCGGTCGGGTCGGCCTCGGCCAGATTGAGATCCAACAGCTGCTCAAGGGTGGCCTCCACGGCCGGGGGGGCGACGACGGTTTCCGGCGGGGCGGCGGTGGTCTCTCCCGGGCGGGGCGAGGCGTCCGCGTCGGCATCGGCCGAGTCGGTCGGGGGAGCCGGTTCGGGTGTGGCGGGGGAGACCGGTCCGGGTGTGGCGGGGGAGACCGGCTCGTCGGGGAAGACCGGCGTCCAGTCGCTCCACTTGGGCGACGGTTGGAGGTTGCCGCGCAGCTTGGGCTTCACCGTCGTCTGGCTCAACACTGTGAAGACGGGCAAGGCCTCGCCCTGGTCCGGGTCGGCCTCCGGCTCGGACCCCGCCTCCGACCGGGGCGGCGCCTCCGAGCGGGCGGTGCCGGCCAGACGCTGGCGGGCCGCCTCCACCACGGCGGCCAGCGGCTGCACCGCGTAAATCGAGTCCTCGACCGGCGCTGTCGCCTCGGTCTGGCCGGTCGGCGCCGGGGGGATGGTCTGGCCGGTCGGGGCTGGCTGGTAGGCCTGACCGGTCGGCGCCGAGGGGGCGGACTGGTCGAAGGGCGGCGGCTGGTCGGCTGGCGGCGGGGGGGTGGATTGATCGAAGGGGGCTGGCGGATCGGCTGGGCCGGTCGGCGGCGGGGGGGTGGACTGGCCGAAGGGGGCTGGCTGGTCGGCCTGGCCGGTCGGCCTCAAAGAGGTGGACTGGCCGCTGGGCGACAGTCGGTCGGCTAGGCGGTCCAGCGTCGGCCGGTCGGAGACGGCCGGATCGGTCGGCGTCGGGGAGCGGGGCGCGGCGGCGTCGGCCAGACGGGTCAGCCGTCGGGCGTAGTCGTCCAAGTCGTCCCGCGCGGCCGGACCGTCGGGGAGCGGGGCGGCGGCGTCGTCTAGACGGTCGGCCGGCGCCGCCCCATCGGCCGGTCCGGCGGCCGGCGGGGGGGTGAGACCGGGCCACGAGAGGCTGGGGTAGTACTGCGGCGTCGTCCGGGGCGCGGGCGCTTGGTCGGACGGGCGCGTGGGAACGGGCTGATCGCCGAAACGGGCCCAATCGCCCGGGTCGAGTCGGATGAGGCCGCCGCCCGCTTCGCCGTCCTGGTCCGCCCGGGGGCGGCGCTCGGCCGAGGACGACGCGGGCTCGGGGCCGGCTAGAACGGTTAGACGGTCGTTCGGAGTCGGCTGGTGGCCCGGGGCGCCGTCCGGCGCGGGCCAGGCGACAGCCACGGTTGGCATCGCCGCTTGGTCTGGTGGGGTGATTCCGCCGGGGATCGGCCCGTCGCCCGGGTGGGGGACGACTGGGGCCACAGCCGAGGCGCCGCTCGGCGTCGAGGTGTTCCGGGATGGTTCCGCCGCCGGGTCGTCGGCCCGGATCAGGGCGTGGCGGACGGCCTCCTCGGCGGAGAAGGTGTCGATGATGCGGGCCAGGACCTCTTCGGGGGGCGGGATCTGGATCGTCGGACCGGTCTCCCAACTCACCGCCGGCCGGTCCGGCAGCGGGTCGTCCGCCGTCGGCTCGAACATGTCGTGGGTGACCGCCGGTCCCGGGGCGGCGGCCTCGAACCGGTTGTCAGGCTCCGGCCGGGCCGGCGGTGTGGCGGGCGAGGCCGGGACCGGGGGCAGGCCCTGGGCGGCGGCGGCCCGGGCCTCAAGGGCGGCGGACAGGGTCGGCCCGGGCGGGCCGGACGGCGGGGGAGACCAAGGCCGCTGTTGGTTGGCCGATCCCCCCGCCCCCGGTGGGAGAACCCCGTCGCTAGTCACAGGCCAAACTTAGCGATTACCCCCGGTCTCAGCAGCACCGGGCGGGGTGGCGGTCGAACTGGTCGACCAATGGGCTCAGCGCTGAAGCCGCCGGGCCAACTGGGGCCGGGCGGGGGCGCCACGCCGGTCCGGCCGGTCGTCAGAGGCGCTAGGCCCCAGCCACAACGGCCCCAGCCACAGCGGCGTCGGCCGAATCGATCACGTCGGCCTCGGCCACGAGCGGGGCGTGGCCGACCAGCATGATGGCGACGGTGCGGCCGGGCAGGTCGAGTTGGTCGCCGGGCAGCAGGGTGGCGGCCGGGGTGGGCAGCTCGTCCGCCACACCGGTGTGGAGCAGCAGGTGGTAGTTGTGGCCGAAGGGCGCCCCGGGCAGGGTCAGGGGAATCGGATCGGCCCCGGCGTGGAACCAGACGATGACGGACTCCTCGGCCGTGGAGCAGTACATGCCCAGCAGGCGGCGGCCGCCGTCGTGCCAGTCGGACTCCTTCATGACCCCGTCGTAGCCGTTGAGCCAGGCCAGTTGGGGGCGGCCCAGACCCTGTCCGGTGGCGTCTGTCACCTCGTCGGCGGTCAGGAAGCAGTCCGGGCGCAGCGCCGGGTGACCCGCTCTCAGATCGGTCAGCCGACTGGTGAAGTCGATCATCTCGGGCCAGGTCTTCTCCGGGTCCCAGGAGACCCAGGAGATGGGCGAGTCCTGACAGTAAGCGTTGTTGTTGCCGTCCTGGCTGCGGCCCATCTCGTCGCCGGCCATCAGCATCGGCGTGCCGTGGGCCAGCACCACGGTGGTCAACAAATTGCGCGCCTGGCGTTGGCGCAGGGCGTTGACGCCCGGGTCGCCGGTCTCGCCCTCGGCCCCGCAGTTCCAAGAGCGGTTGTCGTTGGAGCCGTCCCGGTTGGACTCCCGGTTGGCCTCGTTGTGCTTGACGTTGTAGGACACCAGATCGCGCAGGGTGAAACCGTCGTGGGCGGTGACGAAGTTGATCGAGTCGGTCGGCCGGCGGCTGTCGGAGTGGAACAGGTCGGGCGAGCCGGACAAGCGGGTGGCCAACTCCTGGACGCCGGGGACGGCGCCGCGCCAGAAGTCGCGGGCGTGGTCGCGGAACTGGCCGTTCCACTCCCCCCAGCCGCCGCCCCAGGCGCCCAACTGATAGCCGTAGGGGCCGACATCCCAGGGCTCGGCGATGACGGTCGTCCGGCTCAGCACCGGGTCCTGGGCGATGGCTTGTTTGAAGGGGTGCTGGTGGTCGATGTGGTGGTCGCAGTCGCGAATCAGGTCGGTGGCCAGGTCGAAGCGGAAACCGTCCACCCCCATGTCGACGGTCCAGTATTTGAGCGAGTCGGTGATCAGGCGCAGCACCCCGGGCTGGCAGCTGTCGACTGAGTTGCCGCAACCGGTGACGTCGTAATCGTTGCGCAGGTCCTCTGTCAGACGGTAATAGCCGGCGTGATCAATACCTCGGAAGGACAGAGTTGGACCCTCGTGCGAGCCCTCACCAGTGTGGTTATAAACCACGTCCAAGAAGACCTCTAGGCCGGCTTGGTGGAACTGGCCCACCATCTGTTTGAACTCGGCCACCTGGGCGCCGAGGGTGCCGGTGACGGCGTAGTGGGCGTGGGGGGCGAAGAAGCCGAGGGTGTTGTAACCCCAATAATTGGACAAGCCGGCGCGGACGATGAAGGGCTCGGAGACGAAATGGTGGACCGGTAACAACTCTATGGTGGTGACGCCGATCTGCTTGAAGTGGTCGATGACGGCGGGGTAGGACAGGCCCAGGTAAGTGCCCCGGAGGTGTTCTGGGACCAAGGGGTGGTTCCAGGTGTAGCCCCGGACGTGGGTCTCGAGGATGATCCGCCGGGCCGGGTCGATCGGCTGGGCCAGCGGCTTGGGCGGCGGGCCGTCGGACACCACCACGGACAGGGGCACGGCCAGCGACGAGTCGGTGGCGTCGGGCAGGAAGTCGGACTCCGAGGTGTGGTCGTGGATCGGGCCGGCGTAGTCGACGCCGGAGGTGATGGCGCGGGCGTAGGGGTCGAGCAGCAGGCGGGCCGGGTTGAAGCGCTGGCCGGTCTCGGGGCTCCACTGGCCGTGGACGCGGAAGCCGTAGAGTTGGCCGGCGGCCAGCCCGGGGACGAAGACCGACCAGACCCCGCCCTCGCCCACCAGCAAGTCGATGTTGTGCTGGCGGCGGTCGATGTCGAGCAGGGCGACCTCGACCCGGGTCGCCCGGGGGGCCCAGAGGGCGAAGTTGACGCCATCGCCGCAAACTGTGGCGCCGAGGTCGGCCTCGGGCGGGGGGGCGGGCAGACCGGACTTGGCCGAACGAGGGCCGGGTTGGCTCACAGCGGACCTTTCTGGTCGTTGGAAAGCGACCGGGGCAGCCTACCTGATGGTCGGTAAGCCGCCAAAGGAACCGGGCCGGGTGGGCGGGCGCCGGCCCCGGCCGAGGGGCGCCGGACCTGGGGGCGGGCGTGAGAAAAACCGGCCACCCCCTTTAACTCCGTGGCGGAGTCGACTACACTTGGCAAGACTTGGCCGTCCCCCTAGCGATTTGGGTTCGCCCGGCGCTTCGGACAAGCCACGCCGCGGCCAAACGTGGTCGTGGAATGCTCAACTATATTGGAATGGAAGACATGGCTGCACTGCCGTCGCTGGACCCGAAGCGGGTTCTAATTCTCCGTGTGGTCGCCCAACACGGATCAATCTCAGCGGCCGCCAGGGCGCTGGGCTGGACCCCGCCGGCGGTTAGCCTGCATCTGGCCAACTTGGAAGGCGTGGTCGGTCAGCCGGTCGTCCGCCGCTATCCCTCGGGGGCCAAACTGACCGAGGCCGGCGAAGTCTTGGTCCGCCACGCCGACGCCATCGCCGAACGGCTGGACCTGGCGCTGGAAGAGATCAAGGCCATCGAACGGCGGGACCAGGGGCGGATCAGGCTGAGTTGCTTCTCGTCCTCTTTGCTCGGCCTGGTGCCGGCGGCTCTGAAGGACCTGCGGTCCGACCGTCGGCCCGAGATCGACGTCATGCTGATCGAGGCGGCGCCGCCGGACTCGATCAGCATGTTGCGAGCCGGCGAGGTCGACCTGGCCCTGGTCTACGACTGGCTCGACCCCGATCCGACGGTGCCGGCGGCGACGGACCACACGGGCATGGTGGAGGTCGAGATCGGTGGTGACGCCGCCGTCTTGATCTTGTCGGACCAGAACCCCAAGGCCTCTGTGGCCGAACTGTCCTTGGCTGATCTGGCGGACTGCCGCTTCGCGGCCGGCTGCCGCCTCTGCCGCGAGCACCTGGAGCGTTGCTGCGCCCGGGCCGGTTTCAAAGCCAACATCACTCACCAGACGCACAATCACCAGATCATCCGCTCTTTGGTCTCCTCCGACCCCAGCGGCCTGACCGTGGGGATGATGGCTACCTCGGCCCTGGAGGGCTTCAAGGACGCGGGCTTGGTCGTCCGTTCCGTCGCTGGGCTGTCGGGGCGGCGTTTCCGCGCCCTGCACCGCCCCGGCGACGACCAGATCCCAGCCGTCCGGCGACTGCTCAAGTCCCTCGTCCGGGCCGGGGCCGCCGCCAGCGCCCGCAGCCAGCGCGCCTTCGGCGACGCCTGATCGGCCTCTTCCACGCCTGGCATGGCCGGCCATCTGAGGATGGCCGGCCATGCTAGCGTGAGGCCGATGAGCCCTTACGCCGATTTCGACCTCGACCGCAGCACCGAGCGGGCCTGGGTCGATTTCGGCGCCCGTTTGGGCGAGGTCTTGTCCATGATGGACGCCACCGAGCCGTTGACCGTCTCGACCCACGACGGCCGCCACGGCCTGGCCGGCTACGTCAAGTTCGTCGCCCTGGGCCGTGACAGTCTCTGCGCCCTCATCCCCGGCAAGTCTTTGTTGCCCAGCGAGCATCGTCTGACCGACCAGCAGATGGCCGCCCTGACGGCCGCCGGCTGGAACCCGCCCGACCCCGGACAGGCCGACGACCGGGCGACCCATTTCTGGCTGCTCGGCTCCCAGGGCCAGTCCGACGAACTGGCCCGACAGGCGGTCGAGGTCCTGCGCCAGGTCTTCGGCGTCCACCACCCGGTCTTCTTGGCGGCCGACGTCTTGGCCGAGATCCTGCAGGCCACGCCGGCCGACCCCCAGGGAAACTCTCTGGCCGTCTGGGACGACGTCGCCCTGGTCCCGGCCGACGACAACATCGCCGTCATGCCGGCCAATGCCGCCCACCTGGCCCAGATGGTCGCCCGGGCGCTGGCGGAGGTGCCCGAGATCACGCCGATGCGCGACGCCGACGGCGATCTGGCGATCCGGGTCGGCTCCGCCATGGTCTTCGTCCGGGTGCCGTCCGACGGGCAAGAAATCTTGGTCTTTGCGCCGGTCGTGCATGACGTCGACGGCCGCTCCCGGGCGACCGAGGTCTTGAACGACATCAACGCCCACGCCCGCTGGGTCCGCTTCGCCCTGCTGCGCGACCGGGTTTTCGTCACCATGTCGATCCTGGGCCGCCCCTTCGTCGGCGCCCACCTGCGCCAGGCCATCGCCGAGGTCTGCAAGGTGGCGGACGGCGTGGACGATCTGCTGGCCCAAAGTTTGCACGGCCGCACGGCCTTCGAGGCCGACGTCTGACCAATCCGAGAAAATCCGAGAGGAGAAGCCGATGAATCAGATTTCCCCACCCCGCATCCTGGTCGGAGTCGACGGCTCGGAGGACGGCCTGCGGGCCACCCGCCACGCCGCCGGCCGGGCCGAGCGCGTCGGAGCCGAACTCTGGCTGGTCCACGCCTTGGACGACGGCGCCATGGTGGGCAGTAGTTGGGGGCTGGTCTACGACCCCAGCCTGCTGGCCGAGGCTGGCCGGGCCGCCATCGACCAAGCCATCGAGACGGCCACCGCCCGGGGTCTGCCCCGCCAACGCATCCACACTGACGTCCTGGTCGGACATCCGGCCGTCGTCTTGGAGGAGCTGAGCCATTCGGCCGAGGCCGTGGTGGTCGGCCGGCGGGCCGCCACCGGGCTGGAACGGATGTTCGTCGGCTCGACCTCGACCTCGTTGGCGGCCACCGCCAGTTGCCCCTTGATCGTCATCTCAGCCGCCTCCAACCCCGGCCCGACCACGACCCATCGGCGGGTGGCCGTGGCGGTCGGGGCCGGCCGGTCGGACCGGGCGCTGCGCTGGGCCTGCCGGGAGGCCGTCTCCCGGGAGGCCGTCTTAGAGGTCGTCCACGTCATCTCCCTCCAGTCCGCGACCACGGTGGCGCTGGTCTCCCCGCCCCGGGAGACGACGGACGCCTGGCGGGCCCGGGTGCAGCGCGACCTGGAGGCCCGGGTCGAGCCCCTGCGCCAGGAGCACCCCGGGCTGGAGGTCGAAGTGTCGGCCCAGGTCGGCTCGCCCATCGACCAACTGGTGGCACGCAGCGGGCAGGTCGACCTGCTGGCGGTCAGCGTGCGCTCCCGCCCCATCACCGGCATCGCCTTGGGCGGGACCATCCGCGGCCTGTTGGCCCACGGCCGCAGCCCCATCGCCCTATTGCGCTGAGCCGTCCCGTGCCCTGCGTCCTGCCCCGCTACGGCGGTCTCTGCTTGGACCGTCTGCTGCCCGCCGTCGGCGCCCACCTGGGGGTGCCGGGCTGCGCCGACGACCCCTTCGGCCTGGCCGACGCCCGGCGCTATGTCGTCCTGCTGGTCGACGGCCTGGGCTTCCAGGCGGTCGTCGGGGCGCTCGACGTCGCCCCCGCCCTGGCCGACCTGATGGACGGCGTCCTGGAGTTGACGGCGGTGGTCCCCTCCACCACCGCGGCCTCGCTGGCCAGCTTGGGCACCGGTTTGACGCCGGGCGAGCACGGCCTGGTCGGCTACCGCTTCTTCGTCCCCGACCTGGGAAGGTGCCTGGCGCCCCTCAACTGGGATGTCCAGGTCTCCCCGGAGACCGTCCAGCCCAGGCCCACCTGGTTCCAACGGGCCGCGTCCGCCGGGGTCGGGGTCGGTCTGGTCTTGCCCCCCGAACAGGTCGGCTCCGGTTTCACCCGGGCCGCCCTGCGCGGCCCGGGGACGGTGGCCGCGGTCGAGCCCAAGACCGAGGCCGAGGCGACGGCCTGGGTCGAGACGGTGGTCCGGGCCGCCGCCGCGTCGGACCGTTCCTTGGTCTACGCCTACCACCGTGGTCTGGACCACGTCGGCCACGCCGCCGGCCTGGCCTCCGACCGCTGGCTCGACGCTCTGGTGGCGCTCGACCGACTGGTGGCCCGGCTGCGCCAAGCCCTCGACTCGGGAACGGTCTTGTTGATCACGGGCGACCACGGCATGGTCGACGTGCCGGCGGACCATCGCCTGACCATCGAGGACAGGCCCGAACTGGCCGCCGACCTGACCCGGATCGGCGGCGAGGGCCGCTTCCGCCACCTCTACAGCGACCAACCCCAGGCCGTGGCGGCCCGCTGGCGGGACTGTCTGGGCGACCGCGCCTGGGTCGAGGAACGGGCGTCGGCCATCGCCCAGGGCTGGTTCGGCCCGGTCGAGCCGCTGGCCCGGGCCAGGCTGGGCGATGTCGTGGTGGCGCTGCGCCAGGACTGGGCCGTGCTCAGCCGCCGCACCCCGGTGGAGGCCAAGTTGATCGGCATGCATGGCTCGTTGACCCGTCGGGAGATGGTCGTGCCCCTGTTCTCGAGCGTCCCCTTCCTAGAACGGCTAGAACGGCGGCCACAGCCATGATGGTGGACGACCGCCGGCGCGGATCCGGGCGGAGGCGGAGAAGATGTCAGATGGTGGCGGCCCCCACTTGGGCGAACCCGGGGACAGACCCAAAGGGTTTAGGCATCAAGGGTTCCACCCTGGCGGCGGCGCTGCTGGCGGCGGTCGTCTTGGCCGGCTGCGCCGCCCTGGGGCCCCGGATCGACCCGGTGGAGATGGCCCAGGACCTGACCGACCAGTTGAGCCAGCAACTGCCCGAGTTGGAGGACCAACTCCAAGTCGACTGCGG
The DNA here is from genome assembly GCA_031266665.1 of Propionibacteriaceae bacterium. Classification (GTDB taxonomy): domain Bacteria; phylum Actinomycetota; class Actinomycetes; order Propionibacteriales; family Propionibacteriaceae; genus WQYJ01. Next base: position 21,997 of record JAISAO010000053.1, on the reverse strand, counting down.
CCAGGAGCAAGTCGTCATCGAGGTCGGCGCCACTCTCGACTGTGATTTGACCGTCGTCGGCCAGGGCGTCTTCGACTTGACCGTCACCATCACCAAGGTCGAGGGTCGTGAGTACTACTACGACTTCAAGGTGGCCGACGAGCCCAAGGCCTGAGCCCCTGGGTCCAGACGGGCCGATTCTGATCCGCCGATCAGCGCTGGAGCTGGGCACAGCCGACTTAGGGCTCCGCCGATCAGCGCTGGGGTTGGGCTCAGCCGGCTTGGGGCGGGCCGCCGAACATGATCTCGTCCCAACTCGGCACCGAGGCGCGGGAGCGTTTGCCGCCCCGGCGCCGCGCCGGCGTGGCCGAACCGGTCTCCTGAGTCGGGTCCGGCGGGGGCGGGATCAACTGGTCCAGCTGGGCTAACTGGTCCGGCGGCTTGGAGTCGGCCTCCAAACCGGGCAGGGGCTCGCGCAGACCGCGATAGATCTTGACCGAGTCCTCCTCGATGACGGAGATCATGTCGTAGAGCGCGTCCAGGTCCGAGCGCCGTCCCGGGGCCAGCGAGTCGGCCTCCGTCCCGAGATCGTCTTCGAGCGCCGCCCAGGCCGGGTCAGCCGCCTCAGCCGTCGGCGGCCAGGGCCGAGGCGACGGCTGGTCGGCCGCCGTCGGCCAAGCGGCGGGGGGCGGACCGGCGGCCGGAACCGTCGGCGGCCAGTAGGCGGGGGTCGGATCGGCCGCCGCAGTCGCCGGAGGGGGCGGGACCAGATCGACGGTCGGCTCCGAATCGTCGCCCTGGGGCGGGCGCCGCTTCGGTCCGGGGTCGCCGATCAGCCAGCGGGCCTCGTCATCGGCGGCCACGGAGAAGCGGCCCTGATGGTCGAATAGGAAACGGGCCACATGGTCGACGCCGTCGAGTTGGTAGCGCGCCTCCGCCACCCAGCGGCTGTCGGCCCGCCGCCAGGCGTCCCAGTCGACCAGGTCGACGTCTAGGCCGCGGGCCAGCAGGCGGTCGGCCACCATCCGGCGCAGCCCCCGGCTCGAACCCGGCTCCCCGGCCCGGCGGACCGGCGAGGCCAGGGCCAGGGCGGCGATGTGGGACCGCTCGGCCAGAATCGGCGCGGCGAAGGCCTCGACTCGTTCGGCGCTCAGGCCGGCGATCTTGGCCACATCGGCCAAGGACTGGCCGGAGCGGATCCGGGTCTGGATCTCCCGCGGCGTCAGGGCTTCCATCTAGTCTCCCTAGTCTCCCCGAGGGTCGGACAGCACATTCCAGTGTCCAAACTTACAGCCGGTGGGCGTCGCCGTCGTCGCCAGCGCGCCCGGATGGGGCCGTTCGATGTGGATAAGCGGCCAATCACTGCCCCAGCCGCTATGTCGTGCCTGGCCCAAAGCGGCTACAATCCTCCACCGTCCGCACAGTGGAGGGGATTGGGCCTGGGCCGCACAGGCGCTTGATCCACGACGGGAAGGGAATGATGGCGACCGACTACGACGCCCCGCGCAAGTCCGAAGAGGAGATCAGCGAGGACTCCATCGAAGAGTTGAAGTCCCGCCGCAACGACAAGAACTCTGGCAAGGTGGACGAGGACGAGGCCGAGGCCGCCGAGGCTTTCGAACTGCCGGGCGCCGACCTCTCGCACGAGGAGTTGACGGTCCGGGTGCTGCCGCGCCAGGCCGACGAGTTCACCTGCGCCGGCTGCTACCTGGTCCGGCACCGCTCCCAGATCGCCGCCGTCCGGGACGGCCTGGAGTACTGCGTCGACTGCGTTTAGAGGCCGAACCACGGCCGTTGGGCCGGCACGACCAGTGGGCCAGCCTCATTGGGCCAGCCTCCGTCAGTGGCCAGCCCCCGTCAGCGTCAGTTTGTTTCGACGGCTTCGGGGTCGGGCGCCGGAGCAGCCCCGGCGGCGGTCAGGCGTCCGGCCCCCCGGGTGATGGCCAACGAGGCCAGGGAGCCCACCAGGCTGGACAGCACCAGCCAGACCAGGGCCTGGCGGACGGGGGCCTCGGGGTCCCTGGGGTCGGGCGGCTGGTCGCCCGTCACCCAGCGCCAGACGCGGCGCAAGCAGAAGCCGGCGACGGCGGAGACGGCGCCGACGGCGATAGCCGTGTAAATTCTCTCGACAATGGCTCGACCCATTGAGCCCCTCCTGGAAGATAGCCGGACGGGCTCATCCTAGTTGCTAGTTTGAGAGGGGTGCTGCTGTGAGTCTCAGTCCGGACCGGCTGACCGTGGGGTTGCGCCGCCTCGACCCCGGGATGCCCTGGCCGGCCTACGCCCACCCGGGCGACGCCGGGGCCGATCTGGCCACCACGGTCGATGTCGTGCTAGGGCCGGGGGAGCGGGCGCTGGTCGGCACCGGTCTGGCCCTGGCCCTGCCCTGGGGCTACGCCGGTTTCATCCACCCCCGCTCCGGCCTGGCCGCCCGGGCCGGCCTGACCATCGTCAACGCCCCCGGCACCATCGACGCCGGCTACCGGGGCGAGATCAAGGTCGCCCTGCTCAACACCGACCGTTCCCAGCCGATAGAGCTGCGCCGGGGCGACCGCATCGCCCAATTGGTGGTCCAGGCCGTGGCCACGGTCGAATTCGTCGAGGCGGCCGACCTGGGGCCGACTGAGCGGGGCGCGGACGGGTATGGTTCGACCGGTGGGGCGGCTTGGGGGCCGCTCCCAGACGACCATCGGGAGCAAGAGTGATTTTTCGTCGTCAGGCCAAAGCCGAGCCCGCCACAGATCAGCCGGCGCTCCAGTCGGCCTCGCCCGCCTCATCGGACGGCTTCGCGGACAGGCGCCCGCCGGTCGACCAGTGGGAGGCCCTGGACCGCAGCCAGGACTGGCGTCAGGACGGCCCCTTCGACATCACCGAGGTCGATCTGGGGGCCGACGACATCGGCCGGCTCGACCTCGGCGCTCTGATCGTCACTCCGGAGCCCGATCTGAAGGTCCAAATCGTGCTCGATCCTAAGACCAAGACGGCCGCCAGCTTGATCGTGGTCGGCCCGCCGGGGAGCCTCCAGGTCCAGGTCTTGGCGGCCCCTGACGATCCCGGTTTCGCCGCCGAGCAGCGGGAGCGTCTGCTGGCCGAGGCCGAGGCCGCCGAAGCCCCGCTCGAGTTGGTCGCCGGACCCTTCGGCACGGAGTTGCGCGGCCTTTCGGCCGTGGTCGAGACCGGCGGAGCGGCCGTTGGCCAGCCGGTGCGCCAATGGCTCATCGCCGGCCCGCGCTGGCTGCTCTCGGCCCGCCTGTCGGGCCGGGCCGCCCTCGACCTGCTCGACGCCGGTCCGGCCGGTGAGTTGGAGGAGGTCTTGCGCAACTTGGTGGTGCGCCGGGGCGATGTCGCCCTGGTGCCCGGCACCCCCGTCCCGCTGCGCCCGCCGGGCCAACCGGACCAGCCGGACCAGCCGGGCCGACCGGGCCGGTCTGGGCGGCCGTGAGCGACCGGCCCCGCTGGTGGCGGCGCGTCCTCGGCCGGCTGGTGGCGGACGAGGACGACGACTTCACCGACATCGACCCCGATCCGGTCCCGGACGGTCCCGCCGACATCGCCTCGGCCCGGCTCCGCCGCCTGGTCGACGCCCGGGGCGAGATCACGGCCGTGGCCCTGGTGGATCAGCCCCACGGCCCCTGGTTCGAGGCCGAGTTGAGCGACGGCACAGGCCAAGTGACGTTGTGCTGGATGGGCCGGACGGTCGTCCCCGGGGTCGTGGTCGGCGTTAGGATGCGGGTGCGCGGCCGTCTGGCCCCGGATCGCGGCCGTCAAGTCATCTTCAACCCCGACTACAACCTGGAGCCCGCCCGCCCCGTCGTCTGAGGCCGTGGCGCCTCGGCCTGGCTCCACCGCTGGTCGCTCGATTATTCACGGGTTGATCGTCATCCCGGATCGAGTCCGGGATGACGCCAGGTGACGGCGGGGACGGGCGGCCTCGGCCCGGGTCCGCCGCCGACCGGTCGGGCGGGCTGAGGGCTCAGGCGCCGGTCGGACCGGACCCCATCACCGTCACCGCGCCTTGCCCGGACAGGGCCGCCACCAGGTTGGGCTCGGCGTGACGGGCGACGATGAAGATCAACTCGTCCGCCCCGGCCAACTGGCCGGCCTCGGCCGGGGCCAGGGGACGGCCCTGGCGCACCACGGCGGTCAGGGCGATGCCCTCGGCGGCCGGCGACTTGGTCGCCTCGCGCCCCAGCCAGGGGCTGTCGGGGGGCAGGCGGACGGCCACCAGGGCGGTCTCCCGGTTGGCAAAGGAGAACAGCCGCACCAGGTCGCCGGTCGACACCGCCTCGTCCACCACCGCGCCGATCAGGCTGGGGGCGGAGACGGCCACGTCCACCCCCCAGGACTGGTTGAACAGCCATTCGTTGTTGGGGTGGTTGACCCGGGCCACCACTCGGGGCAGGCCGAACTCGGTCTTGGCCAGCAGGGAGTGGACCAGATTGGCCCGGTCGTCGCCGGTGGCGGCCACGGCCACGTCGCAGCCGGACAGCTCGGCCTCGGCCAGCGAGCTGATCTCGCAGGCGTCGGCCAACAGCCACTCCGCCTGAGGCACCGCCGCCGGCCGGATTTGGGCCGGGTCGCGGTCGATCAGCAAGACCTCGTGGCCGTGGCCCAACAGTTGGCGGGCGATGGCCCGGCCGGACTTGCCGGCCCCGGCGATGGAGATGCGCATCAGTCCTCCTGCGCGGTGGGGGCGCGGCCCAATAACTCGCTGACCTCGGCGGCCCGCTCGGTGGCCACCAGGGCGTAGAGGATGTCGCCGTCCTGCAGGACCGTGTCCGGGACGGTCACCAGCCCCTGGCCGAAGCGGCCCAGCAGCGGCAGCCGGGCGGCCAGCCGGTCCTCGGCCGCCGCCACCGTCCAGCCGACCCAGCCCGGGTCGAAGGCGATCTCGACCAGTCGGGCCAAGTCGGAGGGGTCCTGCCAGAGCGACTCGCCGCCGACTTGGATGAGGCGTCGCAACACCTGGTCGGCCGTCCAGCGGACCGTCGCCACGGTCGGGATGCCCAGGCGCTCGTAGGCCTCAGCCCGGCCCGGGTCGTAGATCCGGGCCACCACCGTGGGGACGCGGAAGTATTCCCGCGCCGTCCGCGCCGTCAAGATATTGGTGTTGTCGCCATCGGCCACGGCGGCCAGGCCGTGGGCCTGCTCGACGCCGGCCCGGATCAAGGTGTCGCGGTCGAAGCCCACCCCGGTGACGGTCAGCCCCTTGAAGTCGGGGCCCAGGCGGCGGAAGGCGTCGGGGTTGATGTCGATGGCGGCCACCTCGTGGCCCCGCCGCTCCAAGGCCCGGGCCAGCCGGACGCCGACCCGGCCGCAGCCCATGATGACGTAATACATCGTCCCCCGTCCTCGTCCCTGGGGGACATTTTACCGGTTGGACGAGGCCGGCCGCCGTCGTCGGGCCGCCTTATAATTCGGCCAACAGCAGGAAGGAAAAACATGACTGTCCCCCGGGCCGCTCTGACGGTCGGCTCCACCACCTTCGACTACTGTCCGTTGGCCGCCGCCGACCCCAGGCCAGACTTGCCCTACGCGCTCAAGATCTTGTTGGAGAACCTGCTGCGACACAGCCCGGACGGCGCGGCCGACGTCGAGCAGCTGGCCCGCTGGGACCCGGCGGCCGAGCCCAACTGGGAGATCCAGTTCGTCCCCGCCCGGGTGCTGATGCAAGACTTCACCGGCGTGCCCTGCGTGGTCGACCTGGCCACCATGCGCCAGGCTCTGGCGGAGTTGGGCGGCGACCCGGCCCAGGTCAACCCCCTGGCCCCGGCGGAGTTGGTCATCGACCACTCCGTCATCGCCGACGTCTTCGGCCGCCCCGACGCCTTGGCCCAAAACCAAGAGCGGGAGTACCGGCGCAACCGTGAGCGCTACCAGTTCCTGCGCTGGGGCCAGACCGCCTTCGATAATTTCCGAGTCGTCCCGCCCGGCGCCGGCATCGTCCACCAGGTCAACATCGAGCATCTCGCCCGGGTGGTCTGCGCCCCGCCCGCCGACGACGCGGGCCACCGCCTGGCCTTCCCCGACAGCTGCGTCGGCACCGACTCCCACACCACCATGGTCAACGGCCTGGGCGTGCTGGGCTGGGGGGTGGGCGGCATCGAGGCCGAGGCCGCCCTGCTGGGCCAGCCGATCCCGCTGCTGATCCCCCAGGTGGTCGGCTTCAAGCTCTGCGGCCGTCTCGACCCGGGGGTGACGGCGACTGATCTGGTGCTGACCATCACCCAGCAGTTGCGCCGCCACAATGTGGTGGGACGGTTCGTCGAGTTCTACGGCCCCGGCCTGGACCAGGTGCCGGTGGCCAACCGCTGCACCATCGGCAATATGAGCCCGGAGTACGGCTCGACCGCCGCCATCTTCCCGATCGACGCCGCCACCATCGACTACCTGCGCCTGACCGGGCGACCCTCGGAGCAATTGGAACTGGTCGAGGCCTACGCCCGGGCCCAGGGTCTGTGGCACGACCCCGAGCACGAGCCGGCCTACTCCGACTATCTGGAGCTCGACCTGGGCCAGGTCCGCCCCTCCATCGCCGGACCCAAGCGGCCCCAGGACCGGATCGAGTTGGAGCGGGCCAAGGCGGCCTTCGCCCAGGCTCTGCCGGATTACAACACCGACCCGGCGCGGGCGGTGACGGTCGACCTGGCGGACGGACCGGTCGAGTTGCTTCCCGGGGCCGTGGCCGTGGCCTCGATCACCTCTTGCACCAACACCTCCAACCCCCAGGTGATGGTGGCGGCCGGGCTGCTGGCCCGCCGGGCCGTGGCCCAGGGGCTGAGGGTCAAGCCCTGGGTCAAGACCACCTTGGCCCCGGGCTCCCAGGTGGTGACCGACTACCTCGACGCCGCCGGCCTGACCGAGCCGCTGGCCCGACTCGGTTTCGCCCTGACCGGCTACGGCTGTATGACCTGTATCGGCAACACCGGCCCGCTCGTCCCCCAGGTGGCGGCGGCCGTCGACCAAGACGGCCTGACCGTCACGGCCGTGCTCTCCGGCAACCGCAACTTCGAGGGCCGGATCTCGTCCCAGGTGCAGATGAACTACCTGGCCTCGCCGCCGCTGGTGGTGGCCTACGCCCTGGCCGGGACAATGGACTTCGACTTCGCCACCCAGCCTCTGGGGCACGACGCCGACGGCCGTCCGATTTTCCTGGCCGACCTCTGGCCCGACCCCAGGGAGGTCGAGACGGTGGTCAACCAGTCCATCGACCCGGCCATGTTCGCCCGCCGCTACGCCGACGTCTTCGCCGGCGACCAGCGCTGGCAAGAGCTGCCCACCCCCCAGGGGGCCGTCTTCGCCTGGGACGAGGCCTCGACCTATATCCGCCGCGCCCCCTACTTCGACCACCTGCCGGCCACCCCGGCGCCGCTGGCCGACATCAGCGGCGCCCGGGTGCTGCTCAAGCTGGGCGACTCGGTGACGACCGACCACATCTCCCCGGCCGGGTCGATCAAGGCCGACTCGCCGGCCGGGCGCTACCTGGCCGAGCGTGGCGTGGCTCCGGCCGACTTCAACTCCTACGGCTCTAGGCGGGGCAACCACGAGGTCATGGTCCGGGGCACCTTCGCCAATATCCGCCTGCGCAACCAATTGGCCCTGGGCGCCGAGGGCGGCCTGACCCGGGACTTCACGGTGGCGGACGGGCCGGTCACGACCGTCTACGAGGCCTCGCTCCACTATCTGGCGGCCGGGACGCCGCTGATCGTGCTGGCCGGCCAGGAGTACGGCTCCGGCTCGTCGCGCGACTGGGCCGCCAAGGGCACCGCCCTGCTCGGGGTCAGGGCCGTCATCGCCCAGAGCTTCGAGCGCATCCACCGCTCCAACCTGCTCGGCCTGGGCGTCCTGCCACTACAGTTCCCCTCCGGCCAGTCGGCCGACAGCCTGGGCCTGACCGGCCAGGAGGTCTTCGCCGTCAACGGCCTGGAGGCCCTCAACCAAGGTGTCGTCCCGCCCACCGTCCAAGTCGTCGCCCGAGCCGACTGGGGCACCACCGAGTTCGACGCCATCGTCCGCATCGACACGCCCAAGGAGGCCGACTACCTGCGCCACGGCGGCATCCTGCCTTACGTCCTGCGCTCCCTAGTGGTCGGCCGCACCTAAAACGTCGGATTCGCATCGCCGGGCGACGCCGCTGGCGGCGTTGTCGTCGGTCGGCGGGCGTCCAGCCCGCCTCCTTCCTCCGCCAAGACATCGACATCGCCCGACACCGCTCATAACCCAACTTCTAGCTGTAACAGACCACTAGCCGCGCAGGCTGCGGTATAACGATTGGATTGCGAGCCGGCCGATCTGGGCCGGACGGCCGGCCAGAGTCGTCTAGGCTGTCCTCTCGCTGACGTGGACGCGCGTCCACCGGCTGACGGTCTGGCGCGTTCTCTCTTTTGACGAAAGGACGACTCATGACATTCCGCCGCAAAGGCGCCGCCATGATGGCGGCGGCCCTGGCCGTGGCCCTCTCTCTGGGCGCTTGCTCCCAGGGTGGAACGGACGGGGGCGACGCCCCGACCGGCTCGCCGGTGCTGATGAACGGCACCGAGCCGCAGAACCCGCTCATCCCGACTTCGACCAATGAGGTCGGCGGCGGCCGTATCATCGATAACCTGTTCGCCAGGCTGGTCTACTACACCGCCGACGGCGAGACCAAGATGGACATGGCCGAGTCGGTCACCTCCGACGACGACCAGGTCTGGACCGCCAAGCTGAAGGCCGGACAGGTCTTCTCCAACGACGAGCCGGTCGACGCCGCCGCTTTCGTGGACGCCTGGAACTGGGCCGCCAACCCGGCCAACGCGCAACTCAACGCCTCTTGGTTCAGCATCATCGAGGGCTACGAGGATGTTCAGGACGGCACGGCCGACACCTTGTCCGGCCTGGAAGTGGTGGACGAGACCACCTTCACCATCACCCTGGTCGCGCCCGACCCCAACGCCGTCATCCAGTTGGGCTACTCGGCCTACTCCCCCCTGCCCAAGTCGGCCTTCGACGACATCGCCGCCTACGGCCAGAATCCGATCGGCAACGGCCCCTACAAGTTGGCCTCGGACGACGCCTGGCAGCACGACGTCCAGATCGAACTGGTGCCGAACGACAAGTACACCGGCGACCGCCAGCCCAAGAACGTCGGCGTCACCTATGTCTTCTACCAAGACAACAAGGCGGCCTACAATGACATCCTGGCCGACAACCTGGACGTGTTGGACCAGATCCCGAACGACTTCATGGAGAGCTTCGTGGCCGAGCTGGGGGACCGGGCGGTCAATGAGACCGGCTCCTTGTTCCAGTCCTTCACCATCCCCAGCCGCTTGGAGCACTTCGACGGGGACGAGGGCGCGCTGCGCCGTCAGGCCCTGTCCTTGGCCATCAACCGCCAAGAGATCTGCGACACCGTTTTCGCCGGCTCCCGCACCCCGGCCAAAGAGTTTTCCAGCCCGCTGATGCCGGGCTGGTCCGACTCCATCCCGGGCAACGCCATACTGGGCTACGACCCGACCGAGGCCCAGCGGCTGTGGGCCGCGGCCGACGCCATCTCGCCTTGGACCGGCCAGTTCAAGATCGCCTACAACGCCGACGGCCCCCACGCCGAATGGGTCCAGGCGGTCCTCAACTCGATCCATAACACCCTTGGCATCGAGACCGCGCCCGATCCCTATCCCACCTTCCAGGCCTCGCGCACGGTCATCACCGACCGCACCATCCAGAGCGCCTTCCGCACCGGTTGGCAGGCCGACTACCCGTCGATCTACAACTACCTGGCCCCGCTGTACAGCTCGGCCGCGGCCGACGGCCAGGGCTCCAACGACGGCGACTACAAGAACCCCCAGTTCGACGCCGAGTTGGCGGCCGGATTGTCGGAGACCGATATGGCCGACGCCGCCGTCCAGTTCAATAAGGCGCAGGAGATCCTGTTGCGCGACCTGCCGGCCATCCCGTTGTGGTATCAGAACATCATTGGTGCCAAGTCGACCAATGTCAGCAATGTTTTGTTCGGCTGGGACACCGTCCCGATCGCCTATCTGATCGAGAAGGCCGCCTGAGCGACCACCCCGCCATCGGCCGCCGATCCCTGGTCAGGGGACGGCGGCCGATGGTCTATGGTGAGGTCACACTTCGCCCGCCTTGGCGGGCGGGCGGCGCGGCGCGGAGAAATCGGAGAACGGGATATGGGCTGGTATATCGGCAAGCGAGTCTTGCAGATGGTGCCAGTTTTCATCGGGGCCACCCTGCTGGTCTACGCCATGGTCTTCCTGGTCCCCGGCGACCCGATCCAGGCGATGTTCGGCGAGCGGGCGGTCAACCCCAACGTGGCCGCCCAAATCCGTCAGCAGTACCATCTCGACCAGCCTTTCATCAATCAGTACCTGATCTGGCTGGGCGGCATCTTCCAGGGCGACTTCGGCACTAGTTTCTCCGGCCGCCCGGTGATCGACGAGATCGCCCAGGTCTATCCCACGACGGTCAGACTGGCTCTCATGGCCTTGGTCCTGGAGGCCGTCCTGGGCGTCGTCCTGGGGGCCGTCGCCGGGCTGCGCCGGGGCCGCTGGTTCGACTCCACGGCGCTGGTCTTGTCCTTGCTTCTGATCGCCGTCCCGACCTTCGTCATGGGCTTCCTGCTGCAGGCCGTGGTGGGGGTCAAGTTGAAGTGGCTGCCGGTGACGGTCGGGGCCGACGTCTCCCTGCGCTCCTTGTTGATGCCGGCCTTCGTCTTGGCCTCGGTCTCGATCGCCTACGTCCTGCGCCTGACCCGGACGTCGGTGGCGGAGAACGCCCAGGCCGATTTCGTGCGCACCGCCCGGGCCAAGGGGCTGGGCGCCGGCCAAGTCGTCCGCCGCCACATCCTGCGCAACTCCCTCATCCCGGTGGTGACCTTCCTGGGGGTCGACCTGGGCGCCCTGATGGGCGGCGCCATCGTCACCGAGGGCATCTTCAACATCCCCGGCGTGGGCAACAAGCTCTTCCAGGCCATCATTCGTGGCCAGGGGCCGACGGTGGTCTCGTTGGTGACCATCCTGGTGCTGGTCTTCATGCTCACCAGCTTGATCGTCGACCTGCTCTACGCCGCCTTGGACCCGAGGATCCGCCTTGTCTGACCCCGCCCCACCACCATCGGCCAGCCGGGAACCAGTCCCCCCGCCGGCCGACCGGGCCGCCGCCCCGCCAGCGGTCAGCCCCGGGCCTGCCGTCCCGGAGGCCGCCGCCATCCCCGGGGGCGCCGTCCCAGTCGGCCCCGTCCCCGGTGGGGGGGGGCGCTTCCTGGCCCCGATGGACGAGTCCGGCCTGGGCCAGATCGACGCCTTGGACGAGTCGGTGCCACCGGCCAGCCTGTGGCGGGAGGCCGGCCGCAAACTGGTCCGCCGGCCCAGCTTCATCGTCGCCGCCGTCATGATCTTGATCGTCGTGGCGGTGACCTGCTTCCCCGGCCTGTTCGCCAGCGGCGACCCCAATTCTGGTTGTTTCTTGGCCAGTCGTTTCGGCGGCCCGTCCGCCGGCCACCCGCTGGGCTTCGACCAGCAGGGCTGCGACATCTACACCCGCATCATCCACGGCGCCCGCCCCTCCGTCCTAGTCGGCGCCTTGACCATGTTGACCGTTTTGCTGCTGGGCGGGACCGTGGGGGCGCTGGCCGGCTGGCGCGGCGGCTGGCTGGACGCCATCTTGTCCCGACTGGGCGACATCTTCTACGCCATCCCGACGGTGCTGGCGGCGCTGGTCTTCTTGAACTCGCAGAAGGACCGCTCCGGCGTCGTCATGGTGGTGCTGGTGATCGCGGCCTTCGCCTGGCCCCAGATGGCCCGTATCACCCGTGGCGCCGTGCTGGCGGTCAAGAACGCCGACTTCGTCACGGCCGCCCGGGCCCTGGGCGTGTCCAACCGCCGCATCTTGGTCAGCCACGTCCTGCCCAACGCCGCCGCCCCCATGATCGTGACCGCCACCGTCTCCTTGGGGACCTACATCGTGTTGGAGGCCACCTTGTCCTTCCTGGGACTCGGCCTGCCCCTGACGATGCATAGCTGGGGGTCGCAAATCTCGGCCGCCCAGGGCCTCATCCGCACCCACCCGGAACAACTGCTGTGGCCCAGCGCGGCCCTGGCCCTGACCGTGCTGGCCTTCATCATGCTGGGCGACGCCGTGCGCGACGCCCTCGACCCGAAGGCGAGGCGCTGAGGTGGGCGAGCCGTTGTTGAGCCTGCGCGACCTGGAGATCGTCTTCGCCTCGCGCCAGGCCACGGTCAGCGCCGTCCGCGGCGTCAGCCTCGACCTGGAGGCCGGTTGCAGCCTGGCCATCGTGGGCGAGTCCGGCTCGGGCAAGTCGACCACCGCCCACGCCATCATCAATCTGCTGCCGGGGACGGGCCAAGTGACGGCCGGGTCGATCAAGTTCGAGGGCCAAGAGTTGGTCGGCGCCTCGGAGCGGACCTTCGTGGAGTTGCGCGGGGCCAAGATCGGGCTGGTGCCCCAGGACCCGATGTCCAATCTCAACCCGGTCTACCGCATCGGCCGCCAGGTCAAGGAGGCCCTGAGGGCCAACGGCGTCGATCCCAAACGCTCGACCTACAAGGCCTTGACCGAGTTGGTGGGCGAAGACATCCCCGACACCCCGGCCGGCCGGCTCTACCTGTCGTCCGCCGGTCGGGAGGCCCTGATAGCTGAGCTGACCCGGCGGGGGCTATTCAACGACCAGGTGGGCCGCGATCTGGTGATCGGCTTCAGCACTCGGATCGAGGTCCAGTCCCTGCTCCAGGGATTGGGGCTGGAAGACGCCGCCCAATTGGCCGCCGCCCACGTCGACGGGGCCAGCGCCAATGACCGGGTGGCCGGGCTGCTGGCCGAGGCCGGGCTGCCGGACGCCGCCCGGCGGGCGCGGCAATTCCCGCACGAGTTCTCCGGCGGCATGCGCCAGCGGGTGCTGATCGCCATGGCCCTGGCGGCCCGCCCCCAGTTGTTGATCGCGGACGAGCCGACCTCGGCCCTCGACGTCACGGTGCAACGCCAGATCCTGAACCACCTGGGCACGCTCACCCGGGAGCTGGGCACGGCCCTGCTCTTCATCACCCACGACCTCGGTCTGGCGGCCGAGCGGGCGCAACAACTGGTGGTGATGTACAAGGGGCGGGTGGTCGAGGCCGGGCCGTCGCTCGACATCTTGACCGACCCCCGCCACCCCTACACCCAACGGCTGGTCGAGGCCGCCCCCTCCCTGTCCTCGCGCCGCCTGGGCTCGGCCGTAGCCCCCGGGGCGGGCGGCGTCATCACCGTCTCCAACCGCGACCGGGCCGACCACCAGTCCCAGGGCCACCAGTCCCAGGCCGGCGAGCCAGCGGCCGACGGGGGCCGGAGGCCGCTACTGCGGGTGACCGAGTTGACCAAGGTCTTCCGCCTGCGCGGCGCCCGCCCGGGCTCCCACAGCTTGTTCACGGCTGTCGACCGGGTCAGCTTCGACGTCCCGGCCGGCACCACGGCGGCCCTGGTGGGCGAGTCCGGCTCGGGCAAGTCGACCGTCGCCAACCTGGTCTTGGACCTGCTGGAGCCGACTTCCGGCCAAGTCGAGTTCGAGGGCCAGAACATCGCCCGGCGGTCCAAGGCGGAACGTTTCGCCTTCCGCCGCCAGGTCCAGCCGGTCTTCCAGGACCCCTACGGCTCGCTCGACCCGATGTGGTCCATCTTCCGCATCCTGGAGGAGCCACTGCGCACCCACGGCCTGGGTGACCCTAAGTGGCGGGCCGACCGGGTGCGCCAACTGCTGGACCGGGTGGCGCTGCCGGCCTCGACCATGCGACGCTACCCCAACGAGCTGTCCGGCGGCCAGCGCCAACGGGTGGCCCTGGCCCGGGCCTTGGCCCTGGAGCCGAAGCTGGTGGTCTTGGACGAGGCCGTCTCAGCCCTCGACGTGTTGGTCCAGGCCCAGGTCTTGGAGTTGTTGGCCGAGTTGCAGCGCGACCTGGAGCTGACCTATCTGTTCATCACCCACGACCTGGCGGTGGTGCGCCAGACGGCCGACCGGGTTTACGTCATGGAGCAGGGCCGAGTGGTCGAGTCGGGGGCCGTCGAAGACATCTTCCAGCACCCCCGCCAGGACTACACCCGCCGCCTGCTGGAGGCCATCCCGGGCTCCAGCCTGCGCCTGGGCGAGCCGCTCCGGCCCGAGCCCTGATTCACCGCTGCCCGACCGCCGAGCGGCCTCAGCGGCGGATCGGGGCCGAGACCGATCGGAGCTGGGCCTTCGATCTGGGCCTTCGATCTGGGCCGAGCCCGCCGCGGAGAGTCCGACCCAGGACAGGGATGGGGCAGGGTATTGTCAGGCGAGTCCCCTATATCTCCGGGACCGATGTCGCGCCAGGCTTGGTCCCATGATACGACCAGGCGTCAAACTATGAGAATCGGCCTTTTCACCGACAGCTACCGCCCGGCCAGCAACGGCATTGTCTACTCGATCGACATCATGCGCCGTCGTCTGACCGAACTGGGCCACGACGTCCACGTCTTCGCCCCGGGCGAGCGCCACGCCCAAGACGAGGACGACCACCTCGTCCGGGTGCCGGCCATCACCGGGGTGGGCTTCAGCGAGTCCCAGCTCAGCCTGTTCTTCCCGCCCCGTCTGCTGCGCCAGATCGAGGCCCTGGAGTTGGACCTGCTGACCTGTCTGACGCCGGGCCAGTTGGGCCTGATGTCGGCCTGGGCGGCGCGCAAGACCGGCCTGCCGCTGGTGGCCCAGCACACCACCGACGTCTACGAGTACTCCCGCAGCTACAACGCCCTGAGCGCCTCAGTGCCCTTGTTCACGGTCTTGGTGTCGCTGGCCCTGAAGCTGACCCCGGCCCAGAAACGCCAACTGCTGAAGAACTATGCCCCCGGGTCGCGGGCGCCGTCGTCGTGGACGCGCGAGGCCGTCGGCTCCTTCATCACCATGTTGTACGGCAACTGCGACGCCGTCGTCACCCTGTCGCCCAAGTCGAGCCGCCAACTGGCCCAACTGGCCGAGCAGTTCCAGACCGACTTGGACCTGCGCCTGATCCCGACCGGGGTGGACCCCCTGCCAGTGGTGGACGCGGCCACCGTCCAGGCCTTCCGCCAGCGCCTCGGCCTGGCCCCGGACGACGAGGTGGCCCTGTACGCCGGGCGGCTGGCCCAGGAGAAGAACCTCGACCTGCTGATCGCCATGGCCGCCCCGCTGCTCCGACTGCGGCCCCAGGCCAAGCTGGTGCTGGTGGGCGACTTCGACCACCGGTCGGCCCTGGAGAAGGCCGCCGCCCAGTCCGAGGCGGCCCAGGCCATCGTCTTCGCCGGCCGCCTGCCCCGTGAGGAACTGGGCCAGGCCTACCAGGCGGCCGACGTCTTCGTCTTCCCCTCCTTGACCGACACCCAGGGGCTGGTCTTGAACGAGGCCGCCCACGCCGGCCTGCCCATGGTGCTGATCGACACCGAATTGAGCGGCTGCTTCATCCCCGGGGGCAACGGCCTGGCGGCCCGCGACGAGGCCGACGACTTCGCCCGCCAGACGGCCCGTCTGCTGGCGGACCCGGCGCTGCGAGCCGAACTGGGCGCCCGTTCCCGCAGCCTGGCCGCCGGCCAGGGCGAGCTGGCCCAGACCAAGGCCCTGGCCGACCTCTACGCCGAGGTGGCGGCCCGCCACCAAGCCGTCAGCGACGATCCCGAGGTCTAGATGGTTAATTCCAAGCCATGGGCTCGTCCTCACGCCCAGACGACGCGCCGGCGGCGTCCTCGTCGGTCGGCGATGCCACACATCGCCTCCCTCCTCTTCCTTGCCGGCCCGCCGTCTGAGCGTGAATCCATCGCCCAGCCCTTGGAATTAACCATCTAGTCGCCCCACGAAGTGTCCTCCCTCCGCTGCGCTCCGGTGCGGTACTTCGCGGGGACCCCGAGGTGACACTCGGCTCATTCGTCGTAGTTCTGATCACTAAGGTGGTCTAGCCCCGATCCAGAGGTCTAGCCCGCAGGACTCGCCGATCGTCATCAGTCGTCGCCGGCCGTCAGACCGGACTTGATCCGGGATCTCGGCCGGCCCCGGGCGCTCAGGGCGTCTCGGGCGACTCCGGGTCGCCGGCACTGCGGCGCAACAGCTCCGACAGGCGCTCGGCGGCGGCCACCACGGCCGGGGCGTGGAGGCGTCCGGGCTGGCGGGTCAAGCGTTCGATCGGCCCCGACACCGAGACGGCGGCGATGACCTTGCCGGCGGGGGAGCGGACGGGGGCCGAGATCGAGGCCACGCCGGCCTCCCGCTCGGCCACCGACTGGGCCCAGCCCTGGCGCTGGACGGCGGCCAGGGAGGCGGCCGAGAAGACGGCCCGCTTGAGGCCGCGCTGGATGCGGTCGGCCTCGTCCCAGGCCAGTAGCACCTGGGCGGCGGAGCCGGCGTTCATGGTCAGCTGGGAGCCGACCGGCACGGTGTCGCGCAGCCCGGCCGGGCGCTCGGCCACGGCCACGCAGATCCGGACGTCGCCCTGGCGGCGGAATAACTGGGCCGACTCGCCGGTGATGTCGCGCAACCGGGTCAGGATCGGCCCGGCGGCGGTCAGCAGGCGGTCCTCGTCGGCCACCTGGGCCAGCTCCACCAGCCGTGGCCCCAAGATGAAACTGCCGTTGAGATTGCGGCCGACCAGGCGGTGGTACTCCAGGGCGGTGGCCAGGCGGTGGGCGGTGGGCCGGGACAGGCCGGTGGCGGAGACCAGCCCGGTCAGGCTCAAGGGGCCGTTCTCCAGCGCCGTCAAGACCAGGGCGGCTTTGTCCAGCACCCCTACCCCGGATGTGTTGTCCATATCGTGATACTATAATCTTGCATTTTGAGAAGCAAGTCGCGCCTGCGGGCGGGACGATCCGATGCCTGACCTGAGGTGAGCCATGGCAAGAACGCTGAGCCAGAAGATCTGGGACGACCACGTCGTCCGCCGCGCCCCGGGAGAGCCGGACCTGCTCTACATCGACCTCCACCTGCTGCACGAGGTCACCTCCCCCCAGGCCTTCGACGGTCTGCGCCTGGCCTCCCGCCGGGTGCGCCGGCCCGACTTGACTCTGGCCACCGAGGACCACAACACCCCCACCCTCGACATCACCGGCCCCATCGCCGATCCGGTGTCCCGCCTCCAGATCGACACCCTGCGCCGCAACGCCGCCCAGTTCGGCGTCCCGCTGCACTCGCTGGGCGATCCGGACCAGGGCGTGGTCCACATCATCGGCCCCCAGCTCGGTTTGACCCAGCCGGGCATGACGATCGTCTGCGGCGACTCCCACACCGCCACCCACGGGGCCTTCGGCGCCCTGGCCTTCGGCATCGGCACCTCCGAGGTGGAGCACGTCTTGGCCAGCCAGACCCTGCCCCAGGAGCCGCCGCGCCAATTCGCCGTCACCGTCACCGGCCGGCCGCCGGCCGATGTCACGGCCAAGGACATCGTGCTGGCCCTGATCGCCCGGGTCGGCACCGGCGGCGGCGCCGGCCATGTGGTCGAGTATCGCGGCGACACCATCGCCAACCTGTCGATGGAGGGCCGGATGACGATCTGCAATATGTCAATCGAATGGGGCGCCCGGGCCGGGCTGGTGGCCCCGGACGAGACCACCTGGGCATACCTCAAGGGCCGCCCTCACGCCCCCCGGGGGGCCGACTGGGAGCGGGCGCTGGAGTATTGGCGCACGCTGCGCTCCGACCCCGACGCCGTCTGGGACCGCGAGGTCGTGATCGAGGCCGACAAGTTGACGCCCTTCGTCACCTGGGGGACCAACCCGGGCCAGGGCGTGGGGCTGGGCGAGGCCGTGCCCGACCCGGCGGCCATGGCCGACCCGATCCAAAAAGCGGCGGCCGAGCGGGCCCTGGCCTATATGGACCTGGCCCCCGGCCAGCCGATGAAAGACATCCCGGTCAACACCGTCTTCGTCGGCTCCTGCACCAATGGCCGGATCGAGGACCTGCGCTTGGCCGCGACCGTCCTGAAGGGCCGGAAGGTGGCCCCGGGGCTGCGCCTGCTGGTGGTGCCGGGGTCGGCCAGGGTGCGCCAGCAGGCCGAGCGCGAGGGCCTGGACCAGGTCTTTCTGGAGGCCGGCGGCGAGTGGCGCCACGCCGGCTGCTCGATGTGCCTGGGTATGAACCCGGACACCATGGCCCCCGGGGACCGGGCGGCCTCAACCTCGAACCGTAACTTCGAGGGTCGTCAGGGCAAGGGCTCGCGCACCCATCTGGTGTCGCCGGCGGTGGCCGCCGCCAGCGCTGTGGCCGGCCGTCTGGCGGCCCCGGCGGACATCTGAGAACAGGACGAGATGATGGACAAATTCACCAGCCACACCGGGGTCGGCCTGCCGCTGAGGCGTTCCAACGTCGACACCGACCAGATCATCCCGGCCGTCTACCTCAAGCGGGTGACCCGCAGCGGCTTCGAGGACGGCCTCTTCGCCGCCTGGCGCCAGGACCCGGGATTCGTCTTGAACCAGCCGGCCTACGCCCAGGCCTCGGTCTTGGTGGCCGGCCCCGACTTCGGCACCGGCTCGTCGCGCGAGCACGCCGTCTGGGCGCTGCTGGACTACGGCTTCAAGGTCGTGGTCTCGGCCCGCTTCGGCGACATCTTCAAGACCAACGCCGGCAAGGCCGGGCTGGTGACGGCGGTGGTGCCCGAGGCCGTGGCCGAGTCCCTGTGGGGCTTCCTGGAGGACCGGCCGCCGGCCGAACTGACCGTTGACCTGGTGGGGCGCACCATCACGGCCGGGGAGGCGGTCCACCGCTTCGACATCGATCAGCACACCCGCCAGCGGCTGCTCAACGGCTGGGACGACATCTCGCTGACCCTGCGACACGAGCCTGAGATCGCCGCCTTCGAGGCCCTGAGGCCGACCTGGAAGCCCCAGACCCTGCCGCCGCTCTGACGGGCGCCGCCCAGCCGGTGGAGGCCAATTCGGGGGCGGGGCGGGATCCCGGATCAAGTCCGGGACGACGCCCAGTGTCGGCCGGGACGCCGAGTGTCGGCCGGGACGAGGCCAAACGTCGGCGGGGGAGGCCGCGTGTCGGCCTTCGGACGCCAGCGCCGGCCGGGGCTTGGCCGGTCGCCGGGCGGCGACTACGCTGACGTTGTTTCTGGGGTGTCGCCGGCTCGATCCGTTGGGGGTGGCGCTCCGCCTAGCCGAACGGAGAGCCCACGGTGTCTTTGCCCCCAGCCGTCCAGCCCGCCAAGCGGCCGCGCCTGCGGCTCAGCCGGGCCAACCGGGAGCCGGCCTCCCGGCTCTACCGCCTGGCCGCCATGATCGCCCATATCGGGTTGACGCCGCTGGGCCGCCGGGATTGGCGCCAAGTCCAGAATCTGCCCCTCAGCGGGGGCATCATCGTGGTCTGCAACCACATCTCCCGCTTCGACCCGGTGTCGTTCGGCGACTTCCTGATCTGGTCGGGGCGCTGGCCGCGCTACTTGGCCAAGACCGCCCTGTTCCAGTCCAAGCTGGTCGGCTGGTTGCTGCGGACCAGCGAATCGGTGCCGGTCGACCGGGCCTCGCCCCGGGCCTCGGACGCCCTGGTGCCGGCCCAGGAGCGGCTGGCCCAGGGCAAGGCCGTGCTCATCTACCCGGAGGGGACCGAGACCCACGACCCCGACGTCTGGCCCATGGTGGCCCGGACGGGGGCGGCCCGGCTGGCCTTGGAGACCCGGGTGCCGGTCATCCCCTGCGCCCAGTGGGGGGCGCACCGCTTGATCCCGCCGTCGCCCGGCCTGCCGCGCAAAATCTGGGGCGGCCAATTCTCCGTCATCTGCGGCCAGCCGGTCGACCTGTCCCAGTTCTACGACCTGGAGCCGACGCGGCAGGTTTTGGAGGTCGCCACCACCAAGATCATGGACGCCATCACGGAGCTACTGGTCGAGCTGCGCCAGGAGACGCCGCCCGAGGACCGCTGGGACCGTCGCTTGCGCCGTCGTGTGCCCCAACAGCGAACCTTGTTCGAGGCCGGGGAGGCGGCCGACCCGGCCGACCCTCCGAGCGCCCCGGCCGGCCAGTGAGACCGGTTGGCGGACCGGCCCGGATCCCGGCCGAGTCAACCGAGTCAGCTGGCGGGGGAGGCGTCTGGGAGGCCCATCGACCAGCGACAACACCGTCAGCGGCGGCGTCCGGCGCCGCGAGTCCGACATTTTAGGTGCGACAGACCACTAGGGTGGTGGGGCGACCGTCGCCCGAAGGAGTAGACATGGCTCAGCCCCGCGTCTTGGTGTTGTTCGGGGGAGTCTCGTCCGAGCACAGTGTCTCCTGCCTGACCGCCGCCGGCGTGCTGGCGGCGATCGACCCGGAGCGCTACCAAGTCGTGACCGTCGGTATCACCGCCGACGGCCATTGGACGCCGGTCGACCGGGTGACGGTCCAGGCCTACGGCTCGGTCTCGGGCCTGCCCCAGGTCGCCCCGGGGCCGGAGGCCCTGTTGTTCAGGGACGGCCCGACGGTGGCTTTGGCCACCCGGCGGGGAGACAAGTTGACCGACCTCACCTCGGTGGACGTGGCCCTGCCCCTGTTGCACGGCCCCTTCGGCGAGGATGGCACGGTTCAGGGCTGGTTTGAATTGCTCGGCCTGCCCTATGTCGGCGCCGGGGTGCTGGCCTCGGCCGCCTGCACGGACAAGATCACGACCAAGAGGCTCTTGGCCCAGGCCGGTCTGCCGGTCGGCCCCTCGGTCGGGCTGGACGACTGGGCCTGGCGCCACGACCGGGAGGCCTGCCTGGCCCGGGTGGACCAATTGCGCCCGCCCTGGTTCGTCAAACCCTCCCGGGGCGGCTCGTCGGTCGGCATCAGCCGGGTCGAACAGCGGGAGGACTTGGCGGCGGCCATCGCCGAGGCCCGGCGCTGGGACCCCCGGGTGATTGTCGAACAGGGGGTGACCGGGGCGCGCGAGATCGAGTGCGGCGTCTTGATCGACCGCCGCTTGGGGCCGCCGACGGCCTCCCTGCCGGGCGAGATCAAGCTGGCCCAGGCCGACCGCTTCTACGACTTCGGCCTCAAATACCTGTCCGCCGACGGCGTCGACCTGATGGCCCCGGCGGCGCTGGAGCCGGCCCAGACGACCGCCGTCCAGGAGTTGGCGGTGGCGGCCTGCCTGGCCCTGGACGTCGAGGGGCTGGCCCGGGTCGACAGTTTCGTCAAAGGGGCCGAGATTGTCATCAACGAGGTCAACACCATGCCCGGCTTCACCGCCATCTCGCTCTTCCCCCGCCTCTGGGGGGTCTCCGGGGTGAGCTACCCCGAACTGATCGCCCGCCTGCTGGACGAGGCTCTGAGCCGGCCGCCGGGGTTGCGATGAGCCCGACGCTGGCCCAGACGGGCGAGTTCCCGCTGATCGCCCGACTGGTGGAGGGTCTGGTCCAGGGCGCGGCCGTGACGGTCGGGCCGGGCGACGACGGGGCCGTCCTGCGCTTCGAGGGCCGGGTTGTGGCCTCGACCGACATCTTTGTCGAGGGGGTCCACTTCCGCCGCGACTGGTCGTCGGCGGCCGACATCGGCCGCAAGGCGGTGGCGGCGGCCACAGCCGATCTGGAGGCCATGGGGGCCTACCCGGTGGCCCTGCTGGCGGCTGTGGCGGCGCCGGGGGAGTTGGCCGCCGAGTGGCTGGAGGAATGCTTCCAGGGGCTGCGCCAGGAGGCCGCCCGGGCCGGCCTCAGCCTGGTCGGGGGCGATCTGTCGGCCGGCCGTGACATCACCTTGGCCATCACCGTGCTGGGCGAGACCCGGGGCGGGCCGCCGGTGCTGCGCTCCGGCGCCAAGCCGGGCGATCTGGTGACCTTGCGCGGCCGGCTGGGCTGGGCCGCCGCCGGTCTGGCCGCCCTGCGGCGCGGCTTCCGCTCGCCCCGGGCGGCGGTCCAGGCCTTCCAGCGGCCGACGCCGCCCTATGGGGCCGGACCGGCGGCGGCCGGTTTCGGGGCCTCGGCCATGATCGACGTCTCGGACGGCCTGCTGGCCGACCTGGGCCAGGTGGCGACCGCCTCCGGCGTCATCATCGACTTGGACGGCGCCCGCCTGGAAATCGGCCAGCCGGTCCAAGACGTGGCCC
>JAISAO010000047.1 GCA_031266665.1 Propionibacteriaceae bacterium | reverse complement strand
ATATGTGTCCGCTTTCGCCGCGTGTCATCCACATGCTTCGCGGTCAGCCTTCTCAACGGTTCAAGGATCGTCGGACGCGGGTGGCACCCGAGTTTCAGGTTCTAGAGTTGCGGATTACTGCTCTGACTAGGGGTTTTGCGTCGTTTCGGGGGTCTGGGGCGTGTAGTGAACTCGGTGGTTTCAGCCTGAGCGGCGAGGCGTCGGCGCCAGTCGCGTAGCTCGGTGAGGGTGGCCCAGGTCTGGTCGAGGGGGGCGCCCGTGGCCTGGTCGACGGCGTCGAACAACACCGGGCGGCAGAGCCGGTGGACGTCGTCGTGGCAGGGCACGGCCTCGAAGCCGCGCAACGCCGCCAACAATTGTCCGGAGGGCTGCCGGGTCCATCGCTCCAACAGCCGGGTGACGAGCAGGGCGAGGAAGCAGACCGCGAAGTGGGCCTCGATATGCGCGCGGCTGTGGACGTGGACGGGCCGGGTCTGGAGGTCGGTCTTCGACACGCGGAAGGCCTGCTCCACGGCCCATAGCTCGTGGTAGCGGTCGAGGACGGTCTGGTCGTCGAGGGCGGTCTCGCTGGTGGCGACGATCTGGTAGCCGTCCAACTCGGCCTCCTCGGCCGCGAGATCCAGGTCGACCGTCAGGAGGGTGTCGCGGCCGGTGATGATCTCGCCGGTGTCCGGGTCTATCGTCTCGGCCGTGACGTATTTGCGCGCCCCGCGTTTCGCGCCCGACCGGTAACCGGACTCGTCACGGGCCAGCTTGGCGGCTTTGGCCAGCAGCTCGTCGCGGACCCGCCGGTCTCGTTCGGCCGCGTCCGGGGACCAGTGGGCGACGAGCTTCTCGGAGACGAGCTTCGGGACGCCGTCGACGCCGTTAACCGTCACGGGCACGGACCGTCGCCGGACGAACGACTTCGTCCGGGCGGCCTGCCCCGGGGTTTGGGACCAGCCGGCGGGGTTGAGGACCCAGGCGCGTAGTCTCTTGTCGTGGCGGGCCGATTGGGACACGATCCACCCGTCGCCGCGCTCGTGCGGGACGCCCAGGTTTCCCCTGGTGTTCATGGCCTTGTCCGCGACCACCACGATCCTTCCCGCCGCCGGGAAGGCCTGCTTGAACTCGGCCACCGCCTTGGGCATGGTCGACGTGTCCGGCACGTTGCCGTCGAACAGGCGATACCAAACGGGCAGGCCGGTCGCGTCCAGGAACAATCCCATTTGGACGATCGGGTCGAGGCGGCGCTCCTTGGAGCAGCCCTTCTGCCGGGACGCCCGGCCCCGGGGGGCGTCCGCGCCTTGGGGGTCGGGGTCGTTCTGGTCGATGTGGAAGAAATAGTTCGTCACGTCGTAGTCGACCTGGGCCAAACACTCGTCCGGTCGGCCCAACCCGCGCCAGGCGGCCTGCTGCAGCTCGACCGTCATCGCGGCTATGTGGTCCAGGCCCTGGTAAACGTGCGCCAGGTCCGAGACCCTCGGCCCGGCGAACAAGTCCGCCTGGCGTTCCCAGGCTTTCAGCTTCGACCCGGGCCACATCACCCTCGACGCCACCAGCAAACTAAGAAGCGCGGCTGTGTCGATCCGCCAGCGCTCCAGGCGGGTCCGGCGTCTGGCCGCCGTCGTGATCCCCAGGCGGCCCATGACCGCGTCGACCAGCAGCCAGCCGACGTTCAACCCCGTCCGGCCGTCGGACGGCTCGGCCGTGTCATAGGCGATCCGTCCCCGCCGCGACTCTCGGTCCGCGGTCGTCCGGGCGGCCTCGGCCCGCAGCCGCTCCAGCACCCCGGGCTCCCGGGCGGCCAGCTGGTCGAGGCGGCCGTGGCTGTGGACGATCCTTTGCCGCGGCCGGCCCAGCTTGTCGCGGTAGGACTCGACCGTGTAGACGTACTCCACGCCCGCCGGCGTGGTCGTGATCCGCACCCTCACACCCCCAGCATCCCACACTCCACGACACTACACTACGCGACACGCCAACCCGTCCCCGCGCGAAACCCCTTGTCACACGCGGAAACCACACCAACACAACCCCCACCAACCTCAAACTCGGGCCGCGAGACGCCCGACGTGCGGCGCCTCGACGCCGCCTGACCGAGGCACGGCCCGGGCCGCCGCCCGCAGAATGACTTGTCAGACTATTCCCTTTGCATTATTTTCAATATGTGTCCGCTTTCGCCGCGTGTCATCCACATGCTTCGCGGTCAGCCTTCTCAACGGTTCAAGGATCGTCGGACGCGGGTGGCAAAATTGGGGGCGCCAGCGGTGTCGATCCGGTCGGCCAGTTCCTGCGCCGTGATGGGCGGCCGGCTACGAGCGTTCGCCGTGGCGACGAACGCCTCTGTCACCGCTATCGGTCGGTGTCGATGAACACCCGGTCCAAACGATCCATTGATGAGTGTCCTGGTCAGGCGTTGTCCAGTAGTCCCATGTCCGCGAAGGCGTCACGGACCGCCGCATGCCCGGCCCGCTCACGCTCCCGGTGAGCGATCAGGGCGAGCACATCGCTGAGCTTTATCCGGCGATGCTTGCTGCCGGGCAGTCGGTTGAACGCCAGCACCCCGTCGGCCAACAACCGGTCCACGAATTGGCGGGTCACCCCGATCAGCTCAGCGGCCTGCGCCGGGGTGAGTTCTTGGTCGGCGCGGAGTACGACCACTCGCTCGCCTCGGGCCACGTTGTCCAGCATGGAGCGCATGGCCCGGCCGACAATGGTGTCCTCGTCATGGTCTTCCGCCAGTCGGGCGGCCAGACGATCAGCCTCGGCTCGGACGGTGGGATCAATCGGATCAAGGGTGGCGAGAGCATGGGCGACCATGGTCTAAGGGTAGCACCATCAGCAATAACTGCAACTGATCGCACAACGGCTCCAGCGGCTGGCTATGCGTGATCCCGTCCATCCGGGGCTGCTGGTCCGCGACAGCCTGACCGAGGCGCCGGCCTGGGCGCCGCGACGTGGCCGGCTCGACCCGAGGCCATGGCGCCGGCCCGCCCGTCCTTTCCGAGCCCGCGCCCGCGCCGTGATTAATACCTAGATGTGCTAGGTTCAATTACCTAGAACGTCTAGGTATGGGAGGCGAATGGTGCGCATCGACAAAGACCTGGTGGCGGCCTCGGCCACACCGCTTGTGCTGGGCATCTTGGCCCGGGGCGACCAGCACGGCTACGCCATCCTCAAACGGGTGGGCCAGTTGTCCGGCGGCCGCATGGCCTGGACCGACGGGATGCTGTATCCGCTGCTGCATCGCCTGGAGGCCGCCGGCCACATCAGCGCCCGCTGGGACTCGACCGAGAACGGCCGACGCCGGAAGGTGTACTCGATCACGACCAGCGGCCGGGCGCTGTTGGCGGATCGGCGCGAGCAGTGGGCGGTGGTGGCGGAGGCCCTGCGGGCCGTCGGCCAGTCCCAGCCCGGCGCCCCGGACTTCCGCCTGGCGGCGACGGCATGAGCCCCCAGACCCGACGCGACCCGGCGCCGCGACCCGCAGAACAGCTAGAGGCTCTGATCGGGGCCTGGCGGCGCCACGCCTTGGGCCAGCGCGGCTTGACCTCAGACGACGTCGGCGAGTTGGAGGACCACCTGCGCGAGCAAATCGCGGATCTCCGTCAAACCGGCCTGGACCAAGACGAGGCTTTCTTGGTGGCGATCAAGCGGTTGGGCCAGTTGGACGCGGTCTCGCGCGAGTTCGCCCGCCAGCACTCCGACCGCTTGTGGAAACAATTGGTGCTCCCGCCCGCCGCCGCGGGCGAACGGTCCAGGGTGCGGGATATGGCGGGGGCGGTGGGTTTCGGCGCCGGCGCCGGCTTGACGGTCCTGGTGGCCTGGAGGCTGCTACGCGCGGACGAGGCCGCCTTCGCGCTCAACCTGAGTTTCTTCGTTTGGCCCTGGCTGGTGGGCTATTTCGCCTGGCGGCGGTCGCTCGGCTGGAAGACTCTGGCCTCGTTGGCGGCGGTGGCGGCCGGCGGCGCCGTCGCGGTCAACCTCTACCCGTTCGCGCCCGGTGGCTCCACCTTGGTCTTGACGGCGCTACACCTGCCGCTGGCGCTGTGGTTCCTGGCCTCGGTGGCCTATTGCGGCGGCTGGGCGCGCCTGCGCTCCCGGTTGATGGATTTCGTCCGCTTCAGCGGCGAACTGGTGGTGTATTACCTGCTCATCGCCCTGGGCGGTGGCGCGCTCACGGCGCTGGCCTTCGCCATCCTGAGCGCCGTTGGCGCCCGCCACGACGACCTTATCGGGAACGTCATCCTGCCCCTCGGCGTGCCCGGAGCCCTGATCGTCGCGGCTTGGCTGGTCGAGGCCAAACAGAGAGTGATCGAGAACATCGCCCCGGTTCTGGCCAAGGTCTTCACCCCCGTGACCATGGTGATGCTGCTGGCCATCCTGCCGGTTATCTTGAGCAGCGGCGATCTGGCACGGGCCGGCCGCGAGCAGTTGATCCTGTTCGACGCGGTCTTGATCCTGGTGGCCGCGCTGCTGCTCTACACGGTCTCCGCCCGCGACCCGGCCGCGCCGCCGGGGCCGCTCGACTGGCTGCATCTGGGCCTGGTCGGGGCCGCGTGGTCGGCCCGAACGGCGGTGCGACCCTGGTGGACCAGTCGATCTGGGCCGACGACGCCCCGGCCGAGTCGGGCGACCCAGACGGCCCGAGCGACTGGGACGAGGCCTCAGGGCTGGTGGTGGACGCGGTGGCGTTGACGGCCATGGCCGGCCGCATCGCCGAGTTCGGCGCCAGCCCCAACAAGTTGGCCGCGCTGGGCTTGAACCTGCTATTGGCCGTCCACCTGGCTGGCTCCGGGTGGCTGGGACTGGCCCTCGCCCGGAGCCGGAGCCCATTCACCGCCTTGGCGCGCTGGCAAGTCGCCTACCTACCGGTTTACGCGGTCTGGGCGGCGGCGGTGGTCTTGGCCTTCCCACTCGCCTTCAGCTTCGGGTGAGAGGCCGGCGGATGACGCGGCGGCGCCGTGCGTCTGGGTGTGAAAAGCCCGGCCGGGACGGTCAGCCGATCCCGGGCTCGTCGGGCAGGCCTAGGTCAGTCTCGCCGAAGGGGTTGTCGTAGTCGAAGCCCCGGATTTGACCGGCCAGGCCGAAGACGTCGTCCTTGATGGCGGCCTCGCGGGCGGCCGCCTCGGCCGCCGGGTCGATCTCGCGACACTCCAACAGGCCGTCGTTGATCTCACGCAGGGCGACGCTGAGCGGTTTCTCCTCGGCGGCAGTCTCGACCAGGGGGCCGACGTTCTCCAGCAGGCCCTCGCCCAGTTGGGAGTAGTAGGCGTTGATCTGTCTGGCCCGCTTGGCGGCGAACAGGACCAGTCGGTACTTCGAGTCGGCTTGGGTCAGCAGTTCATCGATGGGCGGGTTGGTGATGCCTTCGGGGACGCGCGTGTTCAAAGTCCTTGCCTTCGCTTAATGTCACTGGCGCCGCCGTCGTCCCACCGGGGGGCCGGCCCGACGCCCAATCCCATGAATTCTACCAACTGTGAGACCGTTTCCTCCACTCGGCGTCAAGACTCATCTGATGTGATCGCGAACGGTGGCGCTTGCCTCAGGTGGGGATGATCGCGAAACGGGGCGTGTCCGCGTGTCGTCGGGTCGGGTGCCCGGGTTCGCTGGCTGGG
>JAISAO010000043.1 GCA_031266665.1 Propionibacteriaceae bacterium | reverse complement strand
TATTGCGGGCATGTTTACGCC
Organism: Propionibacteriaceae bacterium; assembly: GCA_031266665.1. GTDB lineage: Bacteria > Actinomycetota > Actinomycetes > Propionibacteriales > Propionibacteriaceae > WQYJ01. Next base: position 2,524 of record JAISAO010000043.1, on the reverse strand, counting down.
CAGCGGGGCGATTATGTCATCACGGCCACCACCCACGCCGTCGCCCGGTGGTCCTCGTCGGTCGGTCGGGCGGGTCAGATCCCGCTGACCGTCGACCGTTCCGGCACTTACCATGTGGGCGAGATCCAGGCCATCATCGTCACTCCGCCGTGATCGGCCGCCTGTGAGTCGAACCCGTCTCAGCTGTCTTCTCCGGCGAGACGAGTGAGTATCCGAAGATCGCCCGGCCAGTCAAGAGGGCTGGCACGGTCGTCTGCTTAGGCGACGAGCCATCCGAGACGCCCACCCGAACTTGACAACCTGTCCTCCGCTTGGGCGATCCAGGCGTTGAGGATGCGGGCCGAGCGGGGGTCTTTGTCCTTCGGCTTCAATCCGCTCAGGGCGGCGGCCAAGTTCCGGGGCTCAGCTATGCCCATGGTCGCGTTCCTCCAGCTGCTGGGCGAGGCGTTCCCGGTCGGTTCTCGGTAGGCGGCTCGTCTTGCCCCCGCGTTCCAGGGCTTGCCTCACCAGGTGGGTGTCCAGTCCCCAGGTGATGCATTGGCCGATGGTGGTGGGGACATCCGTGATGGGGATCTGCTCGAACCGGGTCAGCCGGCCCGGGGCGAGGTCGTGGCGGTGGATCACGTACTGCTCTCCTCCGGCTCGGCGCAGCCGCCGCTTCCGGGCGACGTTGAGGTGGATCCGGTCGGGGTTGACGTCCGAGATCTCCCACGCTGCCAGCGCGGTCTCGTGGCTGAGGCAGGCCTCAGGCGCTCCCGTCCACAACACCGCCTTCGCCCAATTGTCATAACGGGTGGCTGGGACCTGCGGCACCCGGTAGACGCCGTGCGCCACTCGATCCAGCCTCCCCCTGGCGGTCAACTGGGCCACCTGCGGCTGGGGCACCCCAGCCTCGACCGCTTGGGCCAAGGTGACGAACCCGTGCTGGTCCAACGCGATTTCCCGCAGCCGGTCCAGATAGGTCACAATCTCCACCAACATGTCAAAACCATATCATGATCATATGGTTTTGACACCGAAGCCCCGGGCTGGCGCGGTGCCGTCACGACCCGTCGGCCAGCCCAGAAGCCAGACACTACCCGACGTATCTGCCCTAGCCAAAACCACATTGATCACGGGAAGCCCGGCCTCTCTCAGCGCCTCGACGTTGGCCCAGACCCGCCTCTCGAACAAGCCGATGACAACGGTCAACTGCGTTGGCAGTCACACGCGGATCCCGGGTTATCGGCAAAAATGTGTGCTCTTTCTCGGGCGTGTCATAGCAATGAGTGATGTTTATCGGTTTCGGCCGGCCCAGCCGTGTCTGGCCCAGAGGCCTTCTTCGGCGGTGGCGGTGGCGTCCCAGGACGGGGTGTCCGGTCCGGTCGGTGCCGGTGGTCTCGGTGGGGCGTGGTGCTCGGGACGGATCATGGCTGAAGTTAGGTCGGTCTGGTGATGGTCTGTTGGTTTGATTATGGGTTTGACTAGGCCGTTTGCGATGAGGGGCAGCGCCGGGTCGACCATGGCTGGATTACCTCCCCAGCTTGTGCCTCCACCGCAACTCCCAGGCGTTGCCTGGGCGGTTTGGCGGCCCCGGGCCGTGACGTGGTCTTGCGGGGGGCTCCATCGGGCGGGAGCCTCCCGCAAGACAGGTCGGGCGCGGGCCGGCCCGCGCGCCGGCCTAGGCCCGGTGTTGGGCGTGGGCCGTCGTCCGGTTTTGGCGGCGGCGCCGCCAGCCGGCCCCGACCAGGGCCAGTCCGACCGCCAGGGCCAGGCCGGCCGCCGCCAGCGCGCCGGTCGTCACCGGGGCGCCGGTGGACGGCAGGGGCGGCTTGCCGGTCGGCGGCGGCTTCTGCGACGGCGGGGCCGTCGGCGGCCCGCTGTCGGGCGGGGTGGTCGGCGGCCCGGTGGTGTCGGGCGGGGTCGGCGTTTGTCGGACGACCTGGAAGGTGTCCTTGCCCGGGCCTGAGTGGTTGCCCGTCAGGATGACCGTGTGGCCGCCCAGGGACGAGTCGGCGTCGGCCACCGTCCAGGCGAAGACCACTTGGCCGTTGGCGTCGGCGGTCCGCCAGCCCAGATCGGTCTCGCCCCCCTCCTGTCGGACGGAGCGGCCGTGGACCAGTTCGCCGGGCTGGAAGTAACGGCCCGTGGCCTGCTGGCTGGTCTCCTCCGGCAGGACGATCTCCTTGTCGGCCACCGTCAGCGCGAGGACGAGAACCACCTTGGTGGTGATGTTGCCGGCGTTGTCGGTCACGATGACGGTGATCTGGTCGCCCGGTTGGGGCGTCTTGCCCGGCTCCGGCGCGCGGGCGGCTTGGCCTTGGTCGTCGGTCGTGGTTTGGCGGCTGATCTTGTTGTCGTCGTCGTGGGTCACGGCGTCGGCCCTCGGCTGGAGGGTTTCGCCCGGCTCCGGGACGCAGATGGCTTGGCCTTGGTCGTCGGCCGTGGTCTGGCAGATGATCTTGCCGTCGTCGTCGTGGATCACGACGTCGGCCCCCGGCTCGGTGTCGACTTTGATGTGGCCGGGGTCGGTCGTGTCGACGTT
>JAISAO010000093.1 GCA_031266665.1 Propionibacteriaceae bacterium | reverse complement strand
AGAACGGGCCGCGTGCCACGCCGCGGCCGGCTTCGCCGCCCGCCCGACGGCGACACTCTAGTTGTTAGCCGTCACGGGTGGCAAAGAAAACTTTCTACACTCTCAATTTTGAAGAGCCTCTAAATCCAACAGAGACATACTCTAAATCTGACAGAAAGGTAAATTGATGGAACTTATCGCTTGGGTCGGGTTCGGCTTGGCCGTCATCCTGTGCGGGCTGTTCCTGCTCACCTGCTGGGGCGGAGCCCGCTCCACTCCGACCCGGAACGCCTGGGCCGGTATCCGCATTCCCTCCACGATGGTGTCGGACGAGGCTTGGACGGCGGCTCACGCGGCTGCCCTGCCCCATGCCAATATCTGCGCCATCGCCGTGGTCCCGGTGGTCGTGGTCATGCTGTTCTTCATCGGCACAATACCGCTGGTCGCCGCCGTGATGGAGTGGGCCTTGGCGACGGTCGCCCTGGCCTGGATGCTGGTGGCCACGGCGGTCGCTTCCCGAGCGGCTAAGGCGGTCACTAACGCGGATCATTAAAAGACTTTTCGCACCCCGTTAATAACCGTCGCCATGGTGGACCGAGGTCGGGTCGCGGTCTCAGGCCGGGCGGGTGGCGGCGAAGATGAGCCGAGCGGTAATGAAACAACTCCGCTGGCGGTTTCGGCTTCATGGCCAAGCTTAGAAGCCCCGTCAGGGCTGGTCGTCGGGACGGTCTCGGCCAGTTTCCTCAGGGACGCGCTCAGCGATCCATCGCGCCACGTCAGTGGTGTCAATCTCGCCTTTGGCGAGGCCGAGGCCTAGGGCGACCAACTCGTCATCGGTGGTTGTCAAAGCGACACTATTGATGTCGAGCAGAACGAGCATGGCCAAAATGCCGGTGCGTTTATTGCCGTCTATGAAGGGATGGTCGCTCACCAGGCCGAAGGCTAGTCGGGCGGCCTTAGCCTCCACGGTCGGATAGAACTCGGTCTCGCCGAAACCGGAGTATGGCGCCTCTACGGCCGAGTCGAGCAGACCCTGGTCGCGGACACCGGCCGCGCCGCCTGTGGCCTCCAGCAGTCGGGCATGCAGGAGCCAGATTTGGCCTCGGGCGAGCCGCTTCACCGGGCCAGTTCGGCGAAGGCGGCACGGTGTTGCTCGATCAGGCGGCGACCGGCGGCGGCCACCTCGGCGTCGGCCACGCCGTCGGTTTCGAGCCGGTCGTAGTCGAGCACGACGTAGCGGGGGACGTTGTGGCGCAGGATGACGACCGAGCCGCGCTCGTCCACCAGGCGGGCCACCCGGGAAAAGTTCTGGTTGGCCTCGCTCAGCGAGACCAGGTTGCGAGTGTCCACCAGCACGTCGGTCGCCTCTCTAAATAGGATGAATCTATCCTAGCGCGGCTGCGACGGCCCGTTGGCTGGCGGCTCTCTCGTCCGGCGTCGTGTCCGGCACCCGGAAGCTGACGCCGACCAGTTCCTTCTCCCCGTGCTGGTTACCGAGGCTGCTGGCGGCGAACAGCCGGAACCTGGGAGGTTCGTCTGTCTGATTCTTCTGGTCTGGAGGGTCCAGCCGGGCCGGGCGGCGATGTCTGGCAGTTCGTCTAGAAGGATGTGTTCGGGCAGGCTGGGTGGCAGGTCGAGGACAACGCCGCCAGAGGCCTCGTCGGGCGTCTCCGCGTCAGGAACTTCCCTAACACGACACGAGTTGTGGCACGTCGAGCGCGCCTGCCGCTTCGGCCCCGTTAACCCCTGCCGTTGGGTGGTTAGTCAAGCGGTTGACTAAGTAGTGCTCGCCTCCTAGACTGATGTGATGGTCACGACCGTGAACACCTTGGAGGCCAAGACACACTTGTCGCGTCTGATCGCGCTGGCGGAGGCCGGCGAGGACGTGATTGTGGCGCGGGCCGGCCGGCCGGTGGTCAAGCTGGTGCCGGTGGCGCCTCACGACCGCCGGGAATTCGGTTTCGAGGACTTCGATATAGGCCCGAGCCATCCGTTCTTCGACGCGCTCCCGCCGGAGGAGTTGGCGGCGTGGGAATGACCTGGCTGCTCGACACCCACGCCTTCTTGTGGCTGATCTCATCCCCCGAGCGCATACCGGCCCGCCTGGTCGCCGAATTGGCCGCCCCCGAAACGGAACTCCTGGTCTCCGCGGCCAGCGCGATGGAAATCGCCACGAAGGTCCGAATCGGCAAGCTCACCGAGGCCGCCGCCCTGGTGGAACCGGCCCGGTGGGCGCGCGACTTGAAGAGAATCGGTGCGCGCGTCGCTCCCCTGACTGGCGAACAATGCTTGCTGGGAGGCTCGCTCGCCTGGGCGAACCGCGACCCGTTTGACCGGCTGATCGCCGCGCAGGCGCTGGATCTCGCGCTCCCGCTGGCGACCAGGGACCCGGCGTTCGCGGACATCGTCGGCCTCGATCTCCGCTGGGCGTAGGCGCCATTGAGCGGCGCCCCAACCGCGAGATTGCATGGCTTGGCGGGCAGGTTGACAGGAAAAATGCTCATGGCTTGGGCGAATAGTGGTTGTCAAAGTCAGTTCTCGAAGGCCGAAGACCGAAAGCACCGGGCGCGGACGGCGTTTTCGCAGCCGGCAGAGGTGACGGCGACCGGTCAGGGCTGGCTGGCGGCGTTGGGGGTCGGGCCAGCGGGGCTGGGGTTGTCGGGGTCCGGGGCCGGGCGGGTGGCGGCGATGTGGGCCAGGGCCAGGTCGTAGCCGCCCAGGCCGAGGCCGGCGATGACGCCTTGGGCGGCGGCGGAGACGACGGAGTGGTGGCGGAAGGACTCGCGGGCGTGGATGTTGGAGATGTGGACCTCGACCACCTGGGGGACCTGGCGGGCGGCGTCGGCCACCGCCAGGGAGTAGTGGGACCAGGCGCCGGGGTTGAGCACCACCGGCCAGTCGTGGTCGGCCGCCTGGTGCAGCCAGCCGATCAGCTCGGCCTCGGCGTCGGTTTGGCGGACCTCGACCGCGAGATTAAGGCCGGCGCCGGTCTCGACCAGGTGGCGGGCCAGCTCGGCGTGGCTGACCGAGCCGTAGATCTCGGGCTGGCGGCGGCCCAGGCGACCCAGGTTGACGCCGTTCAGGACTAGGACTCGGGTCGTCATGTCAGACCTCCGGCTCGACGGTTGGCTGGTGTGAGGCCGATGCGGGCGAGGCCGGCGGGGTCACGCCCGGAGGGGGTGAGGCTGGCGGGGTGGCGGTCGGAGAGGGTGAGGCCGGAAGGGGCGAGGCCGTTGGGGTCGCGTCCGGTGGGGGTGAGACTGGCGCGGCGGCCGGCGGGGGCTGGCGCCAGATGTCGGGCTCCAGGTAGATCGGGCCGACCATCGGCTCGACCGCCCGGACGCGGGCCTCGGCGGCGTCGATGACTCGGGACAGGTCGTTGGCCGCCACCGTCTCGGGGACGGCGATCTTGGCCGCCACCAGGATCGAATCCGGTCCCAGGTGGAGGGTCTTGAGGTGGATCAGGCCGGTGATGGCGGGATCGGCCTGGATGGCCCGGGCGATGGCGGCCTGGGCCTCGGGGCGGGCCGACTCGCCCAGCAGCAAGGACTTGACCTCGACGGCCACGATCAAGGCCACCACCACCAGCAGGGCGCCGATCAGCCCCGAGCCCACCACGTCAAAATAACCGTTGCCGGTCAGCTTGGTCAGCGTGACGCCCAGCAGGGCGACGGTCAGACCGATCAGGGCGGCGCTGTCCTCCAGCAGCACGACGGGCAGCTCGGGGGAGCGCGAGCGGCGGATGAACTGGGGCAGGGAGTCTTGGCCCCGGACGGCCTGGGCCTCGCGCCAGGCGGTGCGGAAGCTCAGCCCCTCGGCCACGATGGAGCCGGCCAAGATCACCAGCGCGACCCACCACCAGCGCGACTGCAACAAGGCGTTGGGGTGGCCGGCGCGGACTTCGAGGAACTTGTGCCAGGCCTCGTAGAGGGCGAACAACCCGCCCATCGAGAACAAGATGATGCCGACCAGGAAGGCGCTGATGTAGCGCTCCCGGCCGTAGCCGAAGGGGTGGTCGGCGGTGGCCTGCTTGCGGGCCGACCGCCCGCCTAGCATCAAGACGACCTGGTTGGCGCTGTCGGCCACCGAGTGGACCGCCTCGGCCAGTAGGGAGGCCGCCCCGGTGACGGCCCAGGCCACCAGCTTGAGGACGGCGATGGCCAGGTTGGCGCTCATGGCGGCCACCACGGCCTTGCTCCCCTGGGACTGGCTCACGGCCCCCATTGTGGCACGGCCCTGGAGCGGGGCCGGGCCGTGGCCAACCCGGGTGTGGCCGGCCAGGGACGCCGCCGGTCGGGTAGGGGCAGAGGTCGGCTGGGGCGTGGGCGGGCGAGGCCTTTAGCGCTGTGGCGGGTCGGGGCTCAGACCAGGCCCAGCTCCAGGAAGGCGGCGGCGAAGAGGCCGTGCTGCAACAGGCAGGCGTAGCGCTGGAGGGCGGATCCCTGGCCGTAGACCAGGCGGGCGACGCGCACCCCATGGGACTCGGCCAGGGCCTCCAGGCGGCGGCGCTGGTGGCGCACCAGCGGGTCGTCGCTGGCGTCGTCCAACGACACCAGGCAGTAAGAGATGGTCTGGGCCGGGTCGAGGAAGGGGTCGGCGAAGGGGTCGGGCGGGGTGGCGGCGGCCAGCAGGGGGACGAGGGCGGAAGCCTCCGCCGCCAGGGCGAGCCGGCGGCTGACCTGGCGGATGGTCTCGGCCAGCCGGCGGCAGGCCCGGTCGGCCAAGACCGTGCCGCCCCACAGCAGGGGACTGGTGTCGGCCAGGCAGACGGCCATGTCCTTGGCCGGGTTCGACCCCAGGGGGGTGTGGGGCGAGCACTCCTGGGCCACGGCGTCGAGGCCGTCGGCCACCGGCTGGAGCTGGCCGGCCGGCACCAGGCCGAGGCGTTCCAGTCCGGCCAAGGCGATGGTGGCGTTGACGAAGGCGTCGGTCGTGCCGGTGGCCACCCGGGCCAGGGAGCGGCCGGCGGCCAGATGGGGCGCCGGGTCCGCCCCGGCACCGACGGCGAACACCACCGTGCCGCGGCGCAGAGCCTGCCCGGTCGGGTCCCGGCCGTCGGCGGTCTCGGCCGCCGCGTCCCGGCGCAGAGCCTCCTCGGCCGGGTCGGAGCCGTCGTCGGGTTCGGCCGACACCGTCAGCACCAGGTCGAGCGGGCCGACCCAGGCCGGCAGCCCGGGCCGTGACCAGGCCACCACCGGCACCCGGCAGGTCGGCTCGGCCACCGCCCGCACCAGCCGGGCCTCCGGCCCCAGGGCGATCAGCGCCCGGGGGCGGAAGTCGGCCGCCGTCCGGGCCAGGGCGTCGAGATCGGCCAGGACAAGGGCGCGGCGCAACCGGGCGCCGGCCAGAGCCAACTGGCGCAACCGCTCCCCCCGGGCGGCCAGCAGCGCCGGGTCGTCCAGCCGGCCGTCGTCGAAGGCCAGCATGGCTCAGTCGGATTCGGTCCGGTCAGACCCGGCCTGATCGAACCCGGCCCAGTCGGATTCGGCCCGGTCGCCTTCGGCCCGGACAGACTCGGCCCGGACGGACCAGTCGGCCGCCGGCTCGGCCTCGACCTCCGCCCGGGTGGGGCGAGCCTCCTCCACCAGCATCACGGGGATGTCGTCCCGGATGGGGTAGGCCAGGCCGCAGGCCAAACCGATGCAGACGACCTCGTTGGTCTGATAGTCGATCGAGACGTTGGAATGGCACTGGGGGCAGGCCAGAATCTCCAAGACGACGGGATCGAGCCGGACTGTCATAACGTCTCCTTTTGACGCACCAGGGACAGAACCTCGTCCCGCAGGGCGGCCATCCGCCAGGGCGCGGCGGCCTCGACATTGAGCCTGAGCAAGGGCTCGGTGTTGGACGGGCGCAGGCTGAACCACCAGCCGTCGCCCACCAGTTTGAGGCCGTCGCCCCAGTGGGCCTGGCCCCGGCCGGCGAAGGCGGCGGCCACGGCGGCCATGGTGGCGTCGGCGTCGGCCACGGTCGAGTTGATCTCGCCCGAGCCGGCCAGACGGCTGTAGGGGGCCACCAGCTCGGACAGGGGGGAGCGGCTGTGGCTGAGCTGGGCCAAGACGTGGAGGCCGGCCAACATGCCGGTGTCGGCCCCCCAGAAGTCGCGGAAGTAATAGTGGGCCGAGTGCTCGCCGCCGAAGACGGCCCCCTGCTCGGCCATGGCGGCTTTGACGTAGGTGTGGCCGACCCGGGACTCGACCACCCGGCCGCCGCGCTGGGCCACGACCTGGCGGACTGTGTCCGAGGTGATGGTGTTGATCACGATCACGGCGCCCGGCTCGCGGGCCAACTGTTCGACCGCGATCAAGGCGGTGATGGCGGAGGGGGAGACGACTTGGCCGCGCTCGTCGATGACGAAGCAGCGGTCGGCGTCGCCGTCGAACACCAGGGCCAGATCGGCCCCGTGGCGGACCACCGCCTGTTGGGCGTCGACCAGGTTCTCCGGCGCCAGCGGGTTGGGCTGATGGTTGGGGAAGGAGCCGTCCAGGTCGAGGTAGAGGCCGATCAGCTCGACATTCAGGCCGGCCAAGACCGCCGGGGCGGTCTGGCCGCCCATGCCGTTGCCGGCGTCCACCACCACCTTGAGGCGGCGCCTGGGATCGACCGGGGCCAGCCGGTGGAGATAGTCGACATAGTCGCCCAGCAGGTCGCGCCGGCTGACCGTGCCGGTCGCCACCCCGCTCGGGGCCGGCGCCTGGCCCTGGTCGAAGGCCTGGGCCAGTTGGGCCAGGCGGACCAGGAAGTCGGGGCTGACCGGTTGGGCCGCCCGCTGGCAAAACTTGACCCCGTTGTAGTCGGCCGGGTTGTGGCTGGCCGTCAGTTGGACGCCGGGCCGGTCGAGGAAGCCGGAGGCGAACCAGAGCTGGTCGGTCGAGCACAGGCCGGCCCGCACCACGTCCACCCCCTGAGCGGTCAGCCCGGTGACGAACTGGTCCAACAGGGCGGGGCCGGTGGGGCGCATGTCATGGGCCACCACCACGGCGGTCCCGGGGCCGGACAGTTGGCCGTGGGCCAGGCCGAGGGCGCGGGCGCCGGCCAGGTCCCATTCCGGGGCGGGGCCGGTGACCAAGCCGCGAATGTCGTTGGCTTTGAAGATCTGGGGCGCTAGCACGGGGTCCAGCCTACTAATCCCCTGATCCGCCCTCAGCCGGCGCGGCGCCCGCCCAGGCTGCGCTGGGGGTCGGCCACCACTCGCAGGTGGCGGCGGGCGGCCAAGGTGACGACGGCTCCGGCGTCGACCGGGGCCGGGGCGGCCTCGGGAGCGGCCTGAGGGGCGGCGGGCGGTCCGGCCGGCCTCAGACCGGCCGCCTGGCGGATGGCCTCGGCCAGGGCCTTCAGATCGGTCTTGGCCGCCGCCTGATCGGGGCGATCCAACGGCAGGCGCACCATCTCCCAGCCCTGGGGGACCTTGAGGCTGGCGCAGTGCTCGGCGCAGAGGTCGGAGCCGGTCGCCGCCCGAGCCGGGGCCAGCGGGCCGAGGACGGCCGTGCGCTGGTCGTAGGCGAAGGTCAGACTGGCCCGCGCCTCGGCGGCGCAGCCTGGGCGGCCGCACAATCGGGTGGTCACGCCAGGAGCCTAGGCTGACCAGACCTATAAGCGGTGGTGCCGCGCCGTCGGGGAGGGTTGTCCGGAGTGTGTGGGGGATCGCCGGGGCGGACAAGGGCCGCCAGCAAAAGTTAAATTGTCAAGGAGGGCGAGGGTCGGCGAGAGTCGCCACCAAGGTCGGGGCTGTTAGGGTGACAGACATGTCGAAGCGCGACCGGCACCGACGGGGACTGCGCGGGATGTTGGCCCCGCCGCGCAGCCTGGCCGGCCCCCGGCTGCGGGAGCGGCGCCCGGCCCTGCCTAGCGAGTTCTTCTTCGAGTGCGTCTCCGAAGTCATCAAAGACGTCTCCCAACACTGCCCCGAGGCCTTGGCCCACGTCGACGTCGGCGTCGAGGAGGTGCCGGACGTGACCGAGTTGTGGCCCCCCCGGGTGCCTCTGGCCCTGGCCCAGGAGGCCACCTTGGACCGGCTGGCCCGGGTCGTGCTGTACCGCCGGCCGATTGAGTTCCGCTGCTCCAGCCGGCCCCAGGTCCGGGAGATGGTCTTCACCACGGTGGTGGAGCAGTTGTCCCAGGTGACGGGCATCCCGGCCGAACAGATCGACCCCGACTACCTCCCCGGGTCGGACTGAGCCCAGCTCCACCGATGGTCGGCCTGGCGAGCGGCCTCAGGCGGGTGTGATGGGGGTGGGGCCGAGGCGAAGACGGACTGGACGTCCGTTGAGCGTCGGGGCCGCCGTCGGCGCGTCCGAATGGGGTCGTTCGATGGTCGAGAGGCGATGGATCAGGGCTGAGCCCAGCTCCGCCGGGCGTGGCCCGCCGAGCGTCGTGCAGCCGAGCGTCGTGAATAAGCCTGATGAGGCCCTGCGAGGGGCGCGGCCGGGGAGCCGGCGGGCCGGGACGTAGACTCGGTGTCATGCGCCACATTGTCATCTTGGCCGGCGGCTCCGGCACCCGGCTGTGGCCCTGGTCGCGGCGTGACCGGCCGAAACAGCTGCTCAGCCTGATCGAAGGCCGGTCGCTGCTGCAACTGGCCTATCAACGCGCCCGGGCGCTGGTCGACGACGACCACATCCTGGTCTGCGGGGCGGCCGCCCAGCTCGACCAGGTGGCGGCCCAACTGCCCCGCTTGCCGGCCGCCAACCTGCTGGGGGAGCCGGTCGGGCGCGACTCGCTCAACGCCGTCGCCTGGTCCACGGCCGTGGTGGCCGCCCGCCAGCCGGAGGCGGTGCTGGCGGTGTTGTCGGCCGACCACATCATCGAGCCGCTGGCGGACTTCGCCGCCACCTTGGACACGGCCCTGAGCGCCGCCGAGCGCGACCAGGACGCCCTGGTCACCTTGGGGGTGGTTCCGACCGCGCCCCAGACCGGCTTCGGCTACCTCCACCGGGGTCGGCCGGCCCCAGGGCTGGAGGGGGTCTGGCGGTTGCTGGAGTTCGCCGAGAAACCGGACCGGGAGTTGGCCCAGGCCTATCTGCGGGCCGGCGACTGGTGGTGGAACTCGGGCTTGTTCTGCTGGCGGGCGGCCACCTTCTGGCGCCAGTTGGAGGCCCTGCGGCCGGTCACGGCCCAGGCCGTGGCCCAGTTGGTGGCCCGGCCCGAGAGCCTGGGGGAGGTCTACCCCGGGCTGGAGGCGATCAGCCTCGACTACGCCATCATGGAGCCGGTGTCGCACGGCCTGGGCTCGGCCCACCTGCTGGCCGTGCCGCTGACGGCTGGCTGGGACGACGTCGGCGGCTTCCCCGCCCTGGGCGACCATTTGCAGCAGCGCGACGGCAACGCCGTAATGGGGCTGGCCGTGACCCTCGACGCCAGCGGCAATGTCTTGGTCTCCGACCCGGACGGACCCCTGATCGCCGTCGTCGGCCTGCGCGACACGGTGGTGGTCTGCCACGACGGCGTCACCCTGGTCTGCCCCAAGCCAGCCGCCCAATCGGTCAAGCGCCTGGTCGAACAGGTGCGCCGGGAGACGGGGGAGCGCTATGTCTGAGCGACGGGGGGGCGACACCCATCACCTGGCCGGTTGGCTGCTGATAGTCGTGGCCCTGCTGGCCGCCGCCGTCGGCGTCGCCGTGCGCTGGTGGCCCGACCGGCTGGCGCACTGGACCGGTCAGACCATCGCCCAGTTGAGCGACTGGTGGCTGCCCGGCGCCATGGGACTGGTCTGTCTGACCGCCTTGGCGGTGGGGTTGCGCCTAGCCGCCCAGCGCCGGCCGTCGCCGGTCCTGGCCAAGCGGGCGGCCGGCGGCCCGGAGAGCGACCGGACGCCCCCGCCCCCGTCGCCCGCGCCGGCGGTGCCCCAGGCCGCGCCGGCCGTGCCCCGGACCGCCGCCCAGGCGACGGCGGCCAGCGAGCCGGCCGAGGCGGAGGCCTTCTGGCCGGCCGACCGGGCCGTCGGCCTGGGCTGGGCCCGGGCCGCCGACGCCGCCCCGGCCGCCACCCCCGATCCCACGAGCCTCGCCCCA
>JAISAO010000091.1 GCA_031266665.1 Propionibacteriaceae bacterium | reverse complement strand
AGAACGGGCCGCGTGCCACGCCGCGGCCGGCTTCGCCGCCCGCCCGACGGCGACACTCTAGTTGTTAGCCGTCACGGGTGGCAAAGAAAACTTTCTACACTCTCAATTTTGAAGAGCCTGATAAGTTTTGAAGATAGGTGGTGATCTGAGCGCTCTTGGCGCGCAGCCGCTCACTGATCTGGAGTACCTCGTGGGACAACGTTTCGGCGCTCAAGCCAAGAGCAACAGATTCCCAAGCGTCTTCCATCTGTTGCTGAGTTAGAGCCACTTGGCCTTGAAGTAGTTCCAGTCTGGCACGCATGGACTCTTGCGCGCTCAGCAAGTCGTCCAGTTTTCCCATGAGTTGCTCTGCCTCTTCGGCTGCCTGTTTTATACGAGAGACTGCGGTAGTAACAGCGGCGTCCATGACAGGATCGGCGAAGACTGTTCGCTGAGCGTCTTGGCGGCTCGCCTCGAGATCATTTACAGTGATGACGATACGATTAATAGATGACTTGGCCATAGTTGCCTCCCGAGCGAGACGATGGGTATCATCGATCTGACTCGACACACTAAGGATAAGCGTCTTCGGAGTGGTAGCTTCGGGCTCAACGTTAGCGCGTTTTTTAGTTTGATCTTGGCGATATTGAACATATTTTCGCCCCAGAAACCCTTGTACTTGAGTGGTGTAGTGTAGCCACGCCTCAAGCAACGCTTTAAAATTCCGGTAGGCCGGAGTGTCTGCAAAAGCTTCTCGGTTTGTAGTCTCTTCTAAGGCCGAGTTGTCGCGCGCGCTGATGCTGATATAGCCAAGTGTGTTGGCAGGACGGAGTGTGTAGTATGACGAGGCTGACGACCATTGTGCTCCCAGACCGAGCCAGTCGTCGTCCATTCTGATACCGAAGCCGTCACGGTACACCTTGATTCCCAATATGTCTCTAGTAAAGGATTTGTACTCGGCTTTCTTATCGAAGACGCTTCTAGTGTCGCGGTCAAGAGGTACACTACTGACTTTGCCGGAGAATGGACCTGGATTTACGGGATCCCCATCGCCTAGTTCCACACCTCTAACCTCATTCCAGCCGATTGCGACACGGCTAGTCAGAAAATGTTTGTCGTCACCCAACATGACTCCGTGAGGCGCCTGTTTATCTGGAAAATCTTTAAGAAGCCACTCCGAGAAGGCGAACCCGTTGTCGGGCTGTATCAATCGCTCGAACTCGGCTATCCCCTCTGCCCCCTTGCTAGGGCGAAGATACTCCGTCGAAAATCTGGCTGTAATATTTAGGGTAGAGCCGTCGAATATCATATCGTACGACACGGGAGCAGAGTCTAGAATAGCTGCGGCCTTTTCCCGCAAGTCGATCTGAATACCATTGATAGTCAAATAGATTTCAGTACCTGATACTCCCTTGTACGGCGACACGAGACTCGCTAAGCCGCGCTGCAGGTCATCCGACCCATGGTTTGACCAGTAGCTGGGGCGCCGCAAGCCCTGAATTACTACTTCCGTCCCCTCCGAGGCACCGTCGGCCTCCAATTGAATAACATCAAGAGGTATGGAACTTAAATTATCGGCCCCGGCGAATCGCGCCCAGGGCAGAGAAACTTGGAGTGGCCAGCCGTACCGAGTTTTTGTTGTCAGGCGGAGAGTCTCTCCAAGTCGCTGCGCTCCCAAACGCCCCAGCCCTTTGTCACCGAGAGGTGTCCGGCCTCCGCTTGTGGTCTCTCCTACGGCTTTCATACGAAGCTTGTCGCTCAGAGAGACGGTCAACCATCCGCGGCGTATGGCGTCAAGATCCATGCCACATCCATCATCGACGACTGTAATTGACCCGCGTAGCGGCGCGAGGCGGTCTTTCTCGCCTGCAACTTCATTCCATTCATCCAACGGCTCGCCGGTAATCGGATCGAACAAGGCATGCGTGTCGATTTTGACACGCACGACCTTGGCGTCGGCGTCGTATGAGTTCTTGATCAGTTCAACAAGGGCTTGTAAATCATCCGTGATCAAATCGGCACCCAATTTGAAGACAACAGACGGATGCACCTCCAGACGCAGAGTGTCAACTATTATTTGATTAAGGTCAACGTTCGGCTTGGTCATCGCCGCTCTCCTTCCAGAGCCGAGTCACGAGAATAAACTCGCGGCCCATCGTAGCCCCCTCACTGTTCTTAGGAGCGAGGCGTTTATGCGATCCGGGCAACGTTCGCTCAATGAGATCGACCTTCTCGTGCCCCTGCTCGGCCAAGAATTCCTCGGTCACGAGGACGAGTGGGAAGCTTTTCTTATCAACTCGGCGCTCTCCCAAAGTGAAGAAACAGAACGCGCCATTTTTCAATCCCCTGGCGGTGGCCGTCAGCGCCGCCTTGTAGTCACGCGCGAACGCCAGCACTTTGCGACGCAACACTGGAGCGTCATTAATGAGGCCGATAAATCTTTCCAGAGCAGGGGAAGCATTTGCGAGGTCGCCCCTGGCGCTGTCAGCGCCCCTGCTAGATCCTCCCAGGCTTGCCGAGTCGATAGCGGCAGTGAATTCTAGGAGTTTTGGATCAACACCTCCCGGGATGTCATTCCCATCGATCCACGAAAGTGCTAGGTAAGAATACTGGCCGTAGGGAACAGTGGTCCTGTTATCGCCATAAGGCGGGGATGTCATGAGAATATCGGCTAGTTGCTGCGGCTGGTGACGAGAGAGAATCGACTGTCTCGTCACCTCGATAAATGGCGTCGTGCGAACTGAAGCCATGCGCTTCCAATGACATGTCAGATTGTTCACATTGCGCCGAGTAACCGACTCAAATGAGGCGACCGCATCCGTCTCCCGCTTCGCGATCACATCGGCCGGATAGGTGTGGAGTTTGAACGTTGACGTGCGCGAGTTTGATATTAACCGGATCGTCTCCGCCAGGCAAACCCACATGAATCTTCGCACTCGCCTGTCGGCTTGAGCAACTATCGCCGCTTTTAGCTGGCCGAGTCCTTGTTTGATTTCTGGCTTGAACCACTTGTCGACGCCCGGAAAGACCGGAACAATCATCTTCGCGCCACGTCGTGCATAGTCTACGATTGCTGTGACCGCCTTGTCGGCCTCGTCTTCCGTCGGAGGATTCGCCTTCACGTCGCAGAGCAGGACCGCTAGCGGGTTGATATCCGCACCAAGAAAGCCCAGGCCTCGATACAAAGATTCGAGCAGGACAGTTCCTGAGCCAGCGAATGGATCGTAAACCACAGACGCTCCACTGTCCGCAGCGAGTAGGTCGTCCAAGAGCGCCCCTTGAAGTTCAGGGACCATCATTGCCGGATACTGGAACAAGGCGTGGTTGCCCGAGCGGCTGTGACGGAGGGAAGCGAACGACCAGAAGTCAGGATCGGACTCCACATGCGCCCCCAACTTTTCACGAAGACACCTCGTCTTACCGTCATTTCGGTGACCACTCACGACCGCTGGCTCGTGACCGTAGTGTTCTTCGATAGCACTTGGCACGAGTCCCGCAGACATGGTGACGTCACTCCTTCCTTGTACATCTCACACTATCGGTGCCCTCTGACACTACGCTCTCCCGCGCCGGCCGGGTGACACTCCGACATGGTTTAGACGGCAGGTGACACAACGTCCGGGATCGAGGTGAAGGTTGACAACCATGAGTGTGACAGTTCCATGCATGGTCTTCGCCGGGTCGCCACGCAACTGGTCGCGTCACAGGTCTCGTGGCCGTTTGTCACTCAACCTAGAGATGCCCGTGATCTCAGACAAGACGTACCGATGCGCCTGCTCGTACTTGCTCGGTTGAAGACTGAGATTAAAGGTAACTGAACACCGGCCAGCCGGCACCCGTGGTGTCAGGAGACGGGGAAGGGCCGGCCGCGACCGAAAAAGCGTCGTGGAGCAGTGTTGGCTACACGGTGAGGTCGCTGAGGGCGGGTTTGAACGCGGCCAGCCAGGCTTCCACGGCGGTGGTCGCCGCGCCGCCGGACCGTTTGAACAGTTCCCGGGCGATGTCGCCTTGGCGGCCGGGGGAGGCCATGGCGTCCAACAGGCCCCACAGCCGGGCTGTCATCGGCACCGGGGTGTCGGTCCGCGTCCAGCGGCGCACGTTGGCCGTGGTCGCCAGGAGCAGCATCACCTGGCGCGCGCCCCGGCCGGCCGCCCCGAAGCCCTCCGCCCGCGCCGGGTCGTCCACGCAGACTAGGGGGATGAATGACCGGACCGGATCGATGGACTCCAGCCAGGCCTCGACGCCGGACACGATGGGATTCTGGCCCTGGTCTCGGAGACGCCCGATGGCGGTGGCCAGATCGCCCGGCACGGCCACCCGCCGCGCCCCCGTCCGCCGCGCCACCGGCGCCACGGAGGCCACCGCCGGCAGTCGGTTGAGCCATCGCGCGCGCTCGGCGGCGGCGGCCGACTCCAGACGCTCCAGCACGTCGGCCAGCGGTTGGTCGCCGCCCGACTCGGCCAGCGTCGGCTCGAAGCGGAAGCCGGCGGCCCCCAGCAGACGGGCCAGCATGGCCACGGTCGGCTCAATCCGGCCCGACTCGATCCGGCTAACCGTCGACGTCGGCACCCGCGCCAGGTCGGCCAGCGCGGCCATAGTCAACTGGCGCGACAACCGCGCCCGCCGCAGCCAATCGCTGCTCAGCCCCGTCATAGCCGCCACTCTAGCATAAGATTGCTTATACGCAACGCCAATGGTGTGCCTGGGAACTCGCCGGATCAGCCCAGCCAGCAGGCCACCATGGGAGCTGGGACGGCCTTGACCGGGTAGTCGGCGTCGAAGATCCGCCGAAGCTCATCGTCACGCGGTGGAACCGCCTACAGACGTCACAAACTAGGGGGGGTATCGGCGTCTCAGCGTCACAAACTAGGGGGGGTTTTGGCGTTCACGCGCCACAAACTAGGGGGGGTCCAGACGCTCCCGAGACACAAAGTATGGGGGGTTCTGGCACCCCTGCGCCACAAACTAGGGGGGGTCCAGGCCGTGACTGCTTAGGCCTGCCCCCGGCGGGCGGCCCGCTTGGCGGCCTGGGCCACCGGGTCGGGCAGGGGCACGGCCGCCAGCAGGGCGCGGGTGTAGGGCTGGCGCGGCTGGCGCAATACCTGGTCGCCCTCTCCCAGTTCGACCAACTGGCCGTGCTCCATCACGGCCACCCGGTCGGCCAGCAGGTCGACCACCGCCAGGTCGTGGGTGACGAACAGGCAGGCGAAGCCCAGCTCATGCTGCAGCCGGACGAAGACGTCCAGCACCTTGGCCTGGACCGAGACGTCCAGGGCGCTGGTGGGCTCGTCGGCCACCAGGAACTCCGGGCCCAGGACCAGCGCCCGGGCCAGGGAGACCCGCTGGCGCTGGCCGCCGGACAACTCGTGCGGGTAGCGGCTGGCGTAGTCGCCCGGCAGTTCGACCGCCTCCAACAGCTCTTTGGCCTTGGCCCGGCGCTGGGCGGCATCGCCCACGCCGTGCAGGCGCAACGGCTCGCCGATGCAGGCCCCGACCGTCAGCCGGGGGTTGAGCGAGGCCGCCGGGTCCTGGAAGACGAAGCCGATACGGCGCCTCAGCCGCCGCAGGTCGTGGCCCTTGGCGGCGGCGATGTCGGTCCCCAGGACCGTCACCTGGCCCTGGGCCGGCTTGATCAGGCCGACGACGCAACGGCCGAAGGTCGTCTTGCCGGAGCCGGACTCCCCCACCAGGGCCAGGATCTCGTGTTGGCGGACCTCGAGCGAGACGTCGCGCACGGCGTGGACCGGCCCGGAGCCCAGCCGGCCGGGGAAGTCGACCTCCAGCCGGGAGACCGCCACCACCGGCCGGTCGACCACCACTGGGGCCGGCGTGGCGTCCATGCTGGCGGGGCGGGGCTGGCCCAGGTGGGGCACGGCGGCCAGCAGGTGGCGGGTGTAGGGGTGGCTGGGGGCGGCGAAGATCTGGGTGGCCGGACCCTGCTCGACCACCTCGCCGCGATACATCACGGCCACCCGGTCGGCCAGGTCGGCCACGATGCCCATGTTGTGGGTGATGAGGATGATGGCGGTGCCCAGGCGGTCGCGCAGGTCGTGCAACAGGTCGAGGATCTGGGCCTGGGTGGTGACGTCGAGGGCCGTCGTCGGCTCGTCGGCCACGATCACCTCGGGGTCGCAGCTGATCGCCATGGCGATCATGACCCGTTGTTTCTGGCCGCCGGACAGCTGGTGGGGGTAGGACTTGACCCGCCGGGAGGGGTCGGGGATGCCGACCAGCTCCATCAGCTCGACCGCCCGCCGCCAGGCGGCCCGCCGGCCGATCCGGCGGTGCGCCCGCTGGGCCTGGACGATCTGCCAGCCGACCGTGCGCACCGGGTCGAGGGCGGTCGAGGGCTCTTGGAAGATCATGGCGATGCGGTCGCCCCGCACCCGGCGGATGGCCTCGCCCCGCCGGCCGACCAACTCCTCCCCGTCCAGCCGGGCGCTGCCGGCGACGCTGGCGGTGTCGGGCAGCAGGCCGACGACGGCCCGCGAGCCGACCGTTTTGCCGGAGCCGGACTCCCCCACGATGGCCAGGGTCTCGCCCGCCGCCAGCTCCCAGGAGATCCCCCGGACGGCCTGGACGGGGGCGCCGTCGGTCTTGAAACTGACTTGGAGGTGGTCCACCCTCAACAGGGCCGGGGCCGGCGCGGTCATCGCCTAGCCCCGTCGTCGTCGGCCGCCGCTTCCGCCCCGGCGTCTTTGGTCCCATCGGTCTCATCGACGCTCTGGGCGCCTCCGGCCTGCACGGCGCTCTCGGACGTGATGTTCGCCCCGGCGGTCCCGGCCGCCGCCTCAGTCCCGAGACCTCCAGCCTCCACCACGCCCCCGGCCCCGGCCTCACCGGAGACCACGGCGCCGCCGGTCTCATCGGCGCTCTGGGCACCGCCAACCCCCACCACGGCCCCGGCCTCACCGGAGACCACGGCCCCGGCGTCCACGGCGCTCCCGACCGCCGCCTCGGCCCGGGCGCCGGCGGCGGCCTCGACCACGGCCACCAGCTCGCGCTCGTCGGCCGTGGCGGCGCCGCCACGGGTGCGCAGCAGGGGGTTGAGGACGTCGTTGAGGGATTCCCCGATCAGGGTCACGCCGGTGACGATCAAGACGATGGCCAGTCCGGGGAACAGCCCGGTCCACCAGATGCCATTGGCCACATCGCTCATGGCCTTGTTCAAGTCGTAGCCCCACTCGGCGGCCGAGGTCGGCTCGATGCCGAAGCCGAGGAAGCCGAGCGAGGCCAGGGTCAGGATCGACTCGGAGGCGTTGAGCGTGGTCAAGACCGGGATCGACTGGGAGACGTTGGCCAGGACGTGGCCGAACATGATCCGCAGCGGCGAGGCCCCCGCCACCTTGGCGGCCTCGACGTAGGGCTCGACCTTGACCTGGATGGTGGCGTTGCGGATGACCCGGAAGTACTGGGGGATGAAGACCACCGTGATGGAGACGGCGGCCGACACGATCCCGCCCAGGACGCCGGCCTGGCCGCCCGAGATGGTGATCGACACCACGATGGCCAGCAATAGCGAGGGGAAGGCGTAGAGGGCGTCCATGATCAAGACCAGCACCCGGTCCAACGGCCCGCCCAGGTAGCCCGACAGCAGGCCCAAAGGCACGCCGACCAGGGTGGACAAGGAGATGGCCAAGACGATCACCTCGACCGCCGTGCGGCAGCCCCAGACGATGCGGGAGAAGACGTCGTAGCCGCCGACGGTGGTGCCGAGCAGGTGGTCGCCCGAGGGCGGCAGTTGGCCGGAGAACAATTGGGCGAAGCCGTAGGGGGCGATCAGCGGCGCCGCCAGCCCGACCAGGACGAAGCCGGCCACCAAGACCACCCCGATCAGCAGCATGACGCGCTGCAGGCCGTGGGTCGAGGCGATCAGCCCCAGACCGGGCAGGCCGCGACGTTTCGGCCGGGCCGGGTCGACGCCGGCCACCAGGGCGACCGTCATGTCAGTACCTCACCCTCGGGTCGATCAAGGCGTTGATGGCGTCGATCACGAAGCTGGCCAGGGCCACCACCACGGCGATGACGGTGACGATCCCCTGGACGGCCACGAAGTCGCGGGCCGAGAGGTATTTGGCCAGCCAGTAGCCCAGCCCCTGCCACTCGAAGCTGGTCTCGGTCAAGATGGCCCCGCCCAGCATCAGGGCGATCTGCATGCCCATGACCGTGACCACCGGGATGAGGGCGTTGCGGAAGGCGTGCTGGCGCACCACCACGCCCTCGGCCACGCCTCGGGCCCGGGCCGCCGTGACGTAGTCGGAGCGCAGGGTTTGGAGCAGGTTGATGCGGACCAGCCGGATGAAGACGCCGGCCGTCAGCAGGCCCAGGGCCAGCCCGGGCAGGACGGCGTGTTTGACCACGTCCCCCACCAGGGCCAGGTCGCCGGCGATGATGGCGTTGACCAGGTAGAGGCCGGTGTTGGGCTCGACCTGGGACTCCAGAATCAGGCTGGTTCTGACCGAGGCCCGCCCGGAGATCGGCAGCCAGTGCAGCCATTGGGCGAAGACCAGTTTCAAGACCAGGGCGACGAAGAAGACCGGGGCGGCGTAGAACAAGATGGCGAAGGTGCGGATGGAGACGTCGGCCAGCTTGTTGTAGCGCCGGGCGGCCAGCCGGCCCAGGGGCAGGCCGACGGCGAAGGCCACGATCAAGGCCCAGAGGACCAGTTCCACGGTGGCCGGGCCGTAGGAGGCCAGGATGTCGCCGATGGTGCGGTTGCCGTTGGTCATGGAGCGGCCGAAGTCGCCGTGCAGCACGCCCCACAGGTAGTCGCCGTATTGGACGATCAGGGGCCGGTCGTAGCCGGCCTCGTGGCGGCGGCGCTCCAACTCCTCGGGGCTGGCCTTGCCGCCCAGCATGGCCGTCACCGGGTCGCCCGTCAGACGCATCAGGAAGAAGACCACGGTGACCAGGATCCAGACCGTCGGGATGACCAGGACCAGGCGCAGGGCGAGGTATTTCAACAAGGCGGCCCGGCGGGAGGCCGGGCGCGGGGAGCGGACGGCCGTCGGGCCAGAGCCGGCCGTCGGACCGGGTAGGGACATCGTGTCAGACTCTACCGCCGGGTCGGACTCAGCCGTCTGATCGGCCGGGGCCGCCGGGGCGGGTCGGGCCGCCGCTCCGGGCGGTGGCGCCGGATCGGCGGCGGACGGTCGAGACATGCTGGGAAAGGGCTGGGAGGGGCCGGGCGGGCGGGGATCGGCCCGCCCGGCCCTCGACTTGGCGTCAGGCGGCCTTGGTCAAGGTCGCGTAGCGGAACTGGAAGGAGGCGTCGAGCACGACGTCTTGGACGTCGGCCCCCGACACGGCCACCTGCTGGCCCTGCAGCAGAGGCAGGCTAGAGAGGTACTTCTGAGCCATCAGGGTCTGGATCTGCTCGATCACCTGGGCGCGCTCGTCCGGGTCGGCCGTGGTCTGCTCCTGGGCCACCAACTGGTCAATCTCAGGGGCCGAGAAGTGGTTGTTGAGGAAGTTGCCCTCAACGAAGAACGGCGCCAGATAGTTGTCGGCGTCGGGATAGTCCGGGAACCAGCCCAGCTGGTAGACCGGGTAGACGTCGGCCACCCGGTCCTTGGAGTAGGTCACCCATTCGGTCGACTGCAAGTTGACCGTGAACAGCCCGGACTCCTCCAGCTGAGCCTTGTAACGGGCGTACTCGGCGTCGGAGCTGGAGCCGTAGTGGTCCGGGTTGTACTGCAGGTTGAGCGTCACCGGCGTGGTCAAGCCGGCCTCTAACAGATAGGCGGCGGCCTTCTCCAGGTCCAGCGGATAGGCCTCACAGACGGCCTGGTTGGCCCCCGGCAGCCCATCCGGCACCCAGGAGCACAGCGGCGTGTAGAGATTCTTGTAAACCTCTGTGGCCACGGCCTGACGGTCGATGACCGAGGCCATGGCCTGGCGGACGGCCAGCTTCTGGGCCTCGCTGTCGCCCGGCATGGTGTTGAAGTTGAAGACCATGTAGCGGATCTCGCCGCCGGGGCCGTCCCACACCTTGATGGCGCTGTTGGAGCGCAGCGACTCGATGTCGGTCGGGGTCAAGGAGCGGTAGGCGACGTCGATCTCGCCGTTCTCGACCGCCAGCTTCAGGTTGGTCGAGTCGGCGTAGTAGGTCAAGGTGACGCCGGCGTTGCGGACCTGGCCCTGGACGCCGTTGTAGTCGGCGTAGGGCTTGAAGCTGACGATGTCGTTGACCTTCCAGGAGTCGATCTGGTAGGGGCCGGAGAAGGCGTTGGCCGACACGATGTCGTCGTCCGGCAGCAGGGCGTCGGCCGTGAAGACCTCCTCGTCCACGATCGGGCCCACCGGGGTGGCCAGGATCTGGAGGAAGGTCTGGTCGGGGCCGGCGATGAGGTGGAACCTGACCGTGCTGTCGTTGACCACCTCGACACTATCCAAATTGCTCAGCAGCGAGGCCGGGCCGTTGGGGTCGTCGATGGCCACCTGGCGGTCAAAACTGAACTTGACGTCGGAGGCGGTCAGGTCGTGGCCGTTGGCGAACTTCAGCCCGGACTTGAGGATGCAGGTCAGAACCGTGTCGTCGGTGTACTGGCAGTCCTCGGCCGCGTCGGGCTCCGGCACCACCGGGTCGGCGCCCGGCTTGAAGGCGTAGAGGAACTGGTAGACCTGGGTCTCGACATGGTAGGAACCGTTGTCGTAGCTGCCGGCCGGGTCGAGAGCGGTCACCCGGTCGGTGGTGCCCACAACCAGGACATCGCCGCCCGGGGTCCCGCTCTGGTCGGTGTCGTCGCCGGACGGCGACGGGCCGCCGCAAGCCGCCAGCGCGACTGTCATCAGGGCGGCCACAGCCAGCCCGCCCAATTGCCTTGATCTTGACATAGATAAACTCTACTTTCCACGAGAGAGTAGCCGGCCCGGATCGGCCAACACCTGGCCCGACCGCGACCGACGACCGCCGACGGTCGATGGTGGGGCAGATTCTAGGCCGCCGAGCGGCTGAAGCCTAACCTGAGCCCTGATCCATCGGGGCCGTGACCGGACCGTGACCGAACTGTGACCGAATCGTGACTGGGCGGCCTCTCAGGCGGGCGAGACCCGCGCTGGCGTCGTGAATATACCTCTAAATATGCCTCTAGAGTCGATGACCGCCGCCGCGAGAGGGTGGACGGTCAGCGGGGCGAGAGTGAGGTTGGGGCCGGACGGCGGCCGGGGCGGAAGTGTCGGCGGCGCTGGAAAGGGGTTCGGCGGCACCGGGAGGGGGCTCGACCAGGGCGGTTGGGAGTGGCGGCTGAGCGACCGGCGAGGCCGACTCTGAGAAGGCGGCCGGCGCCGGCGGCGGGAAGGCGGACGACATCGGCGGCGGGAAAGCGGACGGCGCCGGCGGCGGGAAGGCGGACGGCTCCGGTGACAGCCAGGAGCGCCAGGGGCGGCTTAGTCGGCCGTCGCGCCAGGCCGTGATGGCACAGGCCAGGATCAGGGCCGAGCCGCCGGCCGGGACCAGGTTGACGATGACTTGCTCGACCCCGTTGTAGTAGGGCTCACCGCCGGGGGGCGGCAGCAGGGAGAGGGTGGGGCACAGCGCCAGCCACAGGCCCCAAGCGATCAGACCGGCCTTGACCCAGCGGGCCAGCCGGGGCGCGGTGGCAGCGCCGACGAGGGCCAGCAGGCCCCAGACGTGGTGGTGGCTCCAGGACAGGGGCGAGGCCAGACAGGTCGCCAGGCCGACCAGGCCGACGGCGCAGAGCCGCTCGCCCTGGCGCCACCACAGCGCCGCCACCACGGTGGCCAACCCCGCCACGGCCAGGCCGACCAGCAGCCCGGCCAACAGCCACGGGCCCGAGTCCGAGCCCAGCCGGGTCAACCAGCCGGTCCACGATTGGTTGCTGGCCAACCAAGAGGCGCCGGTGCTGAAGTCGCCGTGGCCGAACTGGCTGACGAAACGGATCGTCTCCGACGGCAGGATGGCGGCGGCCAGCAGGGACAGGCCGGCGAAGGCGCCCGTGGCCCAGGCGGCGGCCCGTCGCGCCCCGATCAGAACCAACAGCACGACGAATAGCAGCGGGGTCAATTTGATGGCGGCGGCCAGGCCGATGAGCAGGCCTCGGGGCAGGCGGCGGGGCCGGTCGCCGGGCAGCAGATCCACCACCACCAGGGCCATAAGCAACAAGTTGACCTGGCCGTAGCCGATGGTGGTGCGAATGGGCTCGAAGGCCATCACGGCGATGACGGCCAGAATCGACAGCACCGCCCCCCGGGGCACCCGGCAGCGCCGTAGCACCACCACCATGGCCCAGGCGTTGAGCCAGGTCCAGACCAACTCCCAGACCAGCTCGGTGCCGAAGCGCAGCGGCGCCATCACCAAGGCGGCGGCCGGCGGGTAGATGAACTTGAGCCCGTAGACCGGCGAGACCGTGTCGTAGATGTCGCGCCCGGCCCACAGATCGTCCACCGCCAGGCGGTAGACCAGCAGATCGCAGAAATTCGGGTTCCAGGGGCTGAGGCTGCCGCCCTCGATGACGAAGGGGGCCAGCACCACGGCCACGACGAAGACCGGCCCGATCTCCAGCAGGCCCAAGACCTTGGGGTGCAGGCGCGGGGCCGGCCGGTCCGTCAGGCGGCGCCACAGCGGTCGGCGCTGGACCGGACCCGCCACCGGGGGAGCGAATGTCACCTCGGCCCTGATTCAATCGGCCAGGCTGGCGGCCAGGGCGTCCAAGTCCTGGGCCGCCGCCGGGTCGCGGCTCATCAACCGGGCCATCCCGGGCTGGTCGTCGTAGCGCGGTATCACATGGACGTGAAAATGGAAGACCTCTTGTCCGGCGGCGGCTCCGGCGTTGGACAAGTAGTTGATCCCGGAGGCGCCCAAGTGGTTCTTCATCCGCTCGGCCACGGCCGTCAGCCCGGCCGCCACCTCGTGCCAGGCCTGGGGGGAGGCGGCGCCGTCGCCGAGGTGGCGTCGGGGGATGACCAGGCTGTGGCCCCGGTGCCAGGGGTTGATGTCGAGGAAGGCCACGGCCTGGTCGTCGGACCAGATCAGTTTCGCCGGCAGCCGGCCGGAGGCGATCTGGCAGAACAGGCAGTCGGGCTCGGTGGCGTCGCGGTTGGACGGACTGTCGGTCATGCCGGATACCTTACGACGTGGTCCGGCGCCAGTCCGGCCGCCAGCCGGGCCAACTGGTGGCGGATGAGACGGTCGTAGCGGCGCTCGAAGGCCCCCGACCAGCCGCCGACGTGGGGCGTCCAGGTGACGAAGGGGGAGGTCCACAGGGGGTGGTCGGCCGGCAGCGGCTCGGGCCAGGTGACGTCGAGGGCGGCCGTCAACCGGCCCAGTTCCGCCACCAGGGCGTCAGTATCGACGATGGCGCCACGGCCGACGTTGACCAGCACCGCGCCGTCCGGCAACAAGGCCAAGGCCTGGGCGTCCAACAGGCCGATGGTCTCGGGCGTGGCCGGGGCGGTGACGAAGACCAGATCGGCCTGGGGCAACAGCTCGGGCAGGTCGGCCACGGCGTGGACCTCGGGGTCGCTGCGGGCGTGGCGGGCCACCCGGACGACGGACGCGACCTCGAAACCGGCCAAACGGCGCTCGACGGCCTGGCCGATGTGACCGTGGCCCAGGATCAAGACCCGCCGGTCGGCCAGGGTGCGGCCGTAGCCGGGGGCGAAGAGGCGGGCCTGGCGGTCCCGGCTGTAGGCCTCCAGGCCGTTGAGGTGGGCCAGGGCCAGGGCCAGGGCCAACTCGGCGGTGCCGGTGTCGTGGGCCCCGGCGGCGTTGAGCAGGCCGATCTGGGGCGGCACCTGGTCGATGATGTAGTCGTAGCCGGCCGAGGCCAGTTGGAACCAGCGCAGGGCCGGCAGTCCGAGACTCAGAACGTGGCGGGCGACGTCGATCTCGAAATTGCGCACGGCGAAGTACTCCACCCGGTCGCGTCCCGCATCGGGCAGGCCGAGCTCACGGCCGGCCAGGTCGAAGTCGATGCCCTCGGGCATCGGGCCGAGCCGGTCCAGGGCCTGTTGACGGCTCAGATAGGGCAACCAGACCAACATCAGCCGACCCTCCCGCCGGTCTCGGCGCCAGTGCTGGCGGCCCCGGTCGGACGGGTTCCGGCCGCCCCGGTGGTGGTCCCGCCGTCCCCGCTCTCGCCGACGCCGGCGGCCCCCCGCCCAGCGGCGCCGACGACCCCGTTCCCGCCACTCCCACCGATCTCGACTCCCCCGGCGGCGGCATCGCCCTCGACTCCCCCGGCGGTGGCGTCGGCCCCGGCGGTGGCGTCGGCCCCGGCGGTCAGACGGACCGGGTGGCCGGCG
>JAISAO010000008.1 GCA_031266665.1 Propionibacteriaceae bacterium | reverse complement strand
CAGCCGATCCGAAATCGGTCACGATCCGTCCTTTGGACAGATCGCCCCCGCCTCGCAACGTTGAGGCTTTCCGGGCCACATCGGAGCGGATATGCTCCAAATCCAGACAGATGCTGTAGACCGCATTCTCGATGTTATGGACCGCGTCCCGGTAGTCGTTGCGAACACGCTCCATCGCAGACGTCGTGAAAGCGTCCGTGAAGCCATATATACTCACGGCATCACCTCATCCCCAAGGTCCAAGTCAGGTCGACAACCCCCAACCATCACAGACGACCCTAATAGCTGTCAACTCGTGGTTGGCGCATCGGGCCTCGGACCAGGGTCACGGTCAAGCCGTGGTCTCGTGAGCAGTAGACCGAGCAGTCGGCCTGAGCTCCAAGAGCAGTGACGCGGGGCGGCGGCGACGCTGTCGTGGTCGCTGAGACGCCGCAGGTTGATGGCTGGCTTGAACAGCCCGGCCATGGCTTGGGAGCCGTTGCCGATATAGGCTCGCCGCCGGTCCTCGCTAAAGGCCACGTCGCGGATCCAAAGGACACAGTTCCCGATCGCCCATAGGCCTCGCGCCCAGACGGCGATCCGCTCCAGGGCGGCCTGGAGAACCACATCGACCTCCCAAACCGTATCACCAGACCTACAACGACACAACTTACATAGTTTTCCCTTAAGAAGCCCTGCGGGAACCCCGGAGGCCGCCCCACGAAGCGTCCTCCCTCCACCACGCTCCGATCCGGCGCTTCGCGGGGACCCCGACCCACCCCACGCAGTGTCCCGCTCCGGTCCGACACTTAGCGGGGACTCCGGGAAACAGAGCCGCTGGCTGGCCGATCAGCGGTGGCGCCGGGCCGGGCCGGTCCCGCGAGGTAGGCTGACTGCTGCGGTTCGACAGGCTGGTCGCCGCAGTTAAGCCGCAGTTAAGGAGAGCCCTCAGATGCCCATCCCGGTCAAATTGCCCCCGTTGGGCGAGTCCGTCGTCGAAGGCACTGTCTCACGCTGGTTGAAGGGCGTTGGCGATGCCGTCGGCTTGGACGAGCCCTTGTTGGAGGTGTCGACGGACAAGGTCGACACCGAGGTGCCCGCCCCGGCGGCCGGCGTCCTGCTCCAGATCCTGGTGCCGGAGGACGAGACCGCCGCCGTCGGCACGGTCCTGGCCCTCATCGGCGACCCGTCCGAGGCCGCCGCCCCTCAGCCGTCGGACCCAGTCCCTGACGCCGCCCCGGCCCCGGCCCCGGCGGCTTGGGCGCCGGCCCTGGCGGCGACCCCCGCCGCCCCGGCTTGGACGCCGTCCCCGGCCGCCCCCCCGCCACCGGCCGCGACCGCCCCGGCGGCGGCTTTCCCCCGGCCCGTCTCTGCCCGCTCGGAGATGCCGTTGGTGACACCCGCGCCGGCCGTGCCGATGGTGGTGCCCCAAGCGCTGCCGCCGAATCCCCCCAGTGACACCTCCTATGTCACACCGCTGGTCCGCCAACTGGCCCTGGACAATGGCGTCGACCTGTCCCGGGTGATCGGCAGCGGGGTCGGCGGCCGCATCCGCAAGCAAGACGTGCTGGCCGCCGCCGACGGCCCGCGGTCGGCCCCGCCCGTCCCTCGGCCGACCCTCGACCCGGCCGCCACCTTCGCCCCGCCGCCGGTCCCGGCCGCCGCGCCGACTTCGAGCCTCCCGGCCCCGACACCCGCCGCGGCCGCCGCGGCCGCCCCCAGCCCGAGCCTGGCCAAGCCCGCCGCCCCCAGCGTGACCGCCCCCGGCTCCCCGGACACGGCCGCGCCCGGGCCGACGGCGGCCAAGTTGGCCGGCACGACCGAGAAGATCAGCCGGCTGCGGGCCACGGTGGCCCAGCGGATGGTTGAGTCGCTGCGGGTCTCGGCCCAGTTGACCGCCACGGTCGAGGTCGATGTCACAGCCATCTCCCGGCTGCGGACCAGGGTCAAGCAAGCCTTCCGGGCGCGCGAGGGCGTGGGCCTGTCCCATCTGCCCTTCGTGGCCAAGGCGACCGTCGAGGCGCTGCGCGAGTTCCCCCGCCTCAACGCCACCTTGGACACCGCCGCCGGCCTCATCGTCTACCCCGACGGCATCCACCTGGGCGTCGCCGTCGACACCCCCAAGGGACTGTTGGTGCCGGTGCTGCGGCACGCCGACGACCTGTCGGTCGGCGGCCTGGCCAAGAAGATCGCCGACCTGGCCGACCGCTCCCGGCACAACCGGGTGCTGCCGGACGAGTTGGCCGGCGGCAGCTTCACCATCACCAACTACGGCTCCACCGGCACCTTGTTCGACACCCCCATCATCAACCAGCCCCAGGTCGCCATCCTGGGCCTGGGGGCCATCGTCAAACGCCCAGTGGTGGTGCCAGAGCCGCTGGGCGAGATCATCGCCGTGCGCGACATGGTCTACCTGTCGTTGACCTACGACCACCGCCTGATCGACGGGGCCGACGCCTCGCGCTTCCTGGCCCTGGTCAAATCACGCCTGGAGCAGGGCGACTTCGGGGCCGAGTTCGGGGCGGGCAAATAGTGCCCAAGAGTCAACGGGCCAAAGACCTGGCCGCCCAGCAGAAGGCCGCCGCCCAGGCGGAGAAACTACGCAAGAAGCAGTCCAAGGACCCGTCCGACTGGGGCCGGATGCGCCAGATGGCCCATGTCTTCAAGCTGACGGCCAAGGAGGACAAGCCGTTCTTGGCCATCGTCTTGACCGGGCTGCTAGTGCCATGGGCGGCCGGCGGGGTGGCCGGCTGGCTGCTGAGCTCGTGGTATTGGCCGCTTTTGGGCCTGCTGGCCGGCCTGACAGGCTTCCTGGGCCTGTTCACCTGGCGGGCCCGGAAAACCAATTTCCGTCGTTTCGCCGGCCAGCCCGGGGCCAGCGAGCTGGCCTTCCGCGAGCTGCCCAAGAAGGGCTGGTCAACCTCTCTGGTCATCACCGGCAACCGCCACCAAGACGTCCTGCACCGCGTCGTCGGCCCGGTCGGCATCGTCTTGGTGGGCGAGGGCCAGGCCGGCCGGGTGCGCCAGATGTTGGAGGCCGAGGCCAAGAAGCACCAGGCCATCCGCCACGGCATCCCGGTCACCACCATCGTGGTGGGCGAGGCCGCCAACCAGGTCTCCTTGGCCAAATTGGCCTCCCACATCAAGAAACTGCCCAAAGCGGTCAAGGCGACCGAGCTGAACGAGATCAAATCCCGTCTCCAAGCCCTCGACGCCGCCCGCCCCCGCGTCCCCATCCCGCGCGGCCCGATGCCCAACCCCAAAGGCGCCCGCCAGGCCCTCCGGGGCCGCTGACCTCAAGCCGTCAAACGCTCGGCGGCAGCCGCCACCCGCTCGTCCGTGGCCGTCAGGGCCACCCGGACGTGGTCGGCCCCGGCCGGGCCGTAGAAGTCGCCCGGGGCCACCAGTAGACCCAACTCCGCCAGTCGGTCGAGGCTGACCCGGCCCGGCTCCCCCCGGGTGGCCCAGAGGTAGAGCCCGGCCTGGGAGTGGTCGATCCGAAAACCGCTGGCCTCAAGGGCGGCGGCCAGCCGCGCCCGGCGAGCGGCGTAGCGCGCCCGTTGGGCCTCGACGTGGGCCTGGTCGCCCAGCAGGACCGTCATGGCCGCCTGGACCGGCTGGGGCACCATCATCCCGAGATGGCGGCGGACCGCCACCAAGGCGGCCACCAGCCTCGGGTCGCCGGCCACGAAGCCGGCCCGGTAGCCGGCCAGGTTGGAGCGTTTGGACAAAGAGTGGACCACCAGCAGCCCGTCCGACCGGCCCTCGCAGACCGTCGGATGCAGCAGGCTGACCGGCTGGGCCGTCCAGCCGAACTCGCCGTAGCACTCGTCCCCCGCCAGCACCGCCCCCTTGGCCCGGGCGTAATCCACCCAAGCGCGACTGGCCGCCAGGTCGGCCACCGCCCCGGTCGGGTTGGAGGGCGAGTTGATCCAGACCAGCGCCGGGTCGAGGCCGGCCACCTCGTCCGGGGAGGCCGCCGGCACCGCCTCGGCCCCGGCCATCAGGGCGCCGACGGCGTAGGTCGGATAGGCGATGGCCGGGACCACCACCTGGTCCCCGGGGCCGAGCCCCAACAGCGTCGGCAGCCAGCCGACCAACTCCTTGGTGCCGATGACCGGCGCCACGGCCTGAGGCTCCAGCCCGACCGCCCCCCAGCGGCGGGCCAAATAGTCCAGGGCGGCCTGACGCAGGGCCGGGTCGCCGGCCACCGGGGGGTAGCCCGGCGCGTCGGCCGCCGCCGCCAGGGCCGCCCGGCCCAGGTCGGGGGTCGGGTCGACCGGCGTGCCGACCGACAGATCGCAGATCCCGCCCGGGTGGGCGGCGGCCCTAGCGCGGGCGGCGGCGATGCTGTCCCAGGGGAAATCTGGCAATCTTAGTTCTCTCATAGCTCCCATTCGCCCGCTTGTTCCGACGCGGCCAGAGGCCGTATCATGCGAGACTAGTCGTTCAGTCAGAAGATGGGGCATGGCAGCGCGCAATCCGTTTCAGATCCTCGGCGTCCGGCTGCGCAAATATCGTCGCGAGTTACTGCAAGCGGTGGTGGTGGCAGTCGCCGTCACGGTGGTGGCTGTCTTGGGCCTGTTGACCTTCCAGGCCTTCAGCCCGGCCGACCCCAGGCCGGACCAGTGGACGCCCTCGCCCTACCGCACCGCCTCCCCCACCCCGTCGCCCACTCCCCACAGCCCCACACCCTCAGCCTCGACCCCCCAGGCCAGCCACTCGGCCAGTCCGACCGCCAGTCCGACCGTGAGCCCGGAGGAGCCGGCGGACGACCAGCCGCCGGCCACCAACAACCAGCCGCGACAGACCTCGGCCGCGCCGCCTGCGACCTCGGCCCCGCCAGCGCCCAACAGCTCGGCCCCACCGAACAGCGAACCTCCGCCCACGACCGAGGCTCCGCCGAACAGCGAGCCCCCACCCACAACCGAGACCCCGCCGGACAACACCCTCGAGGGCCAGACCGACTAAAACTTTGTCAAGATCACTAAAACCTCATCAAGATCACGGCTGATTCACGGGCCGCCCAAATCCCAGACCAAGTCCGGGACGACGAGAGAGCCAGTCCGCGATGACGGGGTACGGAGGGCGGCGTCGACCCGGACTCGGCCCCCGGCGACGCCGTGAATCAGCTGCGCGAGCCGAGGCCTGGTGAGCCTCAGCCCAGCTCCACACCGAATCTCGACTACCGAGCGACCCCATCGGTGGAGCTGGGCTCAGTCTTGTTTGGGCAGAGCCTCGACCACTGGGTGGTCCTTGTCCACCGGTCCCAGCCGGGAGGCGCCGCCCGGGCTGCCCAGACCGTCGAAGAAGGTCGCGTTGATATCGCGGTAGCCGGCGTACTCGGTCGGCAGGTCGTCCTCGTAGAAGATGGCCTCGACCGGGCAGGCCGGCTCGCAGGCGCCACAGTCGACGCATTCCACCGGGTTGATGTACAGCATCCGGTTGCCCTCGTAGATACAGTCCACCGGACACTCATCGACACAAGCCTTGTCCATGGTGTCGACACAGGGCAGAGCGATCACGTAGGCCATTGCTTCCTCCATTTCCACGTCGGACCGTCCCGCCCCGAGATCGCCCGGAGCGGCGCCCGGCCCGACGGCCGACCGGCTCAAAGAGCCTTGATGATATCTTCCACCCGCTGTTTGGCGTCGCCGAACAACATGGCCGCGTTCGGCTTGAAGAACAGCGGGTTCTGCACCCCGGCGTAGCCGGTGGCCATGGAGCGCTTGAAGACGATGACCTGTTGGGCCTTCCAGACCTCCAGCACCGGCATGCCGGCGATGGGCGAGGTCGGGTCCTCCTGGGCGGCTGGGTTGACCGTGTCGTTGGCCCCGATGACCAAGACCACATCGGTGGACTCGAAGTCGTCGTTGATCTCGTCCATCTCCAACACGATGTCGTAGGGCACCTTGGCCTCGGCCAGCAAGACGTTCATATGGCCGGGCAGGCGTCCGGCCACCGGGTGGATGCCGAAGCGGACCTCGACCCCCAGGGCGCGCAACTTGGCCGTCAGGTCGGCCACCGCCCCCTGGGCCTGGGCCACGGCCATGCCGTAGCCGGGGGTGATGATGACCGAGCTGGCGGCCTTCAACAGCTCGGCCGCCTCCGGGGCCGAGATCTCGCGGTGGCTGCCGTAGTCCTTGGCCTCGCCCACCACGGCCCCGTCGGAGCCGAAGCCGCCGGCGATGACCGAGATGAAGTTCCGGTTCATGGCCTTGCACATGATGTAGCGGAGGTAGGCGCCGGAGGAGCCGACCAGCGCCCCGGTGATGATCAGCAGGTCATTGTTCAAGGTGAAGCCGGCCGCCGCCGCCGCCCAGCCGGAGTAGGAGTTCAGCATCGACACCACCACCGGCATGTCGCCGCCGCCGATCGAGGCCACCAGATGGAGGCCGAGGGCCAGCGAGATCAGCGTCATGACGGCCAGCAAGACATAGCCCAGCGGGCGGTTGTCGCCTTGGACCAGCACGAAGACGACCGTCAAGATCAAGAAGGCGGCCACGGCGGCCAGGTTGATCAGGTTGTGGTGGGGCAGCATCAGCGGCTTCGAGTTCATCTTGGCCGACAGCTTGAGGTAGGCGATGATCGAGCCGGTGAAGGTGACGGCGCCGATGAAGACGCCGACGAACAACTCGCCGGCCGCCAGCTTGGTGGTGTCGCCCTCCAGGTAGGCCACCCAGCCGACCAGGACGGCGGCCAGGCCGACGAAGCTGTGGAACAAGGCGATCAGCTCCGGCATACCGGTCATCTCGACCCGCCGCGCCTTGACCACGCCCAGGACGCCGCCCACGGCCAGGGGGACGAGGATGGCGGCGATCATCCAGGCGGGCGGGGCCGAGACTGCCTCGACCGTCACCCCCTCGGTCCCGCCGCGTCCCAAGACTGTGCCCAAGATGGTGATGACGAGGGCGGCGGCCATGCCGATGGAGCCCAAGACATTGCCCCGCTGGGAGGTTTCGTGCTTGGACAGACCGGCCAGGGCAAGGATGAAGAGCAGGCCCGCGATAATGAACGCGCCTTGTTGCAGTGAGTAGGACACGGTGTCAGCCCTTCCGGAACATCTTGAGCATCCGGTGGGTCACGGTGAACCCGCCGAAGACGTTGATCGAGGCCAGCAGGACACCGGCCACGGACAAGGCCAGGATCGGCCAGTCGACCACCCCCTCCGGGGCGGCGTGCTGCAGGCCGACCAGGGAGCCGACCACGATGATGCCGGAGATGGCGTTGGTCTCCGACATCAGCGGCGTGTGCAAGGAGTGGGAGACATTGCCGATGACGTAGTAGCCGATGACGACGGCCAGGGCCAAGACCAGGAAGTGGCTCAGCAGGCTGGCCGGCGAGGCCCAGAACAACAGCAGCAACAAGACTCCGACCACTCCCATGGCCCCGTACATCAGGCGGGGGTCGCGCGGCTTCGGCTCCGGCTTGGCCACCACGGCGGGCACGGCGGCCGGGGCCGGGGCGATCGAGACCGCCACCGACGGCGGCGGCCAGGTGACCTCGCCGGCCGTCACCACCGCCATGGAGCGTTGGACGACGTCGTTCAGGTCTAGGACCAGTTGGCCGTCCTGGTTCGGCGTCACCAGTTTCATCAGGTTGACGATGTTGGTGGCGAACAACTGGCTGGCCTGGGTCGGCAGCCTCGACGGCAGGTCGGTGTAGCCGATGATCTTGACGCCGTTGGCCGTGGTCACGACCTCGTCCGCGACCGATCCGGCGACATTGCCGCCGGCCCCGGCCGCCATGTCCACCACCACCGAGCCGGGCTTCATCGTCGCCACCATCTCCTCGGTGATCAGACGGGGGGCGGGCCGGCCCGGGATCAGGGCCGTGGTGATGACGATGTCGACCTCTTTGGACTGTTGGGCGTACATCTGGGCGGCCGCCTCGGCGTAGGCCTCGGAGGCCTCCTTGGCGTAGCCGTCGGCCGATTGCTGCTGGTCGCCCGACTCGACGGCCACGAAGTCCGCCCCCATCGACTCGACCTGCTCGGCCACCTCGGCCCGGATGTCGGTCGCCCGGACGATGGCCCCCAGCGCCCGGGCGGTGCCGATGGCGGCCAACCCGGCGACGCCGGCCCCGGAGACGAAGACCTTGGCCGGCGGCACCTTGCCGGCGGCCGTCACCTGGCCGGTGAAGAAGGAGCCGAACTCGTGGGCCGCCTCGATGACCGCCCGGTAGCCGCCGATATTGGCCATCGAGGAGATGACGTCGAGGGACTGGGCGCGCGAGATCCGCGGCACCGAGTCCATCGCCAAAACGGTCAGCCGGCGACTGGCCAGCCGCTCCAACAACTGGGGCGAGCGGGGGGCCGCGATCAGACAGACCAGGGTGGCCCCCTGGCTCATGGCCGCGATCTCGGCCTCGGTCGGCGGGTTGATCTTGACCACCACGTCACAGGCCCAGGCGGTCGCCCGGCCGACGATCTCGGCCCCGGCCGAGACGTACTCCTCGTCCGGGTAGGAGGCCTTGGCCCCGGCCCCGGTCTCGACGGCCACCTTGTAGCCCAGTTTGACCAGTTGGGCGACCGACTTCGGCGTTGCCGCCACCCGGGTCTCCTCGGCCAACGATTCCAGCGGAATGCCTATCTGCATCCGAACTCCCTCCTGTGTTCCAACGGTTGCGGCCGGTCCGGCGGAGCCGGCCAAGCCTGTCTAGGGCGTCTGCCCGTCCAGCGCCTGTCGGGCCGTGCGGGCGATGTTCGCGGCCGTCAGGCCGTGCTGGAGGAAGAGTTGCCCGGCGGCGGCCGAGGCCCCGAAGCCGTCCACCCCGAGGCTGCGCCCCGCCGTGGTGACGACCTCGGCCCAACCATAGGTGACGCCGGCCTCGACCGAGACCAAAACGGCGTCGTTGGGCAGGACGGCCGCGCGGTAGGCCGCCGGCTGGGCGGCGAACCACTCCAGGCAGGGGGCCGACACCACCCGGGCGGGCAGGCCGTCGGCCTCCAGCAGGGTCTTGGCCTCCAAGGCCAAGGCGACCTCGGAGCCGGTGGCCACCAGCACCACCTGGGGGCGCCCGCCAACGGCCTCGGCCAGGTTGTAGGCCCCCCGGGCGGCCAACTCGGCCGGGGCCAGGCCCGATCCGGGCGCCCGATCCAGCACGGGCAGGTCCTGGCGGGACAAGATGAGGGCGGCCGGGTGGTCGTGGAAGCTCAGGATCTGGGCCCAGCAGGCCGCCACCTCGTTGGCGTCGCCCGGACGGACCACGTCCAGGCCGGGGATCAGCCTGAGCGAGGCGATCTGCTCCACCGGCTGGTGGGTGGGACCGTCCTCGCCCACGCCGATGGAGTCGTGGGACCAGACGAAGACGCTGGCCGCCTTAGACAGGGCGGCCAGGCGGACGGCGCCGCGCATGTAGTCGGAGAAGACCAGGAAGGTGCCGCCGTAGGCCCTAGTCAGGCCGTCCAGGGCGATGGCGTTGAGGATGCCGCCCATGGCGTGCTCCCGGACGCCGAAGTGGATCACCCGGCCGTCGGCCCCGGCCGGCCAGTCGGCCGTCGCCCGGTCTGGCGGCAGGAAGGAGGCCTGGCCCCGCATGGTGGTGTTGTTCGAGCCGGCCAGGTCGGCCGACCCGCCCCACAGCTCCGGCACGGCCGCCGCGATGGCGGACAGGACCTCGCCGGAGGCGGCCCTAGTCGATTTGCGGCCCGGCGGGAAATGGGGCAGGGCGGCGGACAGGCCGGGCGGCGCGGTCTGGGCGCGCACCCGGTCGAGCAGGGCCTTGGACTCGGGATTGGCCTCGGCCCAGGCGGCGAAACGGTCCTCCCAGTCCTGGCGGGCGGCGCGGGCTCTGACGGCGGCCTGGGCCCG
Organism: Propionibacteriaceae bacterium; assembly: GCA_031266665.1. Classification (GTDB taxonomy): domain Bacteria; phylum Actinomycetota; class Actinomycetes; order Propionibacteriales; family Propionibacteriaceae; genus WQYJ01. Next base: position 30,441 of record JAISAO010000008.1, on the reverse strand, counting down.
GGTGTGGTCCAGCACCGCCTGCTCGATGACGAATGACTGTTCGGGGTCGAAGCCGAGCTTGGTCTTGAGGCCGGCCACCTCGGTGGGGCCGAGCTTGGAGCCGTGGACGCTGTGGTGGCCGGCCTTGGTCGGCAGGGGCCAGCCGATGACGGTTGAGACTCGGATGTAGCTGGGCCGTCGGCGCTCCCGGCGGGCGGCCTCGATGGCCTGGGCCAACTCGGCCACCTTGTCTTGGTAGACGCCGCCGGCGGTGAAGTCGACTTGTTGTACGTGCCAGCCGTGGGCCTCGAAGCGGCGGTCGACGTCCTCGTTGAAAGCGATCTTGGTGTCGCCCTCGATGGTGATGTGGTTGTCGTCGTAGAGCAGGATGAGGTTGCCCAGCTCGAGCGTGCCGGCCAGGGAGCAGGCCTCGGCCGCGATCCCCTCCTGGAGACAGCCGTCGCCGGCCAGGACGTAGACGTCGTGGTCGAAGACCGACTGGCCGGGTGTGGCCCCGGGATCGTAGAGGGCTTGGGCGCGACGCGCCGCCATGGCGAAGCCGACGGCGTTGGAGACGCCGGCCCCGAGCGGCCCGGTGGTGCATTCGACGCCGGGGGTGTGGCCGACCTCGGGGTGGCCGGGGGTGAGGGAGCCGGCCGTGCGGAAGGCCGCCAGGTCGGCCGGCTCGACCCCGTAGCCGGCCAGGCACAACTGGATGTACTGCAGTAGCGAGGCGTGGCCGATGGACAAGACGAAGCGGTCGCGCCCCAGCCAGGCCGGGTCGCCCGGGTCGTGGCGCATGATCTTCTGGTAGAGCAGATAGGCCACCGGGGCCAAGGAGATGGCGGTGCCGGGGTGGCCGTTGCCGACCTTCTCCACCGCGTCGGCCGCCAGCACCCGGGCCGTGTCCACCGCTTTGGCGTCCAGTTCGGTCCAGTCGAGTTGGCTCATGGCGACTTCCTTATCAATATCACGCTTAATCACGATCACGGCGAGACGGCTGGACGGAGTTGCGGCCGTCCATCGGACCCGTGACCCGATGGGCCAAAGCCTAGTGGACCTTGGCGCTCAGGACTGTGACCGAATGAGCCGAGTTTTCATAGTCTCCCCGGGGTCCCCGCGCGGTGCCGGACTGGAGCGGAGCGGAGGGAGGACACTTCGTGGGGCGGGTCGGGGTCCCCGCGCAGTGCCGGACCGGAGCGCAGCGGAGGTGAGGACACTTCGTGGGGCGGGTCGGGGTCCCCGCGAAGTACCGGACCGGAGCGCAGCGGAGGGAGGACACTTCGTGGGGTGGCTAGTGGACCGTCGCCCCTAAAACATTCGGACTGGCGGCGGCGTCGGCCGGCGTCAGTCGTCCAACCGTTGTCGGATCTCCGCCGCCGCCGCTATCAGTTGATCGACCGACTCGGTCTCGCCCACGCTCAAGCGCACGCCCTCGCCGGCGAAGGGGCGCCCGGCCAGGCCGTGGCGGTCCAATATGGCCGTCGCCGTCGCCGTGACGGCCCCGGTGGGCAGCCAGACGAAATTGCCCTGGCTGGCCGGCAACTCCCAGCCCTGGGCCGCCAGGGCGGCCTCGACCTGGCGACGGCGGGCCACCAACTGGTCCACCCGCTGGTCCAATTCGGCCTCGGCCGCCAGCGAGGCCAGGGCAGCCTGTTGGGCCAGGTCGGTGACGCCGAAGGGGATCAAGACCTTGCGCGCCTGCTCGGCCAGGGCCGCGGACATGACGGCCTGGCCGACTCTTAGCCCGGCCAGGCCATAAGCCTTGGAGAAGGTGTGGCAGACCACCACGTTGGGGTGGCGACGGTAGCAGTCGAGGCCGTCGGGGCTGTCCCGGTCGCGGTCGAAGTGGCGATAGGCCTCGTCCAAGACCACGGTCACGTCGTCCGGCACCTGGTCTAGGAAGTCGTCCAGGGCGGCGGCGGTGACGACTGTCCCGGTGGGATTGTTGGGGTTGCAGACCAGGACGCAGCGGGTGGCGGCGGTGACGGCCCGGGCCATGGCCGCCAGGTCGTGGCCCCAAGCGGCGGTCAACGGCACCGGCTTGGGCGTCGCCCCGGCGGCCACCACCAACTGGGGGTAGGCCTCGAAGCTGCGCCAGGCGAAGACAATCTCGTCCTGGGCCCCGGCCACGGCCCGGACGACGGCCGAGATCACCTCCACCGAGCCGGCCCCGACCACCACCTCGTCCGTGGTGACGCCGGCGCGCTCGGCCAAGGCCGACACCAGTTCGGCGGCGTCCGCCTGGGGGTAGCGGTTGATCCCGCCCAAGTGGTCGGCGATGGCCTGGCGGACGGACGGCAACGGCGGGAAGGGGTTCTCGTTGCTGGACAACTTGTACGTCGGATAGTCCCGCTGGGGCGGCGGCGGCCCGGGGCGGTAGGAGGCGATGGCGTCGAGTTGTCGGCGGTAGTGGACGGGCATGGGCCGCCTTTCGCTAGTCGGGACTGGGACCCGGGGGCCGATTCTGCCACCTCGGGGCCGCCGGTCCGGCGTCTCCCAAACCTCTCCGCCCCAGCCGTTGACCGCCGTCGCCCGACCCCGACTCAACCCAGATCCACCGCTCTCGACTACCGAGCGACCCCATCCGGGCACGCTGGCGTTGGCGCCGACGCTCAACGGACGTCCAGTCCGTCTTCGCGCCGCCGACACCGCCATCACATCCGTCTGGCGCCGCTCGCCACGCTGATCATCGGTGGATCTGGGCTCAGCCGCCGCTCGACGCCGTTCCAGGCCGCCTGGGCGGCGCCCAGACCGGACGACTCCCCCGCCCCGGCCCGCCGCTCGTCGCACTCCCCCGCCGCCCCAGCGGGACGGTGGCGCGGCCGGCGGCCACTAAGCTCGGGCCGTGGCTCTAACCATCGGCATCGTCGGCCTGCCCAACGCGGGCAAGTCCACCTTGTTCAACGCCCTGACCGGCCACCACGCCTTGGTGGCGAACTACCCCTTCGCCACCATCGACCCCAATATCGGCCTGGTGGGCGTGCCGGAGCCGCGCCTGGCGGTCTTGGCTCAGATGTTCAACTCAGCCAGGATTGTGCCGGCGACCGTCTCCTTCGTCGACATCGCCGGCCTCGTCCCCGGGGCCAGCCGGGGCGAGGGCATGGGCAACGCCTTCTTGTCCCATATCCGTCAGGCCGACGCCATCTGCCAGGTGACGCGGCTGTTCTCCGACCCCAACGTGTCGCACGAGGCCGGCCGGGTCGACCCGGCGGCCGACATCGACATCATCACCACCGAGCTGGTCCTGGCCGACCTCCAGACCCTGGACAAGGCGCTGCCCAAGCTGGAGAAACAGGCCCGGCTCAGCCCGGCGGCCAAGTCCGTCCACCAACAGGCCCTGGCCGCCCGGGCGGTCTTGGACCAGGGCCAGGGGCTGCGCCAGGCGGGCTTCGAGGCCGTCGAGTTGCGCGAGCTCTGCCTGCTGACGGCCAAGCCCTATATCTACGTCTTCAACTGCGACGCCGGCGACCTGGCCGACGCCGGGCTGACCGCCCGCTGGTCCCAGCTGACGGCCGGCGGCGAGACCGTCTTCCTGGACGCCCAGTTGGAGTCCGAGCTGACCGGTCTGGAGCCGGCCGAGGCGGCCGAGTTCCTGGCCGAGGCCGGCCTGACGGAGCCCGGCCTGGACCGGCTGGCCCGGGCCGGCTACGCCGCCTTGGGCTTGCAGTCCTTCCTGACGGCCGGCCCGCTGGAGTCCCGGGCCTGGACCATCCAACGCGGCTGGACCGCCCCCCAGGCCGCCGGCGTCATCCACAGCGACTTCCAGAAGGGCTTCATCAAGGCCGAGGTGGTGTCCTACGACGATCTGGTCCAAGCCGGCTCCCTGGCCGCCGCCCGGGCCAAGGGCAAGGCCCGCATCGAGGGCAAGGACTACATCATGCGCGACGGCGACGTGGTGGAGTTCCGGCACGGATCGACTTCTGGTACCGGAAGGTAGGGCCGATACTGGTCCCGTTCGCGGGTTCCGATGCAACGGCTACGGCAACGTGCCAGGAGGGTGGGAGATGTCTTCGTACCGGTCGATCCCCGACGTTCGAAGGACAATTGACATCATGATGGACGACTTGGTGGCGGCGTGAAGGGCGCAGGTTTCGGGGGGACCAGGGCCGACGAGGTCGTGGCGATCATCGAGTACCTGGAGGCGCGTTCGATCGCCTACCAGATCAACGGTGGCTGGGCAGTAGATGCGCTCGCGGGGGTCCAGACCCGGTCGCACCGGGACGTGGATGTTTTCGTGGACGCCGATCGAGTGCGTGAACTCGACGCGTGGCTCATCGAGCGCGGCTATCGGGTGGATGCGGACTGGGATCCGGTACGGGTCGAATGGGTGGCCGGTGATCAACGGGTCGACGTCCACCCCATGGTTCTCGCGGAGAACGGCGACGGAGTCCAACGCGGGTTCGGCGACGAATACTTCCTCCACCTGGCCGCCGACCGGGCGCAGGGTCGCATCGCTGGTCACCCGGTCGTCATCGCGAACCGGCGTCGACTTCACGAGTTGCGCGAAGGATATCCGCCTCGGGTCGAGGACGTCCACGACCTCGAAATCCTCCGAGGGCAGGACGGCGACGTCGTGGAGTTCCGGTTTAACGTGTAGCGTCATTGACGCGCTTCGTTATACCATGGGCTCATGATCAGGTCGTTCGGGAGCAAGGACACCGAACGGATCTGGCATGAGCGGTACGTCAAAGGCGTTGATCGGCTGGTGCAACGGGCAGCTCTGCGGAAGCTTGAGTTGATCCATGCGGCGAAGGATGTCGAGGATCTGCGGATCCCGCCGGGGAACCGACTGGAGCGCCTGGTCGGCGACAGACGCGGCCAGCACAGCATCCGCGTCAACTCGCAATGGCGCGTCTGCTTCGTTTGTAGAGATGGAGGTGCGGAAAATGTCGAACTCGTCGACTACCACTGAGGCCGATCTGATCGAGCCCATCCACCCGGGAGAGATCCTGATGGAGGACTTCATCGCGGGCTTCAAGATCACACAGCACAAACTGGCCGTGTCAATCGGCGTGCCGCCGCGGCGGATCAATGAGATCGTGCATGGCAAGCGGGGCATCACCGCAGACACCGCGATCCGCCTGGCGCGGTACTTCGGGACCTCAGAGGAGTTCTGGATGAACCTGCAGTCGAACTACGAGCTGCGCCTTGAGCGGCGTGCGCTACGCCACCAGGTAGCCGAGATCACGCCCCTTCGAGTGGCCTGAACGACTGGCGTTTGGATCGCGTCAGCTCCGCGATCAGACACTTTTTCTCGACGCGATCAGCCTGTCGGACCAACGCGGGCCGCTGCGGGCGGCATTGCCGAACGACAGGCAGATCGGGGACGGCGGGTCAGATGCCGAGCAGTCGTGACTTCGCGGCGGCGAACTCCTCGTCTGTGAGCACGCCTTGGGAATGGAACTGGGCCAAGACAGTGATCTCGTTCGAGATGGGCCTTTCCTCGGTGGCGCTACCGCTTTCAGCGGTGGTGGTTGAGATATTGATCTGTTCGACCATCCACGAGGCCAGCATCCCGGAGGCGGTGCCCAAGAGGGCGATGCCTCCGATCATCAAACAAATGGCGACAAGACGACCTGTGACAGTGGCTGGGGAGGTGTCACCGTACCCGACCGTGGTGATGGTGACAATCGCCCACCAAAGGCCGTCTCCGAACCCGGTGATACTGGCTCCTGGTTGTCCTCGTTCCGCGTCCGTCACGGCCAAGGCGCCGCAGATCACGAGCAGGATCACACCTCCGGCCGCATAGACCGCGACCCGCTCTCGAAGCCCTCGCGTCGACGCTCGATTGAACACTGAAAGCAATGTGACGAGACGTAAGAGTCTCAGAGGGCGCAGGACGGGCACAACGAGGATGACGAGGCTCGGAAGGTTATGCCAGAACCACGCCCACCGTTGCTCGGTGAGCAGGAGTCTGGCGAGGTAATCAACGCCGAAGGCGATCCAGGTCACAGCGACCACGGCCGAGCAGGCGGTCCGCGCGGCTCCAGGCAGGGACGGGTCGATGATCGGGGCCGCGTAAGCGGCCAGGAAAAGGAGCGCGGCGACCTGCAAGATCCGCTCCGCGTGGGAATCCCACTGATCTGTCGACAACTTAACCATTAGTCGCAATAAACCACTGTACAGGCGTGTCAATACTTATGCCCTCATCTTAGACCCTGATCGGAGGTGGGTTGAGGTTTCATTTCGGACCAGGGTATAGAATCTACGTGACGAAAAAGGGCGACACTTTCCTGCTCGTTACTCGTCGACGGCGACAACTCTGCCCGGGAGACGGACATCGCCAAGGTTCAACGAATGGCCGAGGAATGGAGGAGCGGACAATGAGTGTTATCACGTCAAAATGGGACGCCAGCGAATACCTCGGCACACCCGAAGACATCGTCGCCTATCTCAACGCCGCCATCGAGGAGAATGACCCGGCACTTCTCCAAGCGGCTCTCGGCGACGTGGCCAAGGCCCAAGGCATGGACCAGATAGCCCGCGCCGCCGGCGTCGGGCGGGAGTCGTTGTACAAGTCGCTCCGGGCCGATGCCGCACCGTCTTAAGGCGTCACCAAGCCGCCGTGGTAGTCGAGTCGGTAGACGATCCGGTCACCAACCTCGATGCGCTCACGGCCGGTGAACGATCCCACGTCGCCGTCCGACTCGTCCACGTACACCCGGCCGGCCCCGTCGGACCAGCGCCAGCCGCCCAGGAAACGGCCGGCGGCGTACAGTTGCGACAGCGCCCGCCGGATGATCTGACCGGCCTCGGCCGCGTCGATCAGTTCCGGGTCCAGCACGCTCCCGTGATAATTCATCGCCCAAACCGGGGCGTCGTCCAACCAGACGACCTCCTGGCCGACGAAAGCCGTGCCGCCGAAATAGGAATCGCGGTAGGAGTAGCCGTCTTGGGCGTAAACCAGATCATGGGCCCCGGGCCGTGACGGCTCCACCGCCCGCCCGTCGCCCACATAGGCGGCCGCCTTGGCCCGAACAATGAAAGCCTCCAACCCGTCCATCGTCAAGCCCCCGTCACGACGGCGTGCCCCGGGTCTACCAGGGTCAGCCCCGGGCCGTCGAAGACCGACCAGACGTTAGTTCTCGGCCCGACCATCAAACTGACGCCTCCCCCAGGCCGAACCGCTCCGCCCGAGGCATGTCGTCACCCCGCGGCCCGTCCAGTTCGCCACCATCGAAGACCGCCCCACTCGCCGCCGCCCGGGCGCGGTCGAACCAACTCACAACCGCTGGTGGCCGAACGGCGGAACGCGGGATGGCCCGGACCCCGGCCTCCATCAAACGGTCGTCCCGCACGGCCCGCGCCCGCCGGGGCCCATCATCCAGGCCGCGCGCCGTCATGATCGCCATCCGCCCAACCTCGCCTCACAAGAGTCTTGATTTCATTGAATGCAACGCTACTACTACCTATCCGCTGGCTCGGGATCGCCGCCAAGAGCATGGAGCGCCGACCAAGACATAGTCCAGGCGCTCGTCGGGTGAGGGGTTGATGGCGGGCTCCCCATCGTCGGCGGGCTTCGCGGCGGGGACTGATCACGGCGTCATGGCCGCAGGGCGCCGATGGGCACGACGGCCACCCCGTCCGGGCGGCGGTAGCCCGGCCCGGCGCCGATGATGACGCACAGAGCCTCCGGCGGGCCCACCGTCTGCTGGTCGACGGCGACGACGGCCGTCTTCAGGTTGGTGGCCGCCGCCTCGGCCTGCGCGGCGCCCAACTTGATCTCGCAGGCCACCCAGCCGTCCGGATAGGCCAGCACGACATCGATTTCTCGGCCGGCCGAGTCGCGGTAGTGATAGGCCCGTCCGCGCTCCGCGGCGGCGTGTTCCACGCTCAACCAGCAGTTTGCGGACGATCTAGTAGGCAGTTTGTGGACGATCCAGTAGGCAGTTTGTGGACAATCCGGCCGGCGGCTCTATAGCCTGGCGATCTGACGCCGGTCCACCACCTGCTCCGATCAATCGGCTGACGGCCGTGTCCAACCCGTCCACCCGGATCTCGACTCCGCCCGTGCCCCTGCCCCGGCGAGGAGCGGGAGACGGAATTATCAAGGCGCCTTGACATCTCTGCCGGCTGGCGCTACGGTCTGAGACAGGGCCCCGACCAGTGGGCTCGCGACCGGCGGACTGGGGGGTGGTCTCAACTTGAGCGGCCACGCCGAGAAGATATACGTGTTGGTCCATCGCTGCCACGAACAATGCTTGAGGCTGATGCGGGCGCGACCGCCGGCCGGCGAGTTCGCCGAGTTGGGGCTGGGCATCCTGCCGGGGGTCATCCTGAAACTCCTGCTCGACCAGGACGGGATGACACAGCGGGAGCTGACCCGGAAACTCCAAATCACCTCCTCGTCCTGCGGCGCCCACCTGGCCAAATTGGAGCGGGAGGGCTACCTCGAACGACAGGCCAGCCCCCAAGACAAACGAACCTTCGACCTTTCCCTGACGGCCAGCGGCCGCGACCTAGGCCGCGCCTACCAGGAGGCGAGCGCCGTCGTCTTGGAGGACTGGGCCTCGGGCCTGACCCAGCCGGAGAAAGCCCAACTCCACCATTTGCTGACCAAACTGCACGCCGGGCTCGAGCGGCGACTCGGCTTAATCGACTAACCAGGAGGCAATAGAATGCGTGTTTTCATCACCGGCGGCACCGGCTTCATCGGCTCGGCCGTGGTGGCGGAACTGCTGGCGGCCGGGCACGAGGTCGTCGGCCTGGCTCGCTCCCAGGCCTCGGCCCAAACCCTCGAACAGGCCGGGGCCGAGGCCTGGGAGGGCGCGTTGGACGACCTCGACCGCCTCCAACAGGGGGCCGACGCGGCCGACGCCACCATCCACGCCGCCTTCGTCCACAACTTCGCCGACTTCGCCGCCGCGGTCGAGACCGACCGTCGGGCCATCGTCGCCCTGGGCCAGGCCCTGGCCGGCTCGAACCGCCCCCTGGTCGTGACCTCCGGCGTCCCCCTGGGAGAGCCAGGACAAGTCGTGACCGAGGCCACCGACGCCGACCCGGCGCGATTCCCCCGCCTGTCCGAAGCGGCGGCGCTGCCCTTCGCCCGACAGGGCGTGAGAGTGTCCGCCGTCCGCCCGTCCCGCCTGGTCCACGGCCCGGGCGACCGGCACGGCTTCGTCCCCCAACTGATCGCCATCGCCCGCCAATCCGGCCAATCGGCCCACATCGGCGACGGCCACAACCGCGTCCAAGCGGTCCACCGGTTGGACGTGGCCGCCCTCTTCCGGCTGGCCGTCGAACGCGGCACCGCCGGCGCCCGCTACCAAGCGGTGGCCGACGGCGGCCTGACCTTCCGTCGACTCGCCTTGGCCATCGCCCAACGGCTGGGAGTTCCCGCCGTCTCCATCCCCGCCTCCCAGGCCCAAGACCATTTCGGCTTCCTGGGCCAAATCGTGGCGGCAGACAACCCAGCCTCCAGCGAAGAGACACGACAAACCCTCGGCTGGGCGCCGACCCACCCCTCACTACTACAAGACCTGGCCTCAGACGTTTACTTCCTCCTGAACAAACCGGAGTAAGGTGCGTCCAGCAGGACGTTCGCGACGGCCTCTCACTAAAACCACTCGGTCACGGTTGGCCACTTAGGTGTGAGAGTGATGTTGTGCCTCCACCGTCACGGAGGGCGGCGCGGCACCCTGGGCCGCTGATGTGGAACTAGCGTCTGGCCGTGGCCGAGTAGACGGCCCCGTGGGTGTGTTACCCACCCCACGGGCGGCCCGCCGGTCGTAGGTGGCTGACGTGGGGACGATCCGGCGGTCGGCTTAGAGCCCGGCGATCTGACGCAGGGCCGCCACATGGCCGGCGAAGGCCGTCCGGCCGGCCGGCGTCAGCCCGGCCCAGGTGCGCAGGTGGCCGTCCGCCGCCTCTTTGCGCAGCGCCACATAGCCGGCCGCCTCCAAGCGCGCCAGGTGCTTGGACAAGGTCGAGTCGGCCACCTCCAAACGTTGTCGCAAGACGGCGAACTCCACCGCCCCGACATCGGCCAGGGCGCCGCAGACGCGCAGCCGCACCGGGGCGTGGATCTCCGGGTCGAAACGGGCCGGGACGTGGCTCAAGCCTCAAACCTCCGGTCGAGGCGCCGGCTCGAGGCCGTCACCGCTCCCAGATCGACGATCACGGCGGCGCCCGCCCCGACCGCCACCGCCCACAACGATCCCTGGAGGGGGAAGATCGCCGCCCACCAGGCCGTCAACATGACGGCCAAGGTGAGAAGGATCACCACCAGATGCCGGACGCCGAGGGCTCGGAAGGCACGGAACCAAGCCACCAGGCCATATTGCACCCCGCGCAGCCCCCAAGCCCAGACTCCCAGCATCAGGACCTCAATCACGCAGACGGCCGCCGACGCCGCGGTTCGCCAAGGACTCTCCGGCATCGCCTGGGTGGCGCAGATCGCCCCGCTGACCGGGCCTATCAACAGGTTGAACCACAACGGCGACAGGACCAACTGCATTTGGCGGTTCCCCGCCGACGCCTCGGCCAGGGCCGAAGCGGCCTCCGACCGGCCCACGGCCCCATCGCCCGGAGGCACCCCCGCCGCTCCGACGGACCCCGCCGAGTCGCGTGAGCCGTCTGTTCCAATTCCCATGGCGAACCCCGCCCGGTCGCGCGGGCCGCCCGTTCCAGTTTCCATGATGGAAAGCGTACGACCCAGATTCCAAGTTGGCAAATGGAACGCCATCTGCCAGGTGACGCGGCTGTTCTCCGACCCCAACGTGCCGCACGAGGCCGGCCGGGGGTCGACCCGGCGGCCGACAGTGAGTTGATCGTCGCCAACTCGGTCGGAGGTTCGGAGGTGACATCGACCAGGGTCGGACTCCTGACTGGAACGCCTGGTCTTTCCCCGGCGGAACCTCGCGAAGCCCCTGCCCGCTGGGAGAGACTCGCAGTCTGAGAGAGGCTGCTGTCCGCGGGCAGAGGCTTCGCGGGGTCTAGGCGTAGAAGGCCGGTTTTTCGATCATCGCCACCGGGACGGTCTCACTTGTCCCGCTGGCGCGGACGCCCGCGTCGCAAACCGCGGCCGCGGCGTAACCGTCCCAGGAGGTCGAGCCGGCGTGCTGGCCGCGCGAGACGGCGTCGGACCACTGTTGCAGCTCCGCCAGGAAGGCCAGGCGGAAGCGGTCGTTGTGGTCGGACGCGATCCGGTGCCGCGCCCCGGCCGCGTCGCGCCGCTCGGTGCCGGCCTGGGCGGTCAACGCCACCGTGCCGGTCTCCAACACCACCTCGCACCGGATGTCGTAGCCGTAGCCGATGTTGACGAACACCTCGTCGTAGGCGATGGCGCCCGATGTGGTGGTCAAGACCAGCACCAGCGGATCTTGCAGGTGCTCGAAGCGGTTGGAGGTGGGCCGAGGCCGGTCCACCCGGGCCGACACGATCTCCTCGCCCAGCAGCCAGCGCATGGTGTCGATCTCGTGGATGGCGCTGTCGTTGATCGCCATGTCGGCGGTGTAGGACTGCGGCACGGTGGGGTTGCGGTGCCGGTTGTGGACGATCAGGGGCAGGCCCAGGTCGCCGGACTCGATCACGGCCTTGATCTCCCCGTAGGCCGGGTCGAACCGCCGCATGAAGCCCACCGTCACCAGCCGGCGGCCGGCCCGCTGCTCCGCCGCCATGATTCGCAGGCAGCCGTCCGCCTGGGGCGAGAGCGGCTTCTCGCACAACACGGGCTTACCGGCCTCGATGGCCGCCACGACGCTCGCCTCGTGGGCGGGGCCGAAGGAGGCCACCAGCACCGAGTCGACCTCCGGCGAGGCGATCAGTTCCTTGTCGGTGGCGTAAACGGTCGCCCCGATGCCGGCCGCGACGGTGGCGGCCCTGGCCTGGTCGATATCGTTCACGGCCACTACCTGGGCCCCCGCGACGGCCCCGGAGAGCCGCTTGATGTGCGCCTGGCCGATCCCGCCGGCGCCGATGATCCCAATCCGGTTAGTCATGTCTGTTCCTCTCAAAGTTGGCCCAGCCCGCAAGAGGCCAGGTATTCACGGGTGGCGATGGCGTTGGGCAGGGGGAAGGCCGGGTCGGCCGGGTAGAGGTCCTGCTCGCAGACCACGTAGAGCGGCTTGTCCAGAGCTGCCAGGGCGTCGATCAGCTCCTGCATGTCCGGCTCGCCGGCGGGCGGGGTGACGGAGGCGCCGCGGGCGACGGCCTCGCCGAACGGCCAGTCCTCGTCGTGGGCCTGCTTGACCAGGGCCGGGTCGAAGGCCTTGATGTGGACGTAGTCGATCCGCTCGGGGTATTGGCGCACCATGGCCACGGGGTCGCCGCCGCCGTAGACGATGTGGCCGGTGTCGAGGCACAGGTTGACGTACTTCGGGTCGGTGTCCGCGAACACCCGGGCGATGTCTTCTGGGGTTTCGATGTGGGAGTCGCCGTGGGGGTGCAGCACCATCTTGAGGCCGTAGTCCTCCAGCAGTATCCGGCCCAGGCGGTTGGCGTTCTCGATGTAGAGATCCCAGGCCTGGGGCGAGAGCACCCGATCGTCCGTGAACTCCCAGGTCTTGTCGGAGCGGAACAGCGGCGGCAGATGCACGATGTACTCCGCGCCGACGGCGGCGTGCGTCTGGCCGATCTCGCGGAAGGTCTTCTCCGTCTCCGGCCAGGCCTCACGCTGGTGCAGGATTCCCCAGCCGGTGCCGGCGACCACCTTGAAGCCGTGCTCGTCCATGACCCGCTTGAGGGTCTCGGGGTCCTTCGGGAAGTACCCGAACGGCCCTGTCTCCATGATGGAGAAACCGGCCTCAGCCATCTGCGCCAGGGTTTCCCGCCAGGGGATCTGCTTGTCATCTTGGGGGAACCAGACGCCCCACTGGTCGGGACACACCCCGATCGTTAATTTGTCGTAGGGGACTTGCGGGTTCACTGCTTTGGACACTCTGTACTCCTTTCGTTGTTATTTGTTTTCGCTGGTCGACGCCACTGGGCCGACCCCGCCCTCCGCGCCCGGCCCCTCGCCGGCGCGCGAGTATCTCTGGCGCAGTTTGAGCTCTAGCTCCTCGAGCGAGTGATATTTGGTCTCGGGGACGATCTTGATGTAGAAGAGCAGCGCCACCACGTTGATCGCGCCGAACGCGGTGTAGGTCCAGACCGGCCCCAGGCGGCTGATCATGACCGGGAAGACGAACGTGATCACGGCGTTGGTGACCCAGACCGCCGCCACGCCCACGCCCATGGCGGAGCCGCGGATGGCCGCCGGGTACAACTCGGATTGGAGGACCCACATCACGGTGCCGGACTGCTTGACAAAGACGAACACCGAAACCAGGATCAGCACCAGCCAAGCGGCCATGGCCGGCGCGCCCACCACCTGGTCGCCGACCAGGTAGGGCTGGATGCCGACAGCGAACACCGCCGCCAGGGCGAATAGGCAGACGGAGACGCCCGCCTCCTGGTAGATGCCGACGTGGCGACGGGCGAACTTGGCGATCAAAAGGAAGCCGAGGCCGGATCCGACGAAGCTGGCCGCCCCGGTCACAACGTTCAAGGAGATCGAGTCCATCGAGGAGAAGCCGGCGGCGCGCAAGATGGTGGGGAGGTAATACATGGCCGTGTTGATACCGGTCAACTGGTCGAAGACGCCCAGTCCCACGCCGACGAACAGGATGCGCCGGGTCCAGCGGATGTCCAAGATCTGTCCGAGGGTGAGCTTCTCGCGGGCCTCCACGCGGTGCAAGGCCGCCATCTCCTCGATCTCTTGGGCCACATTGTCCTTGGTCTCGTTCCGCACCCGCTTGAGGCAGCCGATGGCCTCGACGAATCGCAGGTTGGCGGCGTGCCAGCGGGATGATTCCGGCATCATCCTCATACAAACCCAAAGCGCGATCGCCGGGATGGTCGCCATCACCAGCATCCAGCGCCAGGTGGAGCCGTTGCCGGCGGACACCTGGATCCCCTCGATGCTCTGGAGCAGATCCCAAGAAATCTGGTCGCCCGGGGCGTAGGTCCCGCTGGGGTCGAGTTGGACCGTCGCTATCGGGCCGCCCGACTGGCGGGCCAGGAAGGCGTTGACCGTATAGGCCAGCAGTTGGCCGCCCACGATCATAAACTGGTCGATGGCGACCAACGGGCCGCGCAGCCTGACCGGGGCGGTCTCCGAGAGATAGGCCGGGACGGTGGCGGCGGCGCCTCCCACCGCGAACCCGAGCACCACCCGGAACGGATAGAGGACCGCCAGGCTGGGCGCGAGCGAGCAGCCCAGCGCCCCGACCAGGAACACCATCGCCAGCAGCAGGATGTTGTGGCGGCGTCCGTAGCGGTCCGACAGCCGGCCGCCGAGCGCGGCGCCGATGGCGGCCCCGATGGCCAGGAGTCCGCCCACCAGCCCCGTCTCGACGTCGTTCAGACCCAGGCCGCCGCCCGCTCCGGGCAGGCTCATATAGGGCAGGGCGCCGGCGATGACGCCCGTGTCGTAGCCGAACAGCAATGAGCCGAGCGTCGCCGCGGCGGCGATGAAACCCAGTGGGTGCCGCTTGCCGGAGGGCGGTGTGGCGGCGACGAGTTCTGCGATCTGCTGCGGTGAGGGCACCTGGTCGTTCGGGCGACCCTGTCCGCTTGAGCTTGGTGTCGACATTGAAATCCAATCCCTCGTGGCGTGCCGCCGGGACTGGTCCCAAGGGCAGCAACGCCCTGGTGTGTTCGTGTTGCAGACGATCCGCGCCTCCGCTAGGACGTTCTAGCAGCGCGCTCCTGCAAGTTAGCAGAGATGATGACATTTTGTCAAGACAATAAGGTAAATTCATCCACGGCGCCGGGGTGGAGTCGCCCGGCGACTGAGCCACAGCGGGTCTGGGCTCAGTCGTCGCCCCCGCCCGCCCGGGCGGCCAAGGCCCGGCCCAGGGGACGGCGGACGGCCCAGGCGATCAGGGCGGCCAGGCCGGCGCAGGCCACCGCCACCCGCAAGCCGCCGACGTGGCCCATCCAGTCGATCGCCCGGCCGGCCGTCGATGAGCCGATCGACACCCCGACGCCGAGCGAGGTGGCCATCCAGGCCAGGCCCTCGGTCAGGCGGCCCTGAGGCACCAAGCGGGTCAGCAGGGCGTTGCCGTTGATCAGGGAGGGGGCGACCGTCCCGCCCATCAGCAGGCCGGCCAGGGCCAGCGCCCAGACGCCATCGGCCACCAGCAGGCCGCAACTGGTGACCAGGGCGGCCGTCACCAGGACGGCGAAGCGGTTCACCAGCGGGGAGCGCCAGGCCCGGGCGCCGTAGACGAAGCCGGCCACGGCCGAGCCGACGGAGAAGACGGCCAGCACCGGTCCGGAGGCGCCGAGGGCGCCCCAGGCGTCGGTCGTGGCCACCACCGAGACGTCGACCGCCCCGAAGAAGCCGCCGATCAAGACGTTGGTCGCCACCACCGGCGCCACCCCGGGGAGGAAGAGGATCAGCCGCTCGGACCAGGGCCGGCGGTCTTCCCGGGAGCGGGCCGGCGGGCGGGGGGCCAGGGGCGGCTCGGTGGCCCGCTGGCCGTAGAAGAAGTGGGCCCCGGCCAGCCCCAAGATGATGGGTGCCACCAGGCCGGCGGCCGGATGGACCTGGGTGGCCAAGACGGTGGCCGCCACCGGGCCGACGACGAAGGTCAGCTCGTCCAGGGTCGATTCCAGGGAGTAGGCGGTGTGGAGTTGGCGGGCGTTGGCGGTGACGTGGTGCCAGCGCGCCCGCACCAGCGCCCCGGGCGAGCCGGAGCACAGCCCGGACACCACCGTCACCGGCAGCAGCGTCCAGACCGGCGCCCGGGCGACGGCCAAGACGATCAACCAGGCCAAGAAGGCGACCGACACCAGGTAGGCCGGATACATCACCCGGCGCTGGCCGTGGCGGTCCACCAAGGGGGCCAGAAAGGCCGTGCCGACGGCCCAGGCCAAGGCGTTGGCGGCGGCCACCGCGCCGGCCCAGCCGTAGCAGCCGGGGCCGTAGACCAGACGGACCATCAGCAGTTGCCCCAGACCCATCATGGCCCCGCCGCAACGGGCCAGCAGCGCCGCCGCGCAGAACTTGAGCGCCCCCGGGAGTCGGAGGATGTCGAGGTACGAGCGCATTCGGTCTAGTCTACGGGATGGGCCCAAATCGGCTCCCGGCCCGCCCGCCGCCGGGCGGTTCGGTTTGCCTTCACAGCACCATCACCTGACCGTCACCACTTGCACCTGGTTTCAGGCCACAATTAATCTCGATGATGGCTAAGTAGGCTTATCCAAGACCGCGCCCGGTCGGCGTCGATCGGGCCCGCTCTCCCGAAGGAGTCCCATGCTACGTATTCTTTTCACCGACGACGAGGACGCCATCCGGGCCGGCTTCCGCGAGTACGCCGAGTTCTTGGGCCACGAGGTGACGGAGGCCCAAGACGGCATGGAGGCGGTCCAACGTTGCCGCGATCAGCGCTTCGACGTCATCGTGATGGACGTCATGATGCCCCGCTTGGATGGTTTCACCGCCGTCAAGGAGATCCGCAAGACCATCGACACGCCCATCATCGTCTTGTCCGCCCGCTCGGAGGAGTACGACAAGCTGCACGGCTTCGACCTGGGGGCCGACGACTACGTCACCAAGCCCTTCTCGACCAAGGAGTTGATGGCCCGGATCAACGCCGTCGTGGCCCGCTCCGCCCGCCCGGGGGAGCGGGAGGCCGCCGCCCGCTCCGTCTGGAGCCACCATGGCCTCCACGTCGATATAACGGCCCGCGATGTTAAGGTCGATGGCGAAAGGATCGAGCTGACGCCCAAGGAGTGCGAGTTGCTCTTCTACCTGATCGAGAACCGTTCCATTGCCTTGTCCCGCCACCGCCTGCTGCAAGAGGTCTGGGGCTACGACTTCTTCGGCGACGAGCGCACGGTTGACACCCACATCAAAACCCTGCGCATGAAGCTCGGCCCCTACAAGGACACCATCGTCACCCTGCGGGGCCTCGGCTACCGCTTCGGGGGCTGAGCCATGGCCATCAACTTCAAGTCCTACACCAAGACCATGGCCCTGCGCTCCTGGCTCACCCTGGTCGTCTTCTGCCTGTTGACCCTGGCCGGGGTCGAACTCAGCCAACAGCTTTTGCTCCAGTCCTCGATCGACAGTTCCCGCCTGGACCAGCTCCAGTCGGCCGGCCATCAGATCCGAGACGAGCTCGGCCTCGACCCCAACCTTTTGGAGGACACCGCTTTCAACCACGGCTGGCGCATCATGATCTTGGACCATAACCTGGAGGTGGTCGAGCGCCAGGACGGCTTCGACGTGGCCTGCCGTGGCTTCTCTCTCAGCCAGCTCGGGCCCTTGTCCGAGTTCACCTTGGCCGCCATCGACCGGTTGGTCACGAGCATGTCGGAGAACGGCGAGGCCGAGAGCTCCGAGATCACCACCAACACCAGCGACGACGTCGACGTGGCCGTTTTCATGATCCAGTTGGACGACCCGGCCGGCCAGTCCCGCTACCTCTACATCTCAAGCGTCATCTTGGTGACCGCGCCGCTGCAAGAGATCTTGAGCAGACAGTTCTTCGTCGCCGCCCTCATCGCCTTGGCCCTGGCCGCCGTCCTGGCCTATTTAGTCACTCGGCTGATGACCCGCCCGATTGTGGACCTGACCCGGGCCGCCCAACGGCTGGCGCACGGCGACTTCACGACCAAGTTCGACGGCCGGGGCTTCACCGAGACCGAACAACTGGCCAAGACGTTGAACTACGCCGCCCATGAGTTGCGGGAGGTCGACACCAGCCGCAAAGAGCTGCTGGCCAATGTGTCGCACGATTTGAAGACGCCGCTGACCATCATCGAGATCTACGCCGAGACCATTCGCGACGTCTCGGGCGACAACCCGGTCAAACGTCAGGCCCACTGCGAGACCATCATCGGCGAGGCCAACCGCCTGACCGACATGGTGAACGAGATCGTCGAGCTGTCCCGGCTGGAGTCGGGGGCCGAATCCATCGTCGTGAACCGGGTCGACTTGGCCCAGAGCCTGCGCGAGACGCTGGCCAGCTTCGCCATCTTAGCCGAGACCAGGTATTACCAATTCGACGTCGAAGCGGTGGACGAGGCCCCCATCATCGGCAATGAGCATTACATGCGGAGGGCGCTCTACAACCTCATCGGCAACGCCATCAACTACACCGGGCCGGACCGTTACGTCGGCGTCCGCCTGACTACCGCCGACGGCCATGTCCGCTTCGTCGTCACCGACCACGGCCCGGGCATCTCGACCGACAAGATCGCCACCATCTGGGACCGTTACCACAAATCCGGCTCGTCCCACAAGCGGACCATCATCGGCTCGGGCATCGGCTTGTCCATCGTGCGCCGCGTCCTGACCTTGCACCAGGCCAAGTTCGGTGTCATCAGCGAGCCCGACCAAGGCTCGTCCTTCTGGTTCGAGATGACGCTGACGACCGAACCCGACCCGTCCCATCCGTCGGCCTGAGGCCGCCGGGGGAATCCGCCTCAGCCGTCACCAGTCGTCATCCAGGACTTGATCCGGGATTACGGCCAGCCCGTGAATCGGCCAGCCCGTGAATAAGCCTTCACGGATCGAGGGAACGATTTATTGCGCGTAATTAAGGAATGCGCGCCCCTCCTGGAGCGTCCCGGTCGGGCGGTGAAATGACCTTCGACGCTCGGTGTCGCCATCTGATCCCCGGCCCGGGGCCGGCGTCATCACCAGCAGCCTCCGTCTCCGACTGGTGGACAAACCCGGCGCGCACGGCGACCAGGGTTTAGATGGCAACCTCGGATGGGACAGTGGTGGCGTTGATCGTGGGGACGTCAATCCGCCTCCGACTGTCTTCTCCTCGGACAACTATTAAATTGTCATTTGTCGCTCCGGCGCCGGGCTGCCGCTCCGACTGTCCGACCGACGCCACTCATACTAGAAAACCAACTTGATGGGACTGTGATGATTCGGTGAAGTCCTCACGAAAATTGGGCGTCGATCCGATGGGCTTTAGACGGTCGATTCCAGTGTCGCGTTAGGGCATGAACTCATCCTCGCACCCAGACCAACCCGCCGGACGACGTCGGCGTGGGCGACGCGGCCCATCGCCCCCGCCTCCTCCTGACCGGCCCGTCGCCCACGCCCGAGGCGTCCGGCGGCCGAGGCCCTCCGCCCGACGCCGCCCCGCCCCCGCCCCGATAACCGCCGCGAGCGCGTAAACTGATTCGATGCACGACGAGTCCGTCACCATTCTCGCCCGGGCCCGAGAACCGGGCTACGAGGTCGTCCTGCGCCAGCGTCGGCGCGACGGCCAGACCATTGACGAACTGGTCATCAACGGCTCTTGCGCCATGGACTCCGGCTCCACCGTCTCCGAGACGGCCCTGGCCGACACCGTGGGCGACAACCCGGGGAAGGTGCTGGTGGGGGGACTCGGCCTGGGCTACACCGCCGCCCGCCTGCTCGAGCTCGGCGCCGCCCTGGTCGACATCATTGAGGTCTCTCCCGCCCTGGTCGCCTGGGCCCGAGACGATCTGGTCCAGCCGGCCGGCCGGCTAGCGCGCGACGACCGGGTGACGATCCAGGCCGGCGACGTGGTGAAGCTGTTGCTCCACCAGCCGGTCCTACCCGGTGTCTTCGGCCCCTGGGACGCCATCGTGTTGGACATCGACAACGGCCCCGACTACCTCATCCGCCCCGGCAACGCCGCCATCTACCGCCTGGCCGGCATCCGCTCGGCCCTGGGCCACCTGACGCCCGGCGGCCGCCTGGCCCTGTGGTCCCAAGGACCGAGCAAAGACTTATGGTTCGACCTCTTGTCCCTCGACCCGGACGCGACCGAACAACTGATAGTGGTCGACCGCAGCAACCGCCGCATCGACTACGCCATCTACAGCCTGCGCCGCCTCGACTGATCCGCCGCTCACAGAGGCTGGCTCACGGTGTCACGGACTGCGGTGGCCCGGGCCGCGACGGGCTCACTCCCCCGCCGCCTCGATGGCGTCACGCAGTTCGGCCGCGAAACCCACCACCTCCCGGTCGGACCTCATCTGGCCCAGAGGCAGGTCACGACGGGTGAAGCCGATCTGGCGGTCGGCGATGACCCGGCCCGGTCGAGGGCTGAGGACGACCACGCGGGTGGCCAACAGGGTCGCCTCCTCGACCGAATGGGTGACGAACAAGACGGTCTTACCCTCCTGGCGCCAGATGGCCCGCAACTGCTCCTGGAGGCGTTCGCGGGTGAAGGCGTCAAGGGCGGAGAAGGGCTCGTCCAGCAGCAGCACCTCGGGGTCCCCCGCCAAGGCGCGGGCGATCTGGGCGCGCTGACTCATGCCGCCGGACAATTCGTAGACCTTGTGCCGGGCGAAATCAGCCAGGCCGACCCGCTCCAACTCCCGGGCCACCCGGGCCCGCCGCTCGGCCTTGGACCGATGGGCCAGTTCCAGCCCCAGAGCGACGTTGCCCGCCACCGTCCGCCAGGGCAGCAGCGAACTCGACTGCTGGAAGACAACGCCGCGACGCCGCCCCGGCCCGACCACCTCGGCCCCGCCCAGCAGCACCCTCCCCGAGGTCGGCGGTCGCAGCCCGGCCACGATCTCCAACAGGGTCGTCTTGCCGCAGCCGGAATGCCCCACCAGGGCGACGAACTCCCCCTGCGGGATGATCAGGCTAGTTTCTGCCAAAGCCTCCACGGGCGCCCCGCCGGCCGACCGGTAGGTGTGTGCCACCCGGTCTATGACCAGGTCGCAGGCGGTCTCGGCGGGGCTCCCCGGCCCCGCCACGGCGTCGGCCGCCGTCACAGGAGTGGCTAGGAGCGGTGGAGCGGACCTCGCCTCGACACGTCTCTCCAGGTGGATCGTCATGACCTCTTCTTAGGCCGCGGCGGCATAGGCCGAGACCACGGCTTGGTCGTAGGCCGAGCGGTCCAGCAGGCTCGTGATCTGGCCCAGGCCGAGGTTGAACTGGGCGGCGGCGTAGATGTTGTCGGCCACGCCTTGGCCCAGGTATTGGTCGCTGGCCTGATCGGCGGCGTTGACGTAGATCAGGCCCCGCATCTGCTCCTCGGCGTCCTCGGCCGTGATCGAGGCCTCGGCGGCGATCGACTGGTAAGCCTTGGGATCGCCGGCCAAGATCTGCTCGACGGCGATGTTCTGCTGGTCGACCCAGAGTTGGACGGCCGCCGGGTAGCGGGTGGCGAAGGCCTCTGAGACGACGGCCAGGTCGTAGGTCGTCTTACCCTTGGCCGCCATCTCGGCGCTCGACACCAAGAGCGTGCCCTGATCGGCCAGCAACTCGCCCAAGACCGGGTTCCAGACGTAGGCGGCGTCGATCTGGCCGGCCTGCCAGGCGGCCAGAATGGCGGGCGGCTCGGCATCGATCAGGTTGACGTCAGCGCTGTCCAGGCCGGCGTCGGCCAGCGCCGCCAGCAGCGAGTAATGGGCGGTCGAGGAGAAGGGCGTGGCCACGGTCTTGCCCTTGAGGTCGGCCAGCGAGGCGATGCCCGGCTTGACCGCCAGGGACTCGGCGTCGCCGATGACGTCGTGGATCCAGGGCACCTGGTAGGGGATGCCGCTGGAGAGGCCGCGCGAGACCGGCGACGAGCCGACCAGGCCGATGTCGAGCGAGCCGGAGGCCATCGCCTGGTTGACGTTGCCGCCGGAGTCGAACAACTTCCACTCGATGTTGACGTCCGGGCCGAAGGCCTGCTCCAACAATTGCTGGTTCTTCACCACCAGGTCGCCGTTGAGGATGATCTGATAGCCGATCCGAATGGTGTCGGGCCAAGCCTCGTCGGTGGCCGAGCCGTCCGTCGCCGGATCGGTGGCGTCGGTGGCGCCGGAGCAGGCCGTCAGGGGCACGATCAGGGCGACCAAGGCGACGGCCAGAGCCCGGCGGGCGAAGCGGGCCCAGCGGGTGGAACGGTGGGACATGATGGTTATTCTCCTTTATTGAGTGGGGACCTTGGTGTCACGCCCTGGTCCAAGAGGCGGTCACGCCCGCCCCTTCCAGGGTGCGA
Source organism: Propionibacteriaceae bacterium (assembly GCA_031266665.1). Taxonomy (GTDB): domain Bacteria; phylum Actinomycetota; class Actinomycetes; order Propionibacteriales; family Propionibacteriaceae; genus WQYJ01. Next base: position 8,536 of record JAISAO010000008.1, on the reverse strand, counting down.
CGCGACTTTCGACGACCCGTAGCAGGCCGTCCGAGGCGACCGCCACCAGGCCGATGACAATGATGGCGAGGATGGCGATGTCGGCCCTCAACTCTTTCTGCGAGGCCCAGGCCAGGCCGCCCAACCCGGGCAGACCGTTGACAGTCTCGGCCGCCACGATGGTGGTCCAGGCGAAGCCGGCGGCGACCCTCACCCCGGTGACGATGTCGCTGGCCACCGACGGCAGGACGACATGGCGCACCATCTGGAAGCGGCTGGCCCCCAGCACCAGGGCGGCGTTGACCCGCTCCATCCGGACTCCCGCCACGCCGGCCGCCGTCGCCACCGTGATAGGGGCGAAGCAGGCCAGCGACAGCAGCCAGACCTTGGACGACTGGCCGATGCCGAACCAGAGGATGAGCAAGGGGAGGTAGCCCAGCGGCGGCAAGGCCTTGAAGAACTCCACCACCGGGCCGAGGATGCGGTCCACGACCCGAGAGAGGCCGAGGCCCAGCCCCAGCGGGATGCCCACCACGATACCCCAGGCCAGCCCCAGCAGGACCCGTTCGAGGCTGGCCCAGAGGTGGACCCAGAGGTAGGAGCCGAGCAGGCCCCGCTGTCCGTCGTGAAGGGTGACAGACTGCTGGAAGGCGGTCAGGACCTGCCCCGGCGTGGGCAGGAGCAGGCTGGAGAAACGGCCGCTGAGGCAGAGCAGGGACCAGACGGCCAGCGCCAAGCCGGCGGCGATCAGACCGCCGTACCAGCGACGGTTGCCGGAACCGGTCTCGGCGGCCTCGATCCGGCGATCGATCCAACCGACCCGGCGACCCTCGTCGGCGGTCGGCGGCCGCTCGGCTTTGACCACTTCAGAACGTACCCCACGCATTTGGTTAAGACTACGCGGGACGACCGCCGCACCAAACCCCTAACGGGTCGGTCAATAGTCTGGAGCGGCCTTCTTAACCATACTTCGATTTTCTTGACCGGATATTAACGCGATCTTAATTCCGGGTTCAGCGGCCGAAGCGGCGCTCCCGCTGGGTGAAGGAACGCAGGGCGCGCAGGAAGTCGACCCGGCGGAAATCGGGCCACAGGGCCTCGTGGAAGTAGAACTCGGAGTGAGCCGACTGCCACATCAGGAAACCGGACAGCCGTTGTTCGCCCGAGGTGCGGATTATAAGGTCGGGGTCGGGCTGCCCGGCGGTGTAGAGGTGGGAGGCGATCTGGTCCATTTCCAAGGTGGCGGCCAACTCTTCCAAGGTCACGCCTGTGGCCGCCTGCTCGGCCAGCAGCGAGCGGAAGGCGTCGCGCAGCTCGTGGCGACCGCCGTAGGACACGGCCACGTTGATATGCATCCCCTGGCGCCCGGCCGAGGCCTCGGCCGCCCGGCGCAACGCCGCCGCCGGCTCATCGGGCAGCAGGTCGAGGGCGCCGACGACTTGGACCGCCCAGGACGGGTGGGAGGCCAGATCCTGGACCAGGGAGACGATGATGTCGAGCAGCGGCAGCACCTCGTCTTGCTCGGAGCGCTTCAGGTTCTCGGTCGACAACACCCATAGGGTGACGACTTCCAGCCCCAGTTCGTCGCACCAGCCGGCGAACTCCTTCAGCTTGGCCGCCCCGGCCCGGTAGCCGGCCTCCAACATCTGGCCCGGGGCGTTCGTCTTCGCCCAACGCCTGTTGCCGTCGGCCAGGACGGCGACGTGGTGGGGCAGGCGGGAGCGGTCCAACTCGGCCAACAGGTGCTTCTCGTAGGCGGTGTAGAGGAGATCTCTCGGTAGTCTTTGGATCAACCCCTGCCCCCGTCGGTCGATGACATGTCAGGAGCATAGTGCCACTCGGCGTCGGGCGGCGAGGTGTTGGCCGGGTCGCCCGACCGGCTGGTATCGGCCTCGACCGAGCGTTGTATCGGCCTCGACCGAGCGTTGTAGTCGACCGAGCGTTGTATCGGCGTCGACCGAGCGTTTAAGATAAACCCGCTGTTCGTCTACCGAGCCGCCTATCACCAGAAAGGGTGCCATGAGCAATAACCCATTCGATCCCCAGTCGCCCCCCGGACCCCAGCCGCCCCAGGGCTACAACCCGTCGGCCTATACCGGAGCTCAGTCGGACTACGGGGCGGCCCCCCCCTATCCGGGCGCTCCGACCCCCTATCCGGGCGCTCCGACCGCCGCCCCCAGTGGTGTCATGGAACCGGCCCCGGCCGCCGCCCCCTATGGCTACAACGCCGTCCCCCAGGGACAGAACACGATGGCCGTCGTGTCGCTGGTCTTCGGCATCCTCGGTTTGACCTTCCTCCCGCTCGTCGGCTCCATCGTCGCCCTGGTGACGGCTCGCTCGGCCAAGCGGCAGATCTCCCAGACCGGCCAAGCGGGCGCCGGCATGGCCACCGCCGGCGTCATCACGGGCTGGATCGGCATCGCCATTGGCGTCGTGACCGTTGTCCTGGTGATCATCTTCGTCGCGGTGCTGGCGCCGCTTTACAACTACTGATCCACGACTACCTTACGAGTCGGGAGCAGACTCGGGGACTGATGTGGAACAAGCCTCTAACCGTGGCCGAGCCAACGGCCACAAGGGCCTGTTCCCCGCCCCGTGGGCGGCCGGCCTCGCGCTGATGCCCGCGCCGCACTGGCCCGGCCCCCGGATCAAGCCCGGAAGGACCAGCCTCACGATGGGCGGGACTCGTCACCTCGTCACGCCGCCGCGACCTCGCCCTTGACCCAGAGACTCACCGGTGGACGGCCTGACGAGTTAGCAACAAGTGATGTCGCCGTTGCCCGTTCCGAGGTGCCCCGCCAGACCCGCCGACCCTGGCTGGCGGAACCTCTCAGAGGCGGGCGCGACCGGGCCGGGGAGGCACCGCCGTCAGCGCGCCCGAACGGGGCGGTAGTCGAGAACAGATCAATCTGGGCCCAGCCCCAAACCTTGGACGGCGGGCGCGGCCGGGGCGGCGCCGTGGTTAGGCGGAGAGCGCCCGACGGGTCGAGGCGATGTCGCGGCCCAGCTGCTCCACCAGGGCGGCGGGCGAGTCGAAGCGGCGCGTCCCGCGCAGCCGGGCGACGAAGTCGACCCCTACTGGCCGGCCGTACAGCTCCAGATCGGTCCGGTCTAGGACGTGGGCCTCGACCCGGCGGCTGGAGCCGGCGAAGGTGGGGTTGGAGCCGACGCTGATGGCGGCCGGCCAGCGCCGGGCCTCGGCCGGGCGACCGGTCCAGGCGGCAGAGTCGATTCGGACGTCAGAGCCGGTCTGAGCGGCGAAGTCAGGCCGGACGGCGAGATCGGGACGAACGGAGAAGTCGGACCAGGCGGCAGAGCCGGACCAGGCGGCAGAGCCGGACCAGGAGGCAGAGCCGGACCAGGAGGCAGAGCCGGAGTGGGCGGCAGAGCCGGAGTGGGCGGCGAGGTCGAGCCGGGGGGCGGGATCGGGCGCGTCTAGCGGCGTCAGCCAGCCGGCGTAAACCCCGTCGGCCGGGCAGGCGCGGGCCTCGTCCACCGCCAGGTTGGCGGTCGGGAAGCCCAGGGCGCGGCCCCGCCGGTCGCCCGGGACGACGACCCCCGAGTAGCGGAACCAGCGCCCCAGCATCTGGGCCGCCCCGGCCGGGTCGCCGGCCGCCAGGGCAGCCCGCACCCGGCTGCTCGACACCGGCCCCTGGTCGGACAGCAGGGCCAGGACCTCAACCGCGAAAGCCCCGCCGGCCAACCCGGCCAGCGCCCGGCCGTCGGCGGCGGCCCCCCGTCCGAAACGGAAGTTCTCTCCCACCACCACCGTCCGGGGCCGCAGCGGGTCCAAGACGGCGGCCACGAACTGGGCTGGCGTCCAGGCCGCCAGCCGGCGGCTGAAGCGGACCACCCGCACCTGGTCGGCCCCGGCTTGGAGCAGCAGTCGGACGCGCTCCGGCAGATCGGTCAGCAGCGCCGCCGGCTGTTGGGGGCGCAGGACGGTGGTGGGGTGGGGCCAAAAGGTCACCGCCACCACCGGCCGGATGTCGGCGGCGGCCCGCCGGGCCGCCCGGATGATGGCCTGGTGGCCGCGATGCACCCCGTCGAAACTGCCGATGGCCAGCACCGTGCCCCGCCCGCCGGCTCCGCCCGACGCCACCGCGCCGCGACGCCGAAGATGCACTCGCTCCCCCGCGCTCCGGCCCCCCGCAGTCGGGCCGGGCCGGGCCGAGCCTCCCGCCGCCGAATCGTCCGGGTCGAGTTCGGCCAAGCCAGGGTCGCCCGAACCAAAGACGGCCGACGTCACACTTCGGTCTGGCGGCGTCCCGGTCGGTCCGCCCGGGTGGCGGTGGAGGTCGGACACGGTTAGCCCGTCGCCAAGACGGTTTGGGGGCGGGCCAACCCGTCCCGGGGGACGTAGACCGCCAGCCCCAGGCCGTCCGGGCCGACTATCAAGGTGGGACCGTCCAGGGCCAGGTCGAGGGCTTGGCCGTGACCGACGCGGCGGGCCGCGGCCTGGTCCACCGTCACGGTCGGCAGCAGCCGGCCCATCAGGTCGGCCACCGGTAGGAGCGGCAGCGGTCGGCCGGCCTCCAACTCGGCCAGCCCCACCGTGGCCTGGTCGACCGTCAGCGGCCCCGACCGTGTCCGGCGCAGACCGATCAAGTGGGCGCCGGCGCCGACGGCACGGCCCAGATCGCGGGCCAGGGCGCGGATGTAAGTGCCGGCCGAACAGTCGACCGTCAGCTCGACGTCGACCACCGGCACCGCCCTGGTCCCAGCGATCGCCGGCTCAGCCTGCCCTGACACCACGGCCGACTCAGCCCCCTCGACCGCTGGACGCTCAGACGACAGCGACGACTTAGCCAACCCGGACAACAGGACCGCCTCGGCCCCCTCGGACAACGACCGCCCGGACGACGGCGCATCCGACGCCCCGGCCCGCCCAGACGACAGCTCAGTCCCTTCGGCCGATAGGCGTTCGGACGACACAATTGACGACTTAGCCGCCTCAAACGATGGGCGCTCGGACAGCGCGGGAGTCTCGGCCGCCACCGGCTCGGCACCGGCCTCCGGGGCTATCCCAGCGCCGCCCGCCGTGGGCGCTCCGGGCTGGTCGGCCTCTGGAACGGCGTCGACCGGCGCCGTTCCCGGGCGCGGCCGTCCTATGACTAGGCGGGCGATGTGAACCGGACGGGCCTGGAGGACGGGCCGCTGGCCCTGGCGGACCAGGTCATAGGCGCGGCGCCCGTCCACCTTGATGGCTGAGACCGCGCTCGGCGTCTGCTCGATGTCGCCTCGGAAGCCGGCCGCCGCCCGCTCCAGGTCGGCGACGGTCAGACCGGCCGCGCCGGCCGCCGCCACCACCTGGCCGGCGGCGTCATCGGTCGTGGTCTCGATCCCGAAGCGCGCCTGGGCGATATAAGTCTTGTCCTCGCCCATGACGTGGCCCAGCAGTCGGGTGGCCGAGCCGACGCCGCAGACCAACAAGCCGGTGGCCAAGGGGTCGAGGGTGCCGGCGTGGCCGATCTGGCGTTGGCCGAGCAGCCGGCGCAGCCGGCCCACCACCTGGTGCGAGGTCCAGCCCAGGGGTTTGTCCACCAGGACGAAGCCCACCAGCGGCGCCTGGCTCACCCGCCGTCCCCGTCGCCGTCCCGGCCGGCCGTCGGGTCGCTCCCCGGTTCGGGCGCCGCCTCCCCGGCTGGCGGGACGGGCCAGCCGTCCCGACCGTCGGCCGCTTCGGCCGGACCGTGACCGCCCCAGGGGCCGTCGGCCCCTTCGGCCGGACCGTGACCGTCCCAGCCGTCCCCGTCCTGACTGTCCCAGTCGGCCTGGTCGTCGTCCGAGTCGTCCGAGTCGGCCTTGTAGGGGTCGGGGTCGCCGGCGTACTCTGCCCCCCGAGCCAGGTCGGCCACTCGGGCGTCGGACTGGCGGGCGGCCTCCAGAGCGGCCTCCAACTGGGCGCCGAGCTGGGGCACGGCGTCGGGCCGGAAGACGATCTCGGGGGCGAAGCGCAGTTTCAGGTTGCGGGCCACCTGGGTCCTGATCTGGCCCTTGACCGCCTCCAGCCCGGCCGCCGCCCGGGCCCAGGCCTCGGCCTCGCCCCAGACGGTGTAGAACAACTCGCAGCGCCGCCAGTCGCGTGACAGGCGCACATCCGTGATGGTCAAGAAGCCCAGCCTGGGGTCCTCGATCCGGCGCTGCAACATGCCCGCGGCGATGGTCTTGATCTGTTCCGCCACCTTGGCGGCCGTCGGATTGGACACGGTCAGGCCCGGGGTTTCTCGACCAGTTCGAAGGTCGAGACGATGTCGCCCAGCCGGATGTCGGAGAAGTTCTCCAGGGTCAGGCCGCACTCGAAGCCCTCCCGCACCTCGACCACGTCGTCCTTCTCCCGACGCAAGGTGTTGATCCGGGTCTCATGCACCACCACGCCGTCGCGCACCAGCCGGGCGCGGGCGTGGCGGCGGATGCTGCCGGACACGACCATGCAGCCGGCGATCAGGCCGACCTTGGCGGAGCGGAAGATCTGGCGGATCTCGGCCGAGCCGCGGGGCTTCTCCTCGTAGACCGGCTTGAGCATGCCCTTGAGGGCCGACTCGATGTCGTCGATGGCGTCGTAGATGACCGAGTAGTAGCGGATGTCGATGCCCTCGCGGTCGGCCAGCTCGGTGGCGTGGCCCTGGGCCCGGACGTTGTAGCCGATGATGATGGCCGGGGTCGAGCCGGTGGCCTTGGAGGCCGCCGCCAAACTGACGTTGGTCTCGGTGATGGCGCCGACGCCGCGGTCGATCACCCGCAGCGACACCTCGTCGCCGACGTCGATCCCGACCAAGGCGTCCTCCAGGGCCTCGACCGAACCGGCCGTGTCGCCCTTCAGGATGATCTTGAGCTCTTCGCCCTTGGCCTCCAACTCCTTGAACATGTCTTCCAGGGTGCGGCGCGGCGTCGAGCCGGCCAGCTCGGCCGAGCGGCGGCGGGCCTCACGCCTCTTGGCCACCTGCTTGGCCGTGCGGTCGTCGTCCACCACCAAGAAGTTGTCGCCGGCCCCGGGCACGGAGGTCAGGCCGAGGACCTGCACCGGCATCGACGGCGGGGCCTCGTCCACCGTCTGGCCCTGGTCGTCGATCAGCGCCCGCACCCGTCCGGGGGCCGCCCCGGCGACGATGGAATCGCCGATACGCAGGGTGCCGCGCTGGACGATGGCGGTCATGACCGGGCCGCGACCCTTGTCCAGGTGGGCCTCGATCGAGACCCCCTGGGCCGGCATGTCGGCGTTGGTGGCCAGGTCGAGGGCGGCGTCGGCCGTCAGCACGATGGCCGTCAGCAACTCGTCCAGGCCCTGCCCGGTGACGGCCGAGACGTCGACCACCATGGTGTCGCCGCCGTACTCCTCCGGCACCAGGCCGAACTCGCTCAATTGGCCGCGCACTTTGGCCGGGTCGGCCCCCTCCTTGTCGATCTTGTTGACCGCCACCACGATCGGCACCTCGGCCGCCTGGGCGTGGTTCAGAGCCTCGATCGTCTGAGGCATGACGCCATCGTCGGCCGCCACCACCAAGACCGCGATGTCCGTGGCCTTGGCCCCCCGGGCGCGCATGGCCGTGAAGGCCTCGTGGCCCGGGGTGTCGATGAAGGTCACCAGGCGCTCCACCTCGTCCACCACGGTCTCGACCTGGTAGGCGCCGATGGCCTGGGTGATGCCGCCGACCTCGCCGGCCACCACGTTGGTGTGGCGCAGGGCGTCCAGCAGCTTGGTCTTGCCGTGGTCGACGTGGCCCATGACGGTGACGATGGGCGGCCGCAACACCCAGTCGGCGGCGTCGCCGATGCTCTCGCCGAACTCCAGGTCGAAGCTCTCCAACAACTCGCGGTCCTCGTCCTCGGGCGAGACCACCTGGATGTCGTAGTTGAGCTCCGCCCCCAGAATCTCCAGCACCTCGTCCGGCACGGACTGGTTGGCGTTGACCAGTTCGCCCTGGTTGAACAAGACCTGGACCAGGCTGGCCGGATCGACGCCGATCTTCTCGGCCAGGTCGGTCAAGGACGAGCCCCGGGCCAGCCGGATGGTCTGGCCGTCGCCGGGCCGGATGCGGACGCCACCGATCGTCGGGGCCTCCATCTGGTCGAACTCTTGACGGCGCTGCTTCTTCGACTTGCGGCCCCGCCGGCCGGCCCCGCCGGAGCGGCCGAAAGCCCCTTGGGCGCCCTGGCCGCCGCGACCGCCGCGACCGGCCGGGCCGAAGGGGGCGCCGCCCGGGCCGCGGCCACGGCCGCCGGGCCCGGGACGGCCGTTGCGGCCGGCCGGGGCGCCGGCCTGACCGCCGGCGGCCTGCTTGGGCATCATGCCGGGGTTGGGCCGGGCGAAACCAGCCCCCGGGGCGCCGGGGCGGCCCGGGCGGCCGGGACCGGGGCGGGGCGCGCCCGTGCCGGCGACCCGGTTGGGGTCGTGGGGCCGGCGCACGCCCATGCCCTGGGCCGAGGCATAAGGATTGTTGCCGGGGCGGGGACCGCCGGGACGGCGGGCCGCCCCCGGCGCCTGGGGCCGGGGAATGGGTCGGGGAATGGGCGGGGTGACGCCGGGGACGGGCGCCGGCCGGGCGGCCGGGCCGGG
>JAISAO010000088.1 GCA_031266665.1 Propionibacteriaceae bacterium | reverse complement strand
TCACCACCACGTTGTCATTCGTCCCGCCCAACGAGGTGGCCGTCAAGTGGTAGGTGATGGTCCCGCCGGCGGCCACCGACGAGCCGGAAACCGGCTCCGAGGTCTTAGCCAAAGTCCAGGCCGGCGGCGTTTGGTGATAGGTCAGGCAAGGTTCGTCCTCCGTGCAGGCCAGCGGCGGGGTGTCGCCGTCGCCTGCGACCGAGTTCTCCAACCAGGCCCCGTGGGCGTCGGCGTCCACCCGCACGCGGTAGGTCAAAGTCAGCTCTTCGGACAAGGTGCCGATGTCCCAGGTCAAGGTGTTGTCCTCGGCGAGATCCGCGTCGGTCCCCCGCGGGACCGTCAGGCCGACCAGTCTGGCGTGGTCCAACACCTTCGACAGGTCGTCGACCACCACCACCTGATCGGTCGGTCCGCCATCGGGGGTGGCGACCAGGCTATAGGTGATGATATCGCCCGGGGCGACCACGGATCCGGAGGGCGGGTTGGCCGTCTTGGCCAGGCTCCAGGTCGGTATGGCGTAGGCGTTGACGAAGGAGACCTGGGGCCACACCGGATTGAGCTCGTCGCTGTGGTTCTGGTAATGGGTAACGGTGCCGTCGGAACCGGTGACAGTGGTGTCGAAGGTCAGCCGGCCGGCCTTGTCGTCCGTCACCGTGACACAGGCGTCATAGAAGCGCTGGTCGTAGGCCACCCCGACGGCCGGCGCGGCCGGCACCACCTCCGAGTAGCGGAAGCAATAGGTTTTACCGTCGTCGCTCTGGTCGAGGCTCAGGCCCACATAGGGGCTGGTAAGGCTGGGCCGACCCTCTTCGGCGGCCTCCACGTTGGCCCAGGAGACCCCGCCCATGGGCAGGCCGGCCCGGTCGGCCGAGGCCTGGTTCAGGGGCACGAGCAAGAAGTCGAACTCTCCCAGCGCCAGGTCGCGGCCCAGCATCGTCTTGAACACCTGGACCATGTAGTCGCCGCCCGCCCGGTAGAGGTTGTCGAAACTGTCACGGCCGTAGGCCGCCTCGGCGATCAACGCCCCCTGGCCGTTGTCCCGCACGGTCACCGTCAGGCTCAAGGTGGCCGGGTCGTAGAGCAGGCCTCCGAGGGGCGGGTCGGGCACGATCTCTCGCACCTGGTAGCGGTAGACGCCCGGGGAGGTGAACTCGATTGAGCCGAAGCCGAATTTGTCTTTATCAGCGGCGGTGACTGTCACCCGGGTCTGTTCCGGCTCCGGGGCGCCGTCGACCGGCGTGATCTCGAAGTCGAAGCTCTCGCCCTCCAACCAGTTGCGGCCCGCCAGCACCTTGGTGAAAGTCGGGCTGATGGTCGTCTCGGAGGCGGCGTAACTGTTGGCGAAGGTCAGCGTCGGGATGCCGCCTTCGCGCGAGTCGTGGCTGTCTATGTCAACCTGGTCGCAACCGGCGTCGATGGTCGTCCAGACATAGATCGCCCCAGTGTCCTCGTCGTACAAAGGGGTGACGTCGAAGCAGTAGACCGTCGGATCATAGGTCACGCCATCCTTCACGCCACCAAACGAGATGTCCGGCTGGTTCTCGGTGATGATGTAGGGGAAGGTATTGCCCAGATCGACCTGGGTGAACTCGAAATCGCCCGGCAGGTGGGTCCAAGCGGGGTCCGAATTGCCGTACCCGTTGGCCACGGTCATGCCGGCCATGGTGGGGAAGCCGGCCTTGGCCCGGGCATCATCGGTCATCGGGGTGACGGTGAAGCTGAACTCGCCCGCCGCCAGGGGCCGCCCGGTCAGGGTTTTGACCACGTCGGCGCCGCCGAAGACTCGGGTGGCCTGGTAGTGGTTGGTGAAGACTTGCCGTTCGGGGCCGCCGGACGGCGTGAACTGGACATGAAGACTTCCGTCGACGCCGGCGTCGGTCACCGTCACGTTGTAAACCAGAACGTGCTCGTCATATGTCATGCCCGGGGCTCGGTCCGACGCCGCCGGCAAGACCTCGCTGACCCGGAACCGGTATTGGCCTTGCTGGGTGAACTCGATCTCGTCGAAGGCGAAGTCGCGGCGGGCGGCCCCGGTCCCGGACAGCGTCAGCTTAGTGACGGCCGGCAGGCGCACATGGCCGGCGGCGATGGCGTCGGCGGTGGCCTGGTCGTAGGCCTCCAAGACGAAGCTGAACTGGTCGGAGGCGGTCCAGGGGCGGCCTTGGAGAAGCTTCGTCCCGGGCAGACTGATGGAGCCGGGCTCAGGGTGGTAGGCGTTGACGAATAAGGCGGTATTGTTTTCGGAGTAGCCGGCGGAGCCGGGGGCGCAGTCGCCGTAGGCCGGGACGGACGGGTCGGCGTCCACCGCCTCCACGGTGGTGGCGCAACGTTGGGACAGCACCTGGATGGCTGCCGTGCCGTTTTCGGTCGCCTGAGTGGTGATCTGCAGTTCCCAGAACCAGACCGCTTGGCTGGGGGTGACGAAGGATAGCTGGGGATCTATCTCACTGGCCTTGAAATAGTAGGTGTAACCGAGGTGGCCAGACTTGAAGGTCAGATTTGGGGATACGACAACGCGACCGCCGGGCTGGTTCGAGACGATGACCGAGGGGGAGCCGCCGAACGAGGGATCTTCTTCGGGATCAGAACCGCCGGTGGCCTGGCCGGTGCGGCCGACGTATTCGAAGTTGAAATTGTAGGACAGATAGGGGGCGCGCCGCCCGTCGCCCGCCACAGTGGGGTCGTCGACCTCCTTCAGCAGGTCCAGGTTGCCGGTGATGGAGTCGGCCGAGAAGGTGTTGACGAACTCGGCCGTGGCCAGGGGAGGCCCGTCCGGGCCGTTGGATAGCTTGGAGGTGGCCGTCAATTGCCCCGTGCCGTCGTCGCTGACGGTCACGACCCAGTTGTAGACGGTGCCGGAGTAGGACACGCCCGGAGCCTGGCCCCAGACCTCGGTGATCTCGTAGCGGTAGACCCCGGGGGTGGTGAACTCGGTTGAGCCGAAGCTCTTCGGGCCGTCGTGGTCTCCGTAGGTGAACTCCAAGCTGCGGCAGGGCCAGGGGTCGCCCTGGTCCTCCAGCCGCTCGCCCGACTCGCACATTCGGATGGTGAATTGGTCTCCGGACAGCCAGTTACGGCCCAACAGGGTCTTCTCCACCGCCGGCTGGTCCGTCACCGTGACAGGGGCCGACTGGTACAAGTTGACGAAGGCCGCCTCCGCCGCCTGGGTGGAGCCGGCCTGGATGACGCCGACCGCGCCGGTCTCGCCGAGCTGGCTGTAGCCCGGGAGCTGGTCCAGACCGATCTCGCTCAGGTTGTAGCCGGTCTGGTCGGGCAGGCCGAAGATGGTGGCCTGCTGATCGGCCTTCAACGCGATGGTCCCGCCCGCGGCCACCGAGCCCACGACGACCGCGGCGGTGAGGTCGTCCAAGTTGTGGACGGCGTAGCGGAACTCATCGGTCGACGGCAACGGCTGCCCGGCCGGGTCCGTCAGCTCGACTCGGAAGAGGAACGCCTGGTCGGGGTCGGGATTGAGGCCGCTGGCCGCCTGGACGGTCTTGCGCAGGGTCAGCCGTCCGGGCAGATCGTAGGCCAGATAGCCGTTGTTGCCCAGCCGGACCTGGATCACGGCGTTACCGCTCGATTCGCCCCACCGGACCAGCGGGTCCGTCCCGGTGGGGTTGACCACGTAAGCCTCCGGGCAGACCGGCACGTTGTCGACCCAAGTGAGTCGGCCAGGTTCGCACTTGAGGTAGTCCAGGCTGTGGGGCACGGCCGTCGTCGGCAGCCCGGCCGGGGCCGTCATCAGGCCGTTGACCACTTGCAGCTGGTAGCCGGACTGGGTCTGGGCCCGCAACAGGTCCTCCTTGGTGGTGCGGTAGGAGATGTTCTCCTTGACCACATCGGTGGTGGCGTCGCCGGTGTAACGGTACTCGACCATGGTGTAGTAGACGTCGGCTGTGTCCGCCAAGGCGTCCCAATCGGCCTGGGTCAGGGGATGGCTGGCGGCCGAGTCCGCGTACAGGGTGGAGGCGTTGGCGAAGCGGTAGAAGTCGTTGTCCAAGGCGGCCACCAGTGAGCCGACGGCGCCGGCCCGGGCCGGCACGACGTCGCCGTTGGCGTCGGTCGTGGCGGCGGTGTAGGCGTTGCTGTAGAAGCGCGTCAGGCCGTCGATGGTGTTGCGGGCGATGTACTCGGACAAGGCCGTGGCGTTATCCTCGCTGAGACTTGTCGGGTCGGCCAGGGCGGCCGCTACGCCGTCCTTGGGGGCAACCGTGTAGTAGAGGTGCAACGGGTGGGTCAGGTACTGGATCATCTGTGTCGGCTGGCCCTTGTCATCCTCGGTCACGCGGGAGTCGCGCAGCGGCATCAGCTCCGGCGGCACCTGGACGGTGACGATGTCGCCCACGGCCAGGGAACGGTCGTGTTTGACTGTGATGGTGATGGTGGAGACGTCGGCGTCCTCCACCAGGTTGTTGGCCGAGTAATGGCCCTCGAAACGGTACTCGGTGGTGTTGCCGTTGACGGTCGTCCGGGGGTTCTCGAAGACCGTCTCCTGGCAGTCCGTGGGATCGGTCGCGTCTTCCAAGACCGAGCAGAAGCTCAAGGCGTTGACCGCCGTCACCTCCATGAAGTCCCCCAGCGGGTCACTCAAGGTGATCACCCCGGTCCCGCCGTCGTCGCTGGCGCTGTCGATCGGGAAGTGGACGATGTCGCCGATGACCGCGTTGGCGATGGCTTTGAAGGCCTCGGTCATCTCATCGGTCGTCATCGGGTGGTAGAAAGCATCGTTGTATCCCAGGCCCTCCAGGCCGATGGTCGGATCCGAGTCCGAGGCCGGGACCGGGGCCGGGTCGAAGGCGGCGTCGTTGCCCGTCGGGTGGGTGACGTTGTAGTAATAGGGAGTGCCGCTCATCACCTCGACCTGGGTGGTGTCGCCGGCGGCGTAGGTCTTCCAGGCGGCGCGGAACTGGTCCGCCATGGCGGTGTCCAACTCGTGCTGCCCCTCGGCCAGCCCTTTCGGATTGAGGGTGGCATAGGCCAGGTCTCGGCTGGTGTTCGGGGTGAGGGCAGGGATGCCCAGGCCGACGGTGTAGACCTTGGCCTCAACCGGCGGCATGCCGTTGGCCGCGTCGTACTCGGGGTCATTGTAGAGATCGTTGATTTTGGCCTTCAGGAAGGCGGCCGTCAGGGCGGCCTTGAAGCCGTTGCCGAAGAACTGGGTGCCGCCGGGGACGCTCGGCCCCTGGGTGGCGGCGTTGTTGGGGATATTCCACCAGCTGGCCACGTTGTACGACAGGGTGGGCTCGCCGTCGGAGAACACCAGCACATTGGGCATACGCTGGTTGTTCCTCGTGACATTGAGTTTGTCCTGGTTGGCCAGCTGGCTCATGCCGGTGTAGACGCCGGCCTGGATATTGGTGCTCTGGGCTGTGGTCCCGGAGTAGCCGATGGTGAACTGAGTGTTGTTGGCCGCCTGGAAGGTCATGCGCGCGCCGCCAAAACCGCTGCTCGGGGCGGTCAGCCGGACGTAGATCGGGTCGCCCGCCGCGTCGTAAGCCAGCGGCTGCGGGGTCTGCAGGCCGAAGAGGGCGCTGGCGTTGACGCCGAACTGGACGATCGAGACTCGGTTGTCCGGGTCGTCGGCGGCGATGATCTTGATGGCCTCGTTGACCGCCTGGGTCATGGCCCAGGCCCGAGAACTCTGGTAGTTGTCGGGGCTGTCGCAGTAGGCGTTGGGCGTTTCGAGGCATTGGGTCATCGAGGCCGAGTTGTCCAACACCAGCACCAGGTCGACCGGGGCGGCCGACTCGCTGGCGACGTGGCGGGTCGAGCCCAGCAGGGACAGGGCGACCAGCAGCTCGTCGTCGGCCACCTCTATCCGGCCGTCGGGATCCTCTGGCAAGACGGTTTTGTCCAACCCGACCCGCCCCGGGATGTGCGAGGACTGGTAGTAGTCGCCGACCTGGGAGCCCGGGAAGTCCTTATAGGTCGCCGGGTCGGTCACCTTGAGCACCGTCGGGTCGTCGGCCGCCACCGCCGGCCCGCCGGGCGCGATCACGGTCAAAGTCAGTAGAACCAAACCCAAGCTGACAATCCAGGCTGTCATTCGCTTAGCCTGGCTTATCAGGCGAGGCCTCTTAGTCTGATTAGACTGACCGATCAGCCAGTGCTTCACCTTGTCTCCTTTCGGGGGGCTGTCGTATCAGGCGTGCGGTCTAAACGCTATGGTGACGACCCCTCAACATTAGCGCTGGAACCTCCCGAGATCTTCCCCGCCCAGGAATTAATTTCGCCGTTCGGGGGGGGGGGGGGGTGGGAGTCGAATTAACCCACCCAACGACCCACCAAACCACCCACAAAGTGTAAAAATTTGCCAT
>JAISAO010000051.1 GCA_031266665.1 Propionibacteriaceae bacterium | reverse complement strand
TGGGCGAATATAAGAGCGAGCGACGGCGACCTCGACGGCTGTGATCCGATCGAGGTGGTCCTGGATAATATCCGGTCGCACATCGACCCGGCCTGGGAGGATACGACCATTGATTTCGTCCATCAGGGGTCGGTGGACTCGCTCCGAATCATGTTTTTCCATAATACCTATGGCCCCCAAGCCCAGGGGATCATCGACTTCTTCAGCTCCGTCGCCGAGATCGCGCCCGGCTCTCACGGGTTGCTCTACCTTATGGACCTCCAGGGTAAATTCCTACACGAGGTGTACCAGCGGCCCTACGGGGAAAGTAATCTTTGTTACACGGTCTTGGTGATGGCCCGGGGGCGAGTCGTTCGGAGGAAGGACCCATTCTTCTCGCCCCACATCCCGCGAATTCAAGCGCCGGAGCCCGTCGGTAAACTCAGTTATTCTATGCGCAAGTATCTACCACTCGGGTCGGTGGTGACGCTCAACGGCGGGGAGAAGAAGCTGATGGTCTTCGGGCGTTGCCAGAAGGACACGGCGGGCGACCGGACGTTCGACTATGTGGGGTGTCCGTACCCGGAGGGGAATATCGTCCCTCGGGCGACGTTCCTGTTCGACCACGACGACATCGCCTGGGTCCATTACCTGGGTTTCGCCGACGAAGATGAGGAAGCGTGGACGGACAAGCTCAAGTCGTTACCGCCATCCGGTGAGGGTTCTGCGGTCTAGGGCGACCGTGCTATTGGCTTGACCTCATTCGAGTGGAAGGAAAAAATTGTGGAGATTATTGGATGGGCTGTTATTCGTACCCATTATGTTTTTGACGACCGCCTGTCTGACGAGTCGTGGGTTGTTGAAGCTCGCGTATTGAATGATATTGAGGCTCGCATAGATCGTTCTGTGGTTAATGAATTGGTCGAACTGGGACACTACAATGGTAATCTGATATTGACTGTTGCCGTGGACCATAATCATTATTCTAACGATGATCGTATCTTTGATCTTTTCCGGTATATCGGTAAAGTGGCTCCTGGTTCTTACGGGCAGCTTCATGTGTATGACCATGATTGTTACTACGGCGATTCCAACGCTATGTTTCTGTTGACCCTGGTGATGGGCGAGCTGCTGCGTTGGAAAGACCCTTTTTTCAACCCGATCGTTCCTAACGTCGAGGGGCCGGACCCGGAGTTTCCGCCGCGCTCTTTGAGCGAACGGATGCCCAAGTATCTGCCGCTCGGCTCGGTGGTGACGCTCAATGGCGGCGACGGGAAACTGGTGATCGGTGGTCGCCGCCGGCGGGACGTGAGTAAGGGTCGGCTGTTCGACTATGCGGGCTGTCCCTATCCGGAGGGGGACGACGGCGCGGGGGCGACGATTCTATTCGACCACGATGATATCACCTGGGTTCATTATCTGGGTTTCGCCGACGAGGATGAGGAAACGTGGACGGACAAGCTCAAGTCGTTGCCGCCGTCGGCGTGAGGCGCGTGGGCCGGGGCCGCGAGGGCGTGGCTCCGAATTGTCGCCACCGAGGGGCGGTGGTGCCGCCCGGTAGAGTGGTCGGCCGTGAGTCTGTTCCCGGTGGCGCGACGGCTGGAGGACGACCCTCTGGTGATGGAGGCTGTTCGCTGGGCCCAACTCGGGCGGCCGGCCGTCGACATCGCCGCCATCGCCGAACTGCGGCCCTTTTTGGCTTCCTTGTTGGCCCACCAGTCCGGCCGGACGGTGTTGTTCGTCACCGCCACCTACCGCGAGGCCGAACAAGTCGCCGCCGCCCTCGAGTCCATCCTCGAGCCGGATCAGACCGCCCTCTACCCGGCCTGGGAGACCCTGCCGCACGAGCGTCTGTCGCCCCGCTCCGACACCGTGGGTCGCCGCCTGGCCGTGCTGCGCCGCCTGGCCGGGTTGGGCGAGACGGCGGCGCCCCGGCTGGTGGTGGCGCCGGTGCGGTCCCTGCTCCAGCCCCAGGTCAAAGGCCTGGGGGAACTGGCCCCGGTGCGGATCGAGGCCGGCGGCCATTACAACATTGAGGACCTGGCCCGCCGCCTGTCCCAGGCCGCCTACGTCAGGACCGACCTGGTGACCCGGCGGGGCGAGTTCGCCATCCGGGGCGGCCTGCTCGACGTCTTCACCCCGACCGACGACCTGCCTTGTCGGATCGACTTCTTCGGCGACGAGGTGGAGGAGATCCGCTGCTTCTCGGTGGCCGACCAACGTTCGACCGGCCAGAGCCTGGCGGCGGTGACGGCCTCGCCCTGCCGCGAACTGCTGCTGACCGATGAGGTCCGGCGGCGGGCCCAGGAGTTGGCCGGCGCCCACCCCGAGCTGGCCGACATCCTGGACCGCATCGCCGCCGGCCAGGCCGTCGACGGGATGGAGGCCCTGGCTCCGGTCCTGGTGGACGAACTGGAATTGCTGACCGATGTGGTCCCCTCCGACGCCCTGGTGCTGGTGGCCGACCCGGAGCTGGTGCGGGGCCGGGCCCAAGACCTGGAGGCCACCAGCCAGGAGTTCCTGCACGCCTCCTGGGCGGCCGTGGCGGCCGGCGGCCAGGCCCCGATCGACCTGGGGGCCTCGGCCTACCGGTCGCTGGGGGAGGTGCGCCGGTCGGCCCTGGCCCGGGGATTGGGCTGGTGGACGCTGTCGCCCTTCGCCCTGCCCCCGGCCCCGACGGCCGGCGGGGCGAGGCCGGCGGGGACGGGCGCGGCTGGGGCGGCCGACGCCGGGTCGGCGGGGACGAACGAGCAGGCCGGGACCAGGGCGGCCGGCGAAACGGGTGCGGCCGGCGAAACGGGTGTGGCCGGCGAAACGGGTGCGGCCGGCGGCGCCGGGTCCGGGTCGGCGGACGGGGCCGAGTCCAAAGTCGGCGTCGGGTCTGTGGGTGGTGTCGGGTCCGGCGCGGACGCCGTGTCTGCGGGTGGAGTCCGGCCCGAAGGCGGCAGCGTGTCTGTGGGCGGCGCCGGGTTTGAGGGAGGCGCCCGGCCCCAGGACGGCCCTCGGTCCGGGCCTAAGAGCGGGGCGGGGTCCAAGGGTGGAGCCGTGGTCGAGGGCGCCGTCGAGTCCCGGGAGGGGGACTGGTCGGCCGGCGCGGTGGAAGAGATCAGTCTGGAGGCGGTGGCGGCCAGCGCCTGGCGGCCCCGGGAGGGCGAGGCCGTCGACCACATCCGGCGGGCGCTGCGGGAGGGGGCCGCCCTGGTGGTGGTGGCCGACGGCAAGGGCCTGGCCGAGCGTTACCGCCAGATCATGGTCGAGTCCGGCCTTAAGGTCAGCCTGGTCGAGCGCTTGTTCGAGGCGCCGGCCCCGGGGGCCGCGGTCGTGACCGTCGGTCGTCTGGCCCACGGCTTCGTCCACCCGGGCCTGGGCCTGCAACTGCTGACCGTGGCCGACCTGACCGGTCTGCCCGCGGCGGCGCCGGAGTCGTCCAAGCTCCCCAGCCGGCGCAAGAAAGCCATCGACCCGGTGGAGTTGGCCCAAGGCGACCTGGTGGTCCACGACCAGCACGGCGTCGGCCGCTACCTGGAGCTGACCCAGCGGACCGTTCTGGGGACGACCCGCGACTACCTGGTGTTGGAGTACGCCCCCTCCAAGCGGGGCCACCCCGGCGACCGGCTGTACGTGCCGATGGACCAGCTCCACCTGGTCACCCGCTATGTCGGCGGCGAACAGCCGGGCCTGGACAAGCTGGGCGGCGCCGACTGGGGCCGGCGCAAGGACCGGGCGCGCAAGGCCGTGCGCCAGATCGCCCAGGAGCTGATCCAGCTCTACGCCGCCCGCCAGAGCGCCCACGGCTTCGCCTTCTCGCCCGACGGCCAGTGGCAGCAGGAGATGGAAGACGCCTTCTCCCACATCGAGACGCCGGACCAGCTGAGCTGTATCGAAGAGGTCAAGCGCGACATGGAGCGGGTCACGCCGATGGACCGGCTGGTCTGCGGCGACGTCGGCTACGGCAAGACCGAGATCGCCGTGCGGGCGGCCTTCAAGGCCGTCATGGACGGCAAACAAGTCGCCGTCCTGGTCCCCACCACCTTGTTGGTGCAGCAGCACCACGAGACCTTCGCCGCCCGTTTCGCCGGCTTCCCCGTCGTCGTCGCCCCCCTGTCGCGTTTCCAGACCTCGGCCCAGGAGCGCCAAACCGTGGCCGGGATCAAGTCCGGGGCGGTCGACGTGGTCATCGGCACCCACCGTTTATTGTCCGGCGACATCGAGTTCAAGTCCTTGGGCCTGGTCGTGATCGACGAGGAGCAACGCTTCGGGGTCGAGCACAAGGAGGCCCTGAAAAAGCTGCGCCTCGACGTCGACGTCTTGGCCATGTCGGCCACACCCATCCCGCGCACCCTGGAGATGGCCGTCAGCGGCATCCGGGAGCTGTCGGTCATCGCCACCCCGCCGGAGGAGCGCCACCCCGTGCTGACCTTCGCCGGGGTCTACGACGAGCGTCAGGTGACGGCGGCGCTGCGCCGCGAGCTGGCTCGCGAGGGCCAGGCCTTCTTCATCCACAACCGCGTCCAGTCGATCAACCGGGTGGCCCAGCGGCTGGGGGAGTTGGTGCCCGAGGCCAGGGTGGCGGTGGCCCACGGCCAACTGTCCGAGCGCGCCCTGGAACAGGTCATGGTCGACTTCTGGGAGCGCCGGGCCGACGTCTTGGTTTGCACCACTATTGTCGAGTCCGGCCTCGACATCGCCAGCGCCAACACCTTGGTCGTGGACCGGGCCGACGCCATGGGCCTGTCCCAGATGCACCAGCTTAGGGGCCGGGTCGGCCGGTCGCGCGAACGCGGCTACGCCTATTTCTTCTACCCGCCGGACAAGGCCCTCAGCCAGACCGCCCACGACCGTCTGGCCACCTTGGCGGCCCACTCCGAGCTGGGCTCCGGGCTGTCCATCGCCATGAAGGACCTGGAGATTCGCGGAGCCGGCAACCTGCTGGGGGCCGACCAGTCCGGCCACATCGCCGATGTCGGCTTCGACCTCTATCTGAGGCTGGTGGGGGAGGCGGTGGCCGAGTTCCGCCAGCCCGAGGTCGAACCCGAGCCCGAGATGCGGGTCGAGCTGCCGGTCGACGCCCACCTGCCCGAGGACTACATCGACTCCGAGCGGCTGCGCCTGGAGATGTACAAACGCCTGGCCCAGGTCCACCGCCAGGCCGACCTGGGCGAGGTGGCGGAGGAGTTGGCCGACCGTTACGGCGACCCGCCGCCGGCCGCCGCCGCCCTGCTGGCGGTGGCCCGTTTCCGCCTGGCCGCCCGCCAGCACGGCCTGACCGAGGTGGTGGCCCAGGGTCAGTACGTCCGCTTCGCCCCGGCCGACCTGCCCGACTCGCGCCGGCTGCGCCTGCGCCGCCTCTACCCCGGGTCGGTGCTCAAGTCCGACCCGCCGGCGGTCTTGGTGCCTCGCCCGATGACCGACCATGTGCCCCGCCAGCCGATCACGGATCTGGCCCTGCTGGACTGGGCCTCCACGGCGCTGACCGCCCTATTCGCCTGACTGGGGAAGGCCGAGTCTGAGCCCTGATCCACCGATGGGGTCGCGCGGTAGTCGAGAATCGATGGATCAGGGCTGAGCGAGGACCACTAGGATGAGGCCGCGCGTAGCGAAAGGACGCCTGATGGGCCGTGTCACCAGAATCCTCTTGGCCACTGTCGTGGCCGTCGCCGGCCTGGCCGGCTGCACCAGCCCGACCAGCGGACTGATCGTCAACGGCGAGACCGTCTTGACCGTGGCAGACGTCGGCGCCATCCGCCAGGCCTACACCGACGTGGTCGAGCCCATGGGCTACAGCCCCTTGAGCGACGACGAGATCATCACCGGCTACGCCCAGGGGGCCGTGGCCAGCCATCTGATCGAATTGTTCGGCCTGGAGTTGGACGACAGCGAGGTGGTGTCGAGTCTGAACGAGCTGGGCGTGGCCGTCTACAGCAACCCGACGACCAGTGGCTACGTCACGGCGGTCCTGAAGTGGAGCACCATCCAATATCAAATGGCCCAGGCCGGCCTGGACGATTCAGCGTTGACCGTTCTGCTCGACGGCCTCGACGTCGAGGTCAACCCGCGTTACGGCCAGTGGTCGAACCAGACTCTGAGCCTGGTCAACGTCGGTCTGGCGCTGGCTGAGCCGTTGACCACCGTGGTCTGAGCGGGATCTGGTGGTGGTGACCGATCCGGCGGTGGACGGTCCGGGCGCGGCGGACCCGGTGGCCCGTCTGGTCGAGGTCATGCGGGCGCTGCGGGACGGCTGTCCCTGGGACCGGGAACAAACCCACCTGTCTTTGGCGCCGTATCTGATCGAGGAGACGGCCGAGGCCGTCGAGGCCATCGAGGCCGGGGACGACCGGGCCTTGCGCGAGGAGCTGGGCGACCTGTTGTTCGAGGTCGTCTTCCACGCCCAATTGGGGGCCGAGCGGGGCGCCTTCGACCTGGACGACCTGGCCCGGGAGGTGGCCGACAAGCTGATCGCCCGCCACCCCTACGTCTTCGCGGACGCGCCCACGCCGGACGATCTGATGGCCAGTTGGGAGCGGAACAAGCGGCGGGAGAAGGGTCGGGCCTCGACCGTGGACGGCATCCCCGAGCCGTTGTCCGCCCTGGCTAGGGCCAACAAGGTCGTCACCCGGGCACGCCAGCACGGTGTGCCGCTGGAGTTGCCCCAAGACCCGATCACGGCGGTGGCGCTGGGCCAGGCGGTGGTCGAGTTGGTGGCCCGGGCCAATGCCAGCGGGATCGACGCCGATCAGGCCGTGCGCCAAGCCGTCCGCCGCCTGGAAGCGGACGTCAGAGCGGTGGAGGCGGACGACGCCGGCTAGACGGTGGCGTGACGGCTGTCAGCCTGAAGGGGGTAGGCTCGCGATAGCCAGACACGGCTCGGGAACGACCTCTGGAGGTGGGCGGGATGATCCGCAAATTGTTGTTGGCCTTGTCCCGCAATCTGAAATTGCGCGACCTGCTCCGCCGCCTGCCCGGGACGCGTGCCGTGGTGCGACGTTTCGTGGCCGGAGAGACCTGGGACGAGGCCCAGCCCCAGGTCAAGGCATTGGTCGAGCGGGGCCTCAAGGTGACGGTCGACCTGCTGGGCGAGGACACGACCGACGCCGACCAGGCCGAGCAAGTGGTGGCCGACTACCTGGAACTACTCAACAGCCTGGAGCGGGAGGGGCTGGCCGCCGCCGTCGAGGTCTCCCTCAAACCGACCGCCATCGGCCTGGGCCTGCCCGAGGGCGTGGCCCTGGCGCTGGGCCACGCCACCACCATCGCCCAGCGGGCCGCCGCCATCGGCTCCGCCGTGACCATCGACATGGAGGGCCACACCACCACCGAGGCGACGGTCCGCTTGGTGGAGGCCCTGCGCCAAGTCGTCCCCGGCGTCGGTTGCGCGCTCCAGGCCAACTTGAAGCGGACCGAGTTCGACTGCGCCCGCCTGGACGGCCCCCAGTCGCGCACCCGTTTGTGCAAGGGGGCCTACAACGCCCCGGCCGAGGTCGCCTACACCGACCGCCACGACGTCAACCTGTCCTACGTCCGCTGCCTCAAGGTCTTGATGCGGGGCGAGGGCCTGCCCCTGATCGCCACCCACAACCCCAGTTTGATTGAGATCGCCCAGGAAGTGGCCTCCCGCACCGGCCGTGGCCTGAAGGACTTGGAGTTCCAGATGCTCTATGGCGTCCGCGCCCTAGAACAAGAACGCCTGTCCAACCTGGGCTACACCGTCCGGGTCTACGTCCCCTTCGGCGTCGACTGGTACGGCTACCTGGTCCGCCGCCTGGCCGAGCGCCCGGCCAACCTGAGCTTCTTCCTGCGCTCCCTGGTGGGACACAAGTAGGGCCGTCGGGGGTGCGGTCGTGCCCGATCCCCAGCCCGACAACCCGTCCCGGCGGGTGGAGCCACAGTCCCAGTCAGCGGCCGGCCAGCCGTCTCCGGTGTCGACGGGTGTGGTCGAACCCGTCGTAGAACCCGAACCCGCCGTCGTGCCCGGATCAGTCCCCGTCGCCGCGGGCGGACCAGTCCCCGTCGTCGCGGGCGCGTCCGGACCAGTCGGACCAGTCGGACCAGTCTTCGCCGGCGCGGTCGGAGCTGGCGGACCCGTTGCCGCTGGCGCGGTCGGCCCCCGGTCGCGTCGGCTGGTCGGTTGGGAGATCGCCCTCGTCTTGGGGCTGACCTTCGGCCGTTCCGGCGTCTACGCCGTCTTGTCGCTGGTCGAGCGGCTGACCCGGCCGGTGCCGCTGGGCCAGCAGACGACCAGCATGAACACCGCCGCCACCCCGGACCGGCCCTGGCTGTCCCTGCTGTACGAAGTGGCCGACGTCATCTTCCCGCTGGCCGAGACCGGTCTGGTGCTCTACCTGCTGTATCTGGCCCACGGCTCGGCCCGCCGTCTGATCGGCCTCGACGCGACCCGGCTGGGGCGCGACCTGTTGGCCGGGTTCGGCCTGTTGGCCGCCATCGGCCTGCCCGGACTGGGCTTCTATCTGGTGGCCCGCCAACTCGGCCTCAACACCACCGTGGCCGCCGCCAACCTGGGGGAGGCCTGGTGGACGGCCCCGGCCCTGGTGCTGGCCGCCATCATGGCCGGTCTGAGCGAAGAGGTGGTCATGCTGGGCTACCTGGTGACCCGGCTGAAGGACCGGGGTATGGGCGCTTGGGCGGCCATCGCCTGGTCGGCCGGCCTGCGCGGCGCCTACCACCTCTACCAAGGCTTCGGCGGCGCCATCGGCAACCTAGTCATGGGGCTGGTCTTCGGCTACTGCTACCAACGCTGGGGCCGGGTCCTGCCCCTGGTGGTGGCCCACGCCCTGATCGACACGGTGGCCTTCCTCGGCTACGCCCTGGCCGCCCCCCACTTGTCCTGGCTGTGACCGCCTGTCCTGGCTGTGGCCGCCCCGGGCGGCGCCGGCCTGTCGTCCGGCGGGGATGACAGTTAGCTGGGCAAAGCAACAATCTTGGCGATTTGGCCGTGACCAGGGATCGCTCCGGGGTTTTCGTGTCTGATCTCTACCCGTCGTCGTCATCACCTCGTGGCGCCGATCCGGCGGCCGGGTGTCAGTCGCCGGTGGTGATAACGACTTGGATTTCTCCGACGTGGTAGACGGCTGAGCGGGTGACGGTTAGGGGGATGTCGCCGGCTCGGCCGGCGCCTTCCCAGTGGATTTGGACGTGGGTGGTGGCGGTGATGGTGTA
>JAISAO010000076.1 GCA_031266665.1 Propionibacteriaceae bacterium | reverse complement strand
CGACCCGGCGCCCCAAGACGGTCACGACCTGGCCGTTGACCTCGACCCGGCCCTCTTCGATTATGATCTCGGCCGCCCGGCGCGAGGCCACCCCGGCGGCCGCCATCACCTTCTGCAGCCGGACGCCCTCGTCCGGGACCGCCTCAGCCATCATCCCTCCCCCAGGTCTTGGCCACCGTCTCCGGGACGGGCTCAGCCGTCCCCCGTCCGTCCCCTAGATCCTCCGCCGGAGCCGCCCTCTCCGCCATCCAGGACGGCTCGCCCGTCGCAGTGTCCGGGAACGGTTCCCCGGACCAGACGGGCGCCGGCCCCGCCGCCGGGGACAGCCCATCCGCCACCACCTCCGGGAGCGCCCCCACGAACGGCGCCGCCTCCCCCGCCGGGACCGCCGTGGACTCGGCCTCCGCGCCGGCCGCCTCCAGGTCCAGGGGTGGCGCCGGATCGCCCGGGTCGTCCTCCACCCCGACCGTGGCGGCCACCACCTGGGACAGCTCGGCCTCCAACTCGGCCGCGTCCGGCAGGTTGGGGGCCAACTCGGGCAGCTCCTCCAGGCCGGTCAGGCCCATCCGCTCCAGGAAGTAGTCCGTCGTGGTCAGCAGCCCGGCCCCGGTGGCCTCGTCCTTGCCCGTCTCGGCCACCAGGTCACGGGCCAGCAGGGTCCGCACCACACCGTCGACGTTGACCCCACGAACGGCCGCGATGCGCGACCGGCTGATCGGCTGGAGGTAGGCGATGACGGCCAGGGTCTCCAGGCTGGCCTGGCTCAGCTTGCCGTGCTGGCCGGCCAGGACGGCCCGGCCGACGACCTCGGCCAAGGAAGGGTCGGTGTAGTAGCGCCAGCCGCCGCCCAGCCGGCGCAGCTCGAAGCCCCGGCCGGTGTCGGCGTAGAACCGGGCCAACCCGGCCAGGGCGGACCCGACCGCGGCCTCGTCCACCCCCAGGCTGGCCGCCAACTCGGCCTCGGCCACCGGTTCGGTGGCCATCAGCAGCAGGGCCTCCAAGGCGGCCGGCAGCCGGTCGTCGACCTCCGTCCGGCCATCGGCCAGGGACGGCTCATCCCCGACGGCCGACTGGCCCTCGCCCGGGGCCGGTGAACCCTCTCCAAAGGCGGGCGGGTCATCGGCCGGGGGCGGCGAGCCTTCCCCGGAGGCCGGCTGGTCCTCGGCTGTGGTCATATGTCCTCCTGACACGGCGCGGTTGGCGGCTTGTTGGCCGGCTGGCCGAGACCCCGTATGGCGCCCGAGACGACGCGGGCCGGCGTCGTGGCGGACCCCGCCGTGGCGGCGTGGCCGTGAACCGGTCCCATGGTTTCCTCCGGGCGGGGCGGCCTCACGTCGCCTCCGGCGGCGGGGCGTCGTAGTCGTCCACGATGTCGAGCGGGGCGCCGTCGCCGCCGCTCCAGGACAGCACCAGGTCGCCCAAGGGGTCGAGCTGTTGGCCGGTGATCAGCCCGGAGCGCAGCAACTCCAGGACGGCCAGGAAGCGGGCCACCGTCACCAGCCGGCTGGCGGCGGTGGCCACCAGCTCGCGGAAGGTGGCCCTCCGGCAGGCCTTGAGCCGGTCCGCCAGCCAGGCCGCCTCCTCGGCCACCGACACCTTGGGGGCCCAGATGTGGGCGGTCGAGACCCTCGGGGCCTCGACCGGGACCATCGCCCGGCGGGCCAGGGCGGCCAACTGATCCGGCGTCAAGTTGAGCCTGACCGGCGGCGCCAGACCCTTGAACTCCGGCTCCAGCCCGCCCGGGCGCGGCGCCCGGCGGCCCTGGTCGGCCAGCCGGGCCTCGATCCAGGCCGCCACCTTCTTGAAGGCGCGGTACTGCAACAGCCGGGCGAACAGCAGGTCCCGGGCCTCCAGCAGGGCCAGGTCGTCCTCGTCCTCGACCTGGCCGCTGGGCAGCAGCCGGGCGGCCTTGAGGTCCAGCAGGGTGGCCGCCACAACCAGGAATTGGCTGGTCTGGTCCAGGTCCCAGTCCGGGCCCTGGAGGCGGATGTGGGAGATGAAGTCGTCCGTCACCTGGGACAGGGCGACCTCGGTGATGTCGAGCTTGTGTTTGGCGATCAGCCCCAGCAGCAGGTCGAAGGGGCCCTCGAAGACGTCCAGCCGGACGGCGAAGCCGGCCGTCTCGGTCTCGGCCTCTGCCGGCGCCACGGCCACCGGGACCGCCACTACTCGCCCAGACGCCGGACGATGTCGGCCTTGAGGCCGCGGGCGCGCAGATCGTCCAGGGCGCTGGCGATGGCCATGCGCACCAGCCGCCCCCGGTCCACCACCACGCCGTCCCGGCGCAGCCGCAGCCGGGCCTGCTCCAAGGCGATCAACTCGTCGGCCGAGACGTAGACCGTGATCTTCTCGTCGTGGCGCACCCGGCCGGAGGCCGCCGGGGACGCGACCGCTTTGGCGGGGGCCTTGGCCCCGGCCTGGGCCGGCGGCTGGGACGGGGAGCCGGTGGGGCGGAACAACTCGTTGGCCCCGGGCAGGCCTACGCGGCGGGGCATCGCCACAACACCTCCAGGGCCAGGTCGCGGTATTGCCTAGCGGCCGGCGAGTCGCTGGCGTAGGTCGTGATGGGCTCGCCGGCCACGGTCGTCTCGGGGAACTTGACCGTCCGGCGGATGGCGGTGTGGAAGACCAGGTCGCCGAAGGCCTCGACCACCCGTTCCATGACCTCGCGGTTGTGCAGCGTGCGGGCGTCGAACATGGTCCCCAGGATGCCGATCAGCCGCAGCTTGGGGTTGAGCCGGTCGGTCACCTTGGCGATGGTGTCGGTCAGCATGGCCACGCCCCGCAGGGCGAAGAACTCGGTCTCCAAGGGGATGATGACCCCGTCGGCGGCGGTCAAGGCGTTGATCGTTAACAGCCCCAGGGAGGGGGCGCAGTCGATCATGATGACGTCATAGTCGGCCTTCAGCCCGGACAGCACCCGTGACAATGATTGTTCACGAGCGACCTCGGACACCAGCTGGACTTCGGCGGCAGACAAATCGATATTGGCCGGCAGCACGTCCAGGCCCAGCATCTGGGAGCAGACCACGGCCTGGCGCGGGTCCTCGCCCGGGCGCAGCAGCAGGTTGTAGACGCTCAGCTCGAGGTCGCTGGGATTGAGCCCCAGACCGACCGACAGCGACCCCTGGGGGTCGAAGTCGACCAGCAGGACGCGCCGGCCCAATTCCACCAGGGCGGCCCCCAGGTTGATGGCCGTGGTGGTCTTGCCCACCCCGCCCTTCTGGTTGCACAAGGCGAGGACCACGGCCTCGGTCAGCGCCGGGTCGCGCGGCCGGGCCGGCGGCAGCGCGGGCAGCGGGCGGCCGGTCGGCCCCAACTCGACCCGGTCAGACTGATCTGCCTGGTCGCTGGTCGGACCCGCCACGCCGCCTGTCGCCACGCGATTCGCCTCCTGCCCGGGGGAAATTACCGGGTCATCCTAGTACAGCCCCGGGGCCGCCCCGTCGGCCCGGATCGACCCCAGCCGCCGGAGGAGGCCGCCAAGTCGACCGCCCCGGCCGGGGACGTGTTCGCCGTGGCGGGGCGAGGCCAACTGTCATACCTGTGGGAGAGAATTGGGACATGTCCGAACCGGAGAGGTCCACCGAGGCCGGACTGCCGGCGCCGCCGCCAGTCCCCACAGACGCGGCCGGCAGCCTGTTCAACCGGGTTTCCGCGCTCATCGAGCAGGCCCGGCAGGCGGTCGCCACCTACACCAACGTGGCGCTGACGCTGACGTTCTGGCGCATCGGCCACCTGATCGACGTCGAAGTGCTCGACCAACAGCGCGCTGACTACGGCAAAGAGATTCTCGCCTCACTGGGGCGAGAATTGGCGACCGCTTACGGCAAGGGGTATGAGGACAAGAACCTGTACCGCATGGTCCAGTTCGCCCGCTTGTTCCCCGACGAGCGGATTGTCGCCTCACTGGGGCGAGAATTGAGCTGGACCCACTTCAAGACCCTCCTACCTCTGAAGTCATCCGACGCCAGGGACTACTACGCCCAGCAGGTCGCCACCCAGCGTCTGACATGATGGCGTAGGTCAAGGCACAGCGGGAATCGGTAGTGCGGACATCGGGCAGGATACCGGACTGCCGCCGCTCACCGTGGAAGAAGGCCGAGAGCGCCTTGTCATCACTCTCCACATCGAGGACCACGACCCTGCGAAGCACCAAGAAAAGCACCAAGAACACGCTGAGAAGCGCCAAGAAAAGCATGAAGAAGAGAACCAGGAGCACGAAAAACACGAAGAACGCTTGTCGGGTCTCAGCCCTCGCAGCCACTCCATCCTGGCTGCGGTGTCCGGTGAGCCCCTCACCCGCGCCGAGGTGTTCGAGCGAATCGGCCTGCACAGCGACTCCCGTGCGCATGCCCGCCACCTCACGCCTCTCATCGAGGCTGGCCTCGTTGCTATGACGGAACCCGACACGCCGCGAGTCAGGACGCAGCGCTACGCGATCACCGATGCGGGCCGCGCCCTGCTCGATAGCTTCCGATAAGTGGGCAAGCCCCGCTGGCCCTCGCCGGTCACGTTTTGCTCACCGAAAACAGCCGCCGCCCGCAGACCCACAGGCGTGGGGGTGAGTGTTCGAAAGCGTCAGAACTGCCAGCCGAGCTGGCGGAAGAGGTCGTTCGTGGTGATCGTCGGCACGCTGAGTTCCGCAGCCACTTGGGGGATCTTCAGGTTGGCGTCAACCGTGGCGGGACCCCGGCTACGCTCGTTCGTGACGACGGTCGCGCCCAGCGTCTTGGCCGCGGCGATGATGAACGGGTCGGCGGCGTTCCTCGTCTCCTTGACCCA
The DNA here is from genome assembly GCA_031266665.1 of Propionibacteriaceae bacterium. GTDB lineage: Bacteria > Actinomycetota > Actinomycetes > Propionibacteriales > Propionibacteriaceae > WQYJ01. The sequence continues at coordinate 7,582 of JAISAO010000076.1, read as the reverse complement.
GCCGGGGTGACGCCCGCTGATCTGGACGACAACGGCGATCACCAGGTCATCGGCCTCGTGGACAGCCCCGTCTTCCTCACCCAGGCGGCTAGATCACCCGTGCCGCGTTCGAGTTCCGTCAACGCCTCACGCGGCACCACAGCCTCGCCGCCTAGGAGAAGGGTCTCGAACCGGCCCCACAGGGTCGGATAGATGTCACGGGGCTGGTTGCGCTCGAACGCGATGAGGACTGACGAGTCGATAACGTAACGGATGGTCACGGGCGGCTGCCCGCAAGTTCGCGCTCGAGCTGGCCGATCAGGCCGACTTTCGCGCCCAAGAAATAGGTGGCGTCCGCCACGGAGATGGCGTCGGCGTCCATCGCGTCGAGCACCGTCGTCAGATACACATCGCCCAGGTTGCGACGCGCCAGCCTCGCCGGCGGGGCGAACCCGGAGCGCTCCTTGTCGTTCTGGGCCCGCTCTCTCGCCTCGGCGGACCGTCTCGCCTCGTCCTCCACCACTTGTTGGCCCACCAGGCCACGCCGGCCAAGGGCGACCGCGGCCGCCACCCGGCTCACCTTGAAGTCGCGGGCGACCACGTCGACGGCGGCCGCGCCGGCGTTCCCGCCGACCGCCGCGAGAGTCTCGGGGCCGGGCAACAGCACATTCTCCGCGAACCGGTTGCAGGCCCGCTCCCGGTCGACTTCCTCTCGCAACAGGCAAAGTCCCCCGCTGTGGCCGATCAGGTGTCCCAGCTCATGCAGGAGCGTGAAGGCGCGGCGTTGGGGCGCCTCTTTGCCGTTGAGCGCGATGACGGGCGTCGTCGTGTCGTCCAGGCAGAAGCCGCTGCACTCGCCGTCGTCGACGCGGCTCATCTGGAACACCAAGACGCCTTGGCGCTCCACGGCGGCGATCCACAAACGGAGGGCCTCGTGGGGTGTCTTGGCCGCCGCCACGGCACCGGTCGTGACGCCGAGGCGCGCGCGAGCCCGGGCGGGGGTCAGATCCGTCGCGGCGGCCCACCGGGGCCACACGGACGCCGCCGCCAGCCTGGGGGCGAGCCGCTTGAAGGTGTCGCGGCGCTCCTCGGCCAACCGGATCTCGCGGGTCAACCGGCGGCCGGCCGTCGCGCCCGCGCCGCGGAAGTCGGGAGGCGCTGTCATCACATCGGCCAGCGGGGACGGTGTGAAGAACAACGCCATCGGTTGTTTCAGGATGTCCGAGGCGGCGCGTAGCTGCGCCAGCGTGGGAGAGGCGCTCCCGGCCTCCCACTCCAACACCCGCTCGGGCTTGACGGCCGCCTTCTTCGCCAGCTCCGGCACGGTGACGGCGGCCTGCCGCCGCGCCCAGATCAGAACGGCGGGGGTGATCGGAGCAATGACACTTGTGGACATGTCATCCTCCCCTCGTCGCTATCATCGGCACCCCATCCCCGCGTCGACGCTGTGGCCCGAGCATAACCCGTACCGCCGACCCCCGACAGGGCACGACACCAACGAGGAGCCGGGCCCGCCGCACTCGCTCGGACCCACCCCCCGGCCCTCCTTGTTGCACAAGGAGATGACCACGGCCTCGGTCAACGCCGGGCCGCGCGGCCGGGCCGTCAGCAACACTGGCCTCAAACAGCCGGTCAAGCTCAACACAGCCTGGTCGGGCTGGTCGACCCGACTGGCCTGGTCGCTGGCTGTACCCACCACGCCACCTGTTGCCACGAGATTCGCCTCTTGCCCGGAAGAAAAGTATCCGGTCTGGGCTTGGGCATCACGCCAGGCCTCAATGATGTCGGCGATGACGGCGGCCAACCTGACCGCTTGGCCGTGGTGGAGCGTCGTCCGCTCCAAATATTAGTCATCGCGGACTTCTAGCATGAGGGTTATTCGTCTCCATACTCCACCTAGTCAGGACTGTCGAGAACCACATCACCCACTGGAACGAGAAAGGCCACCCCTTCGACTGGACTGCGACAGCGGACGATATCGGCTGAAACTCGAACAGCTTCAGCGGAGTCTATACTCAGTCGTCGTCAACAAAGGAAGAAAATATGTTTCTATTAAAAGACACTAGCGGCTGAAGCCGACAGATGGGTGGCGAGGCTGCTGACTTACTTGCGGGAGTCCGAGGCCTCTTTGCGCCATAGCCCTGAGCACCGAATGCCCGACGCCCAGCGGCAGTGCGGCCGCCGAATGGGCTAGAGCGATAGGGATGACCGCGTTGGGGAAGAGTCTTGTCCGCACCTGGTCTAGAACTTCGCAGATGGTGCGGAGCAACGGGTAACTCTCGAAATCCTCTGCGCCAGGCCCAACGTATGGCAGCACCCCAGGTTTGGGCGGCACCGTGATGACCAGGGGATCGCCAGAGGTCGTCCTTAAGATGAACCGTCGCCCGTAGAACTCGTCTACGCCATAGTCATTCCCGGATGGTCGTCCGGTGACCCGGTTGATGTAGGCGGTGGTGAGTAGCATGACGTTGCCGGCTGGGATTCGGTCGGCGATGAGTTCGGCGTGCTCGACGAAACGCCCAGTTTTCTCAATCCCCACTAGAAGCGGCGCGAGTAATTTCTTCTTGGAGCCCCATGCCGACAGATAGTCGTGGTAGGACTGGAGCTTCCGCTTCAGCGGTGCGAGTGTGCCGTACAGGGCGAGTGGGCCGTCGGTGATGAAGATGGTCTGCTTGAAGACCTCGGCCGCGAGTTGCGATTCATAGAAGTGCTCCATAAAACTGAGAGTCATGAGGCGTTCCGCCACATTCATGACACGCGTTAACGCCGTGATGTTAGAGCCCTCTGGGCTATACTCCTCGTGGCTGCGGAGGATGTCTCCCAGATACAAAGCCGAGCCACACTTGGAGCACTTGCCGCCGGAGAGAGTGACGGCGAGTGCCACTCCTTCTATGCGCTTGCCGCCACAGGTAGGGCAGACGTTCAGGTCAATCGAGGTCGCGGGCTGGCCGGGTCTGCCGTGCATCGAAAGAATCGCGTCAGCCAGAGTGCGTTGAGATTCATCATCGAAGCGGGTGTCGCTGAGGAAGCGGGTTACCTCTTGCCGCCAAGTGTCTACACCACTCTGTCCGGCCAGGATCAAGCCTGATCCGGGAAGCGCGGCGTCGAAGGACGACTCTTGATGGGCGTTGCGAAGCAGAACGGGATCGACAAATGCGCTGCATCCGGCCGCCTGTAGATTCTTCAGGTCTACGAATGAACCCGCCACTCGAAGGTAGCCGGTCTTGATCGTTGGATGTTCCCGAGTGACCTCTACCTCTTGGTCGGAACCATCAACCGTGATGGAGAAGGAGACCTGGTCCGACTTGTCGCCCTCGGGCAGCGAATCGAGGGAACGGCAGAGACTCGCGATCTCGGACTTGTCCCCAGTCTGAGCTGTCGTGATGACCCACCGGCTAAAAGCGTTCTGAACGGCGACGTTGTTTACCGTTGGGACATGCCCGAGGCGGTTAGCTCGCTCGTTGGAGTATGGCACGTCACTCAGCCTTGCTCACTGAAGCGAGGCCCGCAGCTCGCCTGGCTGCGTTAATCATCTCGCGCCCGAAGCGTGCGACTTGGAGGGGGACAATGTATTTGCCCGAGTAAGTCTTCATCCGGACAAATCCGATGTCTTCGCACTTCCGGAGGCTGTCTGCCCAGACCCTGAAGTCGTAGTAGTGGGACAGCTCCCGCGTCTCGTTGTCCGAGTTGAGGTGAGCCACCAGCCAGTTGGATGTGTTCGACAGGATGCGCTGGTCCACCGACGAGACCTCTTGCGTTGCGTAGATCATTCCGATCTTGTATTTGGCGGCCTCTTTGGATAGCCGTACCCAGGGACTCATCAGCGAGTTGGCATTCGATTTTCGCTCGAACAGGTTGTGGGCTTCCTCTACGATGATCTGGAATGGAATGGCTTCGACGTTGCGGGCGAAGTCGTCCCGCGCGTGGTCGAGGAGGACCGTCACGATCCGCTCCGAGAGAGCTTTGACAACCACATCATTGCCCTGAGAGAGATCGATGATAACTAGCCGTCCCATTTGCATGTCGTCCCACACCTTGTCGCCGATGTCACCTCGCGACTGGGCGTCGTGGAACGGCTTGAGGCGTTTGATAGCCGCGTCGGCCGCACGTCCAGACATGGCTTTCAAGATGTCACTCAACCCGCCGCTGTCCAGGTCTCTAACCCAGGAATCGCTCAACCGCACTCCCTTGAAGCCCTGTCCGCCCTGCTCCGAACGTCGCCGCTGAATCCACTCCAGCAGGTGGCTCGCGACATCAGTCGAAGTCACCGTTACGGTATTTCTCCACCCCGTGAGTCCTGCGACAGCAGGAGAGGCGGAGGTCAATTCAGCGACCAAATCATTGCTCAGGGTGATCCGGATACCGCCTTCTAGAGTGCCTTCGATACCTGCCCGATGCATGAGCGCGTACACGGCCAACCGGTTGCGCTGTAAATGGTTCGTCGCCCTCACGTCGTCTGCCCTCGGAGTCGTCATGTCAATGGCTCGAAAGCCCGCCATGTACTGAGTGCCACTCGACGCACTGTTACTTACTTCGGTCTGGATCATCTCCCAGACAGTCGCAAGAGCGAGTGGGTCAAGAAAGTTCAACCTCAGCGGAAGCTCGACGGGTTTTTGCGGATCAGGCGTGACTTTGTAAATGCGAACGTCGTCGGCAGAGTCTCCAAGAAGGCAGAGACCGGTCTGGTCCTGTTCGTTAACGTTGGCGTACTCCCCCTGGGGATCGAAGATGAGTTGGCCAATGGCCCGCCCCCGCTCTTTGCCGTGCCGAAACACTGCTGTCACCAGGGTTTTGATCGTGTTCGACTTGCCCGTCCTGGTCATGCCGAAGACGGCCGTCTTGCGCGTCACAAAGTCGCTGACGTGGACGAACACGGACGCCTGATCCGCTTTGGCCTCACGCGCCCGCCGCAGAGTGGATGCAAAACGAACGACGCCGAGTTGCAGGAGGTCAGTATTGTCGTCGGCGTCGGCGTAGCTTGCGAGCCAAGAGAGCACCTCGGAAGACGGGAGGAATACTTGGTACCGAGCGGACGACACTACGTTGTCTATGTCAGCGCCGAACTCAACGCGACCTGGCTCTTGGTCGGATTCGTAAAAGGTCCCCAGGACCTCACAGTCGAAGGCGGACTGCTGAAGCTCGCCACGAGTCAGCACGTCGGCCACTTCGTCGAACCCCCGGCCAGTTATGGAAGCGTCGCGGACAACGGCTAGCCGGGTCTGGACCAGTTCGGCTTCGTTGGGCAACGGAGCTGTCTCCTTGACCCGCAGAAGGATGATCTCCTGGTCATCGAGCAGGAACCCTTCGGCCGAAGTCGCCCCGGCCGCCGCCAGCATGAAACCGCCTTGCGGTACGCCTCCCGCTTTCGACTTGCGGTAGTCATCTGTCAAGACCAGCGCCGAATGATAGTCGAGCCGGTAGATACCGCCGATGTGGGAACAATCGTCGTTGATCTTGGCGGCGAGCGTCGTCCGGGCCCCGGCACGGTTCGTGATTGCCTCCGTGATACTCACGCTCATGTGTTTGTACTCCTATCGTCGTCTTGGAGCCAGATCGCTCCGGCCGGAGTCGTTGGAAGGTTCGTGAAGAGGACTTCGCGGCCGGGAACCGGCTCGTCTCGTTGTCCTTTGACGGTGTAGTGGTGGACTACCGAGTACTGATGGATGTCCGAGTAGTCACGATACAGACCTAACGCTAAAGGCTCCCGGTCATAGGAGAGAATCCAGTCTCTGGCCTCACCAAGCAGCGAGTCGGCCAACAACTTGTGACCCGCCTCATTGAACGGCCGGTCGTACAGGTGGTGAGCCTTCTCCACGTAGGGGGGGTCCAGGTAGATCAGAACAGACGTCGCTCCCAGCTCGACAACGTGGTCTTTAGCGATTCGAAGGGTGTCTTGCCAGGTACCTTCCACCGGCATCAGCAACTTTCCCTCGTCTCTGAGCTTACCGATGTTACGGATTCGTTTGGCTAGTTGTTTCTTGTTGAACCGACAGTCGATGGCGTAGTCAGAGGTCTGGGCGCGGCCGCCTATAGGGCCAGCGGTGCCGCCGATGATCCCCGAAAAGGTAGTGCGATTCAGGAAGAGGCACTTCATCGCCCTGTTGTGTAGTGTCTCGGGTTGCATATTGCGCCAGCGATCCCATTGGGCCAGTGTGACTTCTTGACGGTTCATTAGTTGGATGAGCGCTTCGGGGTCGGTTGCCGCCTGTTTCCAGAAGGCAGCGATCAACGGGTCGTAATCCGCAATAAGGGTGTGCTCAACAATTCCCAGGGCCAGCAGACCAAGCGATACGCTCGACCCGCCGCAGAAGGGCTCCACGAACAGGTCAACCTTGTCGTAGTTGGCCTGGATGATCTGGCGGATGGCCGGGATGAGCTTTCGTTTCGACCCTGGGTAGCGGAGCGGCGACAGCGAGTCCAGCGGAAGAGTGCCTCGGATTCCGTCGAGCACCGGAGGTTCTGTCGGTTCCCCAACAAGGCGCAGACGCGGCCGGACGAGGGCTGGCCGCGCCTCTGACAGGCCAGGGCGGCCGGCTAGGGCCTGCTGTGCCAGCGGCAGAGGTTCCGTCATGCAGCTAACACTATCGGCCGCCACTGACACCGCCGCCAACGTCCGCGACTCGTTGGGCCATTTGGTCCTTGCTGCCACCCACCAAGCTAAAGTTAACTTGCGCGAGTTGAGTGCGGCCTCGGGACTCCACCACTCCATGATCAAGGCGATGCTGCACCGCGCCATCGGACCCGGCCCACCCACCCCGGGTGGGAACAACAAGAACTCCCGGTCCTGGCCGAGCTGGGCCAGTCAGTGACCGAGCCGAAGTGAGCCAACCGACTTCAGCCGATGCCGCCCTCGCCCGTGCCGTCGCGGCTACGCGGGCATAAGCTCTCTGGCTCGCCTGTCTCCTGACAACTCGCCCGTCTCCTGGCAGAATGAACTTGTGGCAATGCCCTAGACCGACTTGAGGCGCATTGAGCACTGGTGCCGTGAGCGCGCACCCGAGCACCTGCGAGATCAACTCCGCGTCAAGTGTGAGATCGCCCGAACCACGTCACCATCTTCGAGACCCGCCCAGACTGGCGCTGCGGCCCTGACTGGACGGACTTCCCCATCGCTCGGCTGCGCTACACAGCCGGGACAGAGCAGTGGACGATCTACTGGCGCGACCGGAACCTCAAGTTCCACAAGTCCGACTGCAAGCAGCCCACCAAGAATATCTAGGACCCTCGACTGCATCAGTTCCCATGAAGACCCCATCTTCTTCACTTGACCATCACCGGATTTTGAGGCTTATTCACGACTGCCCAGTCGACTACTAAAGTAGCTTCTTGAGTCTTTGCCACGACTACTGTCTTCTGGCTTCTCGGATCGTGGTGGCTCCGCTGGCTGAGAAGACCAGGCGCGGGAGCGAGTCGACGATCTCCACCGTGCGCATGCTCACCGTCACGATCCTGGTCAGCAGGTCGAGGATGTAGCGGGGCTGGTTGTGCTCGCGGGACCAGTCGTTGGGGTCGTTGACGATGCCGCTGGCCTTGTCGGTCTTGACCTGGTAGCGCTCGATGATCCAGTCGAGGGCCGAGCGCGGGCCGAGCAGGTACGACTGGG
>JAISAO010000035.1 GCA_031266665.1 Propionibacteriaceae bacterium | reverse complement strand
TCGGTCGACCGGCCCCTCGACATCCATCTGATGATCGAGGACCCCGACCGTTGGGCCCCGGGCTACGCCGAGGCCGGGGCCGAGTCCGTCACCTTCCACCTGGAGGCCGCCCGCGCCCCGGTCCGCCTGGCCCGCCAGTTGCGCCGCCTGGGGGCGCGCGTCGGGGCGGCCCTCAACCCGGCCACGCCTCTGGCCCAGGCGGGGGAGCTGTGGGGCGAGGTCGACATGATCTTGTTGATGACGGTCGAGCCGGGCTTCGGCGGCCAGGGCTTCCTGGAGTCGGTGCTGCCCAAGATCACGGCCCTGCGCCGGGTCGCCGGCCGGGACGGGATCGAGTTGTCGATCCAGGTAGACGGCGGCGTCTCCTTGGACACCATCGAACGCTGCGCCGCCGCCGGGGCCGACAATTTCGTGGTCGGGTCGGCCATCTTCTCGGCGCCCGACCCCGAAGCCATGGTGCGAGCGCTGCGCCAACGGGCCCAGGCCGCCGCCGGCCAGGCGTTCGGCGGTGGTGTTAGCGGCGGTTAACCGGCGGGGCTGGGCTCGGGGGCGGCCGTCCACTAGTCTTTGCGCTTGTCTGCAAAGCCCCGTCGGCGGGGCGAGGGAGGAACCACCAGATGATGTACCTGTCGACCCGTGACGTCGGCGCCCAGTCCCCGGCCGGGTTCTCGGACATCCTGTTGGAGGGCCTGGCCCCCGACGGCGGCCTCTACTGGCCCCAGACCCTCCCCCGCTTGGGCCGGGGCGAGCGGCGGGATCTGCGGCGGCTGTACGCCGACTGGGGCTACCCCCGACTGGCCTGGGCCGTGCTCAGGCGTTTCACCGACGACATCCCCGAGGACGATCTGTGGAGCCTCTGCCGCCGGGCCTACACCACGGCCAAGTTCGGCTCGCCCGACGCCGTGTCGGTGGCCGAGCTGGGGGACGGTCTGTGGCTGGGGCGACTGTCGAACGGGCCGACGGCCGCCTTCAAGGACCTGGCGATGCAATTGTTGGCCGAGTTGTTCGAGTACGAGTTGGAGCGCCGCCAGCAGCGGATGACCATTATCGGGGCGACCTCCGGCGACACCGGCTCGGCCGCCGAGGTGGCCATGCTGGGCAAGTCCCGGGTGCAGGTTTTCATGCTCTCGCCCCAGGGTCGGATGACGCCTTTCCAGCGGGGCCAGATGTACGGCCTGGACGATCCCGGAATCGTCAACATCACCGTCCCCGGCAGTTTCGACGACTGCCAGGATCTGGTCAAAGCGGTCAGCTCCGACGCCGATTTCAAGGCCGCCCACGCCATCGGCACGGTTAACTCCATCAATTGGGCCCGGCTGGCCGCCCAGGTGGTTTACTACATCGCCCTGTGGCTGGAGCTGTCGGCCGACGACGACGAGTCGGTCAGTTTCTGCGTCCCGACCGGCAATTTCGGCAATATCCTGTCCGGCCACATCGCCCGCCAGATGGGCCTGCCCATCGAACAATTGATCCTGGCCACCAACGAGAACAATGTCTTGGCCGAGTTCTTCGTCAGCGGGGTCTACCGGGTGCGCTCCAGCGCCCAGACCCTGGTGACCTCCAGCCCGTCGATGGACATCTCCAAGGCCTCCAACTTCGAGCGCTTCGTCTTCGACCTGCTGGACCACGACGCCGCCCAAACAGCCCGCCTGTTCGGCCAAGTCCTGCCGGAGACAGGCGTGATCGACCTGTCCGGGCCGCTGCTGGCCCGGGCCCAGCGGCGCTACGGCTTCGTCGCCGGCACCTCGACCCACGCCGACCGCCTGGCCACCATCCGCCGGCTGCACCAGCGTACCGGCTTGATCATCGACCCCCACACCGCCGACGGCGTGCATGTGGCCCAGTCCCACCTCGGCGGCCCCAAGCTGATCACGCTGGAGACCGCCCTGCCGGTCAAGTTCGCCCACACCATCGCCGCCGCCATCGGCCGCCCGGCCCCGACGCCGCCCCGCTTCGCCCGCGTCCTCGACACTCCGGCCCACACCATCGACCTGGCCGAGGGCGACGACGTGGAGCGCCTGAAACAGATCATCGCCGCCCACGTCCGGGACTGACCCGGCGGGCGTCCGAGGCTGACCCGGCCAGCCGGCGGATCGGGTTCGGGGCGGGCTTTCGGGCTGCCTTCCGCTGCGGGTCGGGCTCGCCAGGGGTCGCCCGTCGTCATCCCGGACTTGATCCGGGATCCGGGCCAACCCGTGAATAAGTCTCCCTAAACAGGTGGCTATGATCGCTCCATGCCGACGTCTCGCGTTTTCATCTCCTATGCCCACGACACCCCCGAGCATGAGCGGGTCGTGGCCGACTTCTGGGTTTTTCTGCGTCAATGTGGTGTCGACGCCCGGCTTGACGTCTATGCGGCCCAGTTCCCCCAGGATTGGCCGTTGTGGATGGAGACGGAGATCACGGCGGCCGACTTCGTCTTGATGATCGCCTCCCCCGCCTACCGCCGCCGCTCCGGAGCCGAGGCCGCGCCTGGGGAGGGCCGGGGTGTCCAGTGGGAGGCCAGGTTGATCCGGGACGCTGTTTACAGCGACCAAGAGGCGGGCGGGAAGCGTTTTCTGCCGGTGGTGTTGCCCGGCCGGTCGGCCGAGGAGCTGCCCGTCTGGGCGGCCCCCGCCTCTCACACCTACTACACGGTCACGTCCTACACGCCAGCGGGTGTCGAGCCTCTGTTGCGCTACCTGACCGACCAAACCCAACCGATGCCGCCGTTGGGCGAGCTGGTCAGGTTCGACCAGACACCGCCCGCGGCCCCATCAACTCCGCCCACCGCCGCCGTCTTCAGGGCCTTGCAGACTGACATCCTCGTGAGTCTGACCCGTGACTCTGACCAGACGGTGACTGTCAGCACCGAAGTCGACCGGGTTCTGTCGGGCAAGACGACCATTGAGTGGCCGCCCGTCCCACTCGATGTCCTGAACGCCGTCGCCGCCTTGACGCCGACCCAGGCGGCGCAGAAACTGCGTCAGACAGGCCAACAGTTGGCGCGGGTCGTCTGGAGCGATGCCACCTTGACGCAACTCTCACGCCTGCTAGCCGGACGTCTGATCGAGCAGGCCGTCGGCTTGACGGTGGTCGGGCCGGCCGATTTGTTGCAGACTCTGCCGGTCGAGTTGTTGTGGTTGCCCGACGCGGCCGAGCCGATCTGTTTGGAACCCGGGGTGACGGTCTGCCGCCGGCTCGCAGACGCGCCGCGTCAGACTCCGGTGGTGTTGCCCGGGCCGGTGAAATTACTGGCGGCGGTGGCGGCGCCGGAGGGTCTGCGGCCGTTGGATGTCGAGGCCGATATGCAGGCCGTCTTGGACGCCACCCAGGAATCGGCCCGTAAGGGCCAACTGCGAATCCTGGAGTTGGCCCATCCCGATCTGATCACTTCCACGCTGGAGGATGACCGGTTCCATGTCCTGCATCTGTCGGCCCACGGCAACGCCGACCAGGTCTGGTTGGAGACCGACGACGGCCAACCGTTACCGGTGGACGCCGAACAACTCCTCCGGAGTCTGCGCAGAGCGGGCCAGCCGATCCCGTTGGTCGTGTTGTCGTCGTGCTCGAAGATGGACACCGACCATCCCGGGCTGGCCGCCAATCTGGTGGCGCAGGGAGCGGACCGGGTTATCGCCATGCAAGCGTCGGTGACCGATGTCTACGCCACCGAGTTGACCGGATTGCTGTACACGAACCTGGTAAAACATCCCGCTTGGACGGTGGCCCATAGTCTGGCCGACGCCCGCCACCAGGCCGAGCAGCGGCGCCGACACGCGGACTCCCAGCGTCCGCCCCGACGCCCCGAGTGGCCGTTGGCGACCTTGTGGACGGCCGCCGGAGACGCCCCGCTGGTCGACCCGGCGCTCCCTAAGGAGCCGTTGAAGCGGCCCCCGGAGTTCCCCCAGGGCGGGCAGGTGCGTCAGCTTCGCCTGGGCGAGCTGATCGGCCGGCGGGCCGAGGTCCGTCAGGCCATGGCCGTGTTCCGCCGCCGGCCGGCGGCGAAGGACCGTCACGGCTCCGTCGGTGGCGTCATCCTGACCGGCTTGGGCGGTATCGGTAAGACCGCCATCGCCGGGCGCCTGACCCAGCGGCTGCGGGACGACGGCTGGATGATCGCCGTTCATGAGGGTGCCTGGAACCCGGCCGCCCTCTTCACCGCCGTCACCCAAGCCCTGGAGCCGACCGACATGGAGGCTGCCCGGGTTCTCGGCGACGGTTCTCGGGAGGACGCCGAGCGACTGGATGTCGTCGCCCAGAGCCTGGCCCGGTGCCGTCTGCTCATCTTGTTCGACGACTTCGAGCAGAATCTGTCCCTGGTCTCGGACGGTTCGGACGGCATGGTCGCCTTCCGGGATGACGAGGCCGGTGGCTCGGTCCTAGGCGACACCATCCGGGCGCTGACGGAAACCGCCGCGCGGAACGACGGCGGCGGCGGGGTCTTGGTGACTTCCCGCTATCCCTTGCCCGACCAGGCCGGCTTGTTTTTGGCCCGGATCGAGGTGCCGCCGTTGAGCAACGCCGAGTTAGGACGGTTGTTCCTGCGGCTGCCGGCCCTACGGGAACTGTCGCGGGCCGACTGGGTATTATTGCACTCCACCATCGGCGGACATCCGCGACTGGTCTACTTCGTCGACGCCCTCTTACGGGGTGGGCGCTCGAACCTGCCGGAGATCACCGCCAGCCTGAACCAACTGGCCCGCGACCTGGAGATCACGCTGGGCGAGGACCAGGCCGAGCTGCCCGCGGCCGTCCGAACCGCGCTCATCTTGGGCAGTCAGAACATCCTCCTCAAACAACTCCTCGATCAGTTGACCGCCGACGAGCGGGCCATCCTCAACCAGGCCCAGGTCTGCCGCATGGCCCTCCCGCCGGCCGATCTCGCCCTGGCGGTTCAACTCCACCAGCCCCCTCCAACCGAGCCGTTCACCACAGCCGTGAATCGGCTGCGTGATCTCACCTTGTTGCTCCCTGGACCCGACATCGAGGTCATACCGGCCCTGAGAGAAATGCTCGCTGAAGGCCTGCCCTCCGACACCCTGACGACACTGCACAGCCACGCCATCGCGCTGCACCAGGCGCGTGCTCAAGCCGGATTCTTCAGTCTGTACGACGCTGTGGACCCGCCCTATCACCTGGCAGCAGTGGGGCAAACCGAGGATGCGGCTGAGCTGATAGCACAGATTGCCACCAGACAACTCGACGGCACCCTACAACGACTCTCCTACCTCACAGAGACAATCCCCGCCCTGCCGAAAGACGACCGGTCCTGGGCCGTCGCCGCCGAGGTACTGACCGACGCTCACACGGACCTGGGCGACACGACGGCCGCTCGCGCTATATCCGAGGACATCCATCGCCAGAACAAGCGCAGAGCCGAAATCGATCCGGGCAATGCCGGGTGGCAGCGTGACTTGTCGGTCAGCCATGACAGGTTGGGTGATTTGGCGGTGGCGGCCGGGGACGGGTCGGGGGCGCGGGCTCATTATGAGGCGGCTTTGGCCATTAGTGAGCGTTTGGCCGGGAGTGATCCGGGCAATGCCGGGTGGCAGCGTGACTTGTCGATCAGCCATGAAAGGTTGGGCAATCTGGCGGTGGCGGCCGGGGACGGGTCGGGCGCTCGGGCCCATTATGAGGCGGCTTTGGCCATTCGTGAGCGTTTGGCCGAGGCCGATCCGGGCAATGCCGGGTGGCAGCGCGACTTGTCGATCAGCCATAACAAGTTGGGTGATCTGGCGGTGGCGGCCGGGGACGGGTCGGGCGCGCGGGCCCATTACGAGAAGGGCTTGGCCATCGCTGAGCGGCTGGTCCAGATCGATCCGGGCAACGTCGAATGGCAACGTGACCTGTCGCGATTGCGCAGTCGCCTTGAGAACCTGGACTAGCGCCCGTCAGCTCAGGGCGGTCGGCAAGGACTCCCAGATCTCTTTGCACTCGGGGCAGACCGGGTACTTCTCGGGGTCGCGCGTCGGCACCCAGATCTTGCCGCAGAGGGCCACCACAGGGGTGCCCAGGATCACCGCCCGGGTCAGCTTGTCCTTGTCCACGAAGTGCGAGTAGCGCTCGTGGTCGTCCTCGTCCGACAAGACGGGCGATCGCTCCAAAACGGTCTGCGAGCCGGGGGCGAAGCCGCTGCCAGGAGTCTCAGTCACAGCCCCAGCCTACCGCCGGGGCGCCTGGAGGTCAGGCCCCGAGCACCAGCCAGACAATGGCCGCCAGGCCGCCGGCCAGACCCAGAGCGCGGCGGGGGCCGCAGGCCTCGCGCAGCCAGACGACGGCCAGGGCGACGGTGGCCGCCGGATAGAGGGCTTCGACCACGCTGACCAAGATCAGCGACGATTGGTTGAAGGCCTGGAACATGAAGCTGTTGGTGATGGTGTCGAGCACCCCCGCCGCCGCTCCCCAGACCAGCGGCGACGATCTACCGCTGCTCGACCACCGAGCGACCCCATCCGGGCGCGCTGGCGGTGGCCCCGACGCTCAACAGAGGTCCAGCGCGTCTACGCGCCGGCTCCAACGCCCACTCGTGGGACGTCGCTCGCCCCGCCGATCAGCGGCGGATCTGGGCTGATCCCAGAGGTCTCGCGGGGCCGGGAGTTTTCTTAGCCAGTTATGGGATTTCTCTGTGAGAGTCCTGGGACCCGTCCCGCCAGACTCTTCCCGTTATCGCCCAGCGCCCACCGGGAGGCCCCATGTTCGTCATCATCAACGCGCTGACATCCATCGCCCGCTCCAAGGGCCGCAACATCTTGATGGGCCTGGTGGTCATGGCGGTGGCGGCGGCGGCCTGCGTCGCCCTGGGCATCCGTCACGCCGCCCGCCAGGCCGAGACCGACGGGCTGGCCCAGCTCACCATCACCGGCACGATCAGCCTGGACCGCCAGGCCGTCATGTCCCAGCTCCAGTCCGACACCACCACCGAGGCCTCGGACCCCGGGGCCATGGGCGACAGCCTGCGGGCCGCCCTGGCCCAGTACCCCGACCTGACGCTGGACCAGCTTCTGGCCTACGCCGATTCGGACCGGGTGGCCGGCCTGCGCTACTCCGGCTCGATCTCACTCGACGCCACCGGGGACGTCCAAGCGGTGTCGACCGAGAGTTCGACCGAGGCCGCCGACCAGACCGTGACGACCGGGATGGACCAGTGGGGAGGCGGCTTCGGCGGCGGCGCCGGCGGGCCGGGCGACTTCCAGGTCTTCGACGGCCGCAGCCTGGGCGACCTGACCGTCACCGGCTACGGCTCGCAGGAGGCCATGACCGAGTTCGTCTCCGGCGCCAGTCAAATAGTCGACGGCGCCATGATCGACCTGGCGGCGGCCGACGACGACTGCCTGGTGACAGACGAGTTCGCCGCCTTCAACGGTCTGGCCGTGGGCGACGCCCTGACCCTGGCCAACCCGGCCGCCGCCGACCAGACCTACACCTGTGACATCACCGGCCTGTACAGCAACCAGGGCAGCTCGACGACCGGCGGCTCCGGCCCCGTGCTGCGCTTCGCCACCGCCCAGGACCCGGCCAACCAGGTCATCGTGTCCTACCCGACCCTGCGGGCTGTCGTCACCCTGTCCGGCGACCAGGCCACGACCACCACCGACGCCAACGGCAACACCGTCTCGACCGCTCTCAGCCCGACCATCGCCGGGACCTTCGTCTTCGCCTCCCCGGCCGACTTCGAGGCCTTCCAGCAGGAGCTGACGGCCGCCGGGCTGCCGGCGGTCTACCAGCTGACGTCGACTGACTTGAACAACTATGAGGCCAGCCTGGTGCCGCTGCGCAACCTGTCCAGCTTCGCCGCCACCCTGCTGTGGATCGTGCTCGGCGTCGGCGCGGTCATCATCGTCGTTTTGACCATCTTCAACATTCGCGAGCGCAAGTACGAGATCGGCGTCCTGACCGCTGTCGGCGTCGCCAAGCCCAAGGTCGCCCTCCAGTTCGTGGCCGAGGTCGGCGTCGTCGCCCTGCTCGCCCTGATCGTCGGCTTGGGTGTCGGCGCGGCCGCCGCGCCGCCGCTGGCCGACCATCTGCTGAGCGATCAGGTGGCCCAGCAGCAGGCCCAGCAAACCGCCCAGGAGCAGAGCTTCGGCCGACCCGGCGGCTCCGACCCCGGCGGGGGGAACGCGGGCGGCCCCGTCCTCAGCGGCGGGACGGTCGGCCGCTGGCCCAGCGCCAGCCAGGCCGTGGCCTACCTGGACCAGATCAACGCCAGCCTCGACCTGGCCGTGGTCGGCCAGGTGGCCGCCATCGGCCTCGGCCTGATCGTCGTGGCCTCGGCCGCCGGCGTCGTCTCGGCCCTGCGCTACGACCCGCTGACTATCCTGGCCAACCGCTCATGACCGGCCCCACCCGCACCATTCGCCCGCCCGGCCGTCCGGCCAGGCCCGACCGACACCTTGGAGAAACCTCATGAGTCTGATCAGCCTGCACGCCGTCGGCTACTCCTACGACGGCGCCACCGAGGTCCTGCGCGACCTCGACTGGAGCTTCGAGCCCGGCCGCTTCCACGCTATCGTCGGCCGTTCCGGGGCCGGCAAGACCACGGTCTTGTCGCTGCTGGCCGGGCTGGCCACGCCCACCAGCGGCATGATCGAGTTCGACGGCCACGACCTGGCCCGAATGGACCGCTACCGCTACCGCCGCCGCGATGTCGGCGTGGTCTTCCAGAGTTTCAACCTGCTGCCCCACCTGACGGCCCGGGAGAACGTCGAACTGACCCTGCGGGCCTCGGGCAAGCCGATCCGGGACAAGCGCCGGGCCGCCTCCCAGCGGCTGGCCCAGGTCGGCCTGAACCAGGAGCTGGCCGACCGGCGGGTGCTCAAACTGTCCGGCGGCGAGCAGCAGCGGGTGGCCATCGCCCGGGCGCTGGCCGCGGACCCCCGGGTCATCCTGGCCGACGAGCCGACCGGCAACCTCGACCTGGCCACCCAGGAGGACATCATCGACCTGCTGGCCGCCTCGGCCCAGGAGGGCAAGTGCGTCATCGTCGTGACCCACTCCCCGGAGGTGGCCCAGTGCGCCGACCAGGTCCACCGCCTCCATGCCCCACGCCTCAAACCGACCAGCCGCCGGGCCAAACGTCAGGCCCCGTCGGCGCCCCAGCCAGAGCGGTGAGCCGCGCCCGCGAGACCATCCGCACCTGCCACGACGCTTTGGCGATGCCCGGGAACGACCACCGATCCCCCCTCGCCGCCCACGCCTTGCCCGACAATGACGACCGGGACGGCAAGTTCTTCAGTCATTCGGTATGTATCTGTTATACTTTTGTTACTAAAAGGAGGATGCGATGGTGACACGCACTGTGCAGAAGGCGTACCGGGTCGACGCGGGCTTGTACGAGCAGGTCGAGGACACCTTGTTCAAGATGGGTATCAGCGTTCCCCAGGCGATCACGATGCTATTCAAGCGGGTCGTCATGGAACAGCGACTCCCGTTCACGCCCGCCGTCGTCAAGTCGGCGCACCAGATCGACGTCGAGCAACGTATCGGCCTGCTGGCGGAACGACTGCCGAAGACGGTGCTCGACCTGGCCGACCCCGCCGAAGCGAACCAGACACTGACCGACTGTTCCACCTGCTGAGCCAGCACGACAGGCTCCTCGGCGACAACTCCGAGCAGCCGTCGAGTAGAGACGCCCCAGCCGCTTCGGCCTCGCCGGATCAGCCGCCGATGAGTCGCTCGACCACTTGGACCACAGGCCCGACGTCGAGGCCGGCGCGGTTGATCTTGGTGACGCGCGACAGCGCGAACGTGCGCGGTTGCTCACCGATGGCGTAGGAGCCCGGGCCGAGTTCCACCCGGGTCGCCCAGGGGCGGTGAACGCTGGTCATCGGCACGGCGATGACCAGGCCCATGGTCCGCGCCAGCCGCTCGTTCGAGAGCACCAGATGGGGGCGGTGTCCGCGCTGCTCGTGGCCCTGGGCCGGGTCCAGCGACAGCCAGACCACATCGCCGCGCCCCGGGACCGTCGCCGTCATCGTTCCGCGTCCTCCAGGCCTCGGCCCTCCAGGGAGTAATCGTCGTTCAGGCTGTCGCCGTCCTCGGCCAGGGCGGCGGCGTAGGACTGGGGGGTCACGTCCTGGAAGGAGTCCCAGAAGCGGTCCCGCTCGCGGGCGTCAAGCAGGTCGCGCAAGAACGAGTCAATCGTCTTCGCCTCCTGCTTGGCCCCGGCCTTGATCCTGGCGCGTGTGTCCGTCTGAATAGCGATAGTGGTACGACTCATGCGATTATTTTATCAGACTTAACGATCAGACTATTAGGTATAGCCACAGCGAGTCGGAGCCTCGCGGTGCGGGTATCGGCTAGCCGACGCGCCGCCCCGGTCAGGCTGAACAGGTCGGGCAGGACGGCCAACGGAGCGACCACAGGCGCAGGCCGCCCAGCATGATGGCCAGACCGGCCAGGAGCCAGGATTCGTAGACGAGGGCGAAAGCCCAGTTCTGGAAGGGGTCGTCAGGGTCGACCGGCGCCGCCCAACCCTGGGAGAATCCCGCTCGCCAAGCCGGGGCGGAGCCGAGCAGGCCCATCGTGGCGAGTCCGAGGCCGACGGGCAGGCCGACGAGGCTCAGCGCCGTTCGCACTCTTAGGCCCTGCGGTTCCAGGGCCATAATCCCCGCCAGGGCTGCCAGCACGAGGCCGCCAACGACGGTGGCCCAGCCGGCCACAGCCCCGAGGTCCACCGGCCCGTCGACGGTGCCTGCGGTGCCGCCCAGGGTCCAATACAGCTTCAGCAGCGGGTAAACCAGGGCCACCAAGACTCCGACCACCACCGGCCAGCGGGGTATGGCGACGGGCCGGGCGGCCAGCGGCCGGCGGCACGAGGCACAGGTCGGCCGACGGGCCAGGCGGTCGGCCAGGACCGCCCCCACGACAGCGGCGGCGCCGACGGTGAGGGACAGTCGATAACCGAGCCCGGGCAGACTCCAGGGCAGTGGCACGAGCCGCAGGATTCTGAGGACGTCGAAGGGCAGATTGACCACCGACCAGGCTGTGGTCACCACCAAGGCGATCATCAGAATGATGCCCAGGGGAGTCCTCCCGGCCGGTGTGCGTAGAGCGACCAGCGTGGCGGCGCCCAAGCCGACGGCCAGCCAGGGCAGCGCGACCGGCACCAGGCCCGCCTCATAGCCGAACACCCAGGCGTCGCCCCAGCCGGCAAGGAGCGGGAGCGACAAGGTATAGGCCAGAGTCCCGACGACGAATAGACGCCGGGCCGGGCCAGCGTTGGGGGAGGTCCCAAGCCGAGGACCGTGACGCTCGGCCGCACCAGTTCCAAACATCGCTGACCCGGTCAGCCGGGCGCCAGGACGCGGGCCCGAACCGCCTCTGGATCGATTCCCTGGTCGGCCACAAGTACACTGCTCACTCTGCCGGGACGGAGCAATGAGGCCAACAGCAATTGTTCTGTGATTTTGCTCGTCCCCAGGTTGGTGGCCTGCCGGTGGGCCACCTCCAAAGCCTGTCGGGCCTGAGGGGAGTAACGCAGAACTCGTCTGGCTCGAACTGCGCGGTCTAGGGCGCCGGCGGAGAAGGAGGCGTCGAGTCTTCGTTTCAAGGCGCCTAAGTCGATGCCGACACAGGCGAGCGCTTCTCCGTCCAGGGTGGAGTCGGCCAGCGCCGCCAAGGCGCCCTCGATGAGTCGTTCCAGGTCGACTCCCTCATCGCGCAAGGCGCGCGCGGCCGATCCGTCGTGCTCGATCAAGGCGATGAGCAAGTGACCCTCTTCGACCGAGCGGGCCTTTTGCCGAACGGCCAGTTCATACGCCCTCCCGGCCATGCCTCTGGCCTCTGCGGTCAGTCTGAAGATCATGGCGTCGTCCCTCCGTGTTTCTTGTGCGCGGCTTGTCGCGTCACGCCCAACGCGGCTCCGATGTCCTGCCATGACCAGCCTTGTTGACGTGCCCGCGCCACGTACAGGACTTCAAGGCGTTCGGCCAGCTCACGAAGCGACTTGACGGCCCGCAGACCGAGGGCGGGGTCCTCATCGCGGCTCACCGGTCCAGATGGATCAGGACTCATGATGGGAAGTTATACGGCTATGTGGATTCTGTCAACTAATATTGACAAATAACTCTCTGGCGTTGCACTTCTCCAACACTATTGGTATTGTGGGCTCGTGATCAGCAGGGGGCGACACCTTCGCCGGCCACCACCAGCACAAACCCCAGACCACCGAGGAAGACACGAACCCGAGGGGAGAAACCGATGCCGCTGTATGAGTTCACCGTCCACCTGGACCGCCAGCCCACCGACGACGAGTTGGACGCCATCTATGAGGCGGGTCTTGACGACACCGCCCCCGAGATCGGCGGTGGGCGCGGCCTGCTCCACGTCATGCGCCGGACCGACAGCTTGACCGAAGCGATCCTCACCGTCGTGGCCGATATCGCCAAGGCCGGTTTCCAAGCCATCGGGATTGACGCCGAAGACCTCATCACCCAGGAAATCATCGGCCGGCGCACCGGGCGCACCCGCGAGTCCGTGCGCCTGCTGGCCGTGGGCAAGCGGGGGCCGGGCGGGTTCCCCGCCCCCGCCGTGGGCGGCAAGGCCCCGTTGTACTCGTGGGCGGCCGTCCGTAAATGGTTCGCCGCCCATTACGGCGAGGACTGTGTGGACGCCGCCGACCATGACGCCGAGACGCTGGCCGCCGCCGACCTGCTCCTACGGGCCCGGCTCCTCGGCGGGGCCGCCGGTCTCGTGTCTCTGGTCGGCGCCTGATCCAGCCCGCCGCATTGCAGAAGGCCGCGTGTTTCCATTTACCCGCCCCGCCCGGCGAGCAGCGGGACCGGTGACCCATAGGCCAGAACTCCCACAACGACGAGGCGTAGGACCAGGGGAGTGACAAAGGTGAGGGCCACGGCGCTCCGTCATGTCAATCCACGCCTTGATCGTGTCAGTAGGCGTCGGAGAGTAGGAAGTCGGGCAGGCGTTGGTGCTGGATGCCGTTGGTCCGGTCGCCGGCGGCGGGGTCCAAGGTGAGGACGTACTTGGGGAAGGAGTCACGGATCTGCTCCAAGGGGGCGTACTCGCGGCGACGGGTCTCGGCCGAGGCCAGGACGGTGACGGCCACTTGGACGTAGAGCCGGTCGGATTGGCGGTCGGCCACGAAATCCACCTCGGCCGCGCCGACTTTGCCGATCCGGACCTCCCAGCCGCGACGGCGCAACTCGGCCCAAACGATATTTTCCAGCAGGCCGGGCAGCCGCTGGTCGGAGTAGCCGAACAGCGCCTGGACCAGCCCGTGGTCCCCGGCGTAATGCTTCTCCTCGGTGGCCAGCAGGGCCTTGCCCCGGATGTCGTAGCGCGGCACCCGCGCCAAGACGAAGGCCTCCTCCAAGGCGGCCAAGTAGTTCGCCACCGTCTGGTGGCTGACGGCGCGGTTCTGGGACTTCAAGCAGGCCGCCACCCGCCGGGCCGAGAAGGGATTGCCCACATTGTCCAGCGCGAAGGCCGCCACCCGTTCGAACAGCTCGGCGTCACGGACGGCTCGCCGCGTCAGGGCGTCCCGAATGAGCGTCGAGCGGTAGATGTCCGCCGTCGCCGCCCGGGCGTCGGTGTCGTTGAAGCCGGCCACGGCGATCCCGGGGAAGCCGCCCCGGCGCAGATAGCGGCCGAACTCGGCCTCGTTCCCAGCGGAGCGCCCAACTCGGACGGGGAACTGGGCCGTGTCGTTCCCGACGGCCGTCGGGGCGTCCCCGTAATCCTGCCCCTCGCGGGCGGGGAATTGGGCCGTGAAGGCCAGGTGCTCTCTAAACGACAGCGGCCAGACCTCGATGGTGATGTAGCGGCCGGCGATGTAGGTGGCCAGCTCGGAGGAGAGCAGGTTGGAGTTGGAGCCGGTGATGTAGACATCCGTCCGCCCGGCGGCCACCAACGAGTTGACCAGCCGCTCCCACCCCGCCACCTCTTGAATCTCGTCCAACAGCACGTAGACCCGCCCCTCGGACGGCAAGACCTGTTTGAGGTGTTCGTTCAAGGCCGCCGCCGAGCGCAGCGGCTCCAACTCCAGGGCGTCGAAGTCCAAACGCAGGATTCGTTCCGCCGGCACCCCGCGCTGGCGCAGCAACCCGGCTGTCAGCTCCAGCAGCCGCGACTTGCCGGACCGTCTGAGCCCCGTCAACACCTTCACCATCGGCGCGTCGATGTAGCGGGCGATGCGCTCCATGTACAGCGGCCGATCCACCAGCATCCCGGCGTCCCCCTCCTGCGGCGGCGCTGTGGCCTCCGTGGTGACCACGATAGCCGAAATGTCTCTGTGTGGCTATTACAGTGATCACAGTGCCAGAAATCGGTCTGAGTGGTCATTACAATGACCACGATGTCGGAAGCCGTCTGGTCAGTCCAGTGATCAGTCTGGCGATGCCACGTCCAAACTCAGAGGAGCCTTGGGGGTAGCGCAGCCGCCCGGCGGGATCCGCCCGCAGTCGGCTGGGAGTCTGATCCGCCGCTCTTAGGCTCGCTCGGCGTCAAGCCCCCGACCGCTGATCGGTCGGGCAGAATTCCGGCGCCTCTCGGGGCGATCACATCACAGGCCGGCGCGCTCCCGGGCGGCCTGCTCCTGGGCCTTGAACAGGCCGAAGCGGGGCAGGAACTTGTCCCAGTCGATGATGTGGGCGTCCAACTCGGGGCCGTCGATGCAGGCGTGGCGGCGGACCAGGCGGCCGTCGATGGTCACCGGCACCATGCAGGCGCCGCACATGCCGGTGGCGTCGACCATGATCGAGTTCAGGCTGGCCATTGTCTTGACACCGTAGGGGCGGGTCAGGTCGGCCACCGCCCGCATCATGATCGGCGGGCCGATGGTCGTGATCTCGGCGATGGGCCGACCGGCCTGCAGCATCCCCTCCAACGGGTTGGTGACGAAGCCATGCACGCCGTGGGAGCCGTCGTTGGTGGTGTAGACGACCTCCAACTGGTCGCCGTACTCGGCCTGCAACCGCCCCACCCGCTCGTCCGGCCCGGTCCAGAACATCAAGTCTTTGGAGCGGAAACCGGCGATCAAGGTGACGTGGTTGCCCAGCAGCAGGTGTTGGCGCATGATCGGGTAGACCGGCGGCAGGCCCAGCCCGCCGGCCGTGAAGACAACCGTCTGGTGGTCGGGGAAGCGGTGCAGCTCGCTGGGGCGGCCCAGCGGCCCGGCGATGCCGGCGAAGGCCTGGCCCACCTCCAGCTGGTTGATCTTGAGCGAGGTCACTCCCATGCCCTGGACCACCAGGTCGATCCAGCCCTCCTCGGCCTGCCAGTCTGCCAGGGTCAGCGGCACCAGCTCGCCGCCGGGCTGGCGGTAGAGGACACGGACGAACTGGCCGGCCTGGGCCGAACGGGCGATGGCCGGGGCCTGGACCACGAACTCCTCGATGCCCTCGGACAGGTGGTACTTGGCCAGGACGCGGTTGGCGGCGGCGGCGGTGTCGCTGAAACGGCGGGCCGACTCCACTTTGGCCGGGATGTCGGCCGGGCCGGGTAGGTCGGCGGCCATGATCTGACGGGCCGCCGACTGGCCGTCGCCGGCCGCCCGGATGGCGGTCGAGCCGCCCCTAGCGGCATCGCCGCCGGAGTAGATCTGGTCCAGGTTGGTCTCCTGGGTGCCGGGGCGCAGCTGGATGGCACCCTTGGCCGAGACCGCCAGGTCGGGCTCGGAGTCGCGGATGATGGGATTGGCGGTGTTGCCCAGGGCCATGATCACCAGATCGGCCGCCAACTCGGTCAGCCGGCCGGTGGGCATGGGCCGCCGTCGCCCGGAGGCGTCTGGGGTGCCCAGCTCCATGGCCTCGACCACGGCCTGGGTGACGAAGTTGCGATCATCGCCGCGGAACTCGACCGGGGCACGCAGGGTGGCCAGCTCGACGCCCTCCTCCAGGGCGTGGTGCAGCTCCTCCACCCGGGCCGGCATCTCGGCCTGGGTGCGGCGGTAGACGATGGTCACCCGTCCGCCCAGCCGCCGCGCCGTGCGGGCGGCGTCCATGGCGGTGTTGCCGCCGCCGACCACCAGGACCGACTTGTCCCTAACGGCCGGCAGGGGGGTGTCGTGGTCCTCCCGGTCGCCGTGCATCAGGTTGACCCGGGTCAAGAACTCGTTGGCCGACATGACGTTGAGCAGGTGCTCGCCCGGGACGTTGAGGAAGGTCGGCAGCCCGGCCCCGGTGCCGACGAAGACCCGCCAGAAACCGGCCCGCAACAAGTCTTGTAAGGTAGCCGTCTTGCCGACCACGAAGTTGGTCACGAAACGTCCGCCCAGAGAACGGATCTTGGCCACCACGTCGTCGATCAGCTCATTCGGCAGCCGGAACTCGGGGATGCCGTAGCGCAACACCCCGCCCAGCTCGTGGAAGGCCTCGAAGACGGTCACCGGGAAGCCCTCGCGGGCCAGCAGGTAGGCGTCGATCAGTCCGGCCGGGCCGGAGCCGACGATGGCCACCGGCGGTTTCAGCCCGGTCTCCCAGGGGTCGGACCGGCCGGCGAAACGCTGTTGGGCCAAGCCGGGGTGGGCCCGTTTGTCCCATTCGGGCAGGAACCACTCGACCTGGCCGATCGACATCGGCAGTTTGTGGATGCAGACCCCCTGGCATTGCAGCTCCTGGGGGCAGACCCGCCCGGTGACGTTGGGCAGCGGGTTGGAGCCCTCGACCAGGGCCAGGGCCTCGGCGAAGCGGCCCTGGCCCAGCAGGCGGAACATGTCGGGGATGTGGATGCGGACCGGGCAGCCGCCCTTGGGCTCGTCCCGCCCCGGGACCGGTTTGCCGATCTCGCACGGCCGTTCGGCGCATTGCTTGTCCCGGATGGCCTCCAGCCAGACCAGCAGCTCGACCTCGCGCAGCGAGTAGCCCAGCTCCATATAGCCGATGTAGCCCCGGTTGACCAGCCCGAAATCGTCCGACCGCTCGGCCGCCGAGCGGATGTGGGGGCCGATGCCGTTGTTGGCCGGCCAGGACTCGGACAGCCCGGCCACCATCGGGTAGCGCTGGCGCAGATGCTGATCGACGCCGCGCAGCCAGATCCGTTTGCGGCCCACCGGCAGGTTCCAGATGAAGCGCATCAAGACGGTGGCGGCCTCGCCGCCGGCCAACAGGGTCTCCCACAACTGGGAGACGAACTGGGGCGACAACTCGTTGCCGGCGGCGAACTGCCGCGCCACCGCCGCCATCGACTCGGCCAAGACGACCGGGCGCAGGCTGCGGGGATCGCTCTCCAAGCGACGCTCCAACAGGGCCAACTGGCTGGCCCGCCCGGCGGGGGCGACGGTGGCGGTCACTGGATGATCTCCGCGTCGCAGGTGGCCTTGACCCGGTCGAACTTGGCCTGCAATTCCGGCGTCACGGTCAGGCCGGCCAAACCCTGGGGCTTGAACTTCGAGACCTGTTTGGCCGCCCCGTCGACCAAGATGGTGCTGCGCTCGAACAACTCGGGCAGCTCCTGGTAGCAGGTGGCACAGTCGGTGCAACGGACGATGTCGTCGTCGGACAAGAAGATGGCCGCCCCGGCCGGCTTGGCCCCCAGACCCGAGGCCGAGGCCGCCGGGGCTGGGGCGGTCGCCGCCGGAGCCGGGGCCGGGTGGGCGGGCGCCGGCGCGGGCGCCGCCGACACCGACACCGCGGCCAGGGCGGGCAGCGCCACCTGGGCCGGGTCCTTGGCCGTGGCCAACTGGGACAGGGCCAAGGCGATGTCGTCGATGGCCTGCTCCCGGGCCTCCGTCGCCTCCGCCGCCTGACGGCGCAGCTCGTCCAAGCGCGCGGCCTGCTCCGAGGCCTGCCGGGACTGGTCCCGCCCGGCCAGGAAGCGCAGCGTCTGCCAGTAACGCTGGCGCTCCTCCACCAGGGCGACGATGGCCGACGAGCAGGCCACCTGGCGCAGCCGCAGGTCGTCGTCGGTCGTCCAGATGAAAGGTGTCTTGCCTTTGCGCTGGTCCGGCGGCAGGGTCACGTAGTCGGCCACCGGCACCGCCTCGGCTCCCTCGGCCAGCGGGCGGAACTGTTTGCGGAAGCGAATCTCGCCCTGGGCGAACTCGGCCGGGGTGAAGGGCGTGGTCAACAACTGCGCGTTGCCGTGCTGGTCGACCGCCTGGAGGGTGCGGCTGGCCCAAGGCGCGTCGATGTCGGGGTTGCCCTCGAGCGAGAAGCGCTGGCTCAACTGGTCGCCGCCGGCCGGGTCGTGGACGAACAACGGGGCCATGCGCGACTCCACCGCCAGCCGGGAGCGCTCGTTGGAGCGGTCGTCGGCGAAGCCCTGCTCGAAGCCGCAGGGGGTGTAGACCTGGAGCAGCCCGGCCCCGGACTGGTGCGCCAGCAGCCGGCCGGCGGCGGCCAGGAAGTGGCCGTGGAAGGCGGTCGAACAGGCGGCCACGAAGACCCCGGGGTGGAAGGCCGCCAACAGGCCCAACTCCTTGCGGGTCTCAGACTTGCCGGCGTGGGAGCGGCCGTGGCGGGCCAGGTCGGAGTCTTGGCCGGTGAAGCTGGCGGTCGAGGCCTGGCCGCCGGTGTTGGAGTAGCCGCCGGTGTCGAGCACCAACATCTTCACCGGGGTGCGCGAGGTCAGCACCCGCGACATGGCCCCGAAGCCGATGTCGAAGGCCGCGCCGTCGCCGCTGATGGTCAACACGGTCGGCAGTTGGGCCAACTCGTCGGCCGTCAGGCCGTGCCAGTCCAATAGCGCCAGCGCTGACTGATCGGCCGGCGTCCAGGCGTCGGCCAACTCCAGGCGGGCGGTCCGGGCGGCCTTGACCTCATCCAGATGATGGGCCGCCAGGCCCTCGAACAGCCCCATGGCCAACGGCTGGGCGTCTTGGAACAAGGAGTTGACCCAGGGGTCGGTGAACGGTCCGGCCGGCAGGGTGGAGGAGTAGACCGAGGAACAACCGGTCGAGTTGGCCACCACCAGGGGGGCCGGCCCCTGGCCGGTGGGCCCGCCCTCGCACAGGTAGAGGGCCTGCTCCAAGGTCGCCCGACTGTCCTCGATCCGGGCCCGGCGGGCCTCGTCGGCCGGGTCGAGGGCGGCCAGCTTGGCCTCCAACTGAGCCACCAGGTCCTCCAGTTCGGCCGTCCGGCGGCGCCGCTTGTCCTCGCCGGTGGCATGGCTGAGGGCCGTCAGCAGGTGGGTGGCGGTGACCTCGCCGCAGCCCCGGCAGGCGCCGTGGCCGCCGGTCAGGGCGTAGTAGTTGGCGTGGTCGAGCAGCAGGCGTTTGGGGTCGCCGCCGGGCTGGACGGCGTCGGCGGTGAAGCGGCGGGGCGTGTTGGGCAAGGCCGTCAGACGTTCGAAGCGGGTCTCCAGGTCGTCCTCCAAGGCGTCGCTCTGGTCGGCCGACGTCAGGGCGCCGGGGCCGCAGACCGCCACGCACTGCAGGCAGCCGGTGCATTTCCAGGGATCGACCACGACCGAGTAGAGGGCGCCCGAGCCCGGCGCGCCGCGCTCCGCCACGTCGAACAGGGGCCGGGTGCGGGCCACCGGGAAGGCCGCCAACTGGGCCACCACGGCGTCGAGGTGGCGGTCCAGGGCGCGCTGGTCGGTCTCGTCGCCGGCCAGCCCAGCCGCCGCCCTCAGGGCCAGTTGGGGCAGGTCGCGGGCCTTGGAATCGGCCAGCAACTGCCGCCGGATGGCCGTCGACCAGGCCACGGCCAGCCCTTGGAGGCGGTCGCGCTGCGGGGCGGGCAGCTCGGGGACGGCGGCGATGGCGGCCAGCAGCAAGTCGTGCAACTCGTGCGCCTGGTTGGGGATGGCGCTGTCGGGACAGGCCAGGGCGCACTCCAGACAGGCGGTGCATTTGGCCGGGTCGAACACCGGCGCCGCCCGCCGGAAGATGCCCTTGTTCTTGGCCAGGCCGGTGGCCGGCGGCATGAACAGCCCGGCCCCGGGCAGCACCGGGGCCTCGCCGATGCTGCCGTCGCGGAAGGGCCGAGCGGTCAGGTCCTCGTAGTAGGCCGGGTCGAACAAGCCTACGGGGGCATTGGCCAAAGTGGCCGGGACCAGGGCCGTCGCCATAGCCAGCCCCCGGAGGGCGGGGGCCTGGGCGGCGGCGTCGGCGGCCACGAACTCGGGGGCGTTGTAATCGACCGCCACAGTGGCGGCGGCGCCGTCGTCGATGACAGCCATGTTGCCCGCCACCACGGCTTGGCCCTTGGCCCCGAACTTGTGCTCGATCTCGGCCCGCACCAGGTCGGAGACATTGGCCCCCCTGGCGCCCCGGGCGACCCGCTCGACGTGGCCGATGATGGCGCCGATGAAGGCGATACCCATCATCCGGGTCTCCAGGTTGGGCGTCGGGGCGTGCCGCTTGGCCACCGCGAAGGCGTCGATGACCAGGAATTGGAGGCGCTTGGCCCGGATCGTCTGACGGGCCTGGGGCGGCAGCGAGCGCCAGACCTCGAGCGGCGGGCGGTCGGACTGGAGGATGAAGGTGCCGCCCTCCACCAGGCCGTGCAGCGGCCGGTCGTGGGAGAAGACCTTGTGGTCGGGCGAGATCACAACCTCGACGTCTTCCAACTGGGCGTTGCTGAACAGGACCGGCTCAGGCGACAAGGTGATGTAGAAGTTGGTGGCCGCGCCGGACTTCTCCGAGCCGTACTTGGGGGCGCTCTTGGAATGCAGCTTGAGCATTCCGGCCAAGATGTCGGTCAACAATTTGCCGGTCGCCACGGTGCCGTAGCCGCCGACCGAGTGGAAGCGCAGCCGCAGCGCCTCGGCCGGCAACAAATCGGTCGGATTGTCCCGGGTGGCCAAGGCCATGGCCTCGGTCTCGGGGTAGGCCGCCTTGAGCCGGTCCTGGAGTTGGCGCAGATTGTCGGAGGCCGGATGGGGGGCGAAGAACTGGGAGCCGACGTAGACCAGCGGCGTGGTCGCGCCCTGGGCCATGTGGTCGAAGACGGCGATCAGGTGGCGCGGCTGGACGTCGTGCGAGCCCAGGCCGAAGATGGCCGTGGTCAGGCGCAGGTCGCAGGCCGAGCGGCCGGCCTTGAACAGCGACTGGGAGACCAGCTTGGTCAAGGCGGTGTCGTCGGAGCGCTCCAACACCGTGACCGCCTTGGCCCCGGCCAAAGCGGTCACCAACTCGGCCTCGGGGAAGGGCTGGAGCAACTTGACCGAGACCACGGCGGCCCTCAGGCCTTGGGCCGCCAGGTGGGGCAGGATGGCCCGGGCGTCGTCGGTGATCGAGCCCAGCCCGACCACCACCAGGTCGGCCTCGGGGTCGCCGTAACGCTGCACCGGGGCGTAGCTGCGGCCGGTCAGCCCGGCGTACTCGGCCATCGCCTGACGCGCCAGGTCGGGGACGGCGGCGGCGAAGTGGGTCCGGTGGTCGGCCGCGCCGGCCTGGAAGTCGGGTTGGTTCTGGACCAGGCCGGTCATGCCCGGGTTGTGGCGGTCGACCAGGGCCGGCACCAACTGGCGGGTGCCTCTGGCCCAGGCCCCGCGCCAGGCCCGCCGCCACTGGCGGCGCAGATCCTCCGGCACCCAGGCCGCCGTCGAGGCGGCCATCCGGGCCTGGTCGTCGGACTCGACGGCGGCGGCGTTGGTCCTCAGCCAAGCGGCCAACTGTTCGCGCAGGGCCGGCTCGAAATCGGCCCGGTGGCGCTCCAGCCAAGCCGTCAGCTGGCTCACCCGGCCCTTGGCCCCGAACAAGATGTCTTGGGCCACGGTGGGGCAGGGCAGACGGCCGGCCGGGTCGCCCAGATAGGTCCGCAGCAGCTCCGGCTCGGGCAACAGGACCTCGGACATGACGTGGCTGGTGGCGAAGCCGTCCATGGCGTTGGCCACCGGGATCAGGCTGAGGGAGCTGAGGCGGTAGGCGATGGCGGCCAGGTCGGCCGCCTCCTGGGGGTCGGAGCCGAACAAGATGGTGTAGCCCGAGGGCAGCAGGGCGTAGATGTCGTCGTGGCCGGCCATGACGTTGAGGGAGTGTTTGGAGACCACCCGGGCGGCCACCTGGAGGACGAAGCCGCCGATTTTCTTGCCCACGGTGACGTAGTGCGACTCCAAGCCGTAGAGGATGCCCTGGCTGGAGGAGGCGTTGGAGACGAA
The DNA here is from genome assembly GCA_031266665.1 of Propionibacteriaceae bacterium. Classification (GTDB taxonomy): domain Bacteria; phylum Actinomycetota; class Actinomycetes; order Propionibacteriales; family Propionibacteriaceae; genus WQYJ01. Next base: position 65,668 of record JAISAO010000035.1, on the reverse strand, counting down.
CTGGCCGCCGGTCAGGGCCGCGCCCAGGGCGCCGGACTGGGCGGAGTGCTCGCCCTCGGTCTCAACGAAGAAAGGGTGTTTGCCGAAGACGTTGAGCTGGCCCTCGGCCCGGGCGGCCTCGAAGGTCTCGGCGATCTCGGTCGACGGGGTGATGGGATAGCCGATGACGCCGCCACAAACGTGCTTCATGACATAGGCCACGGCGCCGTTGCCATTGATGACCTCGGGCAGTCCGGGGAATTGGGGATTGGCGGCACTCACAAGGCACCTTCCTATCTTGGTCGTCGCTGTTGACGTTCGGCCGGTCGGGGACAGGAGACGGCCCGCGACGGGGACGCCGACGCTGTCGCGCCATGGTTCGGCCCCGCCAGCTTAAGCCGTCGGCACCGGCCGGCACGATGATCGGCCGAGGCTTGAGACCGGCCCACGAGGCCTCCCCATTATGCCTGGGAACGGAACAACGACGGGTTAGGCACGGCTTGCCTCAGTGATTTCTGGGGCGCCCGATCAGGGGGCTCGTCCACGGACTGGCTGCGATCCCGGATCGGCTTCGGGATGACGAGGCGGGCCGAAGGGCTGTAGCGCCACACGGCCCCGAATCGCCGGCTCGCCTTGGAGACGCCTGTCGGTGCGGCATAATCGGGCCTCGTGAGCAGATCACTGACGGGTCGGCCGGCGGCCCCGGCCGGCCAGGCGACGGCATGACCGCCGGAACTGTGGGCGGCGACCTGGATGTCGAGCTGACCGCCGGCGTGACCGCCGCCGCCGGTTTCGCCGCCGCCGGGGTGGCCGCCGGTATCCGCTCGGACGGCCGGGAGGACCTGGCCCTGGTGGTCAACCGGGGGCCGGAGTATCAGGCCGCCGGCGTCTTCACCACTAACCGGGTCTTCGCCGCCCCGGTCGACTGGTCCCGCCGGGCGCTGCGCGACGGCCGGCTGAAAGCCGTCGTCCTCAACTCCGGCTGCGCCAACGCCTGCACCGGGCGGCGGGGACGCGACGACGCCGCCCAGACCGCGGCCTGGGCGGGGGAGCGGCTGGCGGCGACGGCCGACCAGGTGGCGGTCTGCTCGACCGGCCTGATCGGCTCGAACCTGCCCATGGAGCGGCTGCGCCAAGGCTTGGACCAGGCCGTGGCCGAGCTGTCCGAGGACGGCGGCCCGGCCGCCGCCCGGGCCATCCTGACCACCGACACCAGGACCAAGCAGGCCGCTTGGCGCTCGCCGGCCGGCTGGACGGTCGGCGGCATGGCCAAGGGGGCGGGCATGTTGGCCCCCGGCCTGGCCACCATGCTGGTGCTGCTGACGACCGACGCCGTCTGCGACTCGACCGAGTTGGAGCCGGCCCTGTGGTCGGCCGCGGCCGTCAGCTTCGACCGCCTCGACTCGGACGGCTGCATGTCGACCAACGATGCCGTCCTGTTGTTGGCCTCGGGGGCCTGCGGCATTGTCCCCGGGCGGGACGAGTTCGAGCGCGGGCTGACCGCTGTCTGCCTGTCCCTGGCCCGCCAGTTGATCGCCGACGCCGAGGGGGCCGAGCACGACATCGCCATCACCGTCAGCCGGGCCGCCAGCCAGGAGGACGCCGTCGAGGTGGCCCGCGCGGTGGCCCGCTCCAACCTGTTCAAGTGCGCCGTGGCCGGCCGCGACCCCAACTGGGGTCGCATCATGGCCGCCGTCGGCACCACCAGGGCGGCCTTCGACCCCGATGACATCGACGTCAGCTTCAACGGTGTGACCGTTTTCCGCCAAGGCGCCCCCGACGCCCCCCGGGAGGCCGTCGATCTGGGGCCGCGCCAAGTCGAACTCGTCATCAATCTGCGGGCCGGGGACGAGGAGGCCACGGTCTGGACCAACGACTTGACCCACGGCTACGTCAGCGAGAACGCGGACTACTCGTCATGAGGCGGCCGTTTGCGGTGGAGGAACTAGGAGCAGGCTCCTTGGGTCGTCGGCCTGGCCGGGCGTCGGCGCCTAGTCAGTATCGGTCGGGGCGCGAGCGATGAGTCGGTCGGAGCGCGACCAGTTGGTCGCCCGGGCCACCGTCTTGACCGAGGCCCTGCCCTGGATCGAGCGGTACACCGGCAAGATATTGGTCGTCAAGTACGGCGGTCACGCCATGATCGACCCCCAGTTGGAGCAGGCCTTCGCCGACGACATCGTGTTGTTGCGCCGCTGCGGCGTCAAACTGATCGTGGTCCACGGCGGCGGCCCCCAGATCTCCGACATGCTGCGGCGGCTCGACATCGACTCCGACTTCGTCCAGGGCCGCCGGGTGACCACCCCGGAGGCGGTCGAGGTGGTGCGCATGGTCTTGGTGGGCCAGGTCGGGCGGCGCATCGTCAACCTGATCAACCGCCACGGCCCCCTGGCGGTCGGCATGTCGGGGGAGGACGCCGGCCTGCTGACCGCCCGGCCGGCCCAGGTCAGCCTGGACGGCGCGACGGTCGACCTGGGCCTGGTGGGGGAGGTCGAGCGGGTCGCCCCCGAGGCCATCCTCGACCTGATCGAGGCCGGCCGCATCCCGGTGGTGGCGACGGTGGCGCCGGACGCCGCCGGGGTGGTCTACAACATCAACGCCGACAGCGCCGCCGCCGCCCTGTCCAAGGCCCTGGGGGCCGGCGGGTTGGTCATGCTGACCGATGTGGCCGGGCTCTACGCCGACTGGCCCGACCCGGAGTCGCTGCTGCCCTTCATCAGCGCCGCCGACCTGGCCGCCCGGCTGCCGGACATCGAGGCCGGTATGAGGCCCAAGATGGAGGCCTGCCTCGACGCCGTCCGCTCCGGCGTGGCCCGGGCGGCCGTGATCGACGGCCGCGTCCCCCACGCCGTCCTGCTGGAGCTGCTGACCGATCGCGGCATCGGCACCATGGTGACGCCATGAGCCAGGACCACGGCGCCCCGGAGCGGGAGGCGCCTCTTGCGGCCGGCGGCGCAGGATCAATCCCGCCCGTCGTCGGCGGTTCCGACGCCCCAGGACTAGTTCTAGGCGATGGCCCAGGACCGGTCACGGACGCCGCCGGGGAGGCCGCCCCGAGTTGGGCCGAGCGGCTGGGGCGGGCCCTGATGCCGGCCTTCGGGACGCCCCAACGCACCTTCGTGTCCGGCTCGGGCTGTTATCTGGTGGACGACCAGGGCCGGCACCACCTCGATCTGCTGGCCGGCATCGCGGTCGTGGCCGTGGGCCACGCCAACCCCCAGGTGGCCCGGGCCGTGGCCGAGCAGGCCCAGACCCTGGGGCACGTCTCCAACTTCTTCGCCACCGTGCCCGAGGTCGAGTTGGCGGAACGGCTGGTGGCGCTGCTGCCGGCGCCAGGAAGGGTCTTCTTCGCCAACTCCGGGGCCGAGGCCAACGAGGCCGCCCTCAAACTGACCCGGCTGACCGGGCGGACCAAGCTGGTGGCGGCCCTCGGCTCCTTCCACGGCCGCACCCTCGGCGCCCTGTCGGTGACCGGCAACGCCAAATACCGCGCCCCCTTCGAGCCCCTGCCGGGCGAGGTCGAATTCGTGCCTTACGGCGATGTTCCGGCCCTGGAGCGGGCGGTCGACCAGCGGACGGCGGCCGTGGTGCTGGAGCCGATCCAAGGCGAGAACGGCGTCGTCGTGCCGCCGCCCGACTACTTGCCCCAGGCCCGCCGGTTGACGGCGGAGCGCGGCGCCCTGCTCTGGCTGGACGAGATCCAATCTGGCCTGGGGCGCTGCGGCGCCTGGTTCGCCCACACCGCCTCAGGCGTCGTGCCCGACCTCATCACCTTGGCCAAGGCCTTGGCCAATGGCTTCCCCATCGGCGCCTGCCTGGCCCTGGGCCAGACGGCCGAGGCTTTCACCCCGGGGGCGCACGGCACCACCTTCGGCGGCAACCCCCTGGCCTGCCGGGCGGGGTTGGCCACCCTGGACCAGATCGGCCCCCTGCTGCCCCACGTCGTCACCATCGGCGACTGGCTGCGGGCGCGACTGGTCGCGGCGCCCGGCGTGACGGCGGTCCGGGGCCGGGGCCTGTTCATCGGTGTTCAACTGGATCAGCCGGTGGCGGCCCGTTTCCAGTCCGCCGCCCTGGAGGCCGGTTTCATCCTCAACGCCCCCCGCCCCGACGTCATCCGCCTAGTCCCGCCCCTGATCATCACCCAGGCCGACTTGGAGCCGCTATTGGCACAGTGGGCCGAGATCTGGCGCCGGGCGACCGAGGTGTGACCGTTCAGAGTTCGGTGACCGCTCAGAGTGTGGCTGAGGGCACGCCAGCGTCGGGCCTGCCATCCCCAACACTTACAGCCACCCCCAACACTTACAGCTAGCCCTTTTCCGGACGGCGCTCCCGCTGTCGGGTGTAGGGTGATGTGGTTCGGGTTCCGGGTGTCAGGCGGGGCCTTCGGCTAGACGAGAGCGACAGCGAAATGACGGATGGGGCGCAAGCGTAATACGCGCCGATGATGGCGTCGGCGCATCCTAGGAGACTGGTGTCAAACCATGTCCCGCCGCCAGAGCCACGGATCGGGCGATCTTCGGCCCCAAGGTGTTGGGGCAGTGGGTCGACCACAGCCCCAACACCTTGGGGCCGGATCTCATCCCGCCCGAGGCCCCGCCGACAGAACAGCGTTTGACACCACCCTCCTAGCTTCCTTGACTCAACATTGCGGCTTCGCCGCAGTCAAGGAAGCTAGCGGCCATTGGCAGTCACCCGTCCAGCGCTGGAGCGTCCCATGAGTTTTCCCATCACTTTCGATCATTTGTCTTTCCACTGGCCCGACGGCGACATCGGGCTGGACGACGTCTCGGGTAGTTTCGGCGCCGGGCGCACCGGCCTGGTGGGGGACAACGGCTCGGGCAAGACAACTTTTCTACGGCTGATCGCGGGACAACTCGTCCCCAGTTCGGGCCGGCTGGAGGTGGCGGGGGAGGTCTCCTACCTGCCCCAGACCATCGCCTTGGCCCGGGGCGCGACGGTGGCCGACCTGCTGGGCGTCCGGGCCAAACTCGACGCCCTGCGGGCCATCGAACAGGGCAGCGTCGATCCCGGGCCCTTCGATCTGGTGGGCGACGACTGGGACATCGAGACCCAGGCGGACCAGTTGTTGCGCGGCCTGGACACGGCCGGCGGCGGCCTGGCCGGGGCGGATCTGGACCGTGACGTCACCCGGCTGTCGGGCGGCGAGGCCATGGTCATGGCCATCGCCGGCTGCCAACTGCGCCGGACGGCGGTGACGCTGCTGGACGAGCCGACCAACAACCTCGACGCCGTGTTGCGCCAACAGGTCCTCCAGTTGATCGCCGCCTGGGGCGGGACCGTGGTGGTGGCCAGCCACGATGTCGGCCTGCTCGATCTGATGGACGCCACGGCCGAGTTGCACGACGGCCGGCTAGCCCTTTTCGGCGGCGGCTACTCCGCTTGGCGGGCGGCCCTGGCGGTCGAGCAGGCGGCCGCCGCCCAGGCGGAGCAGACAGCCGAGCAGGCGCTGCGGACGGCTCGGCGGCAGCGCGCCGCCGCCCTGGAGAAGACGGCCAAGAACCTCGCCCGGGGCAAGGCGAAAGCCATCGGAGAGGGTCTCGGCAAGGCGGCCCGGGACTCGATGCGCAACCGGGCCGAGGCGACTGCGGGCCGGGCGCGGGGCACCGGCGACGACCGGGTGGAGCGGGCGCGGGCGGCCCTGGCCGAGGCCTCGCTCAGGCGGCGGGGCCAAGAGCACATCCGCCTGGACCTGCCCGACCCCGGGGTGCCGGCCGGGCGGCGCCTGCTCGAATTGACCTGGGGCGACGACGAGCGTTTCGTCTTGCGAGGGCCGGAGCGGGTGGCGCTGCTGGGCCGCAACGGTGTCGGCAAAACCACCCTGGTGGAGGAGCTGCTGGGCCTGCGCCCACCGAGCGGAGACCGGACGGCGCCGGACCAGACCGGGGGAGAGGTGGTGCCGGACCCAGCCGGGGTGGGTGTGGAGTCAGATACGACCGAGGGACGGGCGACACCTGACCGGGGCAAGAGTCTGTCGGCGCCGGATCAGGCCGAGGACCGGGCGACGCCGGACCAGACCGGGGGAGGGGCGCCGGACTCGGGCGACGGGCGGCTCCGGGGGCGGCTCTTGACCGATCGCGTCGGCTACCTGCCCCAGCGGCTGGACGGCTTGGACGACGCCCGCAGCGCCCTGGACAATGTGGCGGCCGTCGCCCTGGCGGCGACGGCGGGGGAGATTCGGACCCGGCTGGCGAGGTTGCTGTTGCGCGGCGAGGCGGCTTTCCGGCCGGTGGCGGACCTGTCGGGGGGCGAACGCTTCCGGGTGGCCTTGGCCCGGCTGTTGTTCGCCCAGCCGCCGGCCCAACTGCTGATCCTGGATGAGCCGACGAACAACCTCGACCTGACCAGCCTGGACCAATTGGTCGAGGCCCTGAGCGGATACCGGGGCGCCATTCTGATCATCAGCCACAACTTGAGTTTTATTGAGCGTCTCGGGGTGGATGTGGCCCTCGAACTGGCCGACGGCCGGATCGAGCGGCTGCGCCTGCCATTCGTCGACCCATTCATACCCATACGCCCATAGCCTTAGGTGAGGTTTCGGATGTCTCTGGGTGTGGGTCTCACGCTCAAACGGTGAGGCGGCCGGGGCTTGAACCCGGGACCGGAGGATTATGAGTCCTCTGCTCTGACCAGCTGAGCTACCGCCCCGTGAGGGCGTCAGTCTAGTGCCGCCCAAACGTCTGACGAGGCGTCGGGGCTATTCGGGCCGAGACCCCGGGTCAAGCCCGAACTGACGCGGAATGGCGTCGGGCCGCCCCCTGACACCGTGGACAAGCCTCGCCGTCAGCGGTCAGATCGGGGCCTGAGGGGTCGGCTGGCCGCCGAAGCCGGAGGACTCGGTGGGGCCGGGGGAGCCGTTCGAGGTCGAGGGGCTGGCCGAGGTGCTACTAGAGGGGCTGGCTGAGGCCGAACTGGAGCTGGAGGCGCTGGCCGAGGCCGAACTGGAAGGACTGTCCGAACTGGAGGCGCTGTCCGAGCTGGAGGCACTGGCCGAATCGGAGGCGCCGCCCGAGCCGCCGCCGGAGCCTGAGGCCGAGCTGTCGGGCGGTATGGGCGGTATGGGCGGGGTCGGCGGGGACTGGCTGAAGATCAAGATGGCGATCAGAACGGCCACGGCGGTCAGCAGCAACATCAGGGCGAAGGCGGCCAGGATCGAGATCAGCCCGCCACGGTCCCGCCGCCCGGGCCAGGGCAGCGGCCAGATGTGGCTGCGGCCCGGGGTGGAGCGGTCGATCCAGGGCAGCCGGAAATCGGGTCCGGCGACCCGGCCCTGTGGCGGCAGCCAGGCCAGGTCGACTTCGGCCAGTAGGCGGCGGGCCTCCCGCAGGGCGGCCGGCGAGCCGTCGAAGGCCAACGCCACCCAGGGCGCCTGGGGCAGGCCGTCGACGCTGGGCGGGTCGTCGTCCTCGGAGCGGAACTTGGCGGCCAGCCGGTGGCGGTTCTGGTCCAGGCCGCCCCGGGCCACCACCGTGTCGAGGTGCATACGGTCGACCTGGCCGGCCAGGCGGTCTCGGGCGGCGGCGTCGTCGGCCGCGCCCTGAGACAACAGCACCACCATGACCGGGGCCTGTTCCGCCTCGTGGGCCAGGTAGGCCACGCCGGAGGCGGTCGTCACCAGGCGGGCGTCGAGCCAGAAATCGCCCACTTTGCCGGGGTCCTCGGCCAATAGGGGACTCAGGGGGAGGGTCGAGGCGGGCTCCTGGGTCACGCGCCTCAGACTAGAGCATGACGCTCCCAGGGAGCCCTGAGCCGAAACCCGCCCCGGGTCCAGGGTCGGCCGGCCGGCGGCCTGGGACGAGTCCCGGGCGTGATCGTCTGGGCCGGGACGGGGAAAGCCGTCGGGTGTCGGGGGCCTCGCCCGCGACGTTTGGGGCCGGATGTTTAATGAGACCTTCCTCAGATCAGGTCCGCTAACCTTGGGGGCGCTTGAGAGATCCCCTTCCAGAGGAGCGCGTGTGACCGTTTCAGCCGCTGAACCACCCGCCGACGGCCCGGTCGGCGGCGCGGCCTCCAACCCGACCACCGCCCAGGCGGCCCAGGTCCTGGGCCGGGCCATCGCCCAGGTCCAGCGCGTCATCGTCGGCCAAGAGCATATGGTGGAGCAGCTCATGGTCGCCCTCCTGGCCAAGGGGCATTGCCTATTGGAAGGCGTCCCCGGGACCGCCAAGACCTTGGCCGTCCGGACCTTCGCCACGGTTGTGGGGGGCGAGTTCGCCCGCATCCAGTTCACCCCCGATCTGGTGCCCTCCGACATCGTCGGCACCCGCATCTACTCGGCCGCCAAGGAGACCTTCGACATCCAGCTGGGGCCGGTCTTCGTCAACTTCCTGCTGGCGGACGAGGTCAACCGGGCTCCGGCCAAGGTCCAGTCGGCCATGCTCGAGATCATGGCCGAGAAACAGGTCTCCATCGGCGGCACGACCTACCCGGCCAAGCAACCCTTCATCGTCATCGCCACCCAGAACCCGATCGAGTCCGAGGGCGTCTACCCGCTGCCCGAGGCCCAGCGGGACCGTTTCCTGCTCAAGGTCGACATCGACTACCCCCGGGGCAACGAGGAGTTGGAGATCCTGCGCCGCATGTCGGTCGAGGCCCCCCTGGCCGAACCGGTCCTGGACCCGGGGCGCGTCCTGGCCCTACAAGACCAGGCGGCCCACATCTTCGTCCACAACCTGCTGGCCGAGTACATCGTCCGACTGGTCCTGGCCACCCGTCAGCCGGCCGACTTCGGGCTGCCCGACCTGGCGCCGGTGATCTCAATCGGCTGCTCGCCCCGCGCCACCCTCGGCCTGGTGGCGGCGGCCCGGGCGGTGGCCCTGATCCACGGCCGGGACTATGTCCTGCCGACCGATGTCCAGGCCGTGGCCAAGGACGTCATGTCGCACCGCCTGCAACTGTCCTTCGACGCCGTGGCCGACAACATCGACCCCGGCCAGGTGGTCGACCGCATCCTGGCGATGGTGCCGCCGCCGACCCCGGTGTGGCACAACCAGCCCGGTGGTCCGCCGCCGGCCCGACACGGGTGAGGCGATGGCCCAAGTCCAATACGCCCCCCCAGCCGCTCGGCCGGCCGCCGTCCAATCGGTCCTGGCCCCCCCGGAGGGACCCACCCTGCCGCTGAGCCAACTGGCCCCCGAGGCGGCCCTGCGCCGCCTTGAGTTGGCCATTGTGCGGCGACTGGAGGGCTTCCTCCAAGGCGACCACCTGGGGCTGTTGCCGGGACCGGGCAGCGACCTGAACGACGCCCGGATCTACGTCCCGGGCCAAGACGACGTCCGCCGGATGGACTGGGCCGTGACCGCCCGCACCACTGTGCCCCACGTCCGCGACACCGTGGCCGACCGGGAGTTGGAGGTCTGGGCCCTGCTCGACGTCACACCGTCGATGAACTGGGGCACCGGCGGGGTGACCAAGCGCGACCTCGGCATCGCCGCCATCGCCACCATCGGCTTCCTGTCGCAGCAGATGGGTGATCGTTTCGGCGGCTTGGTGATGCGCCCCTCCGGGCTGCGCCACATCCCGGCCCGGGCCGGGCGGACCGCCCTCTACGCCTTGTTGCGCTCCATGCTGACCGAGCCGATTGTGCCGGACGAGACCGCCGGGGTGATGGACCTGCCCCAGGGCATCGACCAGATGGCCCGCACCCAGCGCCGCCGCGGCCTGCGCCTGGTGGTGTCCGACTTCCTGACCCCGGGCGACATCGAGTTGGACCCCCAGGCGGAGCCGGTCTGGGAGCGGCCGCTGCGCCGCCTGGCGGTGCGCAACCAGGTCATCTGCGTCGAGACCCTGGACCGGCACGAGGTCGACTTCCCCGACGTCGGCGACATTCTCATCCGCGACCCCGAGACCGACTTCGAGCGCTACGTCAACACCTCCGACGACGACGCCCGGCTGCGCATGAACGCCGCCGCCGCCGCCCAACGCGAACGCATCCGGGTGGCGCTGCGGCGGGCCGGCTGTGCCCACATCCAACTGCGGACCGACCGCGACTGGGTCCAAGACATCGCCCGTTTCGTCTTGGCCTACCGCCGGGTGGCCGGCGCCCTGCACCGTCCGCCCCGGGGGCATAGCCAGTGACCGGCCTGATCCTCGGACTGCCGTCCTTCATGACCCCGGGACGGCTGTGGCTGATCGTCGTGCCGCTGGCCCTGCTGGGCCTCTATATCTTCTTGTCCAAGCGCAAGTCGAGGCGCGGCATCCGCTACACCAACACCTCGATCCTCGACATAATCGTCCCGGCCCAGTCCCAATGGCTGCGTCACGTCACCGTCGGCCTGGCCTTGGTCTCCCTGGTCTGCCTGGCCTTCGCCTGGGCCCGGCCGCTGGGGACCGACCAGGTGCCCCGGGAGCGGGCCACGGTGGTGCTGATCCTGGACATCAGTAACTCCATGGGGGCCACGGACCTGAGCCCGTCGCGCCTGGCCGTGGCCCAACAGGAGGTCGTCAACCTGGTCGACTCCCTGCCCGACGGCTACAACCTGGCCCTGGTCGAGATGGCCGGCAGCTCGACCCTGGTGCTGCCGCCGACGACCGACCGGGAGATCTTCCAACGGGCCGTCCAAGGGGTGGAGCTGGAGCCTTCGACCGATGTCGCCGCTGCCCTCAGGGTGGCCCTGTCGGCCCTCGAGTTGGTCCCGGCGGGCGAGGACGACCAGCCGGTCCCGGCGGCCGTGGTGATGTTCTCGGACGCCTCCGGGACGACCGGCTCGACCTCGCCCAAACAGGTCGCCGGCCAACTGGCCGAACTGGGGGTGCCGCTGTATCCGATCGTCTTCGGGACCGACTACGGCTACGTCGACCTGACGAACGCCGACGGCCAGGTGGAGCGCTACCAGGTGCCGCCGGACCACCAGTTCTTCGCCGAGCTGGCCCAGATCACCGGCGGCCAGGCCTACGGGGCCGACGACGCCGCCCAGGCCCAGGAGGCCTGCGCCAAGATCCAGTCCACCGTCGGCCACGTCGAGGTGGAGAAAGAGGTCACGGCCCAGTGGGCCGGGCTGGCGGCCGTCTTCGCGGCCGTGGCGGCGGTCGGCGCGGTCATGCTGGGGGCGAGATGGAGGTGACGATGAGGCTGCTGGAGATCGGTTTCATGCGCCCGGACCGGCTGTGGGCGTTGTGGGCGCTGCCCGGGCTGGCGCTGCTGTACGTCGTCTTGTTGTGGCGTAAGCGGGTCCGACTGCGGTCTCGGCCCTCCAACCTGCAATTGCTCTTCCCCAAGCGCCGGGCCTGGACGCGGCACAGCGCCGTGGCCTGCGCCATCTTGTCGCTGGGATCGCTGATCCTGGCCTGGGCGATGCCGAACGGCTGGGTCGAGGTCCCCCGGGAGCGGGCCACGGTCTTCCTGGTCTTGGACGTCTCCCGCTCAATGGCGGCCGACGACATCGCGCCGACCCGCCTGGAGGCGGCCGAGCAGGCGGCCAAGGGTTTCGTCGACCAGTTGCCGGACGGTTTCAACGTCTGCCTGATCTCATTCGCCGCCACCCCCAGCGTGCTGGTGCCGCCGACCTTGGACCGGGATGTCGTCAAAACCGCCCTCGACCGGCTGACCCTGCAGCCGTCGACCGCCATCGGCGATGCCATCTTGGCCGCCCTGGCGGCCCGGGTGCTGATACCGGAGGACGCCGACGACGCCGACCAGCCCGCCCCGGCCGTCATCGTGTTGCTGTCCGACGGCGAGTCGACCCTGGGCTCGGACTCGGCGACGGCGGCCCGCAAGGCCGAAGACCTCGGCATCCCGATATCGACCATCGCCTTCGGCACCCCCTACGGCACCATCCCGGGCGAGCGCGGCGGTCACGACCCGGTGCCGGTCAACACCGACGAGTTGAAGCGTGTGGCCGAACTGTCCGGCGGCCAGGCCTTCACGGCCGACAGCCTGAGCCAGTTGGAGCAGGTTTACCAGGGCATCTCCCGAACGGTCGGCCACGAGTTGGTCGAGGACGAGATCACAGAACGTTTCGTCGGCTACGCCATCGTCTTGGCGCTGCTGGCGGCCGTCGGGCTGGTCGCGGTCGGGGCTCGCTGGCCATGAGTCTGGCCCAGAATCTGCGCCTGGTCGAGGCCCGGCTGGCGGGCGCCGCCGCCCGCTCCGGGCGCCCGGCCTGTGCCATTCGGCTGCTGCCGGCGACCAAGACCCAGCCGCCGGAACGCCTGCTGGAGGCCTTGGCGGCCGGCTACGACCGCTTCGGCGAGAATCGGACGCAGGAGTTGGCGGACAAGGCGGCCGCCCTGGCCCAGACGCCGGCCAGCTGGGAAGTCATCGGCCATCTTCAGACCAACAAGGCCAAGACAGCCGTCAAGCTGGCGGTGGCGGTGCAGTCGCTCGACTCGCTCAAACTGGCCGCCGCCCTGCAACGCGCCTGCCAGGACCAGGACCGCCTACTCGACGTCCTGATCGAGGTCAACACCTCGGGCGAGGACTCCAAGTTCGGCCTGCCGCCGGCGGCGCTGGCGGATTTCAGCCGCGCCCTGCGGGCCTACGACCGGCTGCGCCCTAGAGGGCTGATGACCTTGGCCCGGCCGGGCGTCGAGCGGGCTCAGGTCGCCCCTTGTTTTGAAACCCTGGCCGACTGCCGCGAGCGCCTGCGCCAACGCGACGGCGGCGGTTGGGATGAGTTGTCGATGGGCATGAGCGGCGACTTCGAGTGGGCCGTCGAGTTGGGGTCGACCTGTGTGCGCCTGGGCACGGCCATATTCGGCCTCAGGGCTGATCCGGCGCGGGGCTGAAGCCCAAGACCTGGCCCAGGAATTCCAAAGTGCGGGCGTACTGGTCGCGGATGGTCTCCGCCCGGCGGAAGCCGTGGCCCTCGCCCGGGTAGACCACCAAGGTGGCGCTCCGACCTTGGCGGCGGACGGCGGCGGCCAGTTCGACCGCCTGGCTGACCGGCACCACCGGGTCGAGTTCGCCCTGCAATAGCAACAGGGGTCGGTCGAGGCGGTCGAGTTGGTGGATGGGGGAGCGGTCGTGGTAAATCTGGCGCCCGGCCGGCCACGGCGCCACCAGACCGTCCAGGTAGTGGGACTCGAACTTGGGGCTGTCGCGGGTCAGGGCCGCCAGGTCGCCGATGCCGTAGCGCGAGACGCCGGCCGCGAAAACATGGCTTTGGCACAATGCCGCCAAGGCGGTGAAACCGCCGGCCGACCCGCCCATAACAACCAGCCGCCCGGGGTCGGCCAGGCCGGCCGAGGCTAGCTGTTGGGCCCCGGCCACACAGTCCTGAACGTCGACCACCCCCCACTGGCCCCGCAGCCGCTCCCGGTAGGCCCGGCCGAAACCGGCCGAGCCGCCGTAGTTGACCTCCAGCAGGCCGAGGCCGCGCGAGGTCCAGAACAACTTCGCCAGGTCCAGGTCGGGGCCGGCGAAACTGGTCGGGCCGCCGTGGCACAAGACGATCACCGGCGGCGCCTCGCCCGGCGGGGGGGAGAAAGCGGGGTTGGCCGGCGGGTAGTACCAGGCGTGGACCGGGCCCAAGTCGGATTCCCAGCTGAAGTCGCGTGTCGCCGGCACCAGGCCGGTCGGCGGCGACCAGTTGGTGCTGGCGGCCAGGGAGGCGATCCGGCCGCTGTCCCAGTCGATGGTGTGCAGGCCGCCCGGGCGGTCCGGCCAGCCCAGCCGGACCACGGCGGTCGGGTCGCCCGGCGTCAACTGGGCCGAGGCCAGCGGGCCGATCAACTCCGTCAGGCGGCCGTCCGGGGTCAAGCGGCCGACCTTGGTCCAGCCGTCCTCCCGCCAGGCGCAGCCGATGGAGCCGTCGGCCAACGGGGCGTAAGGCGGCGGCTGGAGCACCCAGGCCGGGTCGCAGCAGTCGAACCGATGGTGGTGCAAGGCGGTGACGGCGCCGTCGCGCCAGCGCTGGAAGTTCCAGTGGCCCGACCGGTCGTCCAGGAACAGGATCGAGCCGTCGGCGGCCCAGGTCGGATGGACCACGGCCGAGCGGCCGTCGCCGGCGATGTGGCGCGTCGGCCCGCCGTCCAGGTGGCGGGCCTTGATGGCGGTGGCGTCCCAGGGCATGTCGGGGTGGTCCCACTCCATCCAGACGACGTCGCCGGCCGGCGAGACCTGGGGGGCGTAGTAGAAATCGGCCCCCTGGGCCAGGACCCGGCCGCCCTCCGGGTTGGGGGCGTCCAACTCCAGCACCACCAAGGCGTCGCGGACATCGTCCGGGTCACGCTGGTCCTGCCGCAGGGCGACCGCCTGGCGGCGCTGGGGCAGGACGGCGAAGCCGGCGAAGCTCAGCCCGGGCTGGTCCACCACCACCCTGGGGCCGGCGGCCTTAGGACGGTCCGGCTCCCAGACGAGGACCGCGCCCGAGTCGTGGTCGGTGTGGACCACGATGCCGTCCTTGGTCCCGGCCGGCCGGCCGCCGTAGTCGTGTATCCGGGAACGTAGATTGTGGTGGGGCGTCACTTCGACGACCTGGCCCCCCCGGCGGCGGAATAGGCTGGTCTGCCCGCCCTGGCCCGGGTCGGAGCGCAGCCAGTAGAGGTCGGGGCCGTCGGCCCAGCCCTCCGGCAGGCCGACCCCGCCCCGCGACACCAACTCGAGCGAGACGGGCGAGGCCCATGAGCCGGGGGCGGCGATGGTCGTCATCGTCGCAGCCTAGCGGCCCGCCGCCCCGGCTGAGGCGGACCGGCCCAGCGGTCCGCCGACTCGTCGGGGGAGGGCCGACCAATCGCCTAGAAACGCTAGTCAGCTTGTCGCTGGAAGGTCCATAGTTACGAAACTGTGATGTTTTCGCTAGCGCCGGGGTCTGGCCAATGAGCGGCCCTATGTGGTTCGGTGGTTCAGGCGTCCCGAGACTCTCGACGCGAGAGAGCGATCCGGCCCTCACGACCCGGTGGCGCGTTCTGACCTGGAGAAACGTAAGGAGTTCTGAATGAGAACAAAGTTCATGGCGGTGGCGGTCGCGGCCGCCCTGTCCCTGGGTGCCCTGGCCGCCTGTGGCGGCGGCTCCGGGGGCGGCGACGACAAAGGCAGCGTCTATTTCCTCAACTTCAAGCCCGAGGTGGCCGAGGTGTGGGAGCAGATCGCGGCCGACTACACCGCCGAGACCGGCGTCGAGGTCAAGGTCGTGACCGCCGCCTCCAACACCTACGAGCAGACCCTGACCTCGGAGATCGCCAAGTCCGACCCGCCCACCATCTTCCAGATCAACGGCCCGGTGGGCTACGCCAACTGGGCCGACTACACCGCCGACCTGACCGACTCTGATCTCTACGCCCACCTGATCGACCAATCCCTGGCCATCACCGGCGAGGACGGCGGCGTCTACGGCATCCCCTACGTGGTCGAGGGCTTCGGCATCATCTACAACGACGCCATCATGAAGCAGTTCTTCGCCACGACCACGGCCAAGCTGCCGGTCACCCAGGCGGCCGACATCGACAGCTTCGACACCTTGAAGCAGGTCGTCGAGGCCATGCAGGCCGACAAGGAGGCCCTCGGCATCAACGGCGTCTTCTCCGCCACCTCGCTCAAGCCGGGCGAGGACTGGCGCTGGCAGACCCACCTGATGGACGTGCCGCTGTACTACGAGTTCCAGGACGACGATTACGACCTGACCCAGGGCACCCCGGCCGAGATCAAGTTCTCCCACGCCGACCAGTACCAGAACCTATTCGACCTCTACCTCGACAATTCGACCATCGAACCGGCCCAGCTCGGCTCCAAGACGGTGGACGAGGCCATGGCCGAGTTCGCCCTCGGCCAGTCGGCCATGGTCCAAAACGGCAACTGGGGCTGGGGCCAGGTCAGCGGCGTGACCGGTAACACGGTCAAGGCCGAGGACGTCCACTTCCTGCCGCTTTACACCGGCAACAAGGCCGACTCCTCCCAGGGGCTGTGCGTCGGCACCGAGAACTACGTCGCCATCAACGCCGAGGCCTCCGAGGCCGATCAGCAGGCCTCGCTCGACTTCCTCTACTGGGTCTTCTCGTCCGACAAGGGCAAGGATTACGTCACCAATAGCCTCGGCTTCATCGCGCCCTTCGACACCTTCGCCTCCGGCGAGGGCCCGGACGACCCGCTGGCCACCGAGGTGACCACCTGGATGGGCAAGTCCGGCGTCACCTCGGTGCCGTGGGTCTTCACCGTCATGCCCAGCCAGCAGTTCAAGAACGACTTCGGCGCCCAGTTGCTGCAATACGCCCAGGACAAGACCAGCTGGGCCGACCTGACCGCCGCCGTGGTCGCCTCCTGGAAGACCGAGGCCGCCGCCGCCGGCTGAGCCCGACGCTCGCGCCCCGGCGGGCCGTCCCCGCCCGGACGGCCCGCCGGGGCGCGGCCACCAGGAAAAACTATGAGAGTTTCTAAATACATCAAAAAGTGGTTCCCGGTTTTCGCCCTGCCGACCACTCTGGCCTTCACCCTGGCCTTCTTGGTGCCCTTCGCCATGGGCATCTGGCTGTCCTTCACCAAGTTCCGCACCGTGTCCGACGCCCAGTGGGTCGGGCTGTCCAACTACACCACCGCCTTCACCGAGAACAACGACTTCCTGCACGCCCTGTGGTTCAGCGTCCGCTTCACCGTCGTGTCCGTGGTCACGGTCAACGTCTTGGCCTTCGCCCTGGCCATGATCTTGACCAAGGCCATCAAGGCGACCAACCTGTTCCGGGCGGTCTTCTTCCTGCCCAACTTGATCGGCGGCATCGTGCTGGGCTATGTCTGGCAGTTGTTGATCAACGGCATCCTGGGCAAATTGTTCCAACAGGACCTGACCTATAGCTCGGCCTATGGCTTCTGGGGCTTGGTGGTGGTCACCAACTGGCAGATGATCGGCTACATGATGGTGATCTACATCGCCGGCATCCAGAACATCCCCGGCGATGTCATCGAGGCGGCCGACATCGACGGGGCCGGCTTCTGGCGACGCCTCGTCCAGGTCACCATCCCAATGGTGGCCAGCTCGATCACCATCTGCGTCTTCTTGACCTTGACCAACAGTCTGAAGCTGTTCGACCAGAACCTGGCCCTGACCGCCGGGGCGCCGGGCCATGAGACCGAGGGGCTGTCGCTCAACATCTTCCGCACCTTCTACAACGTCCGCAACCACCAGGGCGTGGCCCAGGCCAAGGCCGTGGTCTTCTTCGTCATCGTCGCCGCCATCGCCTTCGTCCAACTGCGGGCGACGCGCTCCAAGGAGGAGGAGGGCTGATGCGACAACGCGATAGAACCTTTAGGATCGTCGGCTTCTGGTCCCTGCTGGTTTTGGCCCTGCTCTGGCTGATCCCGCTGGTGCTGGTGCTGATGAACTCGTTCAAGGGCAACCTGTTCATCACCAGCGCCCCCTTCGAGCCGCCGGCGGCGGACTCTTTCACCGGCCTGGCCAATTATTCCGACGGGCTGGGCCGGACCGGCTTCCTCAAGGCCTTCGGCTATTCGGCCTTCATCACCGTCTTCTCGGTGCTGGTCATCTGCGTGGTCACGCCGATGACGGCCTGGTACATAGCCCGGGTCAAAGCTTGGTACACGTCGACCCTGTACTACCTGTTCGTCTTCTCGATGATCGTGCCCTTCGACATGGTGATGTTCACCATGACCAAGGTGGCCAACGTCACCCACCTGGACAACCCGGTCGGCATCATCCTGCTCTACACCGGCTTCGGCGCCGGCTTGAGCGTGTTCATCTTCGTCGGCTTCATCCGCTCCATCCCGATAGAGCTGGAGGAGGCCGCCATGATCGACGGGGCCTCGCCCTGGAAGGTGTTCTTCACCATCATCTTCCCGGTGCTGCGGCCCACGGCCGTGACGGTGGCCATCTTGAACGCCATGTGGGTGTGGAACGACTACCGGCTGCCCTACCTGGTCATCGGCACGGACTACAAGACCATCCCGATAGCCGTCCAGCAATACATGACCGGCTCCTACGGCCAGAAAGACATGGGCGGCTTCATGGCCATGCTGGTGCTGTCCATCATCCCCATCGTCGTCTTCTATCTGATCGGCCAACGTCACATCATCAAGGGTGTGACCGCCGGCGCCGTCAAAGGTTGAGCCCAGAGCCACCGCTTCTCGACTACTGAGCAACCCAGACGGGCGCCACGCCGATCACCGGTGGATCAGGGCTGAGCCTGACACGGCTGACGCCCGCCTCCGGGGTCGTCCCCGGGGCGGGCGTCGGTTGTCTGCGGGCTGGCCATCGACGGCGGACTGGGGCACAATGGGAGTCGGTTCCAACCGGACGGAGGCCAGGGGAAGGCGGCCGGACGGAGGGAACGATGATGGCTAGGCAGACCGGCGGCGTGGTGTGGATTCACTCGACGCCGGGTCCGTTGTGCCCCCATGTCGAGTGGGCGCTCCAAGACGCCCTCGACTCCAGGGACGGCCTGGACTGGACGCCACAACCCCAAGAGACCGCCGCCTACCGGGCCGAGCGGCCCTGGTGGGGACCGGTCGGCACGGCCGCCC
The DNA here is from genome assembly GCA_031266665.1 of Propionibacteriaceae bacterium. Taxonomy (GTDB): domain Bacteria; phylum Actinomycetota; class Actinomycetes; order Propionibacteriales; family Propionibacteriaceae; genus WQYJ01. The sequence goes on along the minus strand of JAISAO010000035.1, from coordinate 47,265 downwards.
GCGTCGTCTCGGCCCTGCTCCGCCTGCCCGGGCTGCGCTTCGAGGTGACCGAGGACCCGACCGACCTGAGCGAGGGCCGCCGCTACAGCCACACCCCCGAGCTGGGCCTGTTCCAGGCTCCGACCACGCCGGCCGGCGACCTGATGGTGACCGAGCAGGAGTTGCGCCTAGTCCTGGGCCGCTGGGCCGAACGGCCGGAACGGCTGGCCGCAGAACTGCGCCAACTGCTGGGCGACGACTGGGACGACGAATTGGAGCCCTTCCGCAGTGGCGACCCGGCGGCCCCGACCCGCTGGCTGCGCCAAGTCGTCTGAGCACCGTCTCCCTCTGGCGCGCTGACGTTGACGGCTACCAGGCCTGGGCGGTGCCGGCGGTGGGAGACGAGTGGTTTCCCGGCCGGTAGGTTTTGGGATACTAACCGGCATGAACGTTTACCAATTGATTGGCGATCCGATCTCCCGCCTCCGGGAGTCGGACCGGTTGGGGATCGATCAGCCGTCTAAGCCCTACCCGCCGATCCATCGCTGGCGCTTCAACGCCGGCCTGCGCCTGCTGGTCTTCGTCGGAGCCATGGGCGCGGTGATGGTGAGCGTTGGAGCCGTGGTCGGGCTGGTGGCCGGCTTCATAATCGGGCGCCGCGCCCGGGACTCGGGCGGGGATGTGATGGGTGTCGTCCAGGAGTTGGTCGGGCGGCTGAGCGGTTCGACCATGTTGGGCATGGGCCTCGAGCTGGTGGCGGCCATCGGTGCCTATGTCGTGTTGGTCAGCGCCATGGAGAGGCGGGGTTGGCCGGTTGAGCTGGCCTGGCGGCGGGCCGGCGGCCTGGGCCAGGGGTTGGTCCTGGGATTCGTGCTGGTCAGCCTGCCGGTGGGTCTGGTGGCGTTGGCCGGGGGCTACCACATCCTGGGAGTCAATCCCGACTACTCGCCCTGGGTGGATCTATTCACCCTGGGTCTGGGGGCGGCCGTGGCCGAGGAGCTGATGTTCCGGGGTGTCGTCTTCCGCTTGCTGGAGGACACTTTCGGCACTGTTATCGCCCTGGTGGCCAGCTCCCTGATATTCGGCGCCATCCACTACACCAACCCCGACGGCACCGTCCAAGGGGCGGTCGGGATCGCTATCGCGGCCTCGACCCTGCCGGCGATCTACATCGCCACCCGTTCGCTGTGGTGTTGCATCGGGTATCACTTCGCCTGGAATGTGGCCCAAGGCCCGCTCTGGGGCTCAATCGTCTCAGGCACCGGCCAGCAAGACAGTTGGCTGCGGGTCGAATGGTCCGGGCCTGAATGGCTGACCGGCGGCCAGTTTGGCATCGAGGGCTCGGTCCCGCTGATCGTCCTGGAGGGGGCGGTGGCCGTTTGGATACTGGTCAAATCCTGGCGGGCGGGCTGTTTCGTGGCCCCCAGTTGGCGGCGGCGGGCCGCCGCCCGGGCGGCAATGACTAAGCTCGGCCCATGCGCGCCTGGCCCCAGCCTCCCATCCCCGGATTGCCGCCCGCACCTGGACGACTGCGACTGTTTGACACCGCCGCCGGGGGCGTCGTCCCCGTCGGACCGCAGCGGGGACCGGCCCGGCTCTACGTCTGCGGCATCACCCCTTACGACGCCACCCACCTGGGACACGCCTTCACCTACCTGACCTTCGACCTGGTCAACCGCCAGTGGCGCGACCTGGGCCACCCAGTGGTCTACGCCCAGAATGTGACCGACGTGGACGACCCGCTGCTGGAGCGGGCCGCCGCCACTGGGGCCGACTGGGAGACGCTGGCGGCGTCGGAGATCGACCTGTTCCGCTCCGACATGGCGGCGTTGCGCGTCATCCCGCCCGATTATTACCAGGGCGTGGTCGAGTCCCTCGACCTAGTGGTCGCCCTGATCGCCCGCCTGGCCGCCGCCGGCGCCGTTTACCAGTTGGACGACCCGGAGTATCCCGACTGGTACTGCGCCCACACGGCCGCCGACCTCGGCGGCTGGTCCCGGCTTGACGCCGCCGCGATGGAGGCGCTATTCGCCCAGCGTGGCGGCGACCCGGACCGCCCGGGCAAGCGCCACCGGCTCGACGCCCTGGTCTGGCGGTTGGCCCGGCCGGGCGAGCCCAGCTGGGACTCGTTACTAGGCCGGGGCCGGCCGGGCTGGCACGTCGAATGCGTCGCCCTGGCCATGGAGGCCCTGGGGCCCGACTTCGACCTCCAGGGCGGGGGCTCGGACCTGATCTTCCCCCACCACACGATGTGCGCCGCCCAAGCCCTGGCCGCCACCGGCCGGCCCCTGGCCCGGGCCTACGCCCACGTCGGCCTGGTCGGGCTGGCGGGGGAGAAGATGAGCAAGTCGCAGGGCAACCTGGTGCTGGTGTCGCAGTTGTTGGAGCAAGGCTGCGACCCGATGGCGCTGCGTCTGGCCCTGCTGAACCACCACTACCGGGCCGACTGGAGTTGGACCGCCGCCGACCTGGCCCGGGCCGAGGCCCGCCTGGCCGGTTGGCGGTCGGTCTTGGGGGTGGGCGGGGCGGCCCCGGCCGGCGACGGCGCGGCTCCGGCCACCTTGTCGGGTGGAGCCGTCCTGGCCTCGACCGGGGCCGACCAGGCCAGGGCCGGCGACGGCTCGGCCGGGGCGGCCGTGGTCGCCGGCCTGCGCCAGGATCTGCGCCACGACCTCAGAGCCGACCACGCCCTGGCCCGGCTCGACGCCTGGGCCGCCGCCGGCTGTCCCGACCCCGCGACGGTGCGTCCGGCGGTGGACGCCCTTCTCGGGGTGGCGCTCTGAGCCCTGATCCACCGCTAGGCTCACCCCCATGAGCAAGGACGAGGCGGACGCGACGCTCCAGCCCTCCCCGGCGCCGGTCCCGACCTCGCCCACAGCCGAGCCCGTCTCGACGGCCAAGCCGCTCCCGGCGGAAGGGACCGGCCCAACCGGCAAGCCCGCCCCGGCGGGGGCGACGGCGGCCGGCAAACCCTCCCCGCCGGCCAAACCAGTCTCAGTCGCTCGGCGCCGCCGACCGCAGCCGGCCCCGGCCCGGATCGTGGCCATCGCCTTGGGCGTGCCCCTGGCTCTGAGCCTGTTGTTCGTCATCCTCTACACCACCGGTCTGATCCGCGACGAGCGCCGGGCCGACTACTGCGCCGTCTACGCCCCCGTCTCGGCCGACCTCAGCCTGTTCGACAACTTCGCCGCCGACCTGGCGGAGGGCCGCCCCAGCGCGGTCCTGACGACGACGCTGGAGTTGCGCCAGCGGATCGACGCCCTGACCGACCAGCCCTCCACCGCCCTCATCCACGACCGCTTGGCCGCCATGACGGATTACCTGCGGCGGGTTGAGCTGGCCGCCCGGGCGCACGACCCGGAGGCCTTGGCCGAGTTGTCCACCCGGTTGCCGGTCTTCGCCGCCAATCGGCAACAGTTCTTGAATTACTCGGCCGAGTATTGCCGTTATCGCTGAGCCGGGCGCGACAGCTCACTAGGATGGCGGCCATGTCCAAAGTGCTCAGCCAACTGCCCCGGGGGGAGAAAGTCGGTCTGGCCTTCTCCGGCGGGCTCGACACCTCCGTGGCCGTCGCCTGGATGCGCCACAACAGCGCCATCCCCTGCGCCTACACGGCCGACATCGGCCAGTACGACGAGCCCGATATCGGCTCCGTGCCGGCCCGAGCCGGTCAGTACGGGGCGGCCGTGGCCCGCCTGGTCGAGGCTGTCGAACCGCTGGCCACCGAGGGGCTGATCGCCCTGCAGTGCGGCGCCTTCCACATCCGCTCGGCCGGCAAGGCCTACTACAACACCACCCCCTTGGGCCGGGCCGTCACCGGCACCTTGCTGGTGCGGGCCATGGCCGACGACGACTGCCACATCTGGGGCGACGGCTCGACCTACAAGGGTAACGACATCGAACGTTTCTACCGCTACGGCCTGCTGGCCAACCCTGATTTGCGGATTTACAAGCCCTGGCTGGACCAGGACTTCGTGCGCGAGCTGGGCGGGCGGGCCGAGATGTCGGCCTGGCTGAAGGCCCACGGCCTGCCTTACCGGGACACGGCCGCCAAGGCTTACTCGACCGACGCCAACCTCTGGGGCGCCACCCACGAGGCCAAGGATCTGGAGAGCCTGGAGGCCTCCTTGGAGGATGTCGAGCCGATCATGGGGGCGCGCTTCTGGGACCCGGCGGTGGTGATCGAGCCCGAGACCGTGACCGTGGAGTTCGCCAACGGCTGGCCGGTGGCCCTCAACGGCCAAGGCTTCGACAGCCGGGCGGCCCTGGCGCGGGCGGCCAACGCCATCGGCGGGCGCCACGGCCTGGGCATGTCCGACCAGATCGAGAACCGCATCATTGAGGCCAAGTCGCGCGGCATCTACGAGGCCCCCGGCCTGGCCCTGCTGGTGATCGCCTACGAGCGCCTGCTCAACGCCATCCACAACGAGGACACCATCGCCGGCTACCACCAGGACGGCCGCCGGCTGGGCCGGCTGCTGTACGAGGGGCGCTGGTTCGACCCCCAGGCGCTGCGTCTGCGCGAGTCGCTGCAGCGCTGGGTGGCCTCGGCCGTCACCGGCCAGGTGCGGCTGAAACTGCGTCGGGGCGACGACTACACCATCTTGTCCACCAGCGGCCCGGCCCTGTCCTACGCCCCGGAGCGGCTGTCGATGGAACGGGTCGAGCAGGCCGCCTTCGGCCCCGACGACCGGATCGGCCAGCTGACCATGCGCAACCTCGACATCGCCGACACCCGGACGCGGCTGGAGGGCTACGCCGAGCTGGGCCTGGTGGGCGGCCCGGTGGGCGAGCTGACCGGGCTCAGGTCCCAGCCCAAGGCCGTCGCCGGGACGGACGAGGCATCCCGGTGAGCAAGTCCTTCGAGGCCCTGTGGGCCGAGCTGAGCCACAAGGCCGCCACCAGTGAGGCCGGCTCCGGCACGGTCGCCCGGCTCGACGCCGGGGTCCACCAGATCGGCAAGAAGCTGGTCGAGGAGGCGGCCGAGTCCTGGATGGCGGCCGAGTTCCAGTCCCGCGACGAGGCCGCCCAGGAGCTGTCCCAACTGCTCTACCACGTTCAAGTCATGATGCTGGCCCTGGACCTGGACCTGGAGGATGTCTACCGCCACCTCTAGGGTCGGGTCCGGGTTGATACGCGGGGAGAGATCCGGGCGGAGCCCGCTGTCTGGGCGAGCGGGGTCGGGGTGTCGGCCACGCCGCCGGGACCTCCCGGGCTCCCCGGTCAGGGACTCAGGCTGGCCAAGATGTTGACTAGGGCGGCCACGAAGACGGTGCCGAAGAGATAGGCCAGCAGGGCGTGGCCGAGGGCGATCCGGCGCAGCCGCGAACTGGCCAAGTCGGTGTCGGAGACGGCGTAGCTGAAGCCCAGAGTGAAGGCCAGGTAGGCGAAGTCGGTGTAGCACGGCGGCTGGTCACAGTGGAAGTCGACGCCGCCGTCGTGGCGGTAGTACTCCTGGGCGTAGCGCAGGGCGTAGAGAGTGTGGATGGTGGCCCAGGAGGCCACCACCGGGCAGACGGCGACGGCGGCGGTAACGGCGCGGGACTGGTCGCCGGCGGCGATCAGCAGCACCAGCCCGACCAGGCTGGCCAGCCCAGCCGCCACCAACAGCAGGTGGAGCAGGGCGTTGCCGGGGGCCTCGCGGGTGGCGTGGGCGGCCGTGGCGGCGGCGTCCATCGGCCCCAGCGCCAGCCAGGTCGTGATCACGTAGACCAGGGCGGTGGCCGTCCAACCGAGCAGCGCCGCGTAGGCCGGCTGCCACCACCAGGCCACGGCCGAGGCCACGGCCAGGCCGATCAGCACCGCCACCAGCAGCCGGAACCAGGCCCGGGAGTGCCAGGACACGGTGTTGGATGATCGCATGGGACGAGGATAGGGGCCGGGAGGGCGGGTCTCGAACCGCCGCCCGATCCAGCGATTATCGGCCTGATCATTGACCAGCGGCGCCGTCAGCGCGCCCGGGCGGGGCGAGGCTGGTTCGTCTTGGGATGGCGATGCCAACAATGACGTTATCCCCACGTCATCCCGGACTCGGGTCGGGATCTTGGCCAATCCGGGAGTAGTCGGTGGTCTGGCGGCGGCGGATTGGGATGACGACGCCAACAATGATGTTGTCCACCGTCGTCCCGGACTCGGTCCGAGATGACGGTCTGTCCGGGGATAGGTCGTGGTCGTTCGATGGTCGGCTGGCGGCGGATCTGGGAGCGGCGTCGTCAGCCTCCGGTCGGGCGCCCGGGCGTCAGCGGCCTCCCTGGGACGGCCGTCCATTGGCGGCGGCCCACTAGAGTGGGGCGCTGTGAATAGCCAAGGTTTGTTGACCGTCGCCCTGCCCAACAAGGGAGCGCTGGCCGAGGGTTCGGCCAAGATGTTGCTCGAGTCCGGCTATCGCCAGCGCTGGGACCAGAAGGACCTGGTGCTGGTGGACGAGGCCAACGCGGTCGAGTTCTACTACCTGCGCCCGCGCGACATCGCCGTCTACGTGGGCGAGGGCACACTCGACCTGGGCCTGACCGGCCGGGACATGCTGCTCGACTCCGGGGCCCAGGCCAGCGAGGTCATGGGGCTGGGCTTCGGCCGCTCCAAGTTCCGTTTCGCCGCCCCGGCCGACGCCGACTGGGGGCCGGAGGTGTCCCGGTTGAACGGCCGCCGCCTGGCCACCAGCTACCCCGGGCTGTTGCGCCGCTGGCTGGCCGAGCGGGGGATCGAGGCCCGGCTGATCACCCTCGACGGGGCGGTCGAGTCGGCCGTCAGGCTGGGCGTGGCCGACGCCATCGCCGACGTCGTCGAGACCGGCTCGACCTTGCGCAAGGCCGGACTGCGGGTCTTCGGCGATGTCATCTTGGAGTCCGAGGCCGTCCTGGTCCGCCGCGCCGGGGTTAACGGGGCGGACCAGCCGGCCGGGCTGGAGCAATTGTCGCGCCGTCTGCGCGGGGTGATCGTGGCCCGGGACTACGTCTTGTTCGACTACGACATCGCCCAGTCCGACTTGGAGGCGGCCGTCGCCCTGGCCCCCGGCCTGGAGGGGCCGACCGTCTCCTCCCTGGCCAAGCCGGGCTGGGTGGCCGTCCGCACCCTGGTCCCGCGCCGAGGCCACCAGGCGCTGATGGACCGCCTGTGGCAGGCCGGCGCCAGGGCCATCCTGGTGACCGACGTGTCGGCCTGCCGCTTGTAGGCCGGCCGGGGCGAGCGGACGTGCTGACGGCGGGATAGTCCGCCCCCGCGATGCCGCCCGGCTTCCGGGGGCGAGCGGACGCGCCATCGGCCGGCCGCCCCGGTGGGGTGAGGCCGTTAGGCGGTCGGAGCCGGGGAAATGATGGCGGGCTGGGCCGGTGAGATCGGGGGGATTGGGCTGCGGCCCTGGGAGGCGATTTCGTCCGGCCGCCGCCGCCGGGTAAAGTGAGCCGACGGCAGACTCGTCCGAGTCGCCCCTGATCAAGTGGAGTCGCTCCCACCTCGGCCGGTGCAGCCGGCCAGGTCCCGCCGCCCGGCCCTTCTGGGCCGTGGTCTGTCGGCTGGCTTGCTCTGCGGCGGCCGGATCGGTTTGTGACCGACCGCTGACCTGAGGAGGCAATATCAGCATCGAACCGCGTATCAACGACCGCATCCGGGTGCCCGAGGTGCGCTTAGTGGCCGCCGACGGCGAACAAGTCGGCATCGTCTCGATCGACGAGGCCCTGCGCCGGGCGGTCGAGGCCGGCCTCGACCTGGTCGAGATCGCCCCGGCCGGCCGCCCCCCCGTGGCCAAGCTGATGGACTACGGCAAGTGGAAATACGACAACGCCCAGAAGGCGCGCGAGAACCGGCGCAACCAGACCTCCACCGTCATCAAAGAGATGAAGCTGCGGCCCAAGATCGACGCCCACGACTATGAGACCAAGAAGGGCCACGTCGTGCGTTTCCTCAAAGCCGGCGACAAGGTCAAAGTGACGATCATGTTCCGCGGCCGCGAGCAGTCCCGCCCAGAGCTGGGCGCGCGCCTGCTGCAGCGGCTGGCCGAGGATGTGCTGGCCGACGGGGTGATCGAGTCCGCCCCGCGCCAAGACGGCCGCAACATGATCATGGTGCTGGCCCCGACGCGCAAGAAGGCCGAGGCCAAGATCGAGGTCGAGGCCGCCAAACAACGCCGGGCGGCCGAACGGGCGGCCGACCGCGAGGCCGACCTGCGCGCCCAGGCCGATTCCCGGGCCGCCTCCCAGGCCGAGGGGCCAAAGCCCCGCCGGACGGCCCGACCCGAAAACTTAGATTCCGACATCGAGCTTTAGGGCTCGCCCACACCGCCAGAAGGAGAACTCAGAAGCCATGCCCAAGATGAAGACCCATTCGGGGGCCAAGAAACGGTTCAAGGTCACGGGCACGGGGAAGTTGGTGCACCGCCAGGCCGGCAAGCGCCACCTCAACGAGCACAAATCGTCCCGCCGCACCCGCCGGCTGGCGACTGACGCCGTCCTGGCGCCGGCCGACGCCCGCAAGGCCAAGCGTCTGCTCGGCCGCTGAGACCCAACTAGAAGGAGAACTGTCATGGCTCGTGTCAAGCGTTCCGTCAACGCCCACAAGAAGCGGCGTGAGGTCCTCGAGCTGGCCTCCGGCTACCGGGGCCAGCGGTCGCGCCTGTACCGCAAGGCCAAGGAGCAGCTGCTCCACTCTATGGCCTACGCCTACAACGACCGCCGCAACCGCAAGGGTGATTTCCGGTCGCTGTGGATCCAGCGCATCAACGCCGCCGCCCGGGAACAGGGTATGACCTATAACCGTTTCGTCAACGGCCTGAAACTGGCCGGCGTCGAGGTCGACCGCAAGATCCTGGCCGATCTGGCGGTCAACGACCCGGCCGCCTTCGCCAGCCTGGTCCAATTGGCGCGCGAGGCCCAACCGGCCTGATGTCCCGGTCTCGCCTGATGTCCCAGTTTTGATGACACGGCCGCGCCCGGACCCGGAGCCGACCGGACCCGCCTCGGCGGGACTCATCCGGTCGGCTCGTGGCTTGCGCCAGGCCAAACAGCGGGCCGTCAGCGGACGACTGCTGGCCGAGGGGCCGCCGGCTGTGCGCGAGGCCCTGGCCGGGGGCTGGGTCGAGGCCCTGCTGGCCACCCGGGAGGCCGCCGGCCGCGACCCCGAGCTGGTGGCCCGGGGCTGGTGGGAGGTCGACCCGGCGGTCATGGCCCAACTGGCCGACACCGCCACGCCCTCCGGCCTGCTGGCCGTCTGCCGCTGGGCGCCCCTGACCGACCTGTCATCCCTCGTCCCGCGGACCGGCGAACCGTCCCCCGACGTCAATCCGTCCGTCCCAGTCGCCGGGCTCGGTCCGGCCGCCGGTCCCCAAGGCGGCCCACCGGTTGCCTACGACCCGCTCGCCCCGCCCGCAGGGGGCGTCTCGTCCAACGGGGGCGACCCGCCAGTCTCGCCCGTCGGCGGCATCTCAGCCGCCGGGGGCGGCCCCCGCCTGGTGGTGGTCTGCGCCCGGGTGCGCGACCCCGGCAACCTCGGCGCCATCATCCGTTGCGCCGACGCCGCCGGGGCCGACGCCGTGGTGGTGACGGCCGCCTCGGTCGACGTCACCAACCCCAAGACGGTCCGGGCCTCGGCCGGCTCCCTCTTCCACCTGCCGATCCACGTCGGCGCCGACCTGTCACGGACGGCGGCCCGGCTGCGGGCCGCCGGGCTGACCCTGTTGGCGGCCGACGGCCACGGCCCGACAGCCCTGGACGAGCTAGACCGTGGCGGCGGTCTGAGCCGTCCGGTGGCCTGGCTGTTGGGCAACGAGGCCTGGGGCCTGCCGGCCGCCGACCAAGAGCTGGCCGACCAGGTGGTGCGCATCCCGCTGTGGGGCCGGGCGGAATCCCTCAACCTGGCCTGCGCCGCCGCCATCTGCCTGTACACCAGCGCCGCCGCCCAACGCCGTGGCCCCGATGTTGCCCTTGAGCCGGGCGCGGACGCCGCCGGATCACGGCCACCAGGGCTGTCCGGGTGCGGCGGCTTAGACTAGCCCCCGGTCCGACTCGCAGAAGGAGACATTGTGCCCGCCCCACAACCGCCGCCGGCTCTCGACGCCGCCGCCGTCGACCGACTGGTGGCCCAGGCCGAGGCGGCTTTCCAGGCCGCCGCCACGACCGCTGAGCTGCGCGGGGCCAAGTCCGACCACGCCGGCGACCAGGCGCCGCTGAGCCTGGCCAACCGAGCCATGCGCCAGGTCCCGCCCGAGCTTCGGGCCGCCGTCGGCGCCCGGCTGGGGGCCGCCCGGGCGGCCGTCGAACGGGCCTGGTCCGAACGTGACCAAGTGCTGGCGGCGGCGGAGCTGGCCCAGCGGCTGGCGGCCGAGCGGGTCGATGTCACCTTGCCGGTGTCACTGGCCCCGGTCGGCGCCCCCCATCCGGTGACGGCCCTGATGGACCAGTTGGGCGACGTCTTTGTGGCCATGGGCTGGGAGATCGCCGAGGGTCCCGAGGTCGAGGCCGAGTGGATGAACTTCGACGCTCTCAACCTCGGCCCCCATCATCCGGCCCGGGCCACCTCCGACACCTTGTTCGTGGCCCCGCCTAAGAACCATCTGGTGTTGCGCACCCACACCTCGCCGGTCCAGATCCGCTCACTGCTGACCCGGCCGCTGCCGGTCTACGTCGTCTGCCCCGGCACGACCTACCGGGCGGACGAGTTCGACGCCACCCACGTCCCCGTCTTCCACCAGATCGAAGGCCTGGCGGTGGACCGGGGGATCACCCTGGGACACCTCAAAGGCACCCTCGACCACCTGGCCCAGACCATGTTCGGCCCGGTCGTCACCCGGCTGCGCCCCAGCTACTTCCCCTTCACCGAGCCGTCGGCCGAGGTCGACCTGGAGTGTTTCGTCTGCCACGGCGACTCCGTCGGCCAGCCCGACCGGCCCTGCCGGACCTGCGCCTCGGAGGGCTGGATCGAATGGGGCGGCTGCGGCGTGGTCAACCCCCGCGTCCTTAAGGCCTGCGGCGTCGACCCGGACGAGTACTCCGGTTTCGCCTTCGGCATGGGGGTGGAGCGGACTCTGATGTTCCGCAACGCCGCCGCCGACATGCGCGACATGGTCGAGGGCGACGTCAGATTCAGCCGGGCCTTGATCGGAGGGGCGCGATGAGGGCGCCGTTGAGCTGGCTGCGCCAGTACGCCGACCTGCCCCAGGACCTGACCGGTCGGCAACTGGCCGACGCCTTGGTCCGAGCCGGGCTGGAGGTCGAGACGGTCGAGCGGACCGGCCCCGAGCTGGCCGGCCCGGTGGTGGTCGGCCGGGTGCTGAGCGCGGTGGACGAGCCGCAGCGCAACGGCAAGACCATCAAGTGGTGCCTGGTCGACGTCGGCCCCGACCACCCCCCGACGGTCCCGGTCCAGACCGGCCAGTTCGGCCAGACGAACGGGGCGCCGCTCGGGCGGGGGATCGTCTGCGGGGCGCCCAACGTCGCCCCGGGCCAACTGGTGGTGGTGGCCCTGCCCGGGGCCGAGCTGGCCGGCGGTTTCAAGATCGCCGCCCGCAAGACCTACGGCCACCTGTCCGACGGCATGATCTGCGCCGCCGACGAGCTCGGACTGGGCGGCGACCACAGCGGCATCCTGGTCCTGCCGCCGACCGACGACGCCGGCCGGCCATTGGTCCCGGGCCAGCCGGCCGGACCCCTGCTGGGGACCCCGGACGAGGTCTTGGACATCGCCGTCACCCCCGACCTGGGCTACTGCCTGTCGCTGCGGGGTCTGGCCCGTGAGGCCGCCCAGGCCTACGGTGTGGCCTTCCACGACCCGGCGGCCCGGACCACGCCGGCCCCGCGGTCGGACGGCTGGCCGGTCCGGTTGGAGACCGCCGCCTGCCCCCTGTTCGTGGCCCTGACGGTCGAGGGGCTGGACCCGACCCGGACCAGCCCCGGCTGGCTGACCCGGCGGCTGCAGGCGGTCGGGCTGCGCCCGCTGGGCCTGGCCATCGACGTCACCAACTACGTCATGATGGAGATCGGCCAGCCCATCCACGGCTACGACGGCGACCGCTTGACCGGGGCTATCGTCGTCCGCCAGGCCCGGCCCGGGGAGAGCCTGACCACCTTGGACGGCCAGACCCGCCGCCTCGACCCGCTCGACCTGGTCATCGCCGACGACACGGGGGCCATCGGCTTGGCCGGCGTCATGGGCGGCCAGACCACCGAGCTGGGCCCCGACACCGTCAAGGTCGTGATCGAGGCGGCCTATTTCGACCCGGTGGCCGTGGCCCGGACGGCCAAGGCCCACAAGCTGCCCTCCGAGGCCTCCCGCCGTTTCGAGCGCCAGGTCGACCCCGGGGCGGCCTACGCCGCCGCCCACCGGGTGGCCGAACTGCTGGTCCAGCTGGGCGGCGGGCGCCTGTCCGGGCGGCAGACCGTGGCCGGGGGCGTGCCCCAGCCGGCCCCGGTGACCATCGCCGGCGACCTGCCCGGGAGGGTGTTGGGCCATCCGACGCCGCCGCGGCGGGTGGAGTCGATCCTGACCGCCTCGGGCTGCGCCGTCACCGCCGCCGGGGACGAGCTGACGGTCCGCCCGCCCACCTGGCGGCCCGACCTGCGCGACCCCTACGACCTGGTGGAGGAGGTCGGCCGCAAGATCGGTTTTGGCGAGGTGCGGCCGGCGCTGCCCCGGGCGCGGGCCGGTCGCGGCCGGACGCCCGCCCAGCAGGCCCGCCAACGGCTCAACTGGGCCCTGCCGGCGGCCGGTTTCGTGGAGGTCGTCTCCTTCCCCTTCGTCTCCGCCCAGTCGCTGGACCAGTTGCTGATCGCGGCCGACGACGACCGCCGCCGGTTGGTCGGGCTGGCCAACCCGCTGGCCGACACCGCCCCTTATCTGCGCACCACGCTGCTGCCGGGCCTCTTCGCCGCCGTCGCCCGCAACCGCTCTCGCGGCCTGGACGACCTGGCCCTGTACGAGCAGGGCGCGGTCTTCCTCGGTCCGGCCGGCCCGGCCCCCGTGCCGCCGGTCGACCGCCGACCCTCGGCCGATCAGTTGGCCGCCATCGACGCCGCCCTGCCGCGCCAGCCGCGCCACCTGGCCTGTGTCGTGACGGGCGACTGGAGCGGTCCCGGCTGGTCCTCCCCGGCGCTGGCGGCCGGCTGGACCCAGGCGGTCGGCTTCGCCCAGTTGGCCGCCCGGACGGTCGGGCTGGAACTGGCCCGGCGGGCCGACCAACGCCCGCCCTGGCACCCCGGCCGCTGCGCCCGCCTGTTGGCGGGGGAGAGCGTCGTCGGCTGGGCCGGCGAGCTCCATCCCACGGTGGTGTCGGCCTTCGGCCTGCCCGAGGGGGCGGCGGCGGCCGAACTCGACCTGGATGCCCTGATCGCCGCCCTCCCCGGCCCCGGCCAATTGCCCGGCCTGTCCAGCTTCCCGGTGGTCAAACAGGACGTCGCCCTGATGGTGGACGCCGCCGTCCCCCAGGGGGAGGTCGTCCAAGCCCTGCGCCAGGGCGGCGGCGACCTGTTGGAGTCGTTGGCCCTGTTTGACGTTTACAGCGGCCCGCCGGTCCCGCCGGGCCAGAAGTCCCTGGCCTTCGCCCTGCGTTTCCGCGCCCCGGACCGCACCCTGACCGAGGACGAGGCCGCTCAGGCCCGCGACGCCGCCGTCCAGGTGGCGGCCGAACGCTGCGGCGCCGTCCAGCGGGTGGCCTGAGACCGAGATCTGGGCTCAAGCGCCAGACCGGTCAGGGATGGTGTCACTTGTCTTGGCGGAAGAGTTGGGAATCGACTACGACCAGCATGGAGACTCCCGCGATAGCGATCAAAACGGTGGGCTCGGGCGCCAGGCCGGTTAAAGTTGGTGCTATAAGTTCTTACGCACGAGTTGGGCCATCGCCATGACCATCATGGAGACTCCCGCGATGCCGATCAGGGCGGTGGTGAGAGGGGGACCACCCCGACCTGAGACTAACAGCGCCACCAAAGCGATGATGGCCCCCAGAGCGAGGAACGAGAAGATGATCTCCACAACACGACTAGGTCTCATGGGTTGTTTCATGGATTCCTCGTTCTCCCCATAATAGTCTGGATAACCCCTTGTCCGGGGCGGCTCAAAGCCTAATCACAGGTTCCGGTCAGTTGAACTCGTTCACCGGCGGGTTGCCATCTCTTTTCAGACTCGGGCTGCCAAGGGGGCGCCGTGGTCTCGGGTTTCGTGGCCGGCCGCGTCCGACGGGTTAAGGTTGATCCGCGCGAAGGAGGGTCTATGACGGCGGACAGGATCGACGGCCGGGCGACGGCGGCCCGGATCAAGGCCGAACTGGCGGTCAAGGTGGCGGCCCTGCGGCGGCGCGGTGTCGTCCCCGGGCTGGGGACCGTGCTGGTGGGCGACGATCCGGGCAGCCGGGCCTATGTGGCCGGCAAGCACCGCGACTGCGCCGAGGTCGGGATCGAGTCGATCCAAGTCGAGCTGCCGGGCGACTCGCCCTGGGAGCGGGTGGCCGCCGCCGTCGCCGGGCTCAACGCCGACCCGGCTTGCACCGGCTTCATCGTCCAACTGCCCCTGCCGCCCCACCTGGACGACAACCGGGCGCTGGAATTGGTCGACCCGGCCAAGGACGCCGACGGTCTCCATCCGGTCAACCTGGGCCGGCTGGTGCTGGGGGCGCCGGGGCCGCTGCCCTGCACCCCGCTAGGCATCGTCGAGTTGTTGCGCCGCCACGGCGTGGACTGGGACGGGGCCGAGGTCTGCGTGGTCGGCCGGGGGACGACGGTGGGGCGGCCCCTGGGGCTATTGGCCACGCGGCGGTCGGAGAACGCCACCGTCAGCCTGTGCCACACCGGCACCCGCGACCTGGCCGATCACACCCGCCGGGCCGACATCGTGGTGGCCGCCGCCGGGCGCCCCGGACTGATCAGCGGCGCGATGCTGAGGCCGGGGGCGGTGGCGGTCGATGTCGGCCTGACCCGGACGCCCGCCGGGCTGGTGGGCGACCTGGCGGACGATGTCTGGTCGGTCGCCCGGCTGGTGGCGCCGACGCCGGGCGGGGTCGGCCCGATGACCCGGGCCATGCTGCTGGTCAACCTGGTCGAACGGGCGGAGGCGCTCCGATGACCCGGGGCGGGCCGCCGGTCGATCCGGTCAAACGGGCGGAAGCGGCCGAGCGGACATGAGCGACAGACGGCCGCTGGCCGAGTGGAAGGGCCCTCTGGGAGCGGCCCGGCGGCAATGGCCCTGGGTGGTGGTGGTGGCCCTGGCGGCCCTGGGCCTGGGACTGGTGGCCCTGGGCCAATGGCGGACCGGCCTGGCCTTCCTGGGCTCGGCCATGATCGTCGGCGGCCTCCTGCGCTGGGCGCTGCCGGCCCCCGGCATCCTGGCGGTGCGGGGCAAGGCCCTCGACGTGGCCCTCTACCTCGGCCTCGGCCTGGCCCTGATCGTGATCGACGCCATCGCCACCGTGGACTGGTGACCGGTCGGTAAGTTGGAAAAGGTTACATCCAAGGCCCGAAAAACCTTGGATAAGGTTACAGAGGGCTCCGGGATAGGGGAGAGCTGTTGCTGTGGATGGTATGTGCGGCAGGTTTACCTATTGAACCGGGAACGGTTGGGCGAGACACCCCTGGGTGTATGGTGGAAGCGATTCCAGCAACGACCACTGGGCGGCGACGAGGCCGGTCGCCCGCCCGTCTTAGGAGATCCACATGCCCTCAACCGTCAAAGCCCTGGCCACCGACTCGGCCGGGGCGGCTTACCACCGCGCCACCATCGTCCGGCGCGACCCCGGGCCGGACGAGGTCGTCATCGACATCAAATATGCCGGCGTCTGCCACTCCGACATCCACACCGCCCGGGGGGAGTGGGGCCGGACCATCTTCCCGTTGACCCCGGGGCACGAGATCGCCGGGGTGGTCAGCGCCGTCGGCCCGGCGGTCGACCGTCACCGGGTTGGTGATCGGGTCGGGGTGGGCTGTTTCGTCGACTCCTGCGGGGTCTGTCAGCACTGCCGGCTGGGGGAGGAGAACGCCTGCCTGGACCGGGCCGTCTGGACCTACAACGACATCGGCCGCGACGGTTTGCCCACCGCCGGCGGCTACTCCCAACAGATTGTGGTGCGCCAGGGCTACGTCCTGCGCCTGCCCGACTCCATCCCGCTGGACCGGGCCGCGCCCCTGCTGTGCGCCGGCATCACCCCCTACGCCCCGCTGGTGCGCCACGGCGCCGGGCCGGGCCAACAGGTGGCCGTGATCGGGCTGGGCGGCCTGGGGCACATGGGGGTGCAGCTGGCCCACGCCATGGGGGCCGAGGTGACCGCCCTGTCGCGCTCCGAGAACAAACGGGCCGACGCCTTGTCCCTGGGGGCCGACCACTACCACGCCACCGCCGACCCAGAGACCTTCACCAACCTGAAGGGCCGCTTCGACCTCATCATCTGCACCATCAGCAACAACATCGACGTCGACGCCTACGTCGGGCTGCTGCGCCTGGGTGGGAAGCTGGTCTTCATCGGCCTGCCCCCCGAGAAACAAGCCTTCAGTACCAGGGGGTTGTGCGACGGCCACAAGACGATCACCGGCTCCAATATCGGCGGCATCGCCGCCACCCAACAGATGCTGGACTTCTGCGCCGCCCACGACGTCGCCCCCCGCATCGAGCTGATCACCGCCGACCAGGTGGACGCCGCCTATCAGCGAGTGGTGGCCGGCGACGTCCGCTTCCGCTTCGTCATCGACATCGCCAGCCTCTGAATCGTCGTCAGCGACCGGTCATAGTACGGCTGACCACGTCCGGGCCTCGACGGTTGTGCAACAGCGCGATGACGTGGACCGCATGGTCGGTCACCCGGTAGTACAGGTGATACGGGAACACGTCCAGAGCCACCCGTCGGACGCCGCGATAAGGCTCTCTGCCCACGAACGGGAAAGTCTCCAACCGGATCGACGCTCGCTCGACATCATCGAATAGTCGCAGAGCCAGGTCCGTGTCAATGTCCGCCAAATAAGCGGCCGCCTCGTCAAGATCACGTTTCGCCAACGGTCGGACGACGATCCGATACTTCACCGCCATTTCGCCCGCAAGTCGGCCAACGTCTCAGCCATCGGACGCCCCTCGCTTGGATTGGCCTCCAGGTCGGCGATGCGTTCGTCCAAGATCGCCCGGGTCGAATCGTCCAGCGTCTCACCGTCGATCTCTCGGTACAAGAAGTCGATTAACTCCACCTGGGCGGACCGTTCCAGTTCGCCCACTTGCCGCAACAACGTCTGACTGATCATGGGCCCAGAATATCGGCCGTCGGTGACAGCCGACAGTCGATGACGCGATGTCCCGCCGCGCCATCGGCGGCGCCACCCTCTGAAGACGCCAGCGGCGGGGCCATCCCCCCTGGAGGGAGACGGCCCCGCCGCTCGCTCAAGCCCGGGTCAGGACTGGTCTCAGATCAGGCCCAGTTGTTGGACGGCGGCCCGCTCGTCCAACAGTTCGGCCACACTGGCGTCGATCTTGGACCGGGAGAAGGGGTCGAGGTCGAGGCCGGGGACGATCTGGTGGGAGCCGGCGGCGCAGGTCACGGGGAAGCCCGAGACGATGCCCTCGGCCACGCCGTAGGAGCCGTCGGAGCGGACAGCCATCGACACCCAGTCGTCGGCCGGGGTGCCGAAGAGCCAGTCCCGGGCGTGCTCCAAGGTGGCGTTGGCGGCCGAGGCGGCCGAGGACGAGCCCCGGGCGGCGATGACGGCGGCGCCGCGCTTGGCCACGGTGGGGATGAAGTCCTGCTCCAGCCAGGCCTGGTCGTCGACCGTCTGGGCCGCCGGGCGGCCGTCCACCTGGGCGTGGAAGATGTCGGGGTACTGGCTGGTGGAGTGGTTGCCCCAGATGGTCATCCGCTTGACGGCCGACACCGGCCGGCCGACCTTGGCGGCCAGTTGGTGGACGGCCCGGTTGTGGTCCAGCCGCATCAGGGACGAGAAGCGGTCGGCGGGGATGTCGGGGGCGTTGCTGAGACAGATCAGGGCGTTGGTGTTGGCCGGGTTGCCGGTCACGACCACCCTGATGTCGGAGGCGGCGACCGCGTTCAGGGCCTGGCCCTGGGCCGTGAAGATGGCCCCGTTGGCGCTCAACAGGTCGCTGCGCTCCATGCCGGCGGTGCGCGGCCTAGAGCCCACCAGCAGGGCCAGGCTGGCGCCGTCGAAGATCTGGCGCGGGTCGTCGCCGATCTCGACCGCCGCCAAGGTCTCGAAGGCGCAGTCGTCCAGCTCCATGACCACGCCCTCGAGGGTTTTGAGGGCCGGCGTGATCTCGAGCAGGCGCAGCTCGATCGGGGTGTCGGGGCCGAATAGCTGGCCCGAGGCCAGGCGGAACAGCAGGCTGTAGCCGATCTGGCCGGCGGCCCCGGTGACGGCCACCTTGACTGGGGTTGGGGACATGGGCGGGAACTCCTTCTTTGGCTTGGTCCTTGTGCCCTGCCACGTTAGCGCATCTCCCGCCCCTCGGCGGCCCTCCCGCCCCTCTCAGAGACGGTTCCCAGCCCAGGGACGGTTGCCCGCTCGGGAGCGGCTTCGGCCGAACCACGGCCGTCGCCTGGAAACGGCGCCTCTAGCCCTCCGCCGCCGGCGTCGTTTGGCGGGGACGTGATGATCGAACCTGGCGCCGGCCCGGGTCCCCGGGTCAGCCTTTGACCGCCCCGGCCACCAACCCGGAGGTCAAGCGGCCCTGGACCAGCAAGAAGAAGACGATCACCGGCAGGGCCACCAAGGTGCTGGCGGCCATCACCTGGCCCCAGTCGACCGCCCGGGTGCTGGACTGCTGGATGAAGCCGCGCAGCCACAAGGGCAGGGTCTGGGCGGCGGCGCTGGGCATGATGACCAAAGCGATGGTGAACTCGTTCCAGGCCTGCAGGAAGGCGTAGACCCCAGAGGCCACCAGGCCGGGGGCCAGCAACGGGAAGGTTATGCGGAAGAAGGCCCCGGTGCGCGATGCGCCGTCCACCATGGCGGCCTCCTCCAGATCGGCCGGCACCCCGGCGACGAAGCCGCGCAACATCCAAACGGTGAAGGGCACGACGGCGGCGGCGTAGAGGCTGGCCAGGCCGAGCGCGTGATCGGTCAATCCGACCTGGGACATCATCTTGTACTGGGCGATGAACAGGCCCTCGGCCGGCAGCATCTGGATGAACAAGACGGCCAGGACGAAACTGGTCCGTCCCCGGAAACGGAAGCGGGAGATGGCCAGGGCGGCGCAGAAGGCGAACAGCAGGCAGCACAGGACCGCCGTCAAGGTGACGATCAGGCTGGTGCGCAGGGCCGGTAGGAAGGTGCCGCCGTCCCAGACCGCCCGGAAGTTCTTCAACGAGCCGCCGAAGGGCAGGAAGCGGGGGGTTGACGAGGTCAGGACGGTGTTGGGCAGCAGGGCCGAGTTGACCATCCAGTAGACCGGAAAGGCCCACACCAGGGCCACCACCACGGCGGCCAGGCTGGCCACGATCCGGCCGGGCTTGAGCCGGCTCATAGCGACTCCTCCTTCATCAGGGAGCGGACGTAGGGGGCGGACAGGATCAAGGTCAACAGCAACACGAAGACGCTCATGGCGGCGGCCAGGCCGAAGTCGGACACGCCGGTGCTGACGCGATAGATGTAGGTGCCCAGCAGGTCGGTCTCGGACAGCGGGGCGCCGGCGTCTTGGAGCAGCTTGATCTGGGTGAAGACCCGCAGGTCCCAGATGATCTGGAGCAGCAGCACGATCATCAAGACCGGCCGGATCATGGGCATCACGATGTGGGTGAAGCGGCGCCAGCCGCTGGCCCCGTCCAACTGGGCGGCCTCGGTCACCTCGGGCGAGATCTGGGTCAGGCCGGCGAAGACGGAGAAGGCCACGAAGGGGACCGACATCCAGACCACGATGATGGTGGCCACGGCGTAGAAGCTGAGCGGCGACTCCAGCCAGTTGTGGTTGTGGAAGCTGAAGCCCAGCTGGGTCAAGACCTGGTTGACGACGCCGGTGTGCCACTGGAAGAGCCAGTTCCACACTGTCATGGCCGCCACCACCGGCATGGCCCAGGCCAGCAGCAGGCCGATCTGGAGGATCAAGCGGCAGGCCTTGGCGGCGGCGTTCATCAAGACGGCCAGGCCGACCCCGATCAGGACCGTCAGGACGGCGTTGACCAGGCAGAAGCCGATCGAGCGGACCACCACCGACCAGATGGCCGGGTCGCGCACCAGCGCCAAGTAATTGGCGGCGCCGATGAACTCGGCCGGCTGGCCGAATTGCTGGGCCCGGCCGTAGCGATGCACGGAGGCGAAGATCTGCCAGCCCACCGGGTAGGCCAGGGCGGCCAACAAGATGGCCACGGCTGGGAACAGCAGGCTGTAAGGGGTGAGGTGGAAGCGGCGTCGTTTGACAGGCGGCGATTCGGCCGGCGCGACGGCGGCGGCGTGCGACATGGGCTGCCCTCTCTGTCAGGCGGCCCCGCCGGCCGGAGGCGCTGGGCGCGACCGGCCGGCGGGGCCGACAAGGTTATTTTACTGGCTGTTCAGCAGCGGTGTCAGAATGGCGTCGTACTCGGCCGCCAAGGCGGTGATGTCGCCGCCGGTGGACAGCTTGGAGAAGAACTCCTCCAACTGGCCGGAGTTCTCGACCGCCGCCCAGCCGGGGGCGGCCGGGGTCAGCTTGGAGTTCGAGGCCGACTCGATCAGGGCCTGGGCGAACTCGTCGTCGCCCAGGGACGAGACGTAGTCGCTATTGGCCGGGCCGAGGCCGTTGGCCCCCAGCAGCTCCTGGTACTCGGCCGAGAAGATGATCCGCATCAGCTCGCGCGCCCCCTCTTGGTTCTTAGAGGTGGCCGAGATGGCGATGTCGGAGCCGCCGGCGAAGACCGGGGCCGGCTTGCCGTCGTTGCCCGGCAGGGCGAAGACGCCGAAGACGTCTGGGTTCCACACCCGGGCCTCGTCCACCAGATCGCCGATCGACCAGTGGGCCCAACCCGGGGCCATGATGGTGGCGGCCGCCAGGGAGGTGGTGGTGTTGTCGTCGGTGGCGACGTCGGAGTCGTTGATGTAGAGCCAGGGCGACTCGTCCTTGGCCGTCGAGGGGGCCTTGGAGGCGTTGAGCTGGATCTGCTGCAACTGGGTCAGGCCCTTGATGGTGTTCGGGTCGGACAAGGTGGAGGTCCACTGGCCGTCCTCGTAGACGGCCAACTCGCCGCCGTTGGCGAAGATCCAGGAGATGCCGTTGCGCCAGTCCTGGCCGCCGATGAAGAAGCCGGAGAAGTCTTCGATACCGTTCGGGTTGGTCGCGGTGATCTGGGCCACGGTGGCGTTGAACTCGTCCAGCGTCTGCGGCACCGTCACCCCGGCGGCGGCGTAGATGTCCTTGCGGTAGAACACGTAGCGCGAGCCGAAGTAATAGGGCAGGGCGTAGTTCTTGCCGTCGACCGCGCCGACGTCGACGAAGCTCTGCAGCAACTTGGAGCCGCCCAACTCCTGGTACATGTCGGAGATGTCGGCGAAGGCCCCGAAGTTGGTGAAGGACGGGGCCTGGGTGTTGCCGATCTCAACCACGTCGGGCGTGTTGTTGGCGTCCGGCAGGACGGCCGTCAACTTGGTCGTGAGGTCGCCCCAGGACTGCTCCTCGATGGTCAAGGTGCCACCGGTGCGGGCGTTGTACTCAGTCTTGAGGTAGTCGCGCAGCGCGTCCGGCGTGTCGCCGCCGGCCAGCCACAAGGTGATGTTCTGGCCGGCCGGGGCTTCGGTCGTCTCGTCGCCGCCCGTGGTCGACTGGTCGTCGCCGCCGCAGCCGGTCAGCGCCAGGGAGGCGGCCAGAGCCACGGCCGCTAGGCCGAGGATGGGTCGTTTCATGGAGTGTTCCTTTCTTGGTTTTTCGGTCATTGGACGCCCAGGCGGCGTCGCAGGACGTGGGCGGCGGCGCCGAGCAGAACGGCGTCGTCGCCCAAAGTGGAGTGGCTGAGGGTGACCGGGGCGCGGAAGTCGACCCGGGTGTGGTCGCCCACCAGGCGCTGGCTGGCCTCCAGCAGCGGCCCGGCGATCAGGTCGGCCGGCCCGCCCAGGACGACCTGGCTGAGGTCGAGGGCGGAGACGATCGGGGCCAGCACCTGGCCCAGGTGGCGGCCGGCCTGGGCCAGAACCTGATCGCGGCGTCCGGGGGCGGCGGCCAGGCGGGCGGTCAGCGGCGGCACCGCCAGCCAGGTCTCCAGGCAGCCCCGCTTGCCGCACAGGCAGTCCACCCCGTCGGGCTCGACCACGACGTGGCCGATCTCGCCGGCGGCGCTGTGCTCGCCCAGCACGGGATCGCCGCCCACCAGCAGGGCGGCGCCGACGCCGGTGGCGATCTGGACCCGCAGCAGGTTGTCGTGGCCCTGGGCGAAGCGGCGCTCGGCCACGGCCGCCAGGTTGGCGTCGTTGCAGACCTCGACCGGGCAGCCCAGCGCGGCCTCCAGCGGCCCCGCCAACTCGAAGTCGCTCCAGCCCAGGCTGGTGGCGGCCAAGATCCGGCCGTCGGCGGCGATCAGGCCGGGGGAGCCGACGCCCAGGCCGACCACCAGGTGTTTGGCGGCGGCCGCCAGGTCGTGGGCCAGGGCCGTCACCCGGGCCAGGGCGGCCGGACCCTGGGCCTTGTCCAGGGGCTGTTGGCGGCGCTCCAGGACACGACCCCGCAGGTCGAGCACGGCGCCGCGCAGGGTGGACTGGTTGGACAGGTCGAGGGCCAGGATGTCGCGCGCCTCGGGCACCGGGTCGAGGCGGGTGCCGGGCTTGCCCGGGCGGACCTGTTGGTTCGGCCCGGCCTCGGCGATCAGGCCGTCGGCCAGCAGTTGGGCCACTAGTTCGGAGATGGTCACCCGGGTCAGCCCGGTCTGGCGGGCCAGATCGGCCCGGGTCAGCCCGGGGGAGTCGTAGACGCTCTGCAGGACGAACTCGACGTTGTGCCGCCGGCCGTCCTCGGGGCGGACCAGACGGCGGGAGCGGGAAGTGGGGTAACGCCCGGACACCCTCGTCGACATGTTTGTTAGTTAACCTTACGAACTACTAGCGGTCAAGCCCCCTCCCCCTAAAAGAGACCAACTCGTTACCGGCCGCCCCGACGGCGGGTCGAGGCGGGCTAGTCGAATCGGAGGACGCGGCGGAAGCGGCCCTCCCAGTCGAACTCCACCAACTCGGCCGGCTGGCCGACGGCGATCCGCCCGACCGTGGTCAGCCCCAAATGGTCGGCTGGCTGGCGGGTGGCCGCCGCCACCGCGCGGGCCAGCGGCAGGCCGCCGGCCACGGCCAGAGCCACGGCGTCGGCCAGGCGGATGGTGGAGCCGGCGATGGCGTGGCCGGGGTCGTCCGTCAGCCGGGCCACCCCGTGGCGGACCGTCACCGGCAGCCCGCCCAACTGGTAGGCCCCGTCCCCCAGGCCGGCGGCGGCCATGGCGTCGGTCACCAGGACCGCCCGGCGGCCCAGCAGCCGCAGCGTCGCCAGCGCCAGCTCGGGGTCGACGTGGTGGCCGTCCAAGATCAACTCGCAGACCACCCGGGGGTCGCTCAGCAGGGCCAGGACCGGCCCCGGGGCGCGGTGGGCCAGTTCCGGCATGGCGTTGAACAGATGGGTCGCCCCACGGGCCCCGGCGGCGATGGCGGCGGCCGTGGTGGCCCGGTCGGCCTCGGTGTGGCCGATGGCGGCGACCACGCCGGCCTGGCTCAAGGCGGCGATGGCGGCCATGGCGCCGGGCAACTCGGGGGCGATGGTGACCTGGCGGACGAGGTCGGCCCGGGCCACCACCTGGGCCACCTGCTCCGGCGTGGGGGAGACCAGCTTGGCGGGGTCATGGGCGCCCCGCTTGCCCGGCGCCAGCCAGGGCCCCTCCAGGTGCAGGCCGACCAGGCGTTGGCCGTCGACCAGCGGGCGCAGAGCCTCGACCTGGGCCATCAACTGCTCCCAGTCGGCCGTCACCAAGGAGGCCACCACGGCGCTGGTGCCGCGGTCGAGGTGGGCCGCCAGGGCGGTTCGGGCGGCCTCGGGGCCGTCGGCGAAGGCCGCCCCGCCGCCGCCGTGGCAGTGGATGTCGACCAGGCCGGGGGCCAGCGGCAGACAGACGGTGACATCGGGGCTGCCGGGGAAGCGCCCCGTTCCGGCCCGGACGATCAGCCCGTCCTCGACCACCAGCCAGGCGGGGATGAAATCGGCCTCGTCGCCCAGCAGCACGGCCTCGCCCTGGACGGCCCAACGGTCGGTCACCAGACGACTTTCTGCCAGCCGGGCAGGTTGGCCAGCATCTCGCGGTAGTAGTCGGCCAGGCTCAGCCGGGAGGCGGCGGCCTCGTCCACGATGACCGTGGCCCGGGCGTGTAGCTGTAGGACGGAGCCGGGCCAAAGCGCGGTCACCGGGCCCTCGACGATGGCCCGGACGGCCTCGGCCTTGGACTGGCCGGCGGCCACCAGGACGACGTGGCGGGCGTCGCGGATGGTGCCCAGGCCCTGGGTCAGGCAGTGCAGCGGCACCTGGTCCAGACTGTCGAAGAAGCGTTGATTGTCCAGGCGGGTTTGCCGGGTGAGGGTTTTGAGGCGGGTGCGTGAGGCCAGGGAACTGGTCGGCTCGTTGAAACCGATGTGGCCGTTGGAGCCGACGCCCAGCAGTTGGACGTCGACCCCGCCGGCGGCGGCGATGGCGGCCTCGTAGTCGATCCCGGCCTGGCGCAGGTCGGCCGCCGCCCCGTTCGGCACCTTGACTCGGGCCGGGTCCAGGCCGAGCGGCTCGGTGACTGTCCGGCGGATCGTCTGGTGGTAGCTCTGGGGGTGGTCCAGGGGCAGGCCGACGTACTCGTCCAGGGCGAAGACCCAGGCTTTGGACAGGTCGATCCGGCCCTGGGCCACCAACTCGGCCAGGGCGGCGTAGGCGCTCAGGGGCGACGAGCCGGTGGCCACGCCGAGCACCGGCTCGGGTCCGGCGGCGGCCACCACCTGGGCGATCTTGGCGGCGGCCTGACGGCCGACGGTGGCGTCGTCGGGACAAATGATGACATCCATGGCTTCCTCCTGGGCCGGCCGACGGTCGGGGCGACTAGACGACTTGGGCGATCAAAACCTTAACCAATGAGCCGGTCCGGGGTCCCCACGCAGCGCCGGACCGGAACGCGGCGGAGGGGGGACACTGCGTGGGGCGGCTAGACGGTCGGGGGTCGGGCGACAGGTCGGGGTCGGGCGCTCAGACGGCCGTCCCGGCCGCCGGCGGGCCGGCCAGCCTGAGGTAGTCCTCGGTCCAACGCTCGGCCCGCCAGCGGCCGTCGGCCAGGATCAGAACGACGTGGGCGGTGTTGGCCATCAGCCCGACCTGCTCCTTGGAGACCGGCAGGGTCTCGCCCAGCACAGCGGTCAGCCAGACGCCGATGGCGGCCCCGTGGCTGACCACGGCGACGTTGGCCAGACCGCTGGCCGCCACCTGGGCCATGGCGGCGTTGTAGCGGGCGAAGAACTCCAACCCGGTCTCGCCGCCGGGCAGCCGGGCGGTCGGGTCTTGGGCCCAACGGGCCACGGCGGTGGCGTAGCCGGACCAACTGGCGATGTCGTCGGCCCCCTCGTAGTCTCCGGCCGCGATCTCGCGCAGCCCGGGGTCGAGTCGGGGGACCAGGCCCAGGGTCCGGGCCAGGGGGGCGGCGGTCTGGGCCGCCCGCACCAGATCGGAGGCCCAGACGGCCTCGATCGGCTGGTCGCCCAGGCGGACCGCCAAGGCCTCGGCCTGGGCTTGGCCCAACTCGGTCAGGGGGGATCCAGGGGGCCGGCTGTCGATCAGGTGCTGGGCGTTGCAGGCCGCCTGGGCGTGTCGGATCAGGAACAGTCGCATCGCACCATTCTACTGAAACCGGTTCGGCTGAGGCCGGGCGAAGGCCCGCCCACGGCCGGGGGAGCCGGCGGAAGGTCACGGATTGGCAACGATTGGTCGCGTATACGGGTGAGTTCGTTTGCCTGGGGGCGGTCGGCCCACTACTGTCGGGCCTCAGTTTCGGCGGTCCATCCGCCTCGACCCGTCTAAAGGACAGCCATGCCAGATCCGACGCCGCGCCCAGGGCGCATGATGTGTTCGGGCCGCCCGGCGTTTGTCGCGGGTCGAATGCGGCCCGGTCTCTGACCGGCCGATCCACCCGCCGTCCGACCCGGGCGGCCGTCCCAGCCAGCGGTCGCGCGGCCGAGCCTTCCCGGCCGCCGCCTGTCCCCGTCCGACCGAAACCAACCCATCGAACTATTAAGACTATCAAGCCGAACCATTAAGGAAAGAAATGTTGAAATCAATCGCCTCCCGGGCGCGTCGCCTGGTCTTGCTGCCGGCGGTGGCCCTGAGCCTCACCCTGACGGGCGGGCTGACGGCCTGCTCCGGCGACGACGACGCCAAACCGATCAAGATCGGCGTCGTCGGCGCCTCCGACCCTTACTGGGCGGTCTACGTCCAGACCGCCAAGGACGCCGGCATCGACATCGAACTGGTCGACTTCACCGACTACGCCTTGCCCAACCCGGCCCTGAGCGAGGGCGAGTTGGACATCAACCAGTTCCAGCACATCGTCTACCTGGGCGACTACATCGCCAAGTCGGGCAAGGATCTGATCCCCCTAGGCTCGACCGCCATCTACCCGCTGAGCCTGTTCTCGAAGCAGTACGACAAGGTGGACGACATCCCCGACGGCGCCCAGGTGGTGGTGCCGGACGATCCCAGCAACCAGGCCCGCGGCCTGCTGCTGCTGCAGTCGGCCGGCCTGATCGAGTTGAAGGGCGGCGGCACCATCTTCTCGTCCTTGGCCGACATCGACCCGGCCTCCCGGGTCAAGGTCACGACCGTGGCGGCCGACCTGACGCCGACGGCGCTGGAGGACGCCGCCGCCGTCATCATCAACAATGATTACGTCAACGGCGCCGGCCTCAAGTTCGAGGACGCCATCGCCAAGGACGACCCGGCCGACGCCTCGGCCCTGCCCTACGTCAACATCTTCGCCGTCCGGCCGGAGGATAAAGACAACCAGACCTATCTCAAACTGGTCGAGCTGTTCCAAGACACCCAGGCCGTGACCGACGGTTTGCAGGAGAACTCGGGCGGCGTGGCCGAGATCGTCAAAATCCCCCAAGCCGACCTGCAGGCCGCCTTGGACAAGGTCGTGTCCGACACCTTGGACCAGGGCTGAGCATGGCCCTGGTGTCGCTGCGCGACGTCTGTAAAACCTTCCCCGCCCCAAAGGCGGGGCGGGAGCCCGGGGCCCCGTCGATCATCCCGGTGATCGACGGGGTCTCGCTCGACATCGACCAGGGCACCATCTTCGGCCTGATCGGCTATTCCGGGGCCGGCAAGTCGACCCTGGTGCGACTGATCAACGCCTTGACCTCGGTCACCGCCGGGTCGATCACGGTGGCCGGCCAGGAGATCACGCGGCTGAGCGAGAAGGCCCTGCAGGCGGTGCGGCGCGACATCGGCATGGTCTTCCAACAGTTCAACCTGTTCAACTCGCGCACCGTCTGGGGCAACGTCTCCTACCCCTTGGCCATCTCCGGGGTGCCCTCGGCCGAACGGGCGACCAGGATCCAACAGTTGTTGGACTTCGTCGGCCTGGCGGACAAGTCCCGGGCCTACCCGGACCAGCTCTCGGGCGGCCAGAAACAACGCGTCGGCATCGCCCGGGCGCTGGCCACCCACCCCCGGCTGCTGCTGGCCGACGAGGCCACCTCGGCCCTCGACCCCGAGACCACCTTGGAGGTCCTGGCCCTGCTGCGACGGGTCAACACCGAGCTGGGCACCACCATCGTCGTCATCACCCACGAGATGGAGGTCATCCGCTCCACCGCCCAACAGGTGGCCGTGCTGGACCAGGGCAAGATCGTCGAGCAGGGCGAGGTCTACGACGTCTTGTCGGCCCCCCGCCACCAGATCACGCGCCGCTTCGTCTCCACCGTGGTGCGCCAGATCCCCCGAGGCGAGGCCCTGGCCCGGCTGCGCCAACGCCACCGGGGGCGCCTGGTGGCCTTGACGGTGCGCGAGTCGGCCCACACCCAGGGCCAGTTGTTCGCCGAGCTGGGCCGGCGGGGGCTGGGCTGGGAGCTGGTCCACGGCGGCATCGACGACATCGGCGGGCGGGTCTTCGGCCAACTGGTCTTGGCCCTGTCGGGGGACGAGGCCGAGCTGACGGCGGCTTTGGCCGAGCTGTCCGGCCGCTTCGAACTGCGGGAGCTGGCGTGAGAACCAGTCTGCCCGAACTCGGGGGCAAGTTGTTCGAGGCCTTCTACGAGACCTTGTACATGGTCGGCCTGTCGCTGGCCATCGGCTCGGTCTTGGGGATGGTCATCGGCCTGACCCTCTACACCACCCGGGCCGGCGGCCTGTGGGCCAACCGGGGGGTCTACGTGGTGGTCAACTTCGTGGTCAACTTCTTCAGGCCCATCCCCTTCGTCATCTTCATCGGCGCCGTCCAGCCCTTGGCCCGGGCCGTCACCGGCAGCGGCATCGGCAACCGGGCCATCATCTTCGGCCTCTCCCTGGCGGCCAGCTTCTTCATCTCCCGGGTGGTTGAGCAGAACCTGTTCGCGGTCGACCCCGGGGTCTTGGAGGCCTCCCGGGCGATGGGCGCCTCGCGCCTGCGAACGGTGGTGGCGGTTTTGATACCGGAGGCCCTGGGGCCGCTGGTGCTGGGGCTGACCTTCGCCTTCGTGGCCGTGGTCGACGCCTCCGCCATCGCCGGGGTGATCGGCGGCGGCGGCCTGGGCAAGTTCTCCTTGACCTACGGCTTCCACCAGTTCGACACCATCGTCACCTGGACCACGGTCCTCATCATCGTCGCCCTGGTCCAACTGGGCCAGCTGCTCGGCAACCTGGTGGCGCGCAGACTGATGCGCCGCTGAGCGGCCGGCCCCAGGCCTGGGCCAGGGTCGTCATCATCGCCCCGGTCCAGCCGGGCGGCCACCCGCTGGCGCGCGAGCCGGTGGCGCCGTCGGGGCCGGTCGAAGGGAGGTCGTGTCGCCAGAGGCGGTCGCGTCGGGGCCGTGGTCTAGTCTTCCTGCCTGTGACCGCCGACTCGAACCACTCCGTCAGCACGCTGGTCTGCCAGGACCGGCCCGGCATCGTCCACGCCCTGGCCGGCGCCATCGTCGCCGCCGGCGGCAATATCACCGAGTCCCAGCAGTACTCCTCGCCCGACACCGGCCGTTTCTTCTGGCGGGTCCAGGTCGAGCACGCCGGCCCCCGGGACGCCTTGGAGCAGGCCCTGCGGCCGGTGGCCCAAGGGCTGGACGGGCGGTTGGCGGTCGACGCCGTCGGCCGGCCGTTGCGCTGCCTGATCCTGGTGTCGACCGCGCCCCACTGCCTTGACGCCCTGCTCAGCCGCTGGCGACAGGGCTCCCTGCCGATCGACGTGCCCCTGGTGTTGTCCAACCACCCCCGGTTGGAGCCGCTGGCCCGCTTCTACGGCGTCCCCTTCGAGCACCACGCCGTCCTGCCCGAGACCAAGCCCCAGATGGAGCAGCGGATTCGCCAGGCGGTGGCCGAGCAGGCTGTCGAGTTGGTCGTCCTGGCCCGCTACATGCAAATCCTGTCGCCGGCCCTGTGCCAGGACCTGGCCGGCCGGGCCATCAACATTCACCACTCCTTCCTGCCCGGTTTCAAGGGGGCCGACCCTTACCGCCAGGCCCACGCCCGCGGGGTCAAGCTGATCGGGGCGACAGCCCATTTCGTCACCGCCGAGTTGGACGAGGGTCCGATCATCGCCCAGCACGTCGCCCCGGTGGACCACGCCAAATCGGTGCCGCAGTTGGTCGAGATCGGCCGCGACATCGAGTCGACCACCTTGGCCCGAGCCGTCCGCCTCTACGCCGAGCGCCGCGTCCTAACCGACGGCATCCGCACCGTCATCTTCGACTGAGCCCAGATCCGCTGGGCCAGGGTCATGCGATGAGCGAGGCGCGCAAGAAGCTACCGTTTGATTTGATTTCACTTCCTCATTTTGGATATGACGCGAATCTTGTTTCAGGATTCATAGTACAAGGCTCACCTATGGCAGCTCGTATCTTCATTCCTCCTAGAGGCGAAGACGAAGTCACGCAATCGCTCTGGTCGGATCTTCTAGGAGATAGATTGCTTAGCACCACTAGATGGTCTGAGTACGCCGATGGCGACGGATGCTGGCGCTTCAACGGCCACGAATTTTCTCACCCGCAAGGATGGATCGGGGCTGAAACGGCGAACCGAATGGCAGATATCTTGGAGGTCTCGGTTAAGAAATCAAAAGCCATAATTATCGCAGCTGTTTCCGGGGTGTACGCTGAGAGTGAGATGATACTCGGGGGCTGTGTGCGCGCCATATCTCCGCCTGACTGCTGGTATAACCCTTTCACCGACGTCACTCTAGTCGCCAACGATAATCTGTCTTTTTTTCGTGCGATGACCCATGAGAACAATTGTCATTTTCCGGTCGGGTTGTGGCCTTCTGATTTGTCTTGGTGCCTAGCCTCGCCGCTCTACTCGGACTCACTGTTCCTCTCTTGTTCCGAAAAATTGTACAGCACATTCACTGACAGCGGACTAGATATCTTTCCAATACGGTGCGACACGCCAAACCCAGCGGAAGGAGATTAAAAATATGTCCGGCGTATCAGGTGGAGAGGGGGTCGGATGCTGAGTTTCGCGGCGGCGGCTGACACTGTGGCCGAGCGGCTGGAGCGCCTGGGGGCGGCCGGCCGGCCCCGTTTCGTGGCTGTCGACGGGCTGACCGGCGCGGGCAAGACGACCTTCGGGGGCTATCTGGCCGGGCGGCTGGGCGGCCGGCTGGTCCACGGCGACGACCTGGCCCAGCAAGGACCCGAGCTGTGGGACCACGCCCGTTTCCAGCGTGATGTCTGGCGACCCTTGGCGGCCGGTCGGCCGGCATCGGTCGAGTTGTGGCATTGGACCGCCGACCGGGCGACCGGGCGGCTGGAGATCGACCCCGCCACCGCCTTGGTGGTGGTGGAGGGGATCCACGTCTTGGATCAGGCGGTGCGGACGGACTGGGATCTCAGACTGTGGCTGGAGGTGGACGAGGGGTTGCGCCACCGCCGGGTCCGGTCCCGCCCCGGCGACCGCTGGGACTGCTGGTCGACCCACTGGCTGGGGCGCGAACTGGCCTATGTCCAAGAGCAGGACCCGGCCGGCTCGGCCGACCTGATCGTGGACGGCGACTCGGCCCCGGCCGAAGCCTGAGCCCCGGATAGGCCGACGACTGGCCGGAACGACGACCGGCCGGGCCTGGGGGACAACCCGGCCGACGCGCCCGAGGCCGCTGGATGACCGCTCCGGTCGACGCGCCCTGGGTCGCTGGATGACTGTTCCGGTCGACGCGCCTTAGACCGCTGCCCGGGCTGCTCCCACTACCGCGCCCGGGCCGCCGCCAGGTTGTCGTCCAGGACGGCCAGGAAGGCCTCGGTCGTCAGCCAGGGCTGATCCGGGCCGATCAACAGCGCCAAGTCTTTGGTCATCTGGCCGGCCTCGACCGTGGCCACGCAGACCTCCTCCAGGGCGCGGGCGAAGCCGATCAGGGCCGGATCACAGTCGAGCTTGCCCCGGTGCTTCAGGCCGCCGGTCCAGGCGAAGATCGAGGCGATGGGGTTGGTCGAGGTCGGCTGGCCCTGCTGGTGCAGGCGGTAGTGGCGGGTGACGGTGCCGTGGGCGGCCTCGGCCTCGACCACCCGCCCGTCCGGGGTCATCAGGACCGAGGTCATCAGCCCGAGCGAGCCGAAGCCCTGGGCCACGATGTCGGACTGGACGTCACCGTCGTAGTTCTTGCAGGCCCACAGGTAGCCGCCCGGCCATTTCATGGCCGAGGCCACCATGTCATCGATCAGACGGTGCTCGTAGGTCAGCCCGGCGGCGGCGAACTGGGCTTGGAAATCGCGTTCGAAGATTTCGGCGAAGACATCCTTGAACTGACCGTCGTAGGCCTTCAGGATGGTGTTCTTGGTCGACAGGTAGACCGGGTAGCCGCGTTGCAGGGCGTAGGCGAAGCAGGCCTGGGCGAAGTCGGCGATGGAGCGCTTGAAGTTGTACATCCCCAGGGCCACGCCGCCCTCTTCGGGGTAGTCGGCCACCACGAACTCCAGCGGCTGGGAGCCGTCGGCCGGCTGGAAGGCGATGGTCACCCGGCCGGGGCCGGGGACGACGAAGTTCTGGGCCTTGTACTGGTCGGCGTGGGCGTGGCGGGCGATGACGATGGGCTTGGTCCAGCCCGGCACCAACCGAGGCACATTGCGGCAGATGATGGGCTCGCGGAAGACCACGCCGCCCAAGATATTGCGGATGGTGCCGTTGGGGGAGGGCCACATCCGCTTCAGCCCGAACTCGGCCACCCGGGCCTCGTCCGGCGTGATGGTGGCACATTTGACGCCGGCTCCGGCCCGCTGGATGGCGTGGGCGGCCTCGACCGTCACCTGGTCGTCGCTGGCATCGCGCTGTGTCACAGATAGGTCGTAGTAGTCGAGGTCGATATCGAGATAGGGCAGGATCAGGCGCTCCTTGATGAAGCCCCAGATCACCCGGGTCATCTCGTCGCCGTCCAATTCGACCAGCGGTCCCGCCACCTTGAGTTTGTCCATCGGTCATCCTTTCCAGGTTTCGGCGGCCGGGATCTCGGTCGGTTGGTCAGGCTTAGGCGCGGTCGGGCCCAGATCTCGGATCAAGTCCGGGATGACGACTGGTGATGGCTGGGCGAGCCTGACCCGTCGATAGCGCCGTCAAACCGTGAATCAGCCTCCGTGAACAATCCTTTCCGACGATTCGTCGGCCGGGTGGCTAGTCTAACGTCACAGCCGCCTTCCCGGTCTCGGTCGGGCCGGCCCCGGTTTCAGCCGGAGCTTCGGTTTCAGCCGAAGCTTCGGCCACGGCCCCGGCCGGACGGTGGGCCGTCGGCGGCTCGGGCGGGCCCAGGCGCGGTCCCGGGTGGTCGCCGCCCGGGCCGCTCCAATCGGCGGCGCCACTGACGGGCCCAGGCGTCGGCCTCCTCCGCCGGCGGTTGGTCGGCCGGTGGGCCGTAGCGGCGGTCCTCGACCAACTGGGACAGGCGGAACAGGGCGGCGCGCGATTCGGGGTCGAGGCCGAGGTCGACGGCCAGGCGTCGGGCCAAGGCCCCGGGGCTCAGACCGACCGGCAGCTGGCCTGAGCCTTGATCCACCGATGGTAGGCGCTGCTCGGTAGTCGAAAATCGGTGGATCAGGCCTGAGCCCAGCCCCACCGCTGCCCGACCGCCGAGCGACCAGCGGTGGGGTGGGGCCGAGCGGCGGCGGTCGGCCCGCCACAGGCGGCGGCTGACGGATCGCCAGACCGTCTCCAGATCCGCCCGGCGACGCCACTGCCAGCGCCCCAGGAGGGCCGCCGACAGCACCAGTCCGACCAACAGGCCGATTCCGAGCCAGCGCCACCCCCAGGCGGCGGCCGGGGACTCGGCGGCGTCGTCGGGCAGGGCGGTGGCGGTTGGTTCGGGCGTCGGTTCGGCGGCGGTTGGTTCGGGCGTCGGCTCCACGGCCGCCGTCAGGGCCTCGGCCAGGCCGGGGGTGGGCTCGAACGCCACCCAGCCGGCGCCCTCGAAGTAGACCTCGGGCCAGGCGTGGGCGTCGAGGCCGCGAATCTCCCGCCGGCCTCCCTCCAGCGGCCGTCCGGAGGCGAAGCCGACGGCTAGCCGGACCGGCAGGCCGACGGCCCGGGCCATCAGGGCGAAGGCGGTGGCGTAGTGGACGCAATAGCCCGAGCGGCGCTGCAGGAAGTCCCACACCGGGTCGTCGCCGGTCGACGCCGGGACCGAGCGGTCGTAGACGAAGCCGGGGCCGGTCAGATAGTCCACCAGAGCCTGGGCCCGGCCCAGGTCCGATCTCTGACCGGCCACGATGCCCTGGGCCAGAGCGGTCAATTGGTCGGTGTGGGGGATGGCGACGGCGGCGCTGGCCCGGGGATCGGCGGCGGCCGGGTCAGCGGTCAGCCAGGCCAACTGGTCGCGCCGCAGTGGCCAGGTCAATAGCTGGTAGCCCGTGCCCGGGGCCAGGCCGCCGTCACGCCGGGCCGAGTCGGTCTTGGCGTCGTAATAGAAGGGTTCCAGCCCGACCGCCGTCTTCGGCCCGGTGGTCAACGGCAGACGATCCTGCGGCGCTTGCAGGCTGACCTGCTCGACCGTTAGTCCCTGGGGGTCGCCCCACAGCCAGGGGCTGGAGTCGGGGCGGGCGCCTTCGGGCCACAGCAGGACCAGATCGCGGCCGGGCGCCCAAGACGACGTGGCCAAGCTCCAGCCACGGCCGTCGAAGTCATAGCTGACACCCAGGCGCAGTCGCGTCCCCTGGAGGTCCTGGTCGCTCAGGGGTGTCAGCCGCAACATGACCTGGTTGTTGGGCTGTCCCAGCCAGCTGTCCAGGCCGACCGTCAGGTCGATCCCGTCCCGTGATGCTCCGGTCAGCCGCTCGCGCCAGGCCACCAGGGTCGCCCGCCCGGTGCCCCAGACCGGCGTCCGCTGGAGCAGGGGTAGTGCCACCAGCGGGGCCACCAGGGCGACCGCCAGACCGAGCGCCACAACGCTCCTGGGCCAGGCGGAGGCGTTGTCCCGGCGGCGGCGGTGGCCATAGGCCAACAGCCCGGCGAAGCCGAGCCCGGTCAGGGCCAGGGCGGGGAAGGCGTCGTCGTAGCGAATGGCGCCCAGCACGGCCCAAGGTCCGACCGCCGTCGCCCCGGCCACGGCCGGCCAGCCCAGATCGACGGCGCAGGCCACGGCCACCAGGGTGATCAGCCCCAAGACCAAGACGATCAGGGGCACGAACTCGGCCCCGTCACTCTCCAGCGGCAAGGCCGTCCGCACCCGGACGGTGGCGGCCAGCAACTCCCGCCCCAACTGGCGCAGGGCGGCCGGCGTCGGCCAGAAGCCCCACAGGGCCCGCTCCGGGGCGGTGACCGCCGTCGTGAACAGCAGGGTCGCGGCCAGGCCGGCCGGCCCCGCCAGCCAGGCGCGCAGGCGCCGGGCCAGCCCCATGGCAGCGGCCACCACCACGATGACCGTCAGGCTGGAGATGATCCACGGTCCCGGCCGCAAGAGTTGGAGCAGGGCCGCCAAGGACACCACCAGGGTCAAGACGATCCAACCGGTGGTGCGGCCGGGATGATTCAGACCGTCTGCCCCTCTGTCTCGGCCCAGCCACAGCGCCAGGAACAGGGCCACCAGGGCCACTGCCAGGACCACGAGATTGTCGGCGGGGCTCATGACGACCGCCTGCTTCCGGCCAAAACCACGAGGCTGTCGGCTGGGCTCATGGTGCCCGCCTGGTTCCGGCCCGGGCCAGGGCCTCGCCCACGGCCAGACAAGCCTCGGCCAAGGGCCTGTCCGGGTCGCTCCGAAGCACCGTCCAGCCCGCCCGCTCGTAGTCGTCCCGCCAATCGGGAGCGGTCGGCGCGGGGCCGACCAGGACCATCAGTCCGACCCCGGACGGGGGCGCCGCCCCGGGTGGCAGGCCCGCCCGAGCGCCCGGCGCGACCAGCGCCAGCGTCAGACCCGGCCGCTCCGCCCCGGCCTGCTCCCAGGGGGCCGCCAGTTGATCCGCCAGGTCTCGGCCCCGCGACCAGTCGAGGGCCGCCAGTTGGTCCAACAGCTCGGGCACGGCGCCCCGGGCGACCGGCCACTGATCGTCTAAGGGCCTGGTGACGGCTGCGGCGGGCGGGGCGACGATGGCCTGGGGTGGGGCGACGGCGGCCGCCGGCCTGGCGTCGGCCGGCCTGGTGACAGTGGCCATCAGCCGGGCCAAGGGCGCGGGCCGGGCGTTGTCACCCGGATCTAGCCCGTCGGCCTCCAACTCGACCGTCCAGCCGGCCTCGCCGCCGGACACGGCCCAACTGGCGGCCAGGGCGATGGCCCGCTCGCCCGCCGCCCAGGGGGCGGTCGGGTCCAGGGCCAGCCTAAGACGGGTGACGGGCTGGCGGCCGGGCTCCTCGGTGCGGGTCATCAGCCGTCCCCGCCGGGCCGAGGAGCGCCAGTGGACGCGGCGCCACTCGTCGCCCGGCCGGTAGTCGCGCAGCGTCACATCCTCCAAGCTGGGCTGGCGCGGGCCGACCCGCCCGCCGTCGGCCTCCCCGTCCGGCCGTGGCCCGACCACCGGGGCGACCGGCGGCCAGACCACCAGCCGGGGACCAGCCGGCAGATCGGTCCAGACCCGGACCAGGTCGAAGGGGGCGACCCGGCCGATCCGTCCGCCCGGCCAGTCGAAGACCCCCCGCCGCTCGGCCTGGACCAGGGTCTCCCGTCGACCGGGCGGGGTCAGGCGGGTCAAGCCGGGCGGCAAACCGTCGGCCGCGTCGGCCAGACGGTGGAGTTGCGGGTCCGACCAAGCCACGGTCACCTGGTCGCCGACCGAGACCGGGTTGGGCGCCACCAGTCGGACCGGCGACTGGTGGCGCCCCCGCCGGCCGCCGACCAAGACCAGCCGGTCGAAGACCAGCAGGCCGGCCAGAGTCGCGCCGATGGCCGTCGGAATGGGATAGGCGCCGGCCAGGCCCAACCCCAGGCAGCCGACTGCCACCAGGGCGACGACCGTTCCGCGGGCGGTGATCCGCCGCCGGCTCCGGGGAGGCCTGCCGCCGGCCGGGCGGTCTGGCGCCGTCGGGCGTTCCCAGTCCCGCTGGGCGGTCGTCGGCCGGGGGCGGCCGGTTCGGACCCCGCTCATCACCCGATCACCCGGTCAGCGGACCGGCGTCCGTTCCAGGCAGCGGCGCAGCAGGCTCTCCGGGGTGACGCCCTGCCGCAGGGCCGAGCGGGTCAAGACCAGACGATGGCCCCAGACCGGCAGGACCAGCCCCTGGACGTCGTCCGGCAGGACGTGGCGGCGCTGGGCCAGGCAGGCGGCGGCCTTGGCCGCCCGCAGCAACTGGATGGCGGCTCTAGGCGAGGCCCCCAAGACGGTCTCGTCGGCCAACCGGGTGGCCCGGGCCAATTCGGCGATGTAACGCTTGATCGCCGGGGCGGTGTACAGCCGGCGGACGCTGGCGATCATGGACTGGACTTGGTCGGCCGTGGCCACCGGCCGCAGCCCGGTCAGCGGGTCACGTATCTCCTGGCCGTCCAAGACGGCGATCTCCTGCTCCAGATCGGGGTAGCCGACCCCGGTTTGGGCCAGGAAACGGTCCCGCTGGGCCTCGGGCAGGGGGTAGGTGCCCTCCAACTCGACCGGGTTCTGGGTGGCCACCACCAGGAAGGGGCGGGGCAGGGCGTAGGTCGTGCCATCGACGGTGACGTGGCCCTCCTGCATGGCCTCCAACAGGGCCGACTGGGTTTTGGGCGAGGCCCGGTTGATCTCATCGGCGATGACGATGTGGGCGAAGACCGGTCCGGCCCGGAACTCCAGCCCGCCCCGCTCGGCCAGGTAGACGTGGGAGCCGGTGATGTCGGACGGCATCAGGTCGGGGGTGAACTGGATCCGGCCGACGCTGGCGTCGAGACTGGCGGCCAGGGCCTTGGCCAAGGTGGTCTTGCCCACCCCGGGCACGTCCTCGATCAACAGGTGGCCCTCGGCCAGCAGGGCCGTGACCGCCAAATCGGCGGTCCGGCGGCGGCCCCGGACGACCTGGGCCACCTGGTCGGCCACAGCCCGGGCCAGCGCCGCCACCTGGTCGTCGGGCGGCGGCGGGGTCCCACCGGCGACAGACCGTTGGGGCTGGGCGTTGGCGGTCATAGCATCCTCTCCGAGCCGGCTCTCCAGGCCAGCATGGTAGACCTCGGAGGCGCTATAAGACCTTGGACAGGAACAACTGGGTGCGGGGATGTTGGGGTTGAGACAGGATCTCCTTGGGCAGGCCCTCCTCCAGAATGGCACCGTCGTCCATGAAGATCAGCCGGCTGCCGACCTCGCGGGCGAAGCCCATCTCGTGGGTCACCACCATCATCGTCATACCCGACCGGGCCAGGTCGCGCATCACCTGCAAGACCTCGCCCACCAGTTCGGGGTCGAGGGCCGAGGTCGGCTCGTCGAACAACATCATGTCCGGGTTCATGGACAGCGCCCGGGCGATGGCCACGCGCTGCTGCTGGCCGCCGGACAGCTCCGAGGGGTGGGCCTCGATCTTGTCCGCCAGCCCGACCCGCTCCAGCATCGCCCGGCCGACGGCCGCGGCCTCGGCCGGGCTGCGCCGCAGGACCTTCTCCTGGGCGATGGTGGTGTTGCGCAGGGCCGTCATGTGGGGGAAGAGGTTGAACTGCTGGAAGACCATGCCGATACGGGTGCGGACGTAGTCCAGGTTGACATCGGGGTCCAAGACGTCGATGCCCTCGATCAGCACCCGGCCGGCGCTGGGGCGCTCCAACAGGTTGACCGAGCGCAACAGGGTCGACTTGCCCGAGCCAGACGGCCCGATGACGCAGACGACCTCGCCCCGCTCGACCGTCAAGTCGATGCCGCACAGGACCTCGTGATGGCCGAAGCTCTTGCGCAGACCGACGACTTGGATCGGCGGGGCCTCGGGCCGGGGCTGGTCCCGGGGGTGGAGCTTGCGCCTCCGGGGGGTGGCTCCGCCGTCGTCGCCTGGGACGGGCGGACCGGGGGTCGGAGCGGTCATTTCTTCACCGCCATCCGCTTCTCCAGCCGCCCCACCATGTAGGTCAACGGGATGGTGACGATGAGATAGAGCAGGGCGGCGAAGATCATCGGCGTCGGGCTGGCGTAGGTCGTCAAGCCGTTGCGGCCGTAGGTCGTCAGCTCGCGGGTCTGGATGGTAGTGCCAATGACGTAGAGCAGCGAGGTGTCCTTCAACAGCAGGACGAACTCGTTGGTGATCGGCGGGATGACGATGCGGATGGCCTGGGGTAGAATGATGAAAAATGTTGTTGTCAAGTGGGGCATGCCGAGGGAGCGGGCGGCCTCCCGCTGGCCCTTGGGCACGGCCTCGATGCCGGCCCGGATGATCTCGGCCGAGTAGGCCCCGGTGACCAGGATCAGGGCCAGCAGCCCGGAGACGATGGTCGGCCCCGGCAGCTTGGCCCCGTTGAAGGCGATCGGGATCATGAAGGCGATCACCAGCATCGTCACCAGTACCGGCAATCCCCGGAACAACTCGATGAAGCCGACCGCGAACCATTTGGCCGGTCCGGAGGACATCTTCATCAACGCCAGCACCACGGCCAGCAGCAGCCCCAGGACGAAGCTGATCAGCGTGAACAAGATGGTGTTGCGCAAGGCGATGACGATGATGTCCGGCCACAGCGCGGCCAAGACCTGGCGGTTGAAGAACTGGCGGCCGATCTCGGGCCAGTCGGCCAGGACCGCCACCAGCACCACCACGACAACGCCGACGATATAGGACGACATCCGCCCGGCCCGGCGTCTGACGGTCGGGCGGATGTCGCTCAGCGCCATCGGGCCGCCTCGCGACCGCCGCCGGCCGGGCCTTGGTTCGGCTGGGCCGAGGTGGCGCGGGCGACAGGGATCGGTGCCGGCCGACCGGTTTGACGATTCACGCTCTAGCCGAAGTAGCGATTGTAGATGGTGTCGTAGGTGCCGTCGTCGCGCATCGCCTGCAGGGCCTGGCTGACGTCTTGGCGCAACTCGGTCCGCCGACCCTTGGGGAAGGCGAAGCCGTATTGCTCGTCGGTGGTCCATTGCTGGACCACGGCGTAATTCGAGTCGGCCTGGACGTGGGCCAGGTTGACCGGGTAGTCCTGCAGGATGGCGTCGATCTGACCGGCCTGCAGGGCGGGCCAGAGGTCGCCGTCGGACGGCAGGTCGAGCAAGGTGGCGGAGGCGGGGGCGTTCTCCTCGGCGAAGTGCTTGCCGGTGGTGCCGGATTGGACGCCGATGGTCTTGCCCGCCAGGTCGTCCAACGAGGCGATGCCGGAGGATGTCTTCACCAGCAACGACTGCAAAGAGTCGTAATAAGGCTCGGCGAAGTCGATATTGGCTTTGCGGGCCTCGGTGATGGTGATGGCCGAGGCGCCCATGTCGCACTGGTCGGAGGTCAGCACCAGGCCGGACTGGAGGGCGTCGAAGTCGGAGTCCATCATCACCAGTTCTAGATCGAGGCGGTCGGCGATGGCCTGGACCAAATCGACGTCGAAACCGGTGAAGCCCGAGGCGGTGGAGTCGTCGAAGTCCTCGAAGGGGGGATAAGGCACGTCGGCGCAGACCGTCAGCTTGCCGGCGACGACGGTGTAGTCGGCGGCCTGGGCGTTATCGTCGCCAGAGCCGGTGTTGTCGGAGCCGGTGCTGCCGCAGCCGGCCAGAACCAGCGCCAGGGCCGCCACAGCCGTCCCGGCCTTGAGCAGTCGCTTCATCAGTCGTCACCTCGATTAGTTCGATTAGTTCGATCAGTCGTCAATAACCACCCCAGCCCGGGCGCGGCCGGGAGGTAGTCCAGCCGAAAGCTGTTTCAGATGTGTGACGATACTGCCGTCTGGGCTGATTGTTACGGTTTCGTGACCATCGGTCGGCGGCGGACGGCGGCGGCTGGCGGCCAATCGGCGAACGGCCCCGGAGACGGGCGATGGGGCAGACTAAGGCCTGTGACAGGTGAAGCCTTGCCTCCCCGAGGCTGGTACGACGACCCGGCCGACCCGGCCCGGGAGCGCTACTGGGACGGCGCCCGCTGGAGCCAGCGGGTGCGCCGCCGCCTGTCACTGGTGCGGCGCGGCTCCG
This sequence comes from Propionibacteriaceae bacterium, assembly GCA_031266665.1. GTDB lineage: Bacteria > Actinomycetota > Actinomycetes > Propionibacteriales > Propionibacteriaceae > WQYJ01. The sequence goes on along the minus strand of JAISAO010000035.1, from coordinate 6,730 downwards.
ACCGCCCGTCCCCCAGTCCCAAGGCCGCCCGCCCGACCCCGCCGACCGGCCGCCCGGCCGGCCCCGGACCCGATTTCAGCCCCGCCGACGGCCCGACCCGCCCGGCCGGCCCCGATAGCCGCCGCCCGCTCTCGCCGGGGCCGTCCTCGACGGCCGACGGCCCGGCCTCCGCCCCTGGCTTAGGCCCGACCGCCGGCGGCCCCCGACTCTTGGCCCCGGCCCCGCCGCCGGCCGGAGCCCCTTACCCCAACGCCCCGGCCGTCTTGACCCCGCCGGCCGATGGCGCCCTCCTGCTGGCCAGTTGGGGCCGCCGGATGGCCGCCGCCGCCATCGACTATCTGATCGAGGGCGGGCTGCTGTTGATCGTCCTCTGGCTGGCCGGCGATTTCGGGCGCCGCCTGGTGGACGGCTACCGGGAGTGGCTAGAGGTCTGGATGGCCGGTCTGGCCGACCAGAGCTACCAGATGCCGGCCGTGCCGGTCCAATTGGCGGCCGACGTCCAACGCCTCGGCTTCGCCCAAGTGGGCGTCTACCTGGTCTACTCGCTGGTCTTCCTGACCACCTGGGGGGCGACCATCGGTATGCGCCTGCTCGGCCTCAAGGTCGTCCCCGCCCCGCCGCTGGGCGACCGGCCGACACCCCCCGGCGCCGTCCTGGCGCCGGACGACAAGTTGCCCTGGGGGCGGGCCGTCGTCCGCTCGGTCGTCTGGGCCGGCTTCTTCCTACCCCTATTCGTCTTGGCCCAGTTGCTCAACTGCCTGCGGCCGTTGTGGCACCCCCGGCGCCAGACCTTCCACGACTCCTTGGCCCGCACTGTCGTCATCCGCCGGCGCTGACCGCCCGCGGCCTAGTCTCCCGGCAGATCGTGGTGGGGCCGGTTAGTCTGGTGGACCGTGGTGGGGCCGGATCGGTCGCCCGCCGGACAACGGCCCGTCCCCACCGCAGCCCCACCCTGGGTGCGCCCTCGGCCGTGGACCGGCTTAGGATGGCGCCACAGTGGTTCCCAATTCCGCGAAGCAAAGGTGCGTCATGGCTGAGATCGATCCCGCGTTGTCCCGCTTGGCCGCCGCCCACAAGGTGGCGACGGAGTTCTGGGACTGGAAGGGCCACCACGTCGACATCGCCGCCGACACCCTGGTGGCCGCCCTGGCCGCCATCGACGTCGACGCCTCCACCCCCGAGGCCGTCCAGGCCGCCCTGGCCGAGCACGAGCTGGCCGCCTGGCGGCGCGGCCTGCCGCCGGTGGTGGTGATGGAGCGGGGCCGCCCGGCCCGTTTCGACGCCCACGTCGCCGCCGGCTCGCCGGCCGATGTCTGGGTGCGCTGCGACAACGGCTGGCGGATCGAGGTCCGCCAGATCGACAACGACGTGCCCGACCGCCAGGTCGACGGCCATCTGGTGGGCCGGGCCAGCTTCGAGCTGCCGGGCGACATCCCCCTGGGCTACCACAACATCGTCTTGCGCTCCGGGCCGCAGACCGTCGAGACCAGCTTGATCGTGACGCCGTCCTATGTCGGCCTGCCGGCCCGCTTGGGCGACGGCCGGGTGTGGGGTTTCATGGTCCAGCTCTACTCTTTGGCCTCGAAGCGCGGCTGGTGCTTCGGCGACCTGGTCGACCTGGCCGACCTGGCGGTCTGGGCCAAGACCCAGCACGGGGCCGACTACATCTTGATCAACCCGCTGCACGCCGCCGAGCCGGTCGCGCCGATGGAGCCGTCGCCCTATTTCCCCAGCTCCCGGCGTTACGTCAACCCGATCTACATCCGCCCCGAGGGGGTGGAGGAGTACGGCGGCCTGTCGGACAAGCGCCGCCGCCGCATCGCCGAGCGCCGCCGCGACCTGGCCAAGTCCCTGGCCGACGAGCCGGCCATCCGCCGGGACGCCGTCTGGGCGGCCAAGCGGCAGGCCCTGGAGGAGATCTTCGCCGCCCCCCGCCGCCCGGCCCGGACCATGGCCATGGAGGCCTTCTTCGCCCAGGAGGGCGAGCCGTTGCGCCTGTGGGCGACCTATTGCGTGCTGGCCGAGGACTTCGGGGCCGACTGGCGCCAGTGGGAGCCCGAGTTCCGCGACCCGGAGTCGCCGGCCGTCGTCTCCCACGCCCAGCGGCGGGCCGAGGCGGTGCGCTTCCACATGTGGCTGCAATGGATGGCCGAGTCCCAGCTGGCCTCCGCCCAGCACCGGGCGCAGGAGATCGGCATGAAGATCGGCATCATGGCCGACCTGGCGGTGGGCGTCAACTCGGCCGGGGCCGAGACCTGGATGATGGGACCGCTGTTCGGCCGCGGCGTGGTGGTGGGGGCGCCGCCCGACGCCTACAACCAGTCCGGCCAGGATTGGCTGCAGCCGCCCTGGCGGCCGGACAAGCTGGAGCAGGCCGCCTACGCCCCCTTCCGGGCCATGGTCCGGGCCATCCTGCGCCACTCCGGCGGTATCCGGGTGGACCACATCCTGGGGCTGTTCCGGCTGTGGTGGATCCCGGCCGGACACGGCCCGGGCCAGGGCACCTACATCCGCTACAACCACGAGGCCATGGTCGGCATCTTGGCCTTGGAGGCCAAGCTGGCCGACGCCGTGGTGGTGGGCGAGGACCTGGGCACGGTCGAGCCCTGGGTGCGCGACTACCTGCTGGAGCGCGGCCTCCTCGGCACCTCGGTGCTGTGGTTCGAGTACACCGACGACGGCCGGGTCAAGCCGCCCCAGGACTGGCGCGAGTTGTGCCTGGGCTCGGTCACCACCCACGACCTGCCGCCGACGGCCGGTTACTTGGCCCACGACCACGTCTCTTTGCGTCACTCGCTCGGCCTGCTGACCGAGTCGTTGGCCGACGAGATCGCCAAGGACGTGGCCGAGCAGGGCGCCATCGTCCACATGCTGGAGGGCCGCGGCCTGCTGGCCCAAGGCGAGCGCGACCCCCACGCCATCCTGCTGGCCCTGCACCGCTATCTGGCCCTGACCGAGTCCCGTCTGCTGTGCGTCGCGTTGGTCGACGCCGTGGGGGAGCGGCGCACCCAGAACCAGCCCGGCACGATCGACGAGTACCCCAACTGGCGCGTCCCCCTGGGCGGCGAGGACGGCCACCGCCTGACCCTGGAGGAGATCTACGACCTGCCCCTGGTGAACGAGTTGTCCACCATCATGAACGAGGCCTGAGCCTGAGCCCAGATCCACCGCTTCTCGACTGCCGGGCGACCCCATTCGGGCGCGCTGGCGGCGTGTCCGACGCTCAACGAACGTCCAGTCCGCCTTCGCGCAGACCCCACCGCCATCACACCCGCCCGACGCCGCTCACCCCGTTGATCAGCGGTGGATCTGGGCTTAAACCTCTCTATTCGCGCCTATCGTCGGCCCGGGCTTGACTCGGGATCTGAGCCAATCCCGGAGCCGCTCCCGAGTCCCGGGATTCCACCATTCGCCCCGCCGCGGGAGGCCTCCGTCCCGTCCTATATGGTTGGCCCGCCGCTCGGCTGTCAGGCCGGTCGGCTGTGCCGAAGCCAAAGGGGACAGGCTCCTGAAATCGTTTCGCCCACTGCCAATAGTGATTGCCGCCGCCGTCGCCCTACCGGTCTGGCTGGGGCAGTACACCCCCGCCGAGGCCGCCACCGCCGCTGTCATCGTCCTCGACTTGGACGATGACATTGCCCACACGGTTTGGCCGGGGGAGCCCGAGATGGGCGAATTGGAGCTGTCCCACGAGTTGGCCCTGGAGTTGAAGAACCGCCTGGAGATCGAGTGCCGCTCGCAGGTGGTGCTGACGCGCGGGGATAGCCCCGGCGTGGTCTCCCGGGCGGAGCGTAAAGCGGTGGCGGTCGAGGCCGGCGCCGACTTGATGGTGACGTTGGCCTTCAACGCCTTCACCGGCTATCCCTGGGGGGTGCAGACGGACGGCGGCCCAGAGGCCTACGCCCGGCCGCAGGACGTCGGTTTCGGCCAAGCGCTGCTGGACCAAATAGCCGCCTACACCGGACGGTCGGCCAACGGGCCGGTCCAGACGGCGGCCAACTCGCCCTGGTACCCGGATTACGGCGACCTGGCCTTCCCCTGGGTCCACTTGGAGACCTTGTTCCTGGACCACAACTATGACCACCCGATCATCACCACCGCTTTCGACCTGGTGGTCGATGGCGTCTACGCCGGCATCCGGGACCAGATGGAGACGATGGGGCTGACCTGCGGGTCGCCCTATCCGGCGCGGCCGTCGGCGGACGAGTTGGAGCGGCTGAGGAACCTGGGCTATCAGAACTATCTGCGCTACGGGGCCGACCCGGTGTCGATGAGCACCGGCGACTTCGTCACCTCCGAGGCCTTGCTCTCCTTGACCGGGGTCGGGGACCAAGCGATGGACTTCGAGCTGACCTATAACGCCCAATCCGGCCTGGACTCGCCCGTGGGCCAAGGCTGGACTTACTCCTACGGGGCTTACACCCAGTTGTTCGACGACGATTCGGCCGGGATCGTCCTGCCGGACGGACGCGGTTTCGTCTTCGACGCCGATGGGGCCGGCGGCTTTGTCAGCCCCGACGACGCCTTCGCCACTCTGACCTGGGGCGGCGACGGGTCGACGCTGACCTGGGAGTCGTCTGTCGGGGAGATCCGAACCTTCGCGGTCGATGATCAGACCGGGCGCGGGCGCCTGACCTCGGTCAGCGACCGGAGCGGGAAAACCCTGACTTTGTTTTACGACGGTGCCGGGGCGCTGTTCTGGAAATTGGCCCGGGTGACCGACACGGCCGGCCAGACGGTGGCGGTGGAGACCGATGACGACGGGCGCGTCACCGCCCTCACCCGGCCTGACGGGGCCATTTGGCGGCTGGGGTATTCGCCGGACGGCGATCTCGTGGCTTTGACCAAGCCGGGTGGCGGGACGCTGCGTTACGACTATGACGCCGAGCATCGGATGATCGCCCAGACCGGGGCGGACGACGTCACCTGGCTGCGCAACCAGTACGACGACCAGTCACGAGTGGTGCGTCAGACGACGTCGATGGGTTACACCCGGACCCTGGTGTTCAACGACAGGGCTCAGACGACGACTTACACTGATGCCACCGGCGCGGTGACCGTCTACCACTGGAACTCAGAACATCAGGTTGTCAAAGTGGTCGACGCTTTGGGCGGGGAGACGGTGTCGGACTACCTGGGCAACAGCCTGACCAGTTCCCAACGGTCGGCGGACGGGGCTGTCACCACTTATGAGTACAACGCCGCCGGGCAGCCGACGGCCGTGAGCGATCCGACGGGCGCGACCACACGCAGCCTCTACAACGCCGCCGGGGACTTGATCGAGGCCACGGACGAGCTCGGCCAGACGACCAGCTACCAAGTCGACGCCAGGGGCTTGCCGGTCGTGACCACCTACCCGGACGGTTCGACCACGCGCCAGGAGTACGACGCCAACGGAGACCTCGTCCAAGTGACTGATCAACTGGGCGCCGTCACCAAGATGGGATACGACGCCCGAGGCAATTTGACTAGCGTGATAGATCCGTTGGGCAACACCACTGCTTTCGACTACGACCTGGCCAACCGGGTTGTGTTGATGACCGATCCCTTGGGGGCGGTCACGGCTTACGAGTACGACTTGGACGACCATTTGACGGCAGTCAGGCTGGCGGACGGCTCGAGCGAGACCGGCCTGTACGACGTCAACGGCAAACTAGTCTCGTTGACCGGCCGGCGGGGGGAGACCTGGACCTTCGCCTACGACAGCGAGCTGTATCTCATCGCCGAGACCGCGCCGGACGGCGGCGTCACCCGCTATCAGTACGACGTCGAACAGCGTCTGACCCAATTGGTCCAAGCCGACGGCTCGACCATTGTCTACAGCTTGGACGCGCTGGGGCGCGAGGTGGCGCGGACCGACGCCCGGGGCGAGGTTTTCCAGACGGCTTACGACGCCGCCGGCCGGGTGGCCAGCGAGACCGACGAGGCCGGTTATATCACCTCCTACGCCTACGACGCCCGAGGCTTATTGTCGGCGGTGACCTATCCCGACGGCGGCATCGCCACGACGGCTTACGACCAGGCGGGCCGCGTCGTCGCCCAAACGGACCAGCTCGGCGCCGTCACCACTTACGCCCACGACTGGCGAGGTCAGGTGGTGGAGAGCGTCGACCCGCTCGGCCGGGCGACCGTCTACCAGTACGACGCCGCCGGCCGACTGGTCCGCCAGACAGACCCGGCGGGCGCGGCCACGGCTTACGACTACGACGCCGCCGGCCGGTTGGCCGCTGTGACGAACCCGTTGGGCCTGACCACTCGGGCGTCCCGCGACGCCGCCGGCCGAGTGGTCGAGGTGACAGATCCGGTCGGTTGGCGCGAGGCGGCCTATGTCTATGACGCGGTGGGCGATGTCGTCAGCTCCTACCAAGTCGGCGCCGGGACGACAGACTTCGAGCTGGACGCCGGGGGTCTGGTGGCCAAGGCGACCGACGCGCTGGGGCGAGTCACGGCCTGGTCCTACGACTCGATGGGACGGGTGGTCGAGCAGACCGATCCGACGGGCGCGGTCACCCGCCAAAGCTGGGACCAGCTGGGCAACCTGACAACGGTGACGGACGCGACGGGGCGGTTGACCAGCTTTGAGCACGACTCGGCCGGGAACCTTGTCGCCGTGGTCGAGAACGCGACCGGCGGCCCCCAGACCGCGACGACCGACGTCAAAACCGCTTACAGCTACGAGTCGCGCGGCCTGCTGTCAGACGTCACCAACCCGTTGGGCGGCGTCACCAGC
>JAISAO010000030.1 GCA_031266665.1 Propionibacteriaceae bacterium | reverse complement strand
CCTAGATGGTTAATTCCAAGCCATGGGCTCGTCCTCACGCCCAGACGACGCGCCGGCGGCGTCATCGTCGGTCGGCGATGCGACACATCGCCTCCCTCCTCTTCCTTGCCGGCCCGCCGCCTGAGCGCGAATCCATCGCCCAGCCCTTGGAATTAACCATCTAGCGGCGGGTGCCGTCAGCGCTCCGGCGCCGCGTCCATGTCGATGACGGCGCGGCCCACGATCTCGCCGGCGGCCAGAGCGGCATAGCCGTCCTGGGCCGCCTCCAGCGGCAGGCGCCGCGCGACCACGCCGCGATAGTCGATCGCGCCGCGCCGCGCCAGGTCCACGACGGTCGCCAGGTCCTGCCTGGTGAGCGCGCCATAGGAGCCGATGATCCGCTGCGAGCTGCGGACCAGCTGGTTGATCGGGACCGCGGCGGCCTGCTGGCCCGCGCCCAGCCCGATCGGCACCATGCGACCGCCTGGGCGGATCAGGCTGAGCGCGGTCGCCCAGGTCTCGGGCCGGCCCAGCGCCTCGAAGGCCACATCGACCCCCCGGCCGCCGGTGATCTCCCCGACCGCCTGCGCCGCGTCCACCGTGGCCGAGTTGACCGCGTGGGTGGCGCCCACGGCGAGAGCGGCCTCCAGCTTCGCGTCCGCCACGTCCACCGCGACGACCTGCCGCGCCCCCAGGGCGCGCGCGACCTGGCAGATGTAGCCGCCCACCCCGCCCGTCGCGACGACGGCCACAGTCTCGCCGACACGGAGGTCCGCGCCGCGGCGGACCGCGCCGTAGGCGGTGAACGCGGCGCATCCCAGGGTGGCCGCCGCCAGCTGGTCCATGTCGGCCGGCAGCGGCGTCACCGAGGTGGCGGGCAGCACGGCGTATTCGGCCAGGCCGCCCATCGAGTACTGGTAAACAGTCTCGCCCGAGGCGCGCGCCAGCCGCGAGGCGCCGTCGTAGAGCAGGCCGCGAAGGCGGTTGAGCTGGAAGAAGTTGGGGCACAGGTCATCGCGGCCCCGGTCACATTCGGGGCATTGGCCGCAGGGCATCAAGAAGGCCGCCGCGACCGGCTGGCCGACCTCCAGGCCGGTCCGCTCCAAGCCCGCTCCCAGGGCGGCGATCTGGCCGGACACCTCGTGGCCCAGGACCGCCGGGGTGGGGAAGGCGATGTGCCCGTTCAACACGTGCAAGTCGGAGTGGCACAGGCCGCAGGCGCGGACCTTGAGCAGCAGCTCGCCGGGTCCCGGCCTGGGGACGGGAAGCTGCTCAATACGGAGGGGGCTGCCCGGCGCGGCCAAGACGGCGGCCCGCATCATCCGGGGCGGGCGCTGGACAGCGGCGGCCGGCGCCGGGGCGTTCTGAGGCGCGGCGCCTCGGGTTTCGGTGGTCGGCATCGTGATTCCTCCTTATGTCTAGGGTCTGGTCGCGAACGGCAGGCGCGGGTCAATGGCCTGGTTCTTCCAGGCGTCGCGCATCCAGGCGTGCGCCGGGTGGTCGGTGATGAGCCAGTCCCGGACCGGGCCGGGGCCGGCCATAACGTTCAAGTAGTACAGGTCGTAGCCTGGCGCGGCCATGGACGGGCCGTGCCAGCCGTGCGGTACCACCACCAGGTCGCCTGAGCGCACCTCCGCGAGCACATCGATCGGCCGGTCGTCGGAGGCGAAGACGCGCTGGTAGCCATGCGGGTCGACGGCCCGGCCCGGGCGCGCGCCCGTGACGGGGCGGGCCAGGAAGTAATAGATCTCTTCCAACTCGGTCTCCTGGCCGGGCCTCTCCGAATCGTGCTTGTGCGGCGGGTAGGAGGACCAGTTGCCCGATGGCGTCAACACCTCGCAGGCGATGATCCGCTCGGCGTCGAGCTTCGCCGGGGTGCCGAAGTTGTGCACCTGCCTGGACGCGTTGCCGGCGCCGCGCAACTCCACGGCGGTGTCCTCCGCCAGTGTCAGGAGGGGCGGGCGGGCGGCGCGGGCGGCCGCCTCGACCACGGCGACCTGCCCGTGTCCGGTGATGGTCGCAGCGGTCCGGGCGCCCAGATAGAGCGTGTCGGTGGGGCCGGAGAAGACGTCGGGCCGCCCGCGCAGCTCGAACACGAGGCCACGGGCTGTGCGCACGGTGCAGGATCCGGCCAGCGGCACCACGATCCGCTCCTGGTCGTCGCCCTCCAGCGTCAGCCCGGGCCCGTCCTGGAGGGTCCCGACCCGCAGGCCGGTGTGGCGCAGCCCGGTGGCAGCCCTGCGCGTGCGCACGTCCCAGCCGTCCGACGCCAGCGACCCGGCAAGGTGGTGCCACCTCGACGCGGTCATGGCAGATCCCCTGCGGCCGTGTTCCCGGCGGGGGCGGCGGTCAGCAGCGACGCGGCGGTGTCAACAGCGGCGGCGACGTTGTCGTCGGGCGGGTACAGCAGCGTTCTCCCGACTGTCAGCCCGATGACGCCGGGCAGCCTCAGCGCCGCCTCCCAGCTGGCGTAGACCTGGTCCGGCGCGGCGGTCGGGTCGCCGCCCAGCAGCACCGTGGGGAGGGTGGTGGCGGCCATGACGCGCTCCATCTCCTCCACCACCGGGATCTTCAAGACGGTGTGCGCGGAGGTCGGGCCGAGCGCGGACGCGATCGCGAGGGACGCGATCACCGCGTCGGGGCTGAGGTCGTTGCGGACCTCCCCGCCCGGGCCACGGCTGGACATGAACGGCTCGATCATCGCGCGCAGGCCCAGGGCGGCCAGTTCCGCCACCGCCCGCGCGGTCCACTCCAGGGTGCGCGCCGCGCCCGGATCCTCCAGGGACACGCGGGTCAGGGTCTTGCCGCCGTCCGCGCCGAGTTCTTTCAAGGCCGCAGCGGTGTAGCCGGTGAAGCGGTCCTCGAACTCGAAGGACGCGCCGCGCAGCCCGCCCCGGTTCATGGAGCCGAAGATCAGCTTGCCGTCCAGGGCGCCCGTCAGCAGCAGGTCGTCGATTATGTCCGGGCTGCCCAGGACGCCGTCCACGCCGGGGCGGGCGAGCGCTTCGCGGAGGCGGTCCAGCAGGTCCCGCCGGTCCGCCATGGCGGTGGCGCGCTGGCCGACCGCGAGCGCGTTCCGGGCGGGGTGGTCGGCCGCGACCAGCAGGATCTGGCCGCCGCCCAACCCGGGGTGGGGCCGGCGGGACCGCGCGGCCTGGGCCACCGCGCCCGGGTTGGCCCAGCGCTTAGCTGTCAGAGCCGCGTAGCGGCGCGGGTCGTTCATCGGGGACTCCTATCCTGAGTGGGCGGCTGCGGGCGGCCGGCCCGGGCGAGCAGTTCGCGGACCTCCGCCTCGACGGGCATGGCGGCCGAGCAGGCGATCCGGCTAGCGACCAGGGCGCCGGCCGCGTTGGCGAAGTTCAGCACCGCTTCGAGCGGCCAGCCGGCCAGCAGTCCCCGGCACAGCGCGCCGCCGAAGGAGTCGCCGGCGCCCAGGCCGTTGACGACCTCGACGGCGATCTGGGGGCAGCGGACCCGCTTCGAGGCCGTGGCCCCCAGCACGCCTTGCGAGCCCATCTTGACCACCGCCAGCTTGACGCCGGCCTCTAGCAGGCGGTCCGCCTGCTGGTCTGGTGTGCCCTCGCCCACCGCCACCGCGCACTCGGTTTGGTTGCCGACCGCCACGTCGGCGAACTCCAAGGCGCCGCTGATCGCCTGGGAGGCCTGCTCGCGGCTGGGCCAGAAGGTCTCCCGATAGTCCAAGTCGAACACCGTCAGGCGGGGGGTGTCCCCGTCGGCGCCCGACGGGAGCGCGGCTGCCGCGGTCGACCGGAGGCGCAACGCCACTTGGTGGGCCGAGCGGGACGGCTCTTGCGACAGGCCGGTGCCGGTGAACCAGAAGATTCGGGCCTGGCGGACGGCATCGGCCAACGGGGCCTCAAGGATCTCGGCGGCCGTGATCTGCAGGTCCGGGGCCGTGGGCCGCCGGTAGAAGTAGAGGGGGAAGTCCTCCGGCGGGCGGATGGCGCAAAAGGTGACCGGGGTGAGCAGGTCGGGGTCCCGGCGGATGAAGCGGGTGTCCACCCGGTACTCGCGCTCAAGCTCGCGGGTGAGATAGAAGCCGAAGGGGTCGTCACCGGTGCGGCTGACCAGCGCGGAGGCGAGCCCGTGGCGGGCGCCGGCGATGGCGACGTTGGCCGCGGAGCCGCCCACGTACTTGCCGAACGTGTCCACGTCTTCGATGCCGACGCCGATCTGCTGGGGGTAGATGTCGACCCCCAGGCGGCCGATGGCGAGAAGGTCCGGTGGGCTGGTCATCAGGAGGGCTCCTTTGCGCTCAAGTGAATAAGTCTGTACATATTGACATTCTAGCAATAGATCCAAATCCTGTCCACCCGAGGGAGGCTCGCTTCGGGCGCTGGCGCGGCCCCGCACGATCAGGGGCTAAGGCTGTCATAATGTATGAACAATAATGTTTTTGGCGTCTAGACGTGTCGGGCTCCGGCCGCCAAGGCCGGCCCGGGCGCCCGGGCAGGAAGGAGGCGGGCATGGACCCGCTGGCGGGTGTGCGCGTGGACAAGACCTCGCCCATACCGTTGTACCACCAGGTGGCGACGGGCATCGAGGAGGCGATCCGCTCCGAGGCGCTGCCGGTGGGATCGTTCCTGCCCAACGAGATCGACCTGGCCGCCCGCTTCGGGCTGTCCCGGCCAACCATGCGGCAGGCCATCAGCGAACTCGCGAAAGCCGGCCTGGTCCAACGCCAGCGCGGAGTCGGCACCCGCGTCACCCGGCCGAAGCTGGCCCGCAAGGCCGGTCTCTCCAGCCTCTACGAGTACCTCCAAAGCGAGGGCGCCGAACCGTCGACCGAGGTCTTGTCGCTGGAGCGGGTCGCCCCGCCGCCCGGCCTGGCGGACCTGTTCCCCGGCGACCAGCCGCTGTGGGACCTCCGCCGGCTGCGGTCGACCCGCGACGGCCCGCTCGCCGTGATGCGCAACTGGCTGCCCGGCCACCTGGAGCTGACCGCCGAGGCGCTGGTCGCCGACGGGTTGTACTCGGTGCTGCGCGGGCAAGGCGTCAGATTCGTCACGGCCTTCCAGCGGATCGGCGCCACCGGCGCGACGGCCGAGGTCGCCGGCCGCCTCGGGGTCAAGCCGGGGACGCCGTGCCTCACCTTGCACCGTGAGGCCCACGACCAGGACGGCCGCCTCGGCGATGTCGGCGACCACGTCTACCGGGCCGACCGCTACACCATCGAATCGGAGGTCGCGACGGACTGACCAGCCGCGCGGCGAATCCGGCCGCAGGGGCCGTGACGAAGGCCGTCGAGGAAGCCCTCCGCCGGAAGAAGACGGCTTTCGTGACCGAGACCAGGACACGAAAAGCCGTCCACTGGACCATGATCACGACCTACGGCCTGGCCAAGGGCGCTTACCGGAGCGCCGTCCAGTCGGAGGTGACGGCCGACGATCTTTTCCGCCCAGTGGATCAGGACTGAGGCAACAGGCCGATCTGGCGGGTGACCGGCGCGGGAGCGGCGCCACCGGGGTCAGCCGAGTTCTTGGCGCAGCCGGTCCAGGGCGCGGCGGTTGACGGCGTCGGCTTTCTCGTGCCAGCCGAAGACGCAGACGGTGGCCAGGCCGTCGAAGCCGATGTCGCGCAGCGCGGCGAACACCTCCTCCCAGGGGACCTCGCCGGCGCCGATCTCGGCGTGCTGGTGGACGCGGGCGTCCACGCCGGGCGGGTTGACGATGTAGCGGTTGCCGTCGTTGGCGAGGTGGTTCAAGGTGTCCGCGACGTGGACGGCGCGCAGCTTGGGCGCGGCCTGTTTGATCATCCGGGCGGCGTCGCCCGCGCCGGCGGACAGGTGGAACAGGTGCGGGCAACAGAACTCGTAGCCGATCCACGGCTTGTCGGCGCCACGGACCAGGCGGTAGGCGTCATCGTGCAATTCGGCGAAGTCGTAGGGGTGGGCCTCCAGGTTGAGCCGGACGCCGTAGCGCTCGAAGTCGCCCGCCAGGTCTTCGATGGAGCGGTACCAGGCTTGCTCGCACTGGCGGGGCGTGTTGGGGTCGCCGGAGAACTCGCTGGTGATCTCGCGGACGTCGAGTTGGTCGGCCAGCTCGAGCAGCCGCCGCCAGTTCCTGACCTGGGCTTGGCGTTCCCGCTCGTCGGGGCTGGACCAGTTGAACACCGGGTTGAGGGTGGCGATCCTCACGCCCGAGTCGCGTTGCGCGCGGTTCAGCTCGGCGACGAACTCCCGGTCCGCCTTGGGGTAGCGGTGCCAGAAGTGGAAGTCCGCGTTGGGGGACAGCTCCACCAGCTCGAAGCCGAGCTCGGCGGCCTTGAACAACGTCTGCGGCGTCCCCATCGAGCGGTAGTACATATTCGGGTCCAAAGCGATCCTCGCCATGGCAGTTCCTTTCCTTCAGCCTGGTTCAGTCTTGGCTGGTTCAGTACAGGGCCTCTTCGCCCGTCTTGCCCTTAATCGGTCCCTCTCTCCCGCCGGTAGCGCCTTCGGTCCGGCCTGTCGTGCGCCTTTGCGCGATACCGCTGTCTGGTGGAGCGCTCTACGTAGAGCGCTCCACCAGATTAGGGGACGGGTTGACAGTTTGTCAAGACATTCGACCAAACTTCTTTACGGCGGTTTCGCGTCGGAGCGGCGCCGGGCCCGGCGGTCATGGGAGTTCTTGGCGGAGCTAGTCCAAGGCGCGGGAGTTAGTCCAAGGCGCGGTCGAGGACGACGGTCTGGCCGGTGGCGGCCGATTCGGCGGCGGCGCTCAGGCGCTCCGCCGCCAGCCGGAGACCGTCGAGCTGCGAGAACGACGCGTCCTCATGCTCGATCGAGATGTTGGCGGCCGGGTCGACGGCCGCGATCTGGCGCAGGAACTGCGCCCACCACTCGACATCGTGGCCCTCGCCGATGGCGACGAAGCGCCAGGCCGGGTCCGCCGGCCAGGTCGAGCAGTAGTGGTCCAGGCCGGTGCTGACGCGCTGCGCCGGGTCCGCTGGGACCGGCCCGAAGCGGTCGTCGAGCACGCCGCGGGTCGCGGCGCCGGGCAGGATCTTGGTGTCTTTGGCGTGGACGTGGAAGATCCGGTCCCCGAGCAGCCGGATCGAGGCGAAGATGTCCATGCCCTGCCACATCAGATGGCTGGGATCCATGTTGACGCCGACATTCTTGACGCCGGTGCGCTCCGCGAAGTCGAGGTACCCCACCGGCGAGAACACCAGGTTGTGGGGGTGCAGCTCCAGAGCCAGTTTGACGCCGGCGTCCCCGGCGCGGGCGTCGAGCTCCCGCCAGAACGGGTCCGCCACGGACTGCTGGTAGGCCAGGACCTCCAGGTAGACACCGTCCCACGGGTTGACCACCCAGGACGGGTAGCGGGCGGCCGGGTCGGAGCCGGGCGCGCCGGACATGCAGACGATCTCTCCCACGCCCAGCTTGCCGGCCAGTTCGATCGCGCGGCGCAGGTCCCAGGCGTGCTTCGGGCCGATGTCCGGCAGCGGGCTGAGCGGGTTGCCGGAGGTGTTCAGGCCGCTCAGGCGCAGGCCTTTGGCGGCGAACTGCCCCAGGTAGTCGTCGCGGGCGGTCTGCGAGGACAGCAGCAGGTCGACGGGGCAATGGGGAGAGGGGATGAAACCGCCCACGTTGACCTCGGCGCCGGTCAGGCCGTCGTCCCGGAGGATGTCGAGGGCTTGGTCGAGGGTGTAGTTGTGCAGGCAGGCGGTGTAGGCGGACAGGTTGAAAGCGGACATGGCAATGTTCCTTTGCGGTGGATGGTGATTGGGGATGGTCAATTGATCGCGGCGGCGGCGCCGATCACCGCCACAGAGAGGGCCTTGGCCATGGTCACTCCTTCGTGAACCGGCGCGTCACCGTTGACGCGCGTTAAGGAAAACCGTAACAGATATGTCAACGCGCGTCAACGGGTTGGGGGCTTTCGTCCGCCGCGCTCCCGTTTTGTCCGCCAGGCTCGCGCCGGCTCGATCCGAACCGCCCGGCCGCGCGCCGGTCGCCCTCTGCTCTCTCCCGCCGCAGCGGGAGTTGGCGCTCAGCGGATCAGGCCGTGGCGCGGAGTGTCAGCCGTGGTTGGACAATCACTTCTACGCCGGGCCGTCCCGGCTCGTCCAGGCGCCGTAGCGCGAGGTCTAGCGCCGCCACGCCCAGCGCGTCCGGATCCTGGCTGACCGAGGTGAGGCCGAACTCCGGCATGGCTGCGAGGTAGGTGTCGTCGAAACCGACCACCGGCAGGCTGGGCCCCGGAGACAACCCGTTCAAGCGGAGGGCTGAGACCAGCGCGATGGCCTCTAGGTCGTTGTGGGCGACGATGCCCAGTTCTCGCGGGCGGGCGGCGGATGCCGCCGCCAGCGCTCCGTCCATCGTCTCAGCGCAGCGGAACGCGAGCCCTTCAGCCCGGGCGGCAGCCTCGACCGCGTCACGTCGCGCAGCGATCGTGGAATCCCGGCGGCCGGCGTCAAGCGCCAAATGCAGCAGTTCCGACACGTCAAGCGCCCGCAACCGTGCCGCCACCAGGCGCCCCGCGGTCGCCTCGTCCACATGGACCGCGTCCACCAGACCACCGCTCCGCGCCAGCCCTAGCGTGACGACCGGAACCTGGCGCGCGTACTCGCGCATCACGCGGGCGCTGGCCCCAGGAGACACCAGGACCACAGCCATGGCGCGCAACTCCCTGAACCGGCGCATGACCGCACGCTCCCGCTGGCGGTCGTTCGAGGCCGTCGCCACCAGCACCACCAGACCTCGCGGTTCCGCGTTCCGTTGCAGCGAGTCCACCACGTCCTCGAAAAACGGATTGCGCAGGTCTGGGAGCAGCACGCCGACCACCGGAGAGCGGTTGGAGGCGAGCGACGCGGCGCCCAGATTGCGCACATAGCCCAGCCGATCCGCCGCCTCCAGGATCCGCTTCTTGGTCGCGTCCGCCACCCGCGAAGAATCCGCCAATGCCAGCGACACCAGGCCGCGCGACACACCCGCCGCGCGCGCGACATCCTCCTGAGTGGGCACCTGGGCCATGCGGCTCCTCTCAACCGCCGGCCAATTTACCGCCCTTCCGCGCGCTGGTGGGACAGTCCACCGCTGGCGCCGTGCGCGGTTTGGTTGCTCGGGTTGGCGAGATGGACCTATACTCGTAGTGGCGCTCACTGAGCGTCGAGTCGCACCTGGTGCGGCGAGTCCTATGGCCGCTGCGGCGGCCATAGTTGTCTCCGGGAAAGGTTCGCTGTGATCCTGGGCCACCGCGATGAGGCGGGAAACATCAGCCCCCACACACCCGGCTAACCTGGCAACACCCCAGTCTTCGTCGTGGCGGGCCTGACCGTTGTGGCGGACAGCGCCGACTCCCTTCCTGGGCGGGAGAGTCCAGAACAATATGCGCCGCGTCCGGGGAGCGGAATCGGCGAACCGGCTCATTTGACAGTCCACGCCCGCGCGCATTAGCATTCCTAATGCGCGGGCACCAGCCGCCCAGCCAATCTTTGGAGGATGAGATGTACTACGACGAATTGTCGGTCGGCGACAGCGCGTCATTCGAGAAGACGATCAGCGAGACGGATGTCCACGGTTTCGCCGGGATCAGCGGCGACTTCAATCCGGCCCATGTCAGCCAGCGTTACGCCGAGACCACCAGATTCGGCCGCCGCATCGCCCACGGCATGTTGTCCGGCAGCCTCTTCTCGACCGTCTTCGGCACCAAGCTGCCGGGCGCGGGCGCGATCTATCTGTCCCAAAGCCTGAACTTCTTGGCCCCGGTCTTCTTGGGCGACACGGTCACGGCCACCGTCACCGTGACGGAGAAGCGGGAGAAGGGCCGCGTCGCCTTCGCCTGCCAGGCCACCAACCAAGACGACGTGGTGGTCATCCAGGGCGAAGCCGTTCTGCTGCCGCCGCGTCGGCCCCAGGCCTAAGACACGGCGCCTGAGCGGACTTGGACCGTGTCGGGATCGATTTCGAGGGGGCGCCTTGGCCACACAGACCTTTCATAATCTGCCGGCGGCCAAACGTGAGCGCGTCCTCAACGCCGCCATCGAGGAGTTCAGCCAGCGCAACGTCGAGGAGGCCAAGATCTCCAACATCGTGCGCCAGGCCGGTATCCCCCGGGGCAGCATCTACCAGTACTTCGCGACCAAGGACGACCTTTACGTCTACGTCTTCGAGACGCTGCGCGAACGCCGTCAGGAGTCTGTCAAACCGGCTTTCGAGCATTACAAGTCGAGCCCCTTCCTGACCTTCTTCGAGGACTTCTACACCCGCGACGCCGAATTCCTCCTGCGCCACCCGAAGCACATCGAGCTGGGCAAGGTCATGTATAGCCACGCCCGGGGCGTCTCCTGGGGTTTGATCCAAAATATCCAGACGCGCTACCGCGACAGTTTCCTGATCGCCATCGAATACGACAAGGAGCAGGGGCGGGTCCGCCCCGATGTCGACTCCCCCGTCCTAGCCGACCTCTGCGTCCATTTCATGACCGACGTCTTCATCTTTCAGAACATCAATCAACGCTTGTCTTTGAACGGCGTCCGAAAACATCTCAAAGGCACCCTCGACATCATCCGGCGCGGTATCACCTTGGCATGAGGCCTCCTTGAGCGGTCAGTCTTAAGCGGTGCGCGGTCAGTCGATCTCGATTCAGTCGATCTCGATGTCGGCGCTGTCCGAGTTGACGAAGCCCAGCACGGCGGCGGTGAACGCGGCCGGCTGCTCGTACATGGCGGCGTGGCCGGCGTCCATGATCATCAAATGGGCCGCCCCGGCGATGCCCCGGACCAATTCGAGTTGGTTGTCCAGCGGGGTGACGTGGTCGTGCTGCGACGAGATGACCAGGGTCTGGGCCTCGACCCGGCCCAGGTTGGCCCGCTCGTCGTGGCTGTTGGCGCTGCGGGTCAGCCGGGCGAAGGCGTCGTAGACCTGGGGCGGGAAGAGGCGCACGAACAATTCCTCGCGGGCCTTGGCCCAGTCGATCCGGGCCTGGTAGAAGCCGGGCGAGTAGACGACAGGTATGCAGGTGGCGAAGAACTGGTGGCCGTCGTGGGAGGCCATGGCGGCCTCCCAGGAGCGGCCGATGTCGCTCAGCCAGGCCGAGGTCCAGGCCGTCGTGTTGGACAACACCAGCTTGTCCACCCGCCCGGGGTGGCGGCCGGCCAGCCGCAGCGCCACCTCGCCGCCGTAGCTGAGGCCGCAGATCGCCACCTGGTCCAGGCCCAGGTGGTCCAGGAAGGCCACAACCAAGCGCTCTTGTAGCTCCTGGGTGTACTCGTGGTCGACCTGGTCCGAGCGGCCCTGGTCGACCAGGTCAAGCAGGAGCAGACGGTTGGCGGCCGAGAAGGCCGGCACGAAGGCCTTCCAGGAGGCGCAGGACATGAAGATGCCGTTCAGGATCAGCAGCGGGCGGCCCGCCCCGTGGTCCTCGTAGTAGATGGTCAGACCCTCGAAATCGAATGTTGCCATGATTCCTCCTTTTAGGCTCCTTAGGCTTCCTCTTAGGCTTCCTGGGCTTCGCGTCCTCGGCTCGGCGGCGGGGGGCCCGGCTCAGGCCAGGTAGCCGAAGTCACGGGCCTGCCGCTCCAGCGAATCCCGGAAGTCGGGGTGGGCGATCGAGATCAGGCGCCGGGCCCGCTCCCGGACGTTGGTCCCACGCAGGTTGACGGCCCCGTACTCGGTCACCACCCAGTCGACGTCGTTGCGCGACAGGGTGACGGCGGCGCCCAGACGCAGGGTCGGCACGATCTTGGAGATGACCTCGACCCTACCGGTCTGGCGGTTCTTCTTCTCCACCGTCGAGTAGAGCGCGATGAAGGAGCGGCCGTGCTGCGAGATTTGCGCCCCCACAGCGGTGTCGGACTGTCCGCCGCTGCCCGAGATCTGTTGCACTCCGATGCTCTCGGAGCAGCACTGGCCGGTCAAATCGACCTCGACCGTGGTGTTGATCGAGACCTGGTTGTCGTTCCGGGCGATCACGTAGGGGTCGTTGACGATCTCGCCCCGGCCGGTGAACAGATCCGGGTTGTCGTCCATGAAGTCGTACAGCTCGAGCGAGCCGAGGGCGAAGGTGAAGACGGTCAGACCGATGTCGACCTGCTTGCGCGCCCCGGTCACGACGCCGGCCCGCATCAGGTCCATGATGCCGGTCGTCATCATCTCGGTGTGGATGCCGAGGTCCTTCTTCTCCGTCAGATAGGCGCAGACGGCGTTGGGGATGCCGCCGATGCCGACCTGGACGCAGTCGCCGTCGTCGATCAGGTCGGCGATGGTCCGCCCGATGGCCAGGTCCTTGATGTTGGGCGCCACCGCCGGGATGGTGGCGGGCCGGGCCTCGGACTCGATGACGTAGTCGATCTGGTCCCACTCCAGGTAGTTCTGGCCGTGGCAGCGGGGCGCGTTGGGGCTGATCTCCAGGATGCGCAGCTTGGCCTGGGAGGCGATCATCTCCTCGTAGGTGTTGCCGGCGGCGAAGCGGACGCGGCCGGCGGCGTCGGGTATCGAGGCCAGCGAGATCAAGATGGACGAGCGCACGAAGTGGTTGCGCTTGACCCCGGCCAGATGGAGATGGTTGGGAATGTAGCTGATCCGGCCGGTGCCGGCCAGGGAGCGCAACTGGGCGGTCGAGAACCAGGAGTCGATCAAGAAAGCTTGCCGCAGGCAGTCCTCGGACAGGTAGCGGCCGGGCACGGTGGGCAGGCAGTTGGTGATGGTGACGTCGCGCACCCGGTCGGCCGCCCGGTGCAAGTTGCCCAGGAACTCGGGCGGCTCGTTGGCGCCCAGGCCGACCGTGATGGTGTCGTTGTCTTGGATCAAGTCGAGGGCGGCGTCGACGCTGATCAGCTTGGAGCGGTAGTCGAACATGGCGGTGGGTCTTTCTTCGGTGCTTCAGGGCTTCTCGGTGCTTCTGGGTGCTTCAGGGGCTTCTCGGTGCTTCAGGGCTTCGATCTGGTCTGCGGCCAGGTCTTCGACTTGGTCCTCGCTCCGGGCGCCAGACCCTCAGGCCCGGCCCCAGCGGATACAAGTGGCGGCCCAGACGTAGCCGATACCGGCGGAGATCAGGCAGATCAGCGAGCCGTCGTGGATCTTGCCCTGCTCCAGGCCGAGCCGGATGGTCAACATCTGGTCGATCTGGCCGATGTGGCCGTAGTCCTCCAGGTAAGTGGTCTGGTCCGGGCTCAGCCCTAGCTCGTTCAACATGGCCAGGTGCTGGGAGCGCTTGAAGTGCAAGATGCCCAGGTAGTCGATGTCGGAACGGTCCAGACCGCCCGACTTGAGCAGCGCCTGGTCGATGCAGCGGTACCAGTTAGGCAGGGAATTGGCGTTCAAGCGGTCCTTCATCCGCCGCGGGTCCATCAGGCGCAGGGAGTGGTAGCCCTCTTCGATGTTGTCCGGCCGGAAGGGCTGGTTGATGTAGCCGATCTCCACGCCGGCGGTGTGGACCAGCGAGCCGTCGGCGATGATGTGGCTGCCCAGCAGGAGGTTGTGGTCCATGCCCTTGCGGACGATGAAGGCCCCGCCGCCGGCGCCCAGGTTGTACATCATGGAGACGTCGCGGTCGGTGTAGTCGATGAAGTCGCCGTTGCGGTAGCCACCCGCCACCAAGATGGTGTCGATGTCATCGTCGGCCCACAACATGTCCTTGGCGATCTTGAGGGTCGAGCAGGTGGTGCAGCAGCGGTTGGCCAGATCGATGCCCCAGGCGTTGTCGGCCCCGATGCGGTCTTGTATGTAGAGGGCGGAGGTGGTCAGGCCGTACTCCTTCCACTCCTCGCCCACGCACAAGATGACGTCGATCGACTTGGGGTCGACGCCGGAGGTGGCCAGGGCGTCGAGGGCGGCCTTGGCCCCCATCTCCTGGGTGCCGTCGCCCGGGCCGGGCAGCGGCTTGGACCTGATGCCGAGCTTGTCGATCACGGCCTGCTCGGACCAGACCCCGCCGGTGGCCTCGGAGATCTGGCCGGCCGTCATCCGGGGTTGGGGGAGGTAAAGACCGACGCCGGCTATGCCGATGTTCTCCAGCTTCGTCATGGTCCTCTCCTTCGAGCTGGCCTGGCCGGCCGGACGATCCCGGCGGACCGCTTAAGTGACAACTGTGTCACATCAAGCTGCTTGACTCTATCACGGCCCAGCGGGCGGACGGGAGGGGTCGAAAGCGACACATCTGCGCGTACTGGAGCGGAGGGGGGCTGGCCTGTCCGGCCGCTTGAGGTATCGACTCGGCAACGGTCTCGAATAAGTGATTGACACAGTGACACCTGTGTCATAACCTACCGCTCAGTCATCGAGGAAGGACACACCGACGTGGACCTGGTGCTCCAGCCGTTCCTACGCAGCCTAGAGACGGGCAGTGTCTACGCCTTGGCCGCGCTCGGCATCATCATCGTCTGGCGCACCTCGCTGGTGATGCACTTCGCCCAGGGCTCCATGGGCATGTTCGCCGGCACCGCCGTGGCATTCGTCTTCAACCGCTCCGGCATGCCGCTGTGGCAGGCCGTCCTGGTCGGCGTGGTGGTGGCCGGGGCCTTGGGCTTCCTGGTCGACTTCGCCATCATCCGCCGGCTCAAACGGGCCACCTCGGTGGGCAAGGAGATCATCACCTTGGGCCTGATCATGGTCTTCCTGGGGTTGGCCCCGATCATCTTCGGCACCGACCCGCTGCTGCTGCCCCGCTTCATCGCCTCGGGCGACGTCGCCCTGGGCCGGGCCAATATCTCGTACAACGCCATCTTCAACATCGTCTTCGGCGTTGTCGTGGCGGCCGGCCTCTTCCTGCTGCTGCAGAAGACCAAGCTGGGCCTGGCCGTGCGCGCCACCGCCTCGAACGAGCCGACCGCCCGCCTGATGGGCATCCCCACCCGCACCGTCACCCTGCTGGCCTGGGCCCTGGCCGGCGTCCTGGGCATGTTGGCCGCCGTTATGATCGCGCCCACCACCACTGTCACCCCGTCCTTCATGAACACCGTTCAGGTGACGGCCCTGTTCGCCTGCGTCCTGGGCGGCTTCCAGACCTTCTACGGCCCGGTCGTGGGGGCCTACCTGATCGCCGTGGTGGGCAACTTCCTCAAGCTCTACGTCAGCTCGGTCTGGGGCGACCAGTTGATGTACCTGATCATCTTGGTCTTCTTGTTATTCCGTCCGAACGGCTTGTTCGGCAAGACGTACCTGCAAAAGGTCTAGTCGCATGAGCACATCCAGCACCCGGACGGCCCGGCCGCTGAGCTCGGTCCTCAAGCCGGCGCGCAACGCCCACGTCCAGTTCCTCGTCTTCGGCGCCCTGCTCTGCCTGCTGCCCGTCTTGGCCCAGGCCGGCGGCCTGCGCAACTCCACCTTGTCGACGCTGGCCTTCGTCCTGATCTACGCCATCGTGGCCCTCGGCCTCAACCTGCTGCTGGGCTACTCCGGCCTGATCTCGCTGGGCACGGCCGGCTTCGTCGGCCTGGGGGCCTACCTGGCGGCCTACTTCCAAGACGACCTCCGGCTCGGCTTCTGGCTGGCCCTGCTGGCGGCCCTGGTGCTGCCCACCCTGATCGGCCTGCTGGTCGGCGTCGTCTCCTTGCGGGTGCGCTCGATCTACCTGGCCATCGCCTCGCTCTGCATCTCCGAGATTCTGCTCAAGACCTTCGAGCAGTTGGAGTGGTTCACCCGCGGCACGGCCGGCAAGCAATCCAAGTACCCCGTCGTCTTCGGGCTCCAGACCGACCGGGCGACCATGTTCGTCATCATCGTGATCGCCTTGGTGGTGGTCATGATGGTGACCCACAACACCGTCCACGGGCAGTTGGGCCGGGCCTTGCACACCATGCGCTCGAGCGAGGTGGCGGCCCAGGCCATGGGCGTCAACGTGCTCAAGTACAAGCTCTTCGCCTTCTCCCTGGCGACCTTGTACGCCGGGCTGGGAGGAGCCTTGTACCTCTTCTTCCTGCGCAGCTCCTACCCCTCGACCTGGAACCTGTTCATGTCCCTCAACATCATCGCCATGGTGGTGGTGGGGGGCCTGAGGTCGATCTTCGGCACGGTCGCCGGGGCCTTCGTCATCTTCGCCGTGCCCGAACTGGTGTTGAAGAAGCTACCCGTCATCGGCGACGTGGCCGGTCTGCCCTATATCTTCAGCGGCGTCTTGATCGTGGTGGTCATCATGTTCTTCCCCGCCGGCCTCAAGGGCCTGGCCGACCTGGTGCGGCGGCCCTTCCAACGCCTGCGGGGCGACCGGGGCGAGGCCGGACCGCCCGCGGCCAGGCCGCCCGACTCGGATCGGCCCAGCCCGCCCGGGGCCGGTCGGGCTGCCGCCGATCAGACCGCCGTCAAAGAGGGGCGGCCGGCATGAGCCAGCGAGCAGTCCTGAGCATCGACCACCTGTCGATCAGCTTCGGCGGCCTGAAGGCCTTGGACGACCTCTCCTTCACCATCTTCGACCAGGAGATCTTCGGTCTGATCGGCCCCAACGGGGCGGGCAAGACGACCGTGTTCAACTGCGTCACCCAGTTCTACCGCCCGGACGCCGGCGACGTCTTCTTGACCGTCGACCAGTCCCGCCTGCCCAGCCGCGACCGCCACCTGGCGGACCAGTTGGGCCAGGCCCGGCTCAACCTGGTCGGCCGACCGGTCCACTCCATCATCAAGCTGGGCCTGGCGCGGACCTTCCAGAACGTCGAGGTGGTCAAAGAGCTGTCCCTGCTGGACAACGTCCTGGTGGGCGGCCACGTCGATTTCCAGGCCACCATGGCGGAGCAGATCTTCCGCCTGCCCCGGGCCCGGCGGGAGGAGAAGGTCTACCGGGCCAAGGCCATGGCGGCGCTGGACTTCCTCGGCATCGGCCGCCTGGCCGACCAATTGGCCGGCGGCCAGCCCTACGGCGTGTTGAAGAAGCTGGAGATGGCCCGCACCTTGATGGCGCAGCCCCGCCTGATCATCTTGGACGAGCCGGCCGCCGGCCTGAACGACTTCGAGACCGAAGACCTGGCCCAGACCATCCGCGCCATCCGGGACCAGTACGGCTGCGCGGTCTGGCTGGTCGAGCACGACATGCGCCTGGTGATGAACGTCTGCGAGCGGATCTGCGCCATCTCCTTCGGCAAGTTCTTGGCCCTGGGCGCCCCGGCCGAGATCCAGGGCGACAAATTGGTCCAGGAAGCTTACTTGGGGGAACAAGAATGACTCAGCCAGCCCTCGCCATCCGCGGCCTCAAGATCCGCTACGGCGCCATCGAGGCGGTCAGGGGCATCGACCTCGACGTCGCTGAGGGTCAGGTGGTGGCCCTGCTGGGGGCCAATGGGGCCGGCAAGACCTCGACCCTGCGCGCCGTCTCCGGCCTGACCCGTTCGGCCGAGGGGACCATCAGCTACTTCGGCCAAGACATCACCCGCTGGGAGGCCGAGCGGATCACCGGCGCGGGCCTGGTCCAGTCCCCCGAGGGCCGTCAGATCTTCCGCGATCTGACGGTCGAGGAGAATCTGCGTTGCGGCGCCTTCACCGTCCGCTCCAAGTCTCAGCTGAGGCGGAACTTCGAGCGCTGCTATAACTATTTCCCCCGCCTGGCCGAGCGCCACAAGCAGATGGGCTACACCCTCTCCGGCGGCGAGTTGCAGATGTTGGCCATCGCCCGCGCCCTGATGGCCAACCCCAAGCTGCTGCTCCTGGACGAGCCCTCCCTGGGCCTGGCGCCGCTGATCGTGCGCGACATCTTCAGCATCATCAAGGAAATCAAACAAGAGGGCACCACGGTGTTGATCGTGGAGCAGAACGCCCTCCAGACTCTCAAGATCGCCGACCACGGCTACGTCCTCGAGACCGGCCGTAACTCCGTCGCCGGCCCGGCCTGCGAACTGATCCAGGACGCCCGGCTGGTCGAGGCCTACCTCGGATCAGGCTAACCATCCACCACTCGACCCACCCATCGCCCAGCCTCAATCCACTCAATCAATCCACTCAAGGAAACCATCAAAGGAGAGGTAACACATGAAGACAAAACAAGTCTTGGCCACGTTGACCGGAATCCTGCTGTCAGCCTCCTGGCTGGCTGGCTGCGCCGGCGACAGCCCTGACAACACCGACGCCACCGACGCCACGACCACGGACAGCCCGGTCGGCACCGTCCAGGGCATCAGCGCGACCGAGGTCCACATCGCCAACTCGGCCGCCACCTCCGGCGCCTACGCCACGGTCGGCGTGCCCTTCCTGGCCGGCCTGGAGGGCTACATCGAGATGGTCAACCAGGCCGGCGGCATCGACGGCCGCCAGATCGTCTTCACCCACACCGACGACGAGTTCGACCCGGCCAAGGGCTCGGCCGCCCTGACCGAGTTCGTCGAGGACGACAAGGTCTTCGCCATCGTGGGCCACTTCGGCACCCCGGTGGTGGCGGCCACGATCGACCAGCTGAAGGAGTACGGCATCCCGTCGGTCTACTTCGCCACCGGCATCGGCCAGCTCTACGCCGACCACGCCACCACCAACGCCGAGGGCTACAACATCTTCCCGGTCCAGCCCATCTACCGCGTCGAGGGCTCGCTCATGGTGGCCTACGCCACCTCCACCTTCGCGGCCAGCAAGATCGGCATCATCTACACCAATGACGACGCCGGCATGGACCTGCGCACGGGCGCCATCGAGCAGATCGACAAGTTGGACGGCGTGACCTACGCCGAGGCCCAGGTGCCGGCCGGCGCGGCCGACGTCTCGGCCGCCGTCACCAGCATCAAGAACGCCGAGGTCGACTTCATCATCGTGGCCTCGATCCAGCAGACCATGCCCACCATCGTCAAGGAGTTGGCCGCCCAGGGCGTCAACAAGGACTGCATCACCACCTACGTCAACGTCTCCTTGTCCAACAGCGAGGCCGTCATCGCCGATATCCAAGACAAGTTCGACGTCTACGGCTTGCACTGGGTCGACTACGCCAGCCAGATCGCCCAGGACACCCTGGTCGACTACCAGGCCCAAGTCGACGCCGAGTACGCCATGAACCCCTACGCCCAGACCGGCTGGATCGCCGGCGTCTTCTTCACCGAGGGCCTGCGCCGCCTGGTCGGCCAGGAGGTCACCTGGGAGTCCTACATGCAGGCCCTGGAGCAGGCGCCGATCCAGAACCCCTTCGGCGGCGTCATCGACTATGCCAACGGCTCCCGCCTCGGCACCCAGGAGATGGGCCTGTCCCGCATCGTCCCGGTCTCCGACCCTTGGCCGGCCGGCTGGGAGGTGGTCGAGCCGCTGCAGAGCGTCGACGCCCTGCTCAACCACTGAACCTGTGGGGGGCGGGCCCGGCCTTGGTCGAGCCCGCACCCGACCACCTCAACCGCCCCGGCCGCCCCGGCCGCCCGAATCATCGTCCGCCCCGTCCCCATCCGGGTTCCAATTAGCTTAGGATTCCAATATGTCCTTCGTCCGTTACGAGGCGGCGGATCATGTCGCCACCTGCACCATCGAGCGTGAGTCCAGCCTCAACGCCCTCAACAGCGAGGTCCTGCACGACCTCAAGGCCGCCCTCGGCCAAGCCGAGGCCGACGACGTCCGGGTCCTGGTCGTGACCGGGGCCGGGACCAAGGCCTTCGTGGCCGGGGCCGATGTGGCCCAGATGGCCCAGATGACCCGGCGCGAGGCCCAGGCCTTCAGCCAATTGGGCAACGCCGTCTTCCGCCAGTTGGAACGGCTGCCCTTCCCCACCATCGCCGCCGTCAACGGCTTCGCCCTGGGCGGCGGCTGCGAGCTGGCCCTGAGCTGCGACATCCGGCTGGCCTCAAACCGGGCCGTCTTCGGCCAGCCCGAGGTCAGCCTCGGCATCACGCCCGGCTTCGGCGGCACCCAGCGTCTGGCCCGTGTCATCGGCCTCGGCCTGGCCAAGGAATTGCTCTTCTCGGCCCGTAAGATCGACGCCGCCCGGGCCTTGGCCATCGGCCTGGTCTCGGCCGTGGTGGAGCCGGACCAGTTGGCCGAGACGACGGCCCAGCTGGCCCGCGAGATCGCCCGCCAAGCCCCCATCGCCGTGCGCTCGACCAAGTTGGCCCTGGCGCTCGGCCTGCAGACCGACATCGACTCCGCCCTGGCCCTGGAGGCGGCCTGCTTCGCGGCCTGCTTCGAGACCGCCGACCA
>JAISAO010000029.1 GCA_031266665.1 Propionibacteriaceae bacterium | reverse complement strand
GGTCTTCGTGGCCGGCAAGAACCTGGGCGAGCTGCCGGAGCGGCGCATCCCGGCGCTGCGGCGCGAGATCGGCATGGTGTCGCAGGACTTCCGCCTGCTGCCGGGCAAGTCGGTCTTCGAGAACGTGGCCTTCGCCCTGCAGGTCATCGGCAAGCCGAAGTCGCAGATCAGACAGGTCGTGCCGGAGACCCTGGAGTTGGTCGGCCTGGGCGACAAGGGGGCCCGGCTGCCGGACGAGCTGTCCGGCGGCGAGCAGCAGCGCGTGGCCATCGCCCGGGCCTTCGTCAACCGGCCCAAGATCATCTTGGCCGACGAGCCGACCGGCAACCTCGACCCCGAGACCTCGGTCGGCATCATGAAACTGCTGGACCGCATCAACCGGGCCGACACCACCGTGGCCATGGCGACCCACGACTGGGCCATGGTCGACCAGATGCGCAAGCGCGTCATCGAGTTGGAGAACGGCCACATGGTGCGCGACCAGGTGCGCGGCATCTACGGCGCCAGGTCTTGACCGGCGCGAAGGCGAAAGGGTTCAGTCATGCGTCACGCTTTCTCGGAGACACTCTCGGGCCTGCGCCGCAACACCGGCATGACCTTGGCGGTGGTCGTCACCATGTGGGTGTCGCTGTCGCTGTTCGGGGCCGGCTTCCTGGCCGCCCAACAGGTCTCCTTGCTGAAGGGCGAGTGGTACGACAAGATCGAGATCTCGATCTTCTTATGCACCCCGGCCTTCAGCACCGGCAATTGCGATGGTCAGGACACGACCGACGAGCAGCGCGCCGAACTGCTGCGGGCGATCGAGTCCAACCCCGAGGTGGAGCGGGTCTACTATGAGTCCAAGGCCTCGGCCTACGCCCAGTTCAAGGAGGCCTTCGCCGGCACGCCGCTGGAGGAGTCGCTGACCGAGGACAAGATGCAGGACTCCTACCGGGTCAAGCTGAATGACCCGCAGAAGTACCAGGGGCTCAAGTCCCAGGTCGAGTCCATGGCCGGGGTGCAGCATTTCCAGGATCTGCACGAGTACCTGGACCCGATCTTCCGCTGGCTGTCCGCCCTGCAGTGGGGGACCATCGGCTTGTCGGTGCTGCTGCTGCTGGCGGCGGCGCTGCAGATCTCGAACACCATCCGCATGGCCACCTTCACCCGGGGCAAGGAGATCGGCATCATGCGCCTGGTCGGGGCCTCCAACTTCTACATCATGATCCCCTTCCTGCTGGAATCGCTGGTGGCGGCGCTGGCGGGCGCGGCCCTGGCCGTGGGCACACTGTGGCTGGCCTGGTGGCTGGTGATCGAGCGCAACGCTCAAGCCACGCTCAAGGTTTTCCAGTGGATCGGCCGCAGCGAGACGGCTTACGCCTCGCTGGCGGTTGGCCTAGTTGCTATTGTGCTATCTGTCATCCCGACGCTGGTGTCCGCCCGGAGGTATCTCCGGGTCTAACCAACTTCTTCCCCAGGGATCGGAGGACTGTCATGCCAGTCTGGACCGAAGACGGCCGCAGCCGTCGCGGCCATCGCCTGATGGGCTGGGTCGCGGCCGCGCTGGCGGTCGCTGTAGGCCTGGGCTGCGTTGCGCCCGCCTGGGCCGACGACGACTTGGAGCAGCGCCAGAACCAATTGGCCCAACAGGTCGACGCCGCCGGCGGCGTGGTCGACGGGGCCGCCGCCTTGGTCCAGGCGGCCAACCAGCGAGTCTCCCAGGCCCAAGACCAGGTGGCGTCGGCCGAGGCCGCCGTTCGACAGGCCCAGGCGGACCTGGCGGCGGCCCGAGCCGCCGTGGCCGTCGCCCGAGAGCACGAGGCCGCCATGGCGGCGGCCCTTCAGATCGCCCAAGACGAGTTGGCCCAGGCCCAGGCCCGTGAGCGGCGGGGCCAGGACAACCTGGCCCAGGAGCGCGACCACCTGGCCCAGGTGACGGCGCTCAACTTCCAGCAGGGCGGCTCGCTCATCTCCGTCGCCGCCGTCCTCAACTTCGACTCCGGCGCCACCGACCTGGCCAACCGCATCCAATGGGCCGAGAACGCGGTCCAGTCCAGCCAGTCCTCCCTGGACCGCCTGGAGACCATCCAACGTCTGCTGATCGCCGCCCGGGGCGACACGGCCGTGGCCGAGGCCCGGGCCGACGACGCCAAGCGGGCGGCGGACGAGCAACTGGCCCAGACCGAGGCGGCCGAGGCCGAGGCCGCCCTGGCCGAGCAGACCCTGTCCGCCGCCCTGGACGAGCGACGGGCGGCCCTGGCGGCCGAGTCGCAGGCCCAGAGCCAGGCCGAGGCCGCCCTGGCCGAGGCCCAGTCCCAGTTGGACGCCCTGCGCCGCGAGCAGGCCGAGGTGGCCGACGAGATCGCCCGCCGGGCCGAGGCCGCCCGCCAGGCCGCGGCCGCCGCCGCCCAGCCGCCCGGCGGCGGTTACAGCGGCGTCGGCTCGTCCGGCTTGATCCGGCCGATCCCGACGGCTTGGATCTCATCGCCCTACGGCTGGCGCTACAACCCCATCGGCGGCTTCTCCGAGTTGCACGACGGCACCGACTTCGCCGCCAACTGCTGGACCCCCATCCTGGCCGTGGCCTCGGGCCGGGTGATCAAGAGCTACTTCGGCGACGGCTACGGCTACCGCGTCTTCGTGGAGCACGGCTGGGTCGGCGGCCAATTCATGACCTCGGCCTACAACCACATGGTCCAGCCCGGCCTGCCGGTCGGGAGTTGGGTCAACCAGGGCGATGTCGTGGGCTACGTCGGCACCACCGGCTACTCCACCGGCTGCCACCTCCACTTCCACCTCTACGTCAACGGCTCCCTGGTCAACCCGATGAGCTATCTTCCCTAGTGGTCTGCGCCGCCGGGCAGCCGGCGCCCACGATCCACGCCCCCTGGACAGGGCCGGGCGGCGGTTCGGGGCCGTCCCCAGCGGTTGAGGGCCGACCGCATCGGCGCCGTTGGCCGGCGCTCCCCACGGCCCGCGCTCCCCGGACGGAGTTGGGCGGCGGGTGGATCGGGGCCGCGCCGAGCGCTTCGCCCCGGCTGAGGGCGGCGCCGCCGGGTGGGTCCGGCCGGTAGACTGCCGGTCCGCGAAAGGGGGTGTGGACTATGCCGAAGGAACGAGGCCGCAAGCTGGTGGCCCAGAACCGGCGGGCGCGGCATGACTACCACCTGCACGACCGCTTCGAGGCCGGTCTGGTCCTGACCGGCACCGAGGTCAAGTCGTTGCGGGCCGGGCGGGCCTCCCTGCAGGACGCCTTCGTGACGGTGGACCAGGGCGAGGCCTGGCTGCGCGGGGCCCACATCCCGGAGTACGCCCTCGGCACCTGGACCAACCACGCCCCCCGCCGCACCCGGAAACTGCTCTTGCACAAGAAGGAACTGGCCAAGCTGGCCCGGGAATCGGCCCAGTCGGGCCAGACCATTGTGCCGGTGGCGCTGTATTTCTTAGACGGCCGGGCCAAGGTCGAGATCGCCTTGGCCACGGGCAAGCGGGAATACGACAAGCGGGCCGCCCTGGCCTCCCGCGAGGCGGAGCGCGACATGGCCCGAGCCTTCGCCCGCCGCCAGCGCTGAGCCCTCAGAGCCCCGTCAGGCCGGCCTAGGCCATGGTGGACGGGAGGCGGTCACCGGTCCGCCGTCTGCCCCGTCAGGCCGATCTCGTCCAGGTCGGACAGGGCGGTCACCGTTTCGCCGTCTGCCCCGTCAGGCCGACCTCGTCCAGGTCGGACAGGGCGGGGTGGGCGTTGGCCGGGTAGCTGACCGGTCGGGCCGGCACCCCGGCCACGGTGCTGAAGGCCGGCACATCCTCCAGCACCACCGAGCCGGCCCCGATGCGCGCCCCCTCGCCCACCTTGACGTTGCCCAGCACCTTGGCCCCGGCCCCGATCATGACGCCCCGGCCGATCTTGGGGTGGCGGTCGCCGCCGACCTTGCCGGTCCCGCCCAAGGTGACCTCGTGCAGCATCGAGAAGTCGTCTTCGACCACGGCGGTCTCACCGATGACGACGCTGGTGGCGTGGTCGAACATGATGCCCTTGCCGATTTGGGCCCCGGGGTGGATGTCGACCGCGAAGACGGCCGAGATCTGGGATTGCAGCCACAGGGCCAGCGCCTGGCGGCCGGTGCGCCAGTAATAGTGGGCCACGCGGTAGCTCTCCAGGGCGTGGAAGCCCTTGAAGTAGAGCAGCGGGGTGGAGTAGCCCCGGCAGGCCGGGTCGCGCGACAACACCGCCCGCAGATCCTCGCGCACCGCCCAGCCGATCAACTCGTCCCCGGCCACGGCCTTGGCGATCAGGTCGCGCAGGGTCAAGGGCGTGATGGTGTCCGAGCCCAGCTTGCCCGCCAGGATGAAACTGAGGGCGTCCTCCAGCCGGTCGTGGCTCAAGATGACGGTGTGGAGGAAGGAGGCCAGGGCGGGCTCGCGCCGGCTGTCCTGGTCGGCCTCCAGGCGGATGCGGGCCCAGATCTCGTCGCGTGGCATGAGCACCAGTGTATACGTCAGTACCCAGTTCCCGAGTTGGGCCGACTCTTTCGGGTGGTCTGGCCGTGTCGACCTTAGGAGTAAGGCCGAGTTGTGCCATGTCAGATTTGTCTCAGGAGTCAGGCAAGGTCGTGGGGTCGGAGTGTTAGCGGGGTGGTCTCGGTGTGGTGACGAGTTGGGAAACGACTCGATCAGGAAGATGACTTGTGTTAAGTAGTCGTCTCCTGGTAAAGGTCGCCTCGCACGACATCTTCCCCAGCCACCGGTCCCATCGGCGAGCCGCAACACCTGCCCCGGCTTTTTCTGTTGCCAACGGGAGTTGGTCCTCTGTGACCCGTCCGCGCGTCCTAGACACGTCATCAGCGTCGCTGGAATTGCCACCACATCTATGAGACTCAACCCCATGTGCACCGAACTCTGCCCATCCTGCACTAAGATCGAAGTATGGGCGGCGACTACCGGTGTTCACACCTGCACTTCATGGCTAACTGCATCTCCATAAGCACGGTCCAACAGGAGACTCGATTCAGCCATCATAGTGCCACCCATATAAAGTCAGTGTTCCCCGGTGCCTGCTCTTCACGCACGGGGGGCGGTGCCTACGGCTTTGGAGCTTCTGGGGAGACGCCATGGCTTTAGCGAATCTAAAAGCAGCTGCAAACAAAGCTGAGAATTTAAATTGGATTCAATGGGTCGGAGCCATCCCAGTCATCGTCGCTATTCCGGTGAGCGCAATTCAGGCTTTTAATGCAAAAGATTGGACGAGCTGTGTCATTCAGGTCGGGTACGGAATCGCTGTAACGATCACTCTTCTGTGGTTCAGTAAGCGCACGCGGCGAATAGACATACGACCGACCAACGACTTTCAGCCCTTCGTGGCACCTGAAAAGATCACTAGACCCTGGCCCAGGCCAGCTTTGGTAGCGCAACTCGCGGCACTTCTCAAGTCCACATCATCGCAGTCAAGAATCGTCGTAGTTGCCGGCGAGAGCGGCACAGGTAAGAGCGTTCTTATTCGCCGCCTGCTGCATGATTCCTCATTACCCCCCCCCCCCAGATAATCTGCTTTGACTCGTACCCCGATTCCTTTTGCCAGAGCCTGAAGGATAAGGTATCAAGCGCCGCTTCCGCCTCCACCGCTTACCCGTTCCAGACGATAGTCTTGGACCAGTTTGAACAGTATATAGCTCGTCTCCGAGAGCGCCCTGATTCCGAACGGCTGGACGAGCAAAAATCTTTGTTTTCCATCTTGAAGACCAGGAATGTCGCATTCATAATCGTGATCCGCGCCGAGTGGGTCTATCAATTGAGGTTCCTCGACACCGTTGTGCCTCAGCTTCATAAAATCGTTGACGTTAAGCCACTTGCGGCAGATCCGGCCGACCACACTTCGCAGGCGATTGCGGCGAGGCTCTCCGATGTGCTGGATGATAGACAAGCCGCAAATCAGATCTTCGGGGACATCGTAGCTGGGGGTGGAGTTCTCCCGCTTGAAGTGCAGATTGTCGGCTCTGTGATCGAAAGTGAGCGTAATTCTGGAGAACGAATAGGGCTAGACTGGTTTGAAAGCGAACTCGGCGGCGCGAGAGGAGCAATAGACAAGTTCTTCTCAAATCTACTGTCCAGTTCGCCAAATCGGCGCGTGGCGCTTAAAGTCTTATGCGCCCTCTCGTTTCGCACTCAGTTCCGACACCGAGAACCGCTGGCCGACTTACTTGAAGTTCTCTTTGAGGACGAGAAGACCGTCAAAGCTGTTCTTCGACACCTCTCTGAACATAACGTGGTGGTCGAGCAAAACTCGTCATATCAACTAGCGCACGACTACCTAGCCATCTATTTTAATCGATTGACTGCTTTGGAACTCGATCCACACGACCGAGAGAACATCTTGTACTCGATGGACAACAGGGTGCTTGGCGCATCAACGCCCAGTACTGTCATTAAGAATAGGAAAGAGCGTGAGGCGAACGCTACAAGTAAGTACGCGAGAATTTTAGTCTTCGCTTTGCTTGGAATGATGGTGATTCGCCTGCTGTGGGCCGCGAATTGGTGGGTATTAAATTCTCGGTTTGGAATGGTCAGATCGCTGTTAGCCAATGAATTGGTTGACGGTAATTACTTACCAATTTTCGTCGTTCATCTCGTTTGGGCATGGTACGTCATGCTTTATTACGAGAGAGTCTTGGCGTTCGTGAAACAGGGTGCATTTGGACAACTGTTTAGCAAGTTTGTGGTTGCTAACATGTGTCTCTGCGTTCTTGCTGCCATGTTCTTTCCAGCGGTTTGGATTCTCAGTATCGGTTGGGGTGGATTTATCGTTGGTCTTCAAGCTTTCATCATAGGCAAGAGGAAGGATTTGAATCTGGCCGCAAAGAGGCGATTGCTAGAATACGCTGGCACCACTGTTTTCAATACCATTATTATAATTGCAATGGGTTGCCTTGTGATCGCTGGGATAGCCTCCTACGACTTGTTCGTGACCGCTCCAACATGGGTGTATTTCGGTTCCTCGACGATGAGCTTTGTTCTTACATTCGTGGGCTTGCTGCTAGGCAGATGGCACGTTACCGCCGAAGGCGCGTCTCGACTGCTCGGGCTTTTATCGAGACAACAAACAACACTCTCATTGCGGGCATTTCCGCACTAAGGAAGGACCATTTATGAGTGATAGTCTTCGGCGGCGATTAGAGAGACACCTTGAGGGTGGCACCTCTGGTCTCACCGCGCTGGTAGTCCAAGGTGGTGGCATGCGTGGCGTCTACTCCATGGGCGCTCTGTCCCACTTGGAGAAGACGGGTTTGCGGTGTGCGTTCGATCTTGTCGTGGGGTCAAGCGCGGGAGCGATCAACGGCGCTTACCTGCTTGCCGGACAAGCCATTGACGCTGTTCGCGTTTATGTCGACAACTTGAGCACCCGGAACTTCGTCAATTTGTTGAGGTTGAATCGTATAGTCGACATCGATTACATGGTGGATGTCGCGCTCAAGAAAAAATGCCCTCTAGACCTGGACACTCTACATGGCTCCCCGTGTCTTCTCCAAGCAATCCTGACAGATGCCGAAACGGGTGAGGCCACAGTCTTTACCAACAGGGATAACATGGACATCTACGAGGTTATCCGAGCAACGGCAGCCCTGCCTGCCCTGTACAACCGGAAAGTAAAGGTTGGAGACCGTGCATACATAGACGGCGGGTTGTCTGAGACCGTGCCAGTGCAGCGAGCTTTGGCGTTCGGGGCTGAGTTCTCTTTGGTTGTCTTAACGCGGCAGGCCGGTTTTCGACGCAAGCCATCTTCGGCCGTGTGGCGATTTTTATCTAGACTCGCCGCACGAGGTCAATCTACAGCTGTGCGCAGCATGATTGGGAGCGAAGACGTTGTCTTTTCTGACGCCATGAACATGTTGGAGAACCAGTCGGAAGAGTTCAACCTATTCGGCGTGTGGCCCAGCGACATGGTAAAAATGGTCGGACGAACCACGAATGATCGGAGCGAGTTGGAGGCATGTGCCGCTATGGGCGAGCGTGATATGCAGTACGCACTCGATGCCCCGATTCAGTCTTCTCGATGAGGTGGTATAGAGGTTTATTTACGGAAGTCCGGTCGGATCTACGGCCAGCGTGTCGCGGGCGGTGCCCCGCGCCAGCAGGCCCTGGGGTTCTCGCTGTGTACGCGGGCGCGTCAAAGCCCGGTTCGGGGTCGTGTACACGCCCCAGGGCGTCGGTAAGCTTCTGCGCCGCCTAGGCCTGTCGTCGCGGCGGCCCCCGCACAGGGCCTGGCAGGCCGACCCCTGGGCGGTCGAACGGTGGCGGCAGGATGAGTGCCCGGAGATCGCCCGGCGGGCCAGGCGGGCCGGCGCGATCATCTACTTCGGCGACGAGGCGTCCGTCAGGTCGGACCACCACTCCGGGACGACCTGGGGGCCGTGGGGGAGCACGCCGGTCGTGGAGGCCACCGGTGCCCAGTTCTCGGTCAACATGGTCTCGGCGGTGTCTGCCCAGGGTCTGCTGCGCTTTCAGATAGTGGACGACCCTCATGGTGCCGAATGCGTTCCCCCTCCCCGGAGGCGAGACGCAGTCCGCAGTGCCTTCAGGCTAATAGTAATATCCACCGCCGCCACAGTACGCGCCCGTGGTGGCAAACACGCCAGGACCGGGGCTGAAGCGTAACCAGTGGGTGAAAATGGTGGCCGTTGTGGTCGGCGGCGTCAAGCCGGGCGGCGTCAGGCGAGGCTCCAGGCGGCGTTCGGGTCGCGCGGCGATTCGCCCTGCCACACAATCAGTCCCTCTTGGCGCAGGACGGCCAGGTGGCGGATGGTCGTGGGTCGGCTACGGCCGGACAACTCGGCCACCTCGCCGGTCTTCAGCGGCGTTCCGGCCTGGCGCATCAATTCCAGGATGGCGGCGGCTGCGCGCGGCAGGCTTGTGGCGCCGGCGGCGGGGTTGGCGAACAGCGTCAGCACGACATGGCTCGAGGTTTGGGCGTAGACCGGTTGGGACAGGCCGCGCTCCCGCATCCAGTTGAACATGCGTTTGATGCCTTCCCCCAGCTCGCGGGCCAGACCCAACTCGGCCATGGCGCGGGCGATGCGGGGATTACGGGCGTAGCGCATGATGGAGGCCGGGTCGTTGGGGTCGGCGAAACTGGGGAAGCGGCCGGGGGATGAGATCTCGATCCGATCGGGGAATAGCTCGACTCGGATGTGGTCGCCCTGGAGAGAGTAAGAGCGGTGGATGACGGCGTTGACCAAGCCTTCCAGCCAAACCTCGCGGGGGATCATCGGCTGATCCTGGAAACGGTCCCCGGCGAGGGCCTGGCGTCGGGGCAGCCACTGATCGATCAGGGCCGAGGCCCGCTCGATCTGCTCGGGCAAGGTGCCCTCGCAACGCACGTCGTGCCCGGCTAGCAGGCTCAGCGCCGCTCCCGTGCCGCGCTGAGTCGCTTGGTACTGGAGCAACCGCACATGCGCGTTGGGGAATCCCCGGCCAGGATGCCGGGAGAACATCAGCCAAGCCGCGACCCGCAGACGGCCCTGGTAGTCGATCAAGTCGCGAGCCGCCAGCATCGAGTCCAACGATGACGCGCCAATGGCCTGTTGATAGCGCTTGGCCGCCTCGGCGTCGAGGTCTTGGCGACCGGCGGTGTCGAGGACAGTGGCGCTGAAAACTTCAGCTCCCCGGTCATAGGCCAACTCCCGGCGTTGGGCGAAGGAGAGTCGTCTGGACTCGTCGCCGACGCGCAAGTAGACATCGCCGGACGAGGTCTCGTGGACGGTGCTGCCGGGTTCGACCGCGATCAGGGCGATGGCCCCGCCGTCGACCTCGATCTGGTAGAACCGCGTCCGGACGGTCGGAGCGGTGAAGTCGATGGCGGACTGGCGGAGGGCGTTGAGTTTTTGGGCGTCCATCGGCTCGACTCGTCCCGAATGGATGCCCACGGTAACGTGGCCGCCTTCCGCGTTGGCGAACGCCACCAGCGCCTGGGCCAGGTCGCGGGCGGCGATCCGGCCCGACTTGCGGTCGAACCACTGGCTCTCGGGCAGCCTGGCCAACAGTTCCACAGCCTGCTCGCCGGGTAGCGAGAGGGCTTCGGCCACACCTTTGACAATCACTCTCCCACTCTAACACTCAAACACTCACCTACTCTAATATTTTTAGAGTAGGTGAGGGGGATCGCGGGCTGGTCCACGGCCTGCGGGGTCAGGCCAGGTCGCGCCGCAGTTCCGCCAGTCGCGCCTGGGCCAGGGTCGCCAGCTCGGCCGACAACGGCCGGGCGGGGTCGGCCGCCGTGACGCGGAAGACCAGGGGACCGCCGCCCAGGGGGGTGGTTTGACACCAGTCTCCCAAGGGGCGTTGGACCGTCGCCCAGGCCGCCTCCGCCCCCAGCTCCACCCGTTCCTCGACCAAGAAGGTGGCGTCGATCCGTTCCCGGAAGACCGGCGGCAGGTCGCCCGGGTCGGTCAGGACCAGGCTGTGGCAGAGGCCGTCGGCGTCGCGCCAGCCCAACCGCCCCTCCTCGGGGCGCCAGTCGCCGCGCAGCAGGTCGTGCCAGGCCCAAGCGCGCCAACCGTCCACCGCCGGGCGGCCGGCCTGGTCT
This sequence comes from Propionibacteriaceae bacterium, assembly GCA_031266665.1. Classification (GTDB taxonomy): domain Bacteria; phylum Actinomycetota; class Actinomycetes; order Propionibacteriales; family Propionibacteriaceae; genus WQYJ01. The sequence goes on along the minus strand of JAISAO010000029.1, from coordinate 11,018 downwards.
GGGCCGCCCGTCCCCGCCGGGTCGGTCTCCGGGCGGTCGGGCTCTAGATGGTCGGTCTCCGGGCGGTCGGTCTCTAGACGGTCGGTCTCCGGGTGGTCGGTCTGATGTTGGTCGGGCGGGGTTGGGCGGTCGGGCGGGGCGGCGGTCTGGGTTTGGCCGGGCGGGGTGGTGATCTGGTGTTGGCCGCTCAGGGCTAGGCGGTCGGGTAGGGCGACGACCCAACTATCGGCACCGGCGGCCCAGGCCAGCACCCGGGGACGGCCGCCGAGGGACCTCAAGCCGGCCCGTTGGGCGTGGGGCAGGCGGTGGCCCCAGCTCATAGCCCCAGGATCGGCTCCAGGCCGACCGTCAGCCCGGGGTGGTCGGGGGCCCAGCGGATGGCGGCTAGGACGCCGGGCATGAAACAACTCCGGTCGCGGGCGTCGTCGCGCAGGGTCAGAGTCTCGCCCGGGGAGGCCAGGTGGACCTCCTGGGTGGCCACCAGGCCGGACAGGCGCAAGGCGTGGACCCGGATGCCGTCGATATCGGCCCCCCGGGCGCCGTCCACGGCGTGGGTGGTGGCGTCGGGCTGGGGGCCGAGGCCGGCCTGGGCCCGGGCGGCGGCCATCAACTGGGCGGTCTGGCGGGCGGTGCCGGAGGGGGCGTCGGCCTTCTGCGGGTGGTGCAGCTCAATGATCTCGGCCGACTCGAAGTGGGGCGCGGCCAAGCGGGCGAAGTGCGTCATCAGCACCGCCCCGATGGCGTAGTTGGGGGCTGTCACCACGCCCAGTCCGGGGTGGGCGGCCAACTGGGCGCGAATTTGGTCCAGTCGTTCTGCGGTTAGGCCGGTGGTGCCGACGACCAGGTGCAGACCGTGCTCCAAACACCAGGCGATGTTGTCCATGACGACGTCCGGGTGGGTGAAGTCGACCGCCAACTGGGCCTTCAGGGCCGGGTCGCGGGGGTCGTCCCGGTCGATCCCGGCCACCAATTCCAAGTCGGGCGCGGCCGTCACCGCCTGTGCCACCTGTCGGCCCATCCGTCCCTGACTGCCGAAAATCGCCACTCGCATCAGCCGACTCCCTCCTAGACGCCTTGATCCGTCCCTATCTTGCCCCACCTGGAACGACCGCCGCCGTGTCGGAGAGGTTTCCGGCGGCCAGGCGTGAAAAGTCTCTAGCTGACGTCCCGGCGCCAGTTGACGAAATAGCCGATGGCGGCGAAGACCAAGCCGTAGGCCAACAGGACGGCTGAGCCGACCGGGGCGGACAACAAGACGATGATGCTGTTGCCGCCGCTGTCATCGCCCAGGGCGGATAAGGCGTTGCCCCCGGCCACGGCGTTGCCGGCCGCCATCGGCAGGTAGCTGAGGAAGGGCATGGCGACGCCCGTGAGCAGGGGGATCATCTGCAGTAGCGGCTCGACCAGTTGGGTGAAGGCCAAGACGACGACGATGGAGGCCACCTGGTTCTTCAGCAGCAGGCCGAAGCCGACGCCGACGACGGTCCACAACACCAACGTCCAGACGGAGCGGCCGATGACCTCCCAGGTGTCGGCCTTGTCCAGTCCGGCGGAGTAACCCAGCAACTTCATCAGGCCGCCGCCGCAGCCGACGCAGGCCAAGGTGGTGGCGGCGCCGTAGATCAGGCCCAGGGGTAGCGAGGCGATCAGCTTGGCCGTCAGGGAGCGCCAGCGGCGGGGCTCGGCCAGAAAAGTCCCCGTGATGGTCTGGTGGCGGAACTCGCCGGTGACCGACATGGCGCCGACCAGGACTGGGAAAATGAAACCTGTCATGGCGCCCATGGGATAGATCAGGGGGTAGAGCACCTCGTTCAAGACGGCGGCGCCGTCCGGCGACCCGGCCATCATTTCATCGACGGCGAAGTCGAACAGGAGGGCGAAGCCAGCGGCCATCAGGCCGCTGTAGCCGACGGTGATCAGCAGCATCACCCACCACATCCGAGTGGTGAAGAATTTGCGGAACTCAGCTGTGATGACGGCGATCATCGGATAGCCTCCTGGCCGTGGGTGAGGGCTAGGAAGGTGTCCTCCAGGCCTTGGCTTTGGGGCGCCAACTGGCGCAGTTCGACGCCGGCGGCGAAGCAGGCGTGGCCGATCTCGGCCGGCGTCGGCCCGACGATCTGGGCCGTGCTCGGGTCCGGCGTTCGCTCCAGCGTCCAGTTCATCTGGCGGGCCAGGTCCAGCAGGGCCTTGGGGTCAATCGGGGTCACCCAGGTCCGCTGACGGGTCAGGCGGGCCAGGTCGGCCAGGGGCGAGGCGTGGAGCAGACGGCCGTGGCCGATGATGATCACGTCGTCAACGGTCTGTTGGACCTCGGACAGCAGGTGGGAGGAGATCAAGATGGTGCGGCCCTCGTCCGCCAGGTGGCGCAGCAAGCCGCGCATCCAGGCGATGCCCTCCGGGTCGAGGCCGTTGGTGGGCTCGTCCAGCAACAGGATCTGGGGGTCGGCCAGCAGGGTGGCGGCCAGGCTGAGACGCCCGCGCATGCCCATGGAGAAGCCTTTGACCCGTTTGCGGGCGGCCTCCTTCAGCCCCACCAGCTCCAACACCTCGTCGCAGCGCTGGTCCGGCACGCCGGCCTGGGGGGCCATGGTCAGCAGGTGGTCCCGGGCGCTGCGCCCGGGGTGGAAACCGGTCGCCTCCAAGGCCGCGCCGACGTGGCTCATGGGTTTGGGCAGTTGGTGGTAGTGGCGGCCGTCGAAGGTGACCGTGCCGCTGTCGGCCCGGACCAGGTCCAAGCCGATCCGCAAGGTGGTGGTCTTACCGGCGCCGTTGGGTCCGAGGAAGCCGGTGACTCGGCCGGGCTGAACCTCGAAGGTCAAGTCGTCCACGGCCGTCAGGGTGCCGAACTTTTTGCTCAGGTGGCTGACTTGGATCACGGTCGTCTGAGACCTCCTCGTTGCGACGGGCCTGGGGCGCCGTGGGATGAAACTGAGCTTAAGCATAACGGGTTGCGGTCCTTGAGGCGTCAGACTGGCATCGTCGGACCGGCGTCACCGTTCATATCATTATGATATCACATTATTGGGGTGGCGGCTGGTCCCGTCAAACCCGGTAGACGATGGTCAAACTGGCGGGGTCGGCCCCGGTGGCCTGGCGTGTCCAGCCGGCCAGGACATCGGGTTGGCCGGTCCAATCCGCCTGGCCGACCTCGACCTGGCGCACCCCGTAGTCACTCGCCCGGGCCAGGGCGAAGGCGGCGGCCGACCAGGCGGCGGCCGGGCTGGCGGCCTGGAAGGCGGTCCGCGCCCCGACGCCGTTCTCCGGGTCGGCCGGGGAGGACTCGATCGCGGTCAAGACCCAGCCATAGGTCAGGCTGAGGGCCTGGGCCAGACCGTCGGGGTCGGCCGGGCCGGGCTGGGGGACATGGCAACTCCAGGCCGCCTCGGTCTGGCCGCTCAGGGCCGAGGCCAGGATGCGAGCCCGCTCGACGTGCTGGTCGTAGGCGTCGGGGAAGGCCGAACGCTGGATCTCTTGGGCGATGTCGCCGATGTCGGCCCAGGCCCAGTTAGGCAGTTGGACCATGGCGTCGAAGAACTTGTTGGTCGAGTAATAGGGGTTCATGATTTCTTCCGGCGTGCCCCAGCCGGCGGCGGGCCGCTGTTGGAACAAGCCCAGCGAGTCCAAGTCGCCGTAGTCGAGGTTGCGGATGCCCGACTCCTGGAAGGCCGTGGCCAAGGCGATGGAGACGGCCCGGGGCTCGAGCGAGCGGGTGGCCGCCACGCCGGCGATCAGGCTGGCGTTGGCCGCCTGCTCCAAGGTGAGGCTGGCCTGGCGGCCGTCGGCCAAGGTGGCTTGGCAATGGGGCTCGACGCCGAGGTAGGCCGGGTCCCGCCGGTTGGCGCTCAGCACCCCCCAGACGACGACCGCCACCACCACCACGGCCAAGGCGACCAGCCAGCCGGCGGTGTGGCGCTTGGGGACGGGTGGTCTCATCGGCGGGGTGGCTCAGTTGGCGTGGAGGGCGGCGTTGAGAGCGAACTGTTGTTGGCGGGGCCGGGCCATCACCCGGCCGCTGAGCGAGTCGCGGTAGAACAGCCAACCGGACTGCCCCGACAACTCCCGGGCCTTGACCGTGCGGTCATCGGGCAGGGTCAGCTTGACCCCAGCGGTCAGGTAGAGGCCGGCCTCGACCACGCAGTCGTCGCCCAGGGCGATGCCCAGCCCGGCCTGGGCGCCCAATAGGCAGCGGCGTCCCAGGGAGACCCGTTCCCGGCCGCCGCCGGACAAGGTGCCCATGATCGAGGCTCCGCCGCCGATGTCGGAGCCGGCCCCGACGCTGACCCCGGCCGAGATCCGGCCCTCGACCATGGCCGGGCCCAGGGTGCCGGCGTTGAAGTTGACGAAACCGGCCGGCATGACGGTGGTGCCGGCGGCCAGGTGGGCGCCCAGGCGAACCCGGGCGGCGTCGGCGATGCGGACGTCGGCCGGGACGACGTAGTCGAGCAGGCGGGGGAACTTGTCCAGCCCCAGGACCGTCAGCTGTCCCAGCACGGCCTCCAGGGCCAGCCGCGTCTGGTCGAAACCGTCCGGGGCGCAGGGTCCGGCCGAGGTCCAGGCGACGGTGTTCAGGCGCTCGAAAACGCCGTCCAGATTGAGGCCGTTCGGCGGGCACAGGCGGCGGGACAACAGGTGGAGGCGGAGGTAGACATCGGGCGCGTCGCGGGGCGGCTGGTCCAAGTCGATCACCAGCTTGACCGGGCGGCGCTCGACTTGGCGCAGCCGGTCGATCAACTCAGCTTGTTGAAGCAGGGCCTGGCGGGCGGCGGCGTCGAGCCCGGGTAGGTCGAGTGTTGACTGGGCGGGGGTGGGGCCGGGGTCCGATCCCAGACGGGGGTCGGGGAAGCGGGCGTCCAGGACGCCCGAGGGGTGGACCGTGGCCCAACCCCAAGCGGCGGCGGTGCGAGACATAGGCCGAGACTAGCAGCGCCGCTCTAGTCCCGGCCCGAGTCGGCGTCCGAGCGCCAGACCGCAATCGAAAACCGGCGCCGGTCCGTCAGTCGGCCTGGACTGTGATCGCGGTCAGGCGGGCGGACTCTAGTCGTCGGCCTCGGTCATCATTCGGAGGATGGTCTGGTGGTCGGCCTCGGGGTGGTGGCGCAGGATCTCGGCCAGGCGGGTTTGGGCCGCCGCCCGTTCCTCGGCTCGGCCTTCCGCTTTGCCCTCGGCTCGGCCTTCCGCCTTACCCTCCGCCTTGCCTTCGGCCCGGCCGCGTTCGAGGCCTTGGTTCTCGCTGTAGATGAGCATGGCGTCGATCTTGTCGCGTTGACGTTCCGTCGCTGTGATCATGTCGCGCTCCTGTCGGGTCAGGTTGGCCAGTTCGATTATATAGGCGGCCTCGTGGATGTAAGGGGGCGCTGTGTCGAGGGCTTGGCCGGTGCGCCAATAGTGGCGCCAGCACTCCAGTTTGAGGTTGTTCCGGGGGGCGGGTTTACGGAGTTCGAAGAAGCCGAGGGTGAGGGGGTCGGGGTTGAGGCGGCGGCCGGTGTCGGGGTCGAGCAGGCCCAGTCGGGTGAGGGCGTGGCCGTGGTCGTGGAAGAGGTTGAAGCCGAGGATGTTCATGGAGCGGACGGGGATGAGGGAGGAGTAGCGGTCGATCCGTCCGAAGGGGTTGGTCTGGGCGAGGGCGGGGTTGTTGTAATGGCTGGCCAGGCGGGCGGCCAGGTAGTAGACGACGCGCCAGGTGAAGTTGGCCTCGTGGCGGATTTGGAGTTCGGTTTGGATGTCGCCGGCGGGGCAGGTGGCGGCGACGTCGTGGAGGGTTTGGCGCAGTTCGTGGTCGGGCGGGTTGTCGGGGTGGTCGGGGTTGATGTGGTCGTAGGCGTGGATGTTGTAGGGGTTTTGGATGGTGAGGTTCGCCAGGGAGACTTGGAGGTTGAAGAAGTCGTGGATGAAGCCTTGGAGGATGGTTTTGTGGTCCTCGCTGGCAAGGGTTTTCTTGAACAACAAGTCGTTGGTCGGGGCGATGAGTTTAGTCATGGACGGTTCTTTCTCGGTGCGGAGTCGTCGGAGTCCAAGTTAGGCGGGTGGTGTGACGGGGATTGGCTCGGAACCGGCCGAACGGATATTTCTGTGGATAACTTTTTTGTTTGCCGTGGTTTGGGTATAACTTTGTGCCGGGTGTTGTGAGATTGGTCCACGGGTTGGCCGTCATCTCGGATCGAGTCCGGGCTGACGAAGGCACAGTCCGGGGCGGCTCAGGGCTGGGGCGGCTCGGGCGCGGGTCGGGCGAGGCGGATCGGGCCACCTTGGTCGAGGCGGACCGGGCGGCCGTCGACCACCAGTTCGGCGGTCGGGCCGGACACCAGCTCCAAGGTGATGGACTCGGACTCCACCCGGACCGCCACCCGGGCGCCGCTCAGGGCCAGGCGGAACTCCAGGCCGCGCCAGCCGGCGGGCAGGCGGGGAGACAGGCTGGGGGCGAGACCGTGGTCGCGCAGGCCGCCGAAACCGTTCACCAGGACGCTCCAGACCCCGGCCGCCGAGGCCAGGTGGACGCCGTCGGCACTGTTGTGGTGGCGGTCGGCCAGGTCCAGGAAAAGGGCTTGAGCGAACAATTCCAGCGCCAGGTCTTGGTGTCCGACCTCGGCCGCCAAGACGGCCTGGGAGACGGCCGACAGGGTCGAGTCGCCGGTCGTCAGGGGGTTGTAATAGTCGAAATCGGCTCGTTTCTGGGCCGGGCTGAAGTCGGCCCCGCGCAGGAACAGGGCCAACACCACGTCGGCCTGTTTCAAGACTTGGTGGCGGTAGATCACCAGCGGGTGGTAATGCAGCAGCAGGGGCCGGCGTTCCGGTGGCACAGCGGCCAGGTCTAGGCGGGGATGGGTCAGGAAGTCGGCGTCTTGGGGATGGAGGCCCCTCTCCGCCTCCCAGGGGATGAACATCTGTTCCCCGGCGCGGCGCCAGGCCGCCGCCTCGGCGGCGGTCAGGCCCAGGCGGGCGGCGGCCTGGGCCACCGGGGTCAGCCGCTCACAGGCGGCAGACGGGTCCACCGGCTCCAGTCGGCCACAGGCTGCGGCCGGGTCTCCCGGGGTCAGTCGCTCCCAGGCGGCGGCCGCCTGGAGGAGGTTGAAACGGGCCATCACATTGGTGTAAAAGTTGTCGTTGACCAGGGCGCTGTACTCGTCCGGGCCGGTGACGCCGTGGATATGGAAGAGGCCGTCGCCCCTGGTCTGCCAGAAGCCCAGGCTGAGCCACATCCGGGCGGTCTCCACCAACAGGTCGAGGCCGTCTCCGGCCAGGAAAGCCTGGTCGCCGCTGACGGCGGCGTACTGGCAGGCGGCGAAGGCGATGTCGGCGTCGATGTGGAATTGGGCGGTGCCGGCCGGGTAATAGGCCGAGGCCTCCTCGCCGTTGATGGTGCGCCAGGGGAAGAGGGCGCCGTCAAGGTCCAGCCGGCGGGCTTGGCGCCGCGCCGAGGGCAACATGGCGTGGCGGAAGCGCAATAACTGGCGGGCGGTCCCGGGGTCGGTGTAGACCAAAAAAGGCAATAAGTAAATCTCTGTGTCCCAGAAGCGATGGCCGGAATAGCCGCTGCCGGTCAGCCCCTTGGCCGCCACACCCAGACCCTCGGTCTGGGCCGAGGCCTGGGCCAGTTGGAACAAACACCAGCGGATGGCCTGCTGCAGGGCATCGTCTGGGCCGCCGGTCTCCACTCGGACATCAGCCCGCTCCCAGAAACGCTCCAGCCAGACGGCTTGCTCACGCCACAGGCGCTCGGGCGGGCCGGCCTGGGCCAGGCTGTGACGGCAGCGGCGGACCAACTCGGCCGGTTCCTGGCCGGGCGAGGCCACGGCCAGACTGGTCGCGCCCAGCGGCGGGTCGGCGAAACTGTGGTAGGCGGCTGTGGTGGTCAGATGAAGGGACTGCCCGGTCGTCAGACTGGCCCGGGCCGACCCGTCCCCCGCCAGCGGGAGGTCGGTTGGGCGGCGGTCGGGCGGGGCAGTCACGGGGTCGTCTTCGAGCACGGCCGAGCGGGTCAGGCCCAGGGCCACGGCTTGGCGGGAGTGGCGGCAGCGGTAGGCCCAAGCCTCGGCCTCGAGCCAGCGCCAATGTCCGCACGGCTCCAGCCCGCCGCCGGTCGGCTCGGCCCGGCGGGGGTCCACGGGGCTCGCTTCCGGGGTTGCCGGGCTGGTCACGGGAGCAGTTTTCCGGTGGTCGGCGGTCGGTTCGGCCCGGCTGGGGTCCACGGTGCTTAGTCCCTGGGCCGCCGAGTCGGTCGCGGGACTGGTCTTTGAAACGATGGTTTTCGCGCGGGCAACCGCTGGATCGGTCTTCGGAGGGACGGCTGTGGGGTCGCCCTCCAAGCGGGCGGCCAGGCGGACCTGGTGTTGGCCGTCCAAGACGGTGACGGCGCAGTCGAACACGGCCAGGTGGGCCTCCACCAGGGAGACTAAGCGGCGTTGCCGGACCAACACTTGGTCGCCGCCCGGCAGCCGCCATAGGGCCGTCTGCTCGGTCGCGCCCCGCCGGAAGTCGAGTTCCGACTGGGACCAGACCAGGGTGGCGGCCTCGGCCAGCGGGGCCTGGTCCAGCCAGAGGTCGAAGCCGGCGGCGTCAGGCACCCCCTGGCTGGCCTGGCCGCACCAGGCCAGCCCGTGGGCCGGCTCCGGGTGGTGAATGGGGAAGGTCTCGTGCAAGCCATTGACGAACGTGCCGTGCCCCGGCCCCCGGGCGCCGTCGCCGTCGCCGTCGCCTCGCACTCCAACGTAACCGTTGCTCAGGGCGAACAGGCTGGCGGCCAACGGGCCGTCCGTCTGATCCGCCCCGTTCGTCGCGTACGGGCCGTTCGCTGTGTCTGCCTCATCCGGGCCGCTCGCCCGATCCGCCCCATCCGTCGACTTTAGACCGTCCGGGTCGCCCGTCGGCTCGGCCCGCCGTGGTGCCACGATTCGACGCAGCGCCCAGGGGTCGACCGGCCAGCGCCGTCGGTCCAGCGGGTCGGCGCCCAAACCCGGACCCAGGGAATCGGCCTCCGGGGCGGGGGAGTGGCCTGAGGCCGGACCAGGCCAGGCCGTCCCTGGCGGTGAGGCCTGGTTTCTAGGCGGGGTCTGAGCACGCGCCGTCTGATGCTGTGGTTCGGCCGGAGCTGTGCCCTGGGGCCGTGGTTCGCCCGCCCACCGCCGGCCGGTCATCGGTCGGCCGCCGAGGCTCTGGGGGCCAGGGCCTCCAGGCTGGTCACCACGACATCGGCCCCCGCCGCCAACAGGCGTTCCCGGCCGGCTCCCCGGTCGACGCCGACGACCAGGCCGCTGCCGCTGGCCCGCCCGGCCGCCACACCGGCCACGGCGTCCTCGACCACCACCGTCCGGGCCATCGTCACACCCAGCCGGTCGGCGGCGTGGCGGAAGCCGTCGGGCGCCGGCTTGCCCCGCAGACCATGGCGCTGGGCGGTCCGGCCGTCCACCACCACGGTGAAGGCGTCGGCGATCCCGGCCCGATCCAGGACCAAGCGGGCGTTGTCGGAGCTGGAGACCACGGCCAAGCTCTGGCCCCGGCGCAGCAGCCGCAGGAGCAGGCCGACCGTCTCCGGGAAGGGGACCGCCCCGCCGGCCGCCAGCAGTGACAGGAAAAGCTGGTTCTTGGCGTTGCCCAGGCCACAAACGCTGTCGCTTCCCGGCTCGTCCGCCGGGCCGCCCCAGGGCAGGTCGAGGCCGTGGGCCTTCAGGACGGCCCGGACACCGTCGTAGCGGGGGCGGCCGTCGAGGTGGTTGTGGTAGTCAGCCGCCATATCGGGCGGCTCCAAACCCCGGGCTTGAAACCAGGCCGTGAAGATGTCGCCCCAGGCCTGGCGGTGGAGTTCGACCGTGGACAAGAGCACCCCGTCCAAGTCGAACAGGATCGCCCGCGCCGCCGCCACCTTGGCGGCCAAGCCGTCGTCGGTCAGAGCCGCCCCCCGGTTGGCCGGAGCGGCTACCGGACCGGTCCGGCCGACCGGCCGGGCGTCGTCGGACGTGGGGGAGGGTGTCGGCGCCGCTGTCACAGGTGTGAGAGGTTGGGCGGCCGGACCGGTGGACTGGTCGTCGCCGGGGGAGGGCGTGGGTGGCGTCGTCTCGGGCGTAAGGGGTCGGGTGGTCGGTCTGGTCGGACCGGCTGCTGGACCGGTTCGGCCGGCCGGGCGGGTGTTGTCGGACGCGGGGGAGGGCGTAGCCGGCCCCGCTGCGGGCGTCAGGGGTTGGGGCATGGTCGCGCTCACCCTTTGACCGAGCCGGCCAGCAGGCCACGGACGAAGAAACGTTGCAGGGCCAGGAAGACGCCCAGGGGCACGATCATGGCGATGAAGGCGCCGGCCGACAAGAGGTGCCAGGCCGAGCCGCGGGAGCCGACCATGTCGGACAAGCGGGCGGTCAGCGGGGCCACGGCGGGCGTGTTGCCGGCGAAGGCCAGGGCCACCAGCAGGTCGTTCCAGACCCAGAGGAATTGGAAGATGCCCAAGGAGGCGATGGCCGGGGTCACCAGGGGCAGGACGACGCGCCGGAAGATGGTCACATGGCTGGCCCCGTCGATCTGGGCCGACTCGATCAAAGAACTGGGTATCTGGCGCATGAAGTTGTGCAACAAGAAAACCGCCAGCGGCAGGCCGAACATGGTGTGCGACAACCACAACACCCAGTAAGTGCCGTTCAGGCCCCACTTGACGTACTGGGTCAACAACGGAATCATCGTCGCCTGGATCGGCACCACCTGGAGCGAGAAGACGGCCACGAATAAGACATTGCGCCCCCGGAAGGGGATCCAGGCGAAGGCGTAGGCGGCCAACAGGGCCAAGGCGATCGGGATGATGACCGACGGCAGCGTCACCACCACCGAGTTGACGAAGTAAGCGCCCAACTGGTTCTGCCCGCCCAGGGCGGCTTGGTAGTTGTCCAGGCCGAACTGGCCCCAATTGGACGGCCACAGCGCCTCCCACCAGCCGGAGCGGCTGATGTCGCGCCGGTCGGCCCGAAACGAGGTCACCAACAGGCCGAAGGTGGGGACGGTCCAGACCAGGGCCAAGACCAGGGCCAGGGCCGAGGCCG
>JAISAO010000090.1 GCA_031266665.1 Propionibacteriaceae bacterium | reverse complement strand
ACGAGGACGCCGCCGGCGCGTCGTCTGGGCGTTAAGACGAGCCCATGGCTTGGAACTAACCATCTACTCTCCAGGCGTCCCCGGCGAGACGCGCCACGACCGCCCCGGGCGGTCGGGCGGTCGCGCCATACCCATCTGAGAGGAGGCAGGCGTGAGCGTGCTGACGGAGGCTGGCCTGCGCCAACAGTTGCGTTGCCAGGACCTGGCGGCGATGACCGATTTCACCGCCCCGGCCGGCACGATTGTGACGCCGGCGGCCAAGGCCTGGCTGATCGACCACAAGCTCGGCCTGGTGGTGGGGGAGCGGCGCGTCCTGCGCGGCCCCAATAGCCCACCGGCCGCCCGGCCCGGCCCCGACGACCGGCCGGGGGCCGGCCGCCCGGCCGGAACCAGCCGACCCGGAGGGTCCGGGGCCACCGGCTCCAGGCCCATCGGGTCCGGGTCTGCGGCGTCCGGGTCCTCGGGGTCGGGGCCGGATGGCCTGGAGCCGTCCCCGGCCGCCCCGGTCTCGGCCTTGCCCGAGTTCCGGGCGCCGGCGCATTACACCGTTCTGAACGGCGGCCAGTTGGAGACCAAGCCGGAGCACATGACGGCCCTGCGGGGCGACCTGCTGGTCATGAAGGACCACCCGGCCATCGCCCTGCGCGGCCAACTCGACTCGTTGGAGGCCGCCATCCTGGAGGCCCAGGTGGTCTTCCGCCGACTCGGCCTGGAACCGGGGGTGGCCGAATTGGGCCAGGTCCTGCGCTATGTCAAGAACCTGCTGCGGGCCGAGGTGCTGGAGGAGCCGCTGGGCCAGATCAGCCTATTCGGCTGGGACGACGCCGAGTTGCGCGCCCGCTCCCACCGCCCCCAGGACTATTACGGCTTGCCCCACTTCGCCACCAGCGTGGACGACGGCGAGGCCGTGGTCCGGCTGAACAGCCTGCGCACCCAGGCCCGCGAGGTCGAATTGGCGGCCTACAACGCCTTCAAACGGTCCGACGGGCGCCCGCCCGAGCGCGAGGACCTGATCTTGGCCTTGAACCGCCTGTCCAGTGCCTTCTACCTGATGATGTTCAAGGCCAAGGCCAAGGAGTACCAGTCGTGAGCGCCGAGCCGGCCGACGGGCGGGCCGATCAGCTGGTCGACCGAGTGGTCGACAAGGTGGTCGAGCTGTTGCGCCGGCCATGGGTCGAGGTGGAGGCCTCGGGGCGCCACGTCCACGTCTGTCGGGCGACGGCCGACCGCCTGTTCGGCGTCGGTGCGGCCCTGGAGCCGGTGGCCGACCTGTCCCAGCCGGGCCAGTTCGTCAGCCGCCAACGAATCCAGCTGATCGGCCCCAAGGGCCAGTTCTCGGCGGTGGTGATCCTGGGGCCGGAGCGCTCTAAGACCCAGGTCGAGATCTCGGCCACCGACGCCTTGACCCTCGGGATCGAGGCCCCGGTCCGCCTGTCCGGCGACCTGGCGGGCACGCCCGGCGTCGTCCTGGTCGGGCCGGCCGGGCGGGTCGAGCTGGACGGCGGCGTCATAATCGCCCGCCGCCACATCCACATGCGCCCGGATTTCGCCCGCCGCCACGGTCTGGCCGACCGCCAGGCGGTGTCGGTGAGGGTCTGGGGAGAGCGCGGCCTGACCTTCGACCAGGTGATCGTCCGGGTCTCGCCCGACTTCGCCACCTTTATGCACATCGATTATGACGAGGCCAACGCCTGTGGCTTTCGTCCTAGAATGACAGGTTGTGTTCTGGTCTGAGGACCGGCCAGCTGCCAGAACCATCAGACAACCAGAGCCGCCAGAGAAGAGAGACCGGAGAAGAGGGAATTGTGGAGACAGACAAATTGATCGAGTTGGCCACCAAGGCCGTCATGGACAAGCTGGGGGCCGCCCCCCCGACGGACGGCCCCCAGGTGACCGTCTTCGGCGACCTGCCGGACGGCCTGCTGGCCCCGAGTTGCCGCCAGGTGGCGGGCCGCAGCCCGTCCGACGTCGAGGGCAGCGACTACATCGTCATGACGATGGCCGCCTTCCGGGCCTTCCACGGCGGCGCCATACCGGCCGGCCTGGCCGGTACGCCGCTGCCGGCCCCGGCGGCCCCGCCCTCGGCCGGCCGGGTGATCGACTTGACGGCCAAGCGGCTGGTGCACGAGCGCGATCTCAAGCAGGCCAACCCCGGTGACACCGTGCGGCTGTCGCGGCGGGCCATCGTCACCGCCCTGGCCCGCGACCTGGCCCGCTCCAACGGCCTCGAACTGGTCGAGGACTAGGCGTGTCGCTGCTCGACCAGGTCTTCGCCGCCGGGGTCGTCGGGGCCGGCGGGGCCGGCTTCCCGACCCACCGGAAGCTGACCGGTCCAGCCCAATGGCTGATCGTCAACGGCGTCGAGTGCGAGCCCTTGTTGGCCTCGGACCGACACGTCATGCGTCACCACGGCGACCAGGTGGTGGCCGGGGCCCGGGCCGTCGCCCAGGCGTTGGGGGCGCGCGCCCTGATCGCCACCAAGCGGACCTACGGCCGTGAGCTGGCCGCCCTGACGGCGGCCATCGCCGCCCAGCCGGGCGAGGTCGAGCTGCGCCCGGTCGACAGCTTCTACCCGGCCGGCGACGAGCAGACCCTGATCTTCGAACTGACCGGGCGGACGACGCCGCCGGGCGGACTGCCCGCCGCCCTCGGTGTCGTCGTCGTCAACGTCACCACCGCCCGCAATATCGCTTTGGCGATGGCGGGCCAGCCGGTGACCCGCCGCCTGGTCACGGTCAACGGGGCGGTGGCCCGTCCGGCCGTGGTCGACGCCCCGGTCGGGGCGCTGGCGGCCGACCTGGTGGCGGCGGCCGGCGGGGCGACCGCCGCCGACCCGGTGCTGGTCCGGGGCGGCCCCCTGATGGGCCGCTACCTGCCCTGGTCCGAGGCCGACCGGTTGGGCCTGGGCAAGGCCGACGGCGGCCTGCTGGTGCTGCCGGGCCAACACCGCCTGGCGCTGCAGGCCGCCCGGCCGGTCGAACAACTGCTCCGCCAGGCCCAGAGCGCCTGCGTCCAATGTCAGGCCTGCACCGACCTCTGCCCGCGCTACCTCATCGGCCACCAGATCAGGCCCCACCTGGTGATGCGGGCGACCTTCGCCGGCGGCGGCGTCGACCCCGGGCTGACCGACCCCCTGCTGTGTTGCGAGTGCGGCCTGTGCGAGTTGTTCGCCTGCCCCATGGGGCTGAGCCCCCGCCGGATCATCCAATACGCCAAAGGGACCTTGCGGGCGGCCGGCGCCCGGCCGGAGCCGCTGGTCCACCCGGAGCAGCAGGCGGAGCGCCCGGGCCGCCGCGTCCCCCAGTCCCGGCTGATCGCCCGCCTCGACCTGGAGCGCTACCCCAACCAGGTCGACCGCCTGGTCGTTTTGGAGCCGGACCGGGTGGTCGTCCCGCTGCGCCACGGCGTCGGCCGGGCGGCCGAGCCGGTGGTGGAGGCGGGCCAGGCGGTGGCCCTGGGCCAGGTCATCGCCCAGGTCGGCCTGGACGAGATCGGCTGCCTGGTCCACGCTTCCATAGCCGGCCGGGTGGCCCAGGTGGGCGCCGCCGGCATCGTCATCGAACGAGAGGGGACGACGCCATGATCTCCATCGGTCTGGTCGAGACGACCAGTATCGCCCGGGGGATCGAGACGACCGACGCCATGCTCAAGGCCGGCGCCATCGAGCTGGCCTTTGCCAAGCCAGTCTGCCCGGGCAAGTTCGTCGTCTTGGTCCACGGCGACGTCGGCGCCGTCGAGGCGGCCCTGACGGCTGGTCTGGAGCGGGCCGGCGGCGTCGTCGTCAACCATCTGCTCATCCCCCGGGTCCACCCCGACGTCATCCCGGCTCTCAACGCCGTCCGGCCCGCCCCCCGAGCGGCCGCCCTGGGCGTGGCCGAGTTCTTCGACATCACCTCGGCCGTCGTCGGCGCCGACGCCGCCGCCAAGACCGGCCGGGTCGAGCTGATCGAGGCCCGGCTGGGCGTCGGCATCGGCGGCAAGAGTTTCTTCAAGCTCTGCGGCGACTTGGCCGACGTCGAGGCGGCCGTCCAGGCCGGCCTGGCCGAGGCCCGCCGCCGTGGCGTGGTGGTGGCCAGTTGTGTCATCCCGGCCCCCGACCCGGCGTTGTTCCGGGAACTGCTATGACCGCGCCGACGGCCGACGGGCGCAAACATCCCGGGCCGTCAACCGAATGGAGGAAGCCATGATTCTACGAACCACCTTGGCGGGCAACGTCTACCGTTTCGCCGACCTGAAAGAGTTGTTCGGCAAGGCCAACGAGGAGAAGTCCGGCGACCATCTGATCGGCATCGGCGCCCAGACGGCCTCCGAGCGGGTGGCGGCCAAGGTCGTCTTGAGCCAGCTGACGCTGGAGCAAATTCGCTCCCACCCGCTCATCCCGCCGGACCAGGACGAGGTCTCGCGGGTGATCGAGCAGGGCGTCAACGAGACGGCCTACCAGCGGATCAAGGCGCTGACGGTGGGCGGCCTGCGCGACTATCTGCTGGCCCACAGCACCACGGCGGCCGATCGTCAGACCGTCCGGGCCGGCCTGACGGCCGAGATGGTGGCGGCCGTGACCAAGTTGATGAGCACCCAGGACCTGGTCTACGGGGCCTCGCTGCTGCCGGTCAGCGGCACCTGCCGCTATCAGATCGGCCGTCCCGGCACGCTCAGCTTCCGCCTCCAGCCGAACCACCCCAAAGACGACCTGGACGGCATCAGGGCCTCGATCTACGAGGGTCTGTCCTACGCCAGCGGCGACGCCGTCCTGGGGGTCAACCCGGTCGAGGACAACGTCGACAGCTGCGCCCGCATCCTGGAGACGCTCTGGCAGGTGATGGAGCGCTGGCACATCCCGACCCACATCTGTTGCCTGGCCCACGTCTCGACCCAGATGGCGGCGGTCGAGCGCGGCGCCCCGGCCTCGATGCTCTTCCAGTCCGTGGCCGGCACCGAGTCGGCCAACGACGATTTCGGCGTCACGGCCGCCCTGCTGGACCAGGCCGAGGCCCTGATCCGCCGCCACGGCCTGTGCGCCGGGCCCAACCTGATGTACTTCGAGACCGGCCAGGGCTCCGAGGTCTCGATCGGGGCCGACAAGGGCGTGGACGAGTTGACCCTGGAGGCCAGGACCTACGGCTTCGCCAAGCGTTACCACCCCTTCATGGTCAACAACGTCTCCGGCTTCATCGGCCCGGAGACGATCTACGACGGCCGCCAGATGATCCGGGCCTCGCTCGAGGACCATTTCATGGGCAAGCTGATCGGCCTGCCGATGGGCATGGCGCCGTGCTACACCAACCACACCGGCATCGACCAGAACGACCAGGAGATGGCCACCTTGCTGGTGGCTCTGGCCGGGGCCAACTACTTCATGGGCGTGCCCGGTGGCGATGACATCATGTTGAGCTACCAGGACACCAGCTTCCACGACGACGCCACCATGCGGGAGCTGCTCGGCCTGACCCCGGCCCCGGAGTTCTTCGACTGGGCCCAAGAGTTCGGCCTGCTGGACGCCGCCGGCCGTCTGACCGAGCGCGCCGGCGACGCCTCGATCTTCCTGACCTCCTGACTTCCTGACCGCCTGTGCCGATCACCGGCCGACCTCTCCAGAAAGCGATCCAACGATGGACGAACAAGACCTTGAAAGCCTCGTCCGAGGCGTTCTGCGCGATCTCCTGAGCCGAGACGAGCCCTCGGACGGACTGGCGCCCCGGGGCGCCAGCCCGGGCGTCGCCCCGGCCCCGGACCGTGGCGGTCCGACCCCGGACCAGTCCGAGGACGACCCGGCCGGGCTCGGGGCGGCCGACCTCTACGCCGACGACCCGCAGCCGTTGCCGGGCCTGGCGGTGCCGGCGGACCCGGAGGGCCTGGCGCGGCTGCGGGCCGCCACGACCGCCCGCATCGGCGTCGGCCGGGCCGGGCCGAGGCTGCCACACCGGGCCTGGCTGCGCTTCCGGGCCGATCACGCCGCCGCCATGGACGCCGTCTTCACCGATGTCAGCCCGGAGATCATCGCCGCCGCCGGCCTGACCCCGGTCCAGTCGGCCGCCCCGGACAAGGCCGCCTTCTTGATGGACCCGGACCTGGGACGGGCCTTCGACGCCGCCACCGCCGCCCTGATCAAGCAGTCATGTCGCTCGGGCGCCCAGGTCCAGGTGGTGGTCTGCGACGGCCTCAGCTCGACGGCGGTCGAGAACAACGTCCCCGACCTGCTGCCGGCCCTGCTCCAAGGCTTGGAGCGCCACCGCCTGAGCGTCGGAACGCCCTTGTTCGTCAAGTACGGCCGGGTGCGGATCATGGACGAGGTGACCGGCCTGCTCGACCCGGAGGTGACGCTCAACCTGATCGGCGAGCGTCCCGGCCTGGTGACCAACGCCTCCCTCAGCTGCTATCTGACCTACCGGGGCCGTCCCGGCATGGCCGAGTCCGGCCGGACGGTGCTGTCGAATATCTACCGCGACGGCACCCCGCCGGCCGAGGCCGGGGCCTACATCGCCGACCTGTCCCTCAAACTGATCCAGACCAAGGCCAGCGGCCTCGACCTGAAACTGTGACCCCGGAGCGGTCAACGAGACCCGGGTCGGGCCGGCGCCCCGGGTGTCGCCAGCCCGAGCGTGTGATCAGGGGCGCTCATCCGGCCGGAGCTATGGGGGGACAGGGAGCGGCGCGCGGCGTGGTGATCGCGGATCGGCGGGACGATCCGGGTGTCGCATAGCGCCCCGGGCCGGTTCCAGACAGACGCGCGAAGGCCTCCCGGTTAGCGTTGCCGCTGGCCGGGAGGCCCTCCTCAGTGGCGGGGGAGGGATTTGAACCCTCGACCTCTGGGTTATGAGCCCAGCGAGCTGCCGAACTGCTCCACCCCGCGATGCGCCGACCACTCTACCGCAGCTCTGGGACGGGCCCCAAATCCAGCGCTCCCGACACCTCCGGCTTAGACCCGGCGTCCTCGACTGGTCCCGTTTGGTCTGGCGCCGGGGCCGAATCTGTCCGGTCTGGCCTTGTAGCCGTCGCCGGGGGAGCGGCGACTTGGTTAGACTCGTCTGGCCGCCGACCCGCCCACGGTCTGGCCGGCCGACCAGACCGGAGACAGGAAGTCGCTCATGCCCGCTGGACACACCCCCGCTGGACACACCCCCGCCCGAGTCTTAGCCGCCCTGCTGGCGGCGGTCGCCACGGCCTGGCTGGCGGCCTGCGCCGACCCCTCACCCAGCCCGGGGGGCGACTCCGGGGCGCCGACGGCCTCACTGGTGGTGGGGGCGACGGTCGAGCCGCCGACCTTCGACCTGACCCAGAGCTCGGCCGCCGCCATCCCCCAGCTCCTGCTCTACAACGTCTATCAGACCCTGCTCAAAGTCGACGACGCCGGCCAACTCCAACCCCTGCTGGCCACCGGCCACGAGCTGTCGGCCGACCGTTTGACCTACACCTTCCAGCTCGACCCCGCCGCCCGTTTCGCCTCTGGCGCCCCGGTCGACGCCGCCGCCGTCAAAGCCTCCTGGGAACGGCTCTGCGCCCCGGTCGAGGAGGCCGCCAAGCGCCGTTGCTCCAGCCCCAACAGCGTCGTGGCCACGCCGTTGTCGCTGGTGGACGAGGTGACGGCGGTCGACGCCACCACCTTGGCCGTCACCTTGGTCCGGCCCTCCAACTCGTGGCTCTACGACATGACCTCCAGCGCCGGCGTGGTGATCGACCCGGCGGCCGACAACCTGCCCGTCCATCCGATGGGTTCGGGGCCTTATCAGGTGGACAGCTGGACCGTCGGCGACCGCATTGTCTTGGCCCGCAACCCGAACTACTGGGGGGCGGCGCCGGGCTTCGAGCAGGTGACCTTCCGCTATTTCGCCGATCCCAGCGCCATGACCTTCGCCCTCCAGACCGGCGACATCGACATCATCAGCAACCTGACCACGCCCAGCTCGTTGGCCGAGTTGGAGGCCGACCCCGGCTTCAACGCCACCTCGGGCACGAGCACGGGCGAGGTCGTCCTGGGCTTCAACCAGGCGCGGCCGGTCTTGCAGTCGCTGGCTGTGCGCCAGGCCATCAACCACGCCATCGACAGCCAAGGGCTGATGGACACGGTCTGGGCCGGCCAGGGCCGGCTGATCGGCACCATGGTGGCGCCGAGCGACCCCTACTACGAGGACCTGTCCCAGACCTACCCCTACGACCCCGACCGGGCGCGGGAACTGCTGGCCACCGCCGGGGCGACGGACCTTGAGCTGAGCCTGCGGGTGGCCTCCGACCTGCCCTACGCCCCGCCGGCCGCCCAGTACATCGCCTCCCAGTTGGCCGCCGTCGGCATCACGGTGACGGTCGAGGAGATCGACTGGAACCGCTGGCTGTCCGAGGTCTTCCAGGACGGCGACTACGACCTCACCATCGTGGCCCATCTGGAGCCCAGGGACATCGAGCGTTTCGCCGACCCGGATTACTACTGGCACTACGACTCGGCCCAGTTCCGGCAGTTGTTGACGGCGGCCGACCAGGGCGACCCGGCCGACTATGTGGCCGGCATGAGGCAGGCCGCCCGCCTGCTGGCCCAGGACGCCGCCGCCGACTGGCTCTTCCTGCTGCCCAACCTGGTGGTCTCCCGGGCCGGCCTGGTCGGGGTGCCGGTCAACGCCAGCTCGCTCAGCTTCGACGTCACCGCGATCAGGCCCTAGTGGTCTGTCGCACCTAAAATGTCGGATTCGCGATGCCGGACGACGCCGCTGGCGGCGTTGTCGTCAGTCGGCGGGCGTCCAGCCCGCCTCCTTCCTCCGCCTTGCCATCGACATCGCCCGACACCGCTCATAACCCAACTTTTAGATGCGACAGACCACTAGGAGACTGGTGCCAAACCATGTCCCGTCCGAGGAACGCCGGATCGGGCGATCTTCGCCCCCAGCAGGTTGTGCCCGTATGTCCATACCAACCCAACCTGCCGAGGACGAATCTCATCCCGCCCGACCCCCCTCAGCCGGAACAGCGTTTAACACCACCCTCCGAGGCTTGAACGTCCTCCAGGGCTTGGCCAAGCGGGCGCTGTGGTTCGCCGGCAGTCTGCTGGCGGCCAGCGGCGTCATCTTCCTAATCGTCCAAACCCTGCCCGGCGACATCGCCCAGGCCACCCTGGGGCTGAACGCCAGCCCCGAGGCCCTGGAGGCCATCCGGCAGCGCTGGGGCCTGGACCGGCCGGCCATCGTCCGTTACCTGGACTGGCTGGCCGGTCTGGCGCGGGGCGACTTGGGGTCCTCCTACCGCTCCGGCCAGCCCGTGGCCCAACAAATCTTGCCCGGCTTGGCCGTCACCGGCTGGCTGGTCGGCTTAGCCCTGCCCCTGGCGGCGCTGGCGGCCGTCCCCCTGGGGGCGGTGGCGGCGTTGTGGCGGCGGCGTTTCCCCGGGGCGGTGGCCAGCGGCCTGTCCCAGGTCGGCATGGCCGTGCCGGTCTTCTTCACCGGCGTCCTGCTGGTGGTCGTCTTCGCCGTCGAATTGGGCTGGCTGCCGGCCAACGGCTACACCCCCCTGACCGGCCCCGACGGCGACCCGGCGCAGTGGTGGCGCCATCTGGTGCTGCCGGTGGCGGTCCTAGTCATCGCCCAGGCCAGCCTGTTGAGCCGCTACGTCCGCTCCGGCCTGGTGGAGGTCATGACCGAGGACTACCTGCGCACCGCCCGGGCCGTCGGCTGGACCCGCTGGGGCGCCCTGCGCCGCCACGGCACTCGCAATGTGGCCTTGTCGGTGGTGACGGTGCTGGGGCTACAGGCGGCCGCCCTGTTGGTCGGCGCCATCATCGTGGAACAAGTCTTCCAACTGCCCGGCCTCGGCTCCGCCCTGCTGCGGGCGGTGGCGCAACGCGACCTGCCGGTCGTCCAAGGCATCGCCTGTCTGCTGGTGGTGGCCGTTTTGACCATTTCCTTCCTGGTCGACGCCCTCTATCTGGTGATCGATCCCCGATTGCGCTCTAAGGCCCGGCGATGAGGCGGCTGACCTTGGTGACGGGGTTGGCGCTGGTCGCCCTGCTGGTGGTGGCGGCCGTCCTGTCCCTGGGCTGGACCCCCCACGACCCGACCCTGGTGCAGGCCGGCCAGCGCCTCCAGCCGCCCAGTTGGTCCCACTGGCTGGGCACCGACCGGATGGGCATCGATCTGGTCTCCCGGCTGATGACAGGGGCCAGGAGCACCCTGCTGGTGGGTGTGGCGGCCGTCTTGTTGGCGGCGGCGGTCGGTGTGCCGCTGGGGATCTGGGCGGGGATGAGCCGGGGGCTGGCGGCGGATTTGGTGCTGCGGGCCGGCGATGTCCTGCTGGCCCTGCCGGCGCTGCTGCTGGCCATCTTGTTGGTGGCCGCCCGGGGGGGCTCGGCCGCCACCGTCACCATCGCCATCGGCGTGGCCGCCATCCCCGTCTTCCTGCGCCTGGCCAACGCCGCCACCCGAGGGGTGATGGCCCTGGACTACATCGACGCCGCCCGGATGGCCGGGATCTCACGGGCGGCCATCGCCCGCCGCCACGTCCTGCCCAATATCGCCCCCTTGCTGGGGGTCCAGGCCTCGGCCTCCTTCTCCGTCGCCATCCTGGCCGAGGCCGGGCTGTCCTACCTCGGCCTGGGCGCCCCGGCCGGGTCCCCCACCTGGGGCCGGATGATGCGCGACGGCCAGGCCGACTTGTTCCTGACCCCCTGGCCGGCCCTCATCCCCGGTCTGGCCGTGGCCTTGGCCGTGCTCGGCTTCAACCTGCTGGGCGACGGCCTGCGCGACCAACTCGACCCCCGCCTGAGGGAGTGGCGATGACGGCCTGGTTGGAGATCCGGACCGGGGTGGTCGTGGTGATGGTCGGTTTCAGCCCGTTGGGCGACGGTCCGCGCGGTCCCTTCGACTCTCGGCTGAGGGGGCGGTGATGACGGGCCGGTTGGAGATCCGATTCGGGTTGGCCGTGGTGGTGCTCGGTTTCAGCCCGTTGGGCGGCTGGCGCGACCGGTTCGACTCCCGGTTGGGGGAGTGGCGATGACGGCCCGGTTGGAGATTCGGACCGGGGTGGTCGTGATGGTGTTCGGTTTCAGTTCGTTGGGCGATGGTTGGCGCGACCGGCTTGACTCCTGGTTGGGGGAGCTGCGATGACGGCCTTGTTGGAGATCCACGACCTGACGGTCGAGTTCGGCCGGCGGCGCCGCCGGGCCGTGGCCGGCCTCGACCTCAGCCTGGGGCCGGGCGAGCGGCTGGGCCTGATCGGCCAGTCGGGCTCGGGCAAATCGGTCACCGCCCTGGCGGTCATGGGCCTACTGCCGGAGACCGCCCGAGTGGCCGGCTCCGTCCGCTGGGACGGCCTGGAACTGCTCGGCCGGTCCGACCGCGAGCTGTCCCGGCTCAGGGGGCGGGACCTGGCGATAGTCTTCCAAGAGCCCATGACCGCCCTCGACCCGACCATGCGGGTCGGCCGCCAAGTGGCCGAGGTGATCAAACTCCACCCCGACGCCGCCGGGGGGTCCGGGCCGGTCGGGCCTGTTACTCCAGTCGGTTCGGTTGTTCCGGCCGGGCTTGTCGGTTCGGCCGGTTCGGTTGTTCCGGCAGGGTCGGTGGGGGGGTCCGGTTCGGTTGTTCCGGCCGGGGCGGTCGGGGAGTCCGGGTCGGTTGGGGGGTCCGGTTCGGTTGTTCCGGACGGGCTGGTCGGGTCGGCCGGGTCGGTTGTCTCGGCCGGGTTGGTCGGGGGGTCCGGTTCGGTTGTTCCGGCCGGGGCGGTCGGGGAGTCAGGGTCGGTTGGGGGGTCCGGTTCGGTTGTCTCGGCCGGGGCGGTCGGGGCG
>JAISAO010000077.1 GCA_031266665.1 Propionibacteriaceae bacterium | reverse complement strand
CGCCTCCCACCAGCCGGAGCGGCTGATGTCGCGCCGGTCGGCCCGAAACGAGGTCACCAACAGGCCGAAGGTGGGGACGGTCCAGACCAGGGCCAAGACCAGGGCCAGGGCCGAGGCCGTCGGCGAGGTCAACCGGCTCTGGGCCGCCCCCGGCCGGCCGCTCCGAGGGCGGCGCCGACGCCCGCTGTGGCCGTCGCCCGGGTCGCCCCGGCGCGGGTCAGGCGTGGCGGGGCCGGTCGGGGCGAGGTGGGCCGGGGCGACCCCGATGGGGCTTGGGCCGGCCGAGTTCGGACGAGCTGTGTTTGGATTGGTCGGTTCCGGGCCGGTCGGGGCGAGGCTAGTCGGGGCGGGGCGGGCCGGTTCCGAGGCGGCCGGGTTGGGGCGGGCGGTCATCGGACATCCTCCGCTTGTTTGAGTTGGCGGACGTTGTAGACGATCACCGGCACGACGATGACGAACAACAGCACGGCCAGAGCCGCGCCCAGGCCCCGGTTCTGGTTGGTGAAGGACTGGGTGTAAAACTCGTTCGCCACCACCGAGGTGTCGTAGTTGCCGCCGGTGGTGGTCCGCACCACGTCGAAGGCTTTCAGGCTGGCCATCGCCACCGTGGTCAGGACCACCACCAGCGAGGGCCGGATCAGCGGCACCGTGATGTGCCAGAACAGTCGGACGCCGCCCAAGCCGTCCAGGCGGGCGGCCTCGATGATGTCGTCCGGGATGGCCTTGATGGCGGCCGACAACACGGTCATCGCGAAACCGGCCTGGATCCAAACCATGATGATGATGAGGAAGAAGTTGTTCCAAGGCGAGTTCAGCAACCATTGGGGGGCGTACTGGGCCTCGGAGCCGAATAAGTGGGTCAGCTGGAGGTAGACCTGTGACAATAAACCAATTTTATTGTCGTAGACGAATTTCCAGATGATCGAGGCCCCGACCATTGAGATGGCCATGGGCAAGAAGAACAGTGTTTTGGCTAGCTTCTCGAACCGGGCGCGGTCCACCAGGGCGGCGTAGGCCAGGCCCAGCCCGGTGGCCAACAGAGGCACCCCGACAACCCATAAAGCAGTATTGCGTAAGACAATTAAGAATTGTTCCCCGGACAAGATCTGGCGGTAATTGTCCCAACCGATGTAGGTCTGGCCCTGGCGATCTTTGAACGAGTTATGGATGGTCACCAGGGCCGGGTAGACCAGGCCGAAGCCGATGCCCAGCAGGGCCGGGGCCAATAGCCCCAGTCCCTGGGCCCAGCCCGGCAGGCGGCGGGGGCGCTGCAGCAGGAACAAGATCAGCGCCACCACGGCCACGAACAAGGCGACGGCCAGCACCATGTTCGCCAGCTTGGCCCAGACGCCGTCCGGGTGGAGCAGGAATTCCATGATCGCCTTTCCGGGGTCCTCTGTCACAGTCGTTGGTCAATTGTTTATAGATTGTTCGCCGGGGCCGTTGGCCTGGGGCGGTCGGTGGCGGGCCGGGTGCGACCCGCCACCGACGTTTGCCGCCGAGCCGCCTGGCGCGGCCGGCCGCTCGGATCAGGACTGGGGCCAGGAGGCCTCGATGGCGGCCAGCACATCAGCCTCGGACTTGCCCTGGGCGAAATAGTTGGTCAGCTCGCGCCAGAAGGAGCCGGCGCCGACCTCGGACGGCATCAGGTCCGAGCCGTCGAAGCGGAACTCGACCCCGGGCGAGCTGAGCAGGTCGAAGGCCAATTGGTCGACCGGCGACTGCAACAACGACTTGTCCAAACCGTTGTTGGCTGTGACCCAGCCCTGGGGCGTGGCCTGGGCCTTGGCGTTGGCCCACAGCGGACTGGACAAGAAGGCCTGGAAGGCCTGGACCTCCGGTCGGTCGGAGAAGGCGGCCACGAAGTCGCCGCCGCCGATCACCGGGCTGGAGCCGGCCGTCAACCCGGGCAGGGGGAAGGCCCAGACATCGCCTTCGGGGCCGACCTGGATCGACTCGTCCAGCGTCGTCCAGTTGGTCTGGTAGAACGAGGCCGCCCGGTGCATATAGCACTGGCCGTCCACGATCGGGTAGCCGGCGTCGGTCCAGGCCTCGGTGGCGATGGACTGGACGTCGCCGATGCCGGCGTTGACGTAGCGGTCGTCGCGCAGCAACTGGCCCATGGCCTGGAGCGCGGCCAGGATCTGGGGGTCGTCGAAGGGGATGGCGTGGCTCACCCACTGGTCGTAGACGGCGCCGCCGGCGAAGCGCAGCACCATGTCCTCGACCCAGTCGGTGGCCGGCCAGCCGGTGGCGGTGCCGGACTCGATGCCGACGCACCAGGGCTTGGCCACGCCGTCGTCGGCCATCTGCTGGGTCAGGGCCTTCAACTCGTCCCAGGTCTGGGGCACGGCGTAGCCGGCGTCGTCGAACATGGCCGGCGAGTACCAGACGAAGGACTTGGCCGAGGCCCCCAGGGGGGCGGCGTAGAGAACGCCGTCGACCGTGCCGTAGTCCTTCCACGAGGCCGACCAGTAGCGGTCGACATTGGCCTCGACCGCCGCCGGGGCGGGCAGCACCTTGCCCGAGGCCACGGTGGTGGCCAGCAGGCCAGGCTGGGGGAAGACGGCGATGTCGGGCAGAGCGCCGGCGGCCACCCTGACGGGCAGCTGGGACTCGAAGTCGCGCGACCCCTCGTAGGCCACGCTGGCGCCGGTGCAGCGTTCGAACAGGTCGAAGGACTGCTCGTACTGCTGCCCCTCGGTGTCGATGAAGACGGCGTAGACCGAGACGGTCTTACCCGTCAGATCACCGAATTGGGCGAACTCGGCGCACTCGGCGTCGAGGCTGGTCTCGGGGCTGGTCTGGTCGTCCGGCGGGCTGTCCGCCGACGAGCAGGCGACCAATGAGGCGATGAGCGCCAAGCTGCCCGCCAGGGCGAGGCCGACGCGGCTGGAATGGGACATCACGAACCTCCACTTCCTTGTAGTTCTATGACCCGAGCTTGATTGTAAGCGCTTACAAGGCAAGGCCGCAACCACTTCCGGCGTGGTTGGCTCACGATTCGATAACGATCGCCCGGACCGGCGGTCGCTCCGGCGATGTTTGTGCGGGCGATGAGGGAAAGGGGTTGGGCGGTCGGTGGCGGGAGAGAAGTCGGTCGGACACCCTCCCACTCGTGCCCACGGCCACATTTCACTACCCCGCGCACACGTCCACGTCTGCGACCGCCCCCAGCGACGGTAGCGCGGGTGGTGGGGGAGAGGGGGCGGGCCGGGTGCCCTTCGGTCGCGTCCAGGTTTCACGGCCATGCGCCCACGCCCTAAGTGCCCGTCGGCGCGCGGCTGCGGCCAAGGTCAGGGGCGGCGGGGGCGAGAGGGGTCAGAGTCTTTCCAGGGGGGCGTGGGCCAAGGACAGCAGCTTGACCCCGTGGGAGCCGAAGTCGATCTGGGCCGTCCGGCTCTGGCCCTGGCCCGCCACCGCCACCACCTGGCCGAGGCCGAACTTGGTGTGCAGCACCCGGTCCGACACCGCCAGGTCCATCACTCGGGCCGGGCTCTGGAGCTTGGTCCGCGCCACCAGGCGGCTGGTCGCCCCGGTGCCGCCGGGCACCGGGGAGCGCGGGGTCTGGTGCCAGCGGGCGGGGACGGCCACCCGGGCGGGGGAGTCCGCCCGGGCGGCCCAGCCGCCGACCGTCGGCAGCCGCCGCCAGTCCAGCAGGTGGCTGGGGATCTCGTCCAGGAAACGGCTGGGCGGGTTGTGCGAGGGGGCGCCCCAGAGCGTCCGGGAGAGCGCCCGGGTGAGATAGAGCCGTTGCCGGGCCCGGGTCAGGCCGACATAGGCCAGGCGGCGCTCCTCCTCCAAATCCTGGCGCTCGCCCAGGGCGCGCTCGTGCGGGAAGACGCCGTCCTCGAAGCCGGTCACGAAAACGGTGTCGAACTCCAGCCCCTTGGCCGTGTGCAAGGTCATCAGCGTCACCTTGTCCGGGGCCTGGTCGGCGTCGGGCAGCTGGTCCGAATCGGCCACCAGGGCGATCCGCTCCAAGAAGGCCGCCAGCGAGTCGTCCGGCTCCGGCGCCCCCAGCAGACTGGCCCCCGACCGCTCCGGGGCGCCGGCCGCCGGGGCGTCGGCGGCGTCCGAGGTCTGGGCCGCCGGGGTCGCCGAGCCGGCCGCTGGCGCGGCTGTTCCCGCGCGCTCCGAGGCCGTCTGCGACCGGGCTCCCGCCGGGTCGCCCATTGACTGATCGGCCGCCGTCGGGGTTCCCGACAAGTCGTCCGCCGACTGGTCGGCCGCCGTCGTTGGCTGGGCTCCCGCCGGATCGGCCGCCAACGGGGCGCCCGCTGTCGGGACTGTCCCCGCCGGGACGCCCCCCGATAGGGCTGCCGTCGCCTGGTCGCCCGCCGAGTCGGGCTCCGCCGCCGTCCCCGCCACGTCCGGGGCCGGCTCCCCGCCCGGCTCCAGGTCGATGGTGTGGGCGTTGGCCACGAACTCGGTGGCCACGGCCACCAACTCGGCCAGGTTCTCCAGCCGGGTCTCGTCCTGGGGGTCGTCCGACTGTTCCAACTGGCGGATGTAGCCGCTGGCGTCGAGCAGGCTGGCCAGGATCTGGTCGGCCGGTTGGCCGGCGGCGGCCTGTTGGCGGTGCTGGTCCATCAGTTGGGCGAAGTCGGCCAGGGCGGCCGCCGCCCGCCGGCTCAGCTGGGGGATCGACCCGGCCTGGTCGACCGCCTGGGACAGGGTCAGCCCTTGGTCGGCGGCGTGACGCTCCACCAGGGCCAGGCTGGTGTCGCCCAGGCCCCGCTTGGGCACGTTGATGATGCGGCGCAGCGAGACGTCGTCGGCCGGGTTGGCCACCGCCCGCAGGTAGGCGATGACGTCGCGGATCTCCTTGCGCTCGTAGAAGCGGACCGAGCCGACGATCTGGTAGGGCAGGCCGACCCGCAGGAAGACCTCCTCCAAGGCCCGGGACTGGGCGTTGGTGCGGTAGAAGACGGCCGTGTCCCCCCGCCGGCTGGCCCCCTGGTCGGCCAGGCGGGTGATCTCGTCGGCGATGAACTGGGCCTCGTCGTGCTCGCTGTCGGCCGCGTAGCCGGTGATCAAGGGGCCGTCGCCGGCCTGGGACCAGAGTTTCTTGGCCGGGCGGTCGGCGTTGTGGCCGATGACGGCGTTGGCCGCTTGCAAGATGTTATTGGTCGAGCGGTAGTTCTGTTCCAAGGTGATGGTCTCGGCCCCGGGGAAGTCTTGGGCGAAGTCGAGGATATTGCGGATGGTGGCCCCGCGGAAGGCGTAGATCGACTGGTCGGAGTCGCCCACCACCATCAGTTCGGGCGGCTCGATGGCCGGGACCACTGGATGCTCCAGGTGGGGCGAGCAGAGCTCGTGGATGAGGGCGTACTGGGCCGGGTTGGTGTCTTGGTACTCGTCCACCAAGACCTGGCGGAAGCGGCGGCGGTAGGCCTCGCGCAGAGTCGGCACGGCCTGGAGCAGGTGGACCGCCGTCATGATGAGGTCGTCGAAGTCGAGGGCGTTGGCCTGGGCCAGGCGGCGCTGGTACTCGGCGTAGACCTCGGCCAGAGTCCGCTGCTGGGGACTGTCGCCGGCCAGGGTCAGGGCGGTCTCGTAGTCGACCAACTCGTTCTTGCGGCTGGAGATCCAGCGCCGCACCTTGGGCGGGGCGAAGCGTTGGGGGTCGAGGTTGAGGCCGGCCAAGACTTGATGCAACAGACGTTTAGAGTCGGTGTCGTCGTAGATGGAGAACGACTTGGAGAAACCCAGTTTGTCGATGTCGGCCCGCAGCAGGCGGACGCAGGCCGAGTGGAAGGTCGACACCCACATCAGCCGCGCCCGCCGTCCCACCAGGTCCTCGACCCTAGAGCGCATCTCGGCGGCGGCCTTGTTGGTGAAGGTGATGGCCAAGATCGAGCCGGGGTGGACCTGGCGGACGGCCACCAGATAGGCGATGCGGCGGGTCAGGACCCGGGTCTTGCCGGAGCCGGCCCCGGCCACCACCAGCAGGGGCGAGCCGGCGTGGAGCACGGCCTGACGCTGAGGCTCGTTCAGCCCGGCGGTCAGATCGACCCCCGGGCGGGAGTCGGCGGGACGGAGAGCGGTGGTCATCGGGGTCACTTTAGACGCTGGCGGTGACAGTCGCCCCGGGCCGCGCGGGTCAGGCTGGCCCGGGGGTCACCAGTCGTCATCCCGATCTGGGTCAGCCTGTGAATCAACCTCCGGGAGGGAGAACACGTCCCTGCCAGCTGGTGAATAAGCCTCATAGAGGGAGAACACGTCCCTGCGCCTGTCGGTTCAGGCCTGGCCGGCGGGGTGGTCCGGGTCGGCGGGGTAGTCCGGTTAGTTCGAATAGTCCGGGCGGTCCGGGTGGTCTGGGTCGGCCTCGAAGTCCAGCGCCGGCTGGGGGCTGTCGGCGGCGAAGGGTGACGACATGGCCACGGTCGGGTCGCCGACGCGGGAGGCGCCGGGCCGGGCGGCGAAGCGCAGGGGGGGCAGCGGGTCGACCGCTGTGGCGGCCTCCAGCGGGGCGGTCGGCCAGAGGGCGGTCGGCTTGGCGGCGTCCGATCCTGGGTCCGGGGACGAGAGAGAATCCGGCGGGCTGGTCGGCCCGGCGCTGGTCGGCCCGGCGGTTGGCGCTGTGCCTGGGGACTGCGGCTCGCCGGCGGTGGCGGTGTCCAGCGGGGCGGTCGGCCCGACGGCGTTCGATCCTGGGGTTGGGGATGGGAGGGAGTCCGGCGGGGTGGTCGGCCAGAGGGCAGTCGGCTCGGCGGCGTCCGACCTTGGGGTTGGGGACGGGAAAGAATCCAGCGGGGCAGTCGGGGTCAGTGGGACCGAGGTCAGTGGGTCGTCCGCCGCGTCGGCCGGAGCGTCCGGTCGCGGGGACGAGGGGCTGGCGCCGCCCCAGAGGGTGACCTGACGCGCCACCTGTTCGACCGCGCCACCCCGGTCGCCGCCGGGGGCGCGCAGCAGGCCGGCCACCAAGCCGGTGGCCAGGCCGGACAGGCCCAGCACGGCCGGGGCCAGGAGCAGGGTCTCCAGCGGCAGCGGCCCCAGGCCGGACAAACGATGATTGCCTAGGTCGCCCCGGGTGAGACAGGCCAGCCCGGCGAACACCAGCCCGGCCAGCGCGCCGGCCAGGCCGCCGACCAGGGCGGTCTCGTCGTAGCGCGCCCGCCGCCTAGAACGCAGCACGACGACGGCGGCGGCCCCGCCGGCCACCAGGCCGGCCGCCAGCCAGAGGAAGGTCCAACCCGAGGCCGTGGCCTGGGTCGGCAGGGCGCCGATGACGGGGAGGGCGGGGATGGCGTCGAGCTGTTGGCCGGACAGGACCACCAGCGAGTCACCGCCCAGGGAGAAGCCCGAGCCGATGGTCCAGGCCGCCGCCCAGACCACCAGGTTGGGCCAGAAGGCGACCTGGGCCAGGGCCAGCACAATGGTCCCGCCGACGCCGGGCTGGAGTTGGGCGCTCAGGGCTGCCACGGCCTCCCGGTGGGCCACCAGGCCGGTCGCCAGGGCGGCCAGGCCGCCCAGCAGGAGGATGGTCAAGGCGGTGGCGACGGCTCGGGGCAGGACCCGGACCCAGGGCGGCCCGGGCGGGCGCGGTCGCCAACCGGTGGCTGGGGCGGCGCCGATGAGGCCGGCCACGGCACCCAGCAGGGCCGCCCCCAGTCCGGCCCAACGGCCGGGGCCGGCGGGGTCGGTCAGCCAGGCCACCAGGCTGACGGCCAGGCTATAGGCGACGGCGGTCAGTCCGGCCACGGCCCAGGCGGCCCGCCGCCGTTGGGCGGCGCTGACCCCCTGAACGTCTACCGCTGAGGGGCTGACTCCCTGGGTGCTGACCCGCTGGAGGCTGACCCCTCGGGCGCTGATCCCCGGGGCGGCGGCGCCTTGGTGGCGCCGCCAGACCAGGGCCAACTGGGCCTGGCGGCCGGCCAAGCCGGCCCCGGCGCGCAGCATCAGACCGCACAGCAACGTCAGTAATAGAGGCACCAGGGTCAGCCGGAGGCCGTCCACCACAGCTGGCCCGCCGTGGGCCAGGAGCCATAGCCGGGTGGCCAGGCCGACCCCGCCCGCGCTCACCCGACTGCTGGCGGCCAGTTCGCCCCAGACCACCGGACAGGCCACCACCGCCCAGCCGGCCCCGGCCGTCAGCAGTGCCGCCCCCGGGGCCAGCAGCCACCAGGGCAGCGGTCCGGGCGGTGTGGGCGCGGGGGCGGCCTGGAGCGTGGCCACCTCCAGGGCGGCCGACGGGGCGGATTTCGACCTACGGCTGGGCGTTCTCATACTTGATCTATCGTGCCCAATCCGGCCTCGGCTCGGCCCGGGGACACGCCGCCGGGCCGAGCCGGCGGGAAAAAGCCCGATGGCTCCGTGTGCGATCGCGACTGGCGCCACCAGCGCCGGGCGGGTCGGCCGGGAAAAGCCTGACGGCCCCGTGTTGGGACGGGGCCGTCAGGCTGATCGGACCGAGTGGCTCGGCGCGACAGACCACTAGGCGAAGAGGCCCATCAACTGGGCGATCCAGTTCTTCAGCATCGCCAGTAGGGACTGGACGACAGCGTCGAAATCGAAACTGCCACCGGGCACCAAGGCCGTGGACGAGGTCAGCGTCCCCTGGTCCCAGTCGGTGGCCGAGCCGGTCACCTTGACACTCAGGTAATGACCCTTGTCACTGTCCTGGACCTGGTAATACGGGTTGGTGGCGCCGGCGATGGCCTGGCCGTCGCGCAGCCACTGGTAGACGAAAGTGGCGCCCTGAGGGGCGTACTGGAAATCGGCGCTGATGGTCTGTCCGGCCTGGACGGCGCCGGCGATGGTCAGTTTCTCGATCACCACCGGACGGGACTCCACCGTCGCCTCCCCCGAGGTGGCGACCGCCGTCACATAGCCCGCCAGGGAGACGGTCAACCGGGCCGACAACTTGTGGCCGCGATCGGCCGCCAGCACCGTGTAGGTGTCGCTGGTGGCCCCGGCGATGGGCTGGCCGTCGCGCAGCCACTGCCAGGCCCGGGTCGGCTCGACGCCGTAGGAGTGGTACACGATCTGGGCCCCGGCCTTGGTCTGGTCGCCCACCTTGAGGCTGGACTGGATGGTCGCCTGGACGGTGTCGAAGGTGGCCTGGGAGACGGTCACGGGGGCCGAGGTGGCGGAGCCGACCTCGACGCCGGCCAGGGTGACATTGGCCTGGAAGCTGAGCTCCCGGCCGACATCGGCCGGCTGGACCACATAGGAGCACTGATTGGCCCCGCTGATGGCCTGACTATCGCGCAGCCACTGGCAGGCCACCACGCCGTCTTGGGGATAGGTCAACTTGGCCCCCAGGGCCTGGCCGACCTGAGCCAGGCCGACGATCTCGGGGTCGCTGACCGAGGCCACCACGGTGGCGGCGGCCGAGGTCCGCGAGGCCGTGGTGTAGCCCGCCAGCGACAGCTCCAAGCGGACCGCCAACTGGTGGCCCTGGTCGGCCACGGTGGTGGTGTAGGTGCGGCTGGTGGCGCCGGCGATGGGCTGGCCGTCGCGCAGCCACTGCCAGGCGGCCGTCGGCTGGCTGTCGGCCGACGGCTGGGTGTACTGGTAGCCGGCCTGGTAGGCGTAGCCGACGTAGACCGGGGTGGGGAAGGTCAAGGAGGTGATCTCCAGGCCGGAGCCGCCGGTGTCGCCCAACTGGCCGATGACGGCGTTGGTGGTGGCGCTGGCGTCCTCGTAGCCGGTCTGGGAACAGGTCAAGCGGGCCGCCAGCGAGTGGTTGACGTCGGCCGTCTGGAGGTAGTAGTTGCGGTAGGTGGCGCCGGCGATGGGCTGGCCGTCGCGCAGCCACTGGACCGCCAAGCCGACCGTGCCGCTGTCGCCCGGGGCGACCTTGCGCGAGCAGGTCGCCGGGGAGGCGTCCAACTCGATCGCCTGGCCGACCTTGGGGGTGCCCAGGGGGGTTTGGGTGTTCAAAGTGATGGACATGGCCCCCGGCAGCACCAGCACGGCCGGGGTCGTCACCTGGGCGGTTTCGACATCGGGCTCGGTGATGGTGACGCGCAGGGCCAACTGGTGGCCGACATCGGCCGTGTGGGGGTAGTACCAGCTATCCGTCTGGCCGCTGATGACCTGGCCGTCGCGCAGCCACTGGAAGGTCCAGGTCTGGGTCGCCGGATGCTCCGCCACCAGCGACAGGATCTCGCCCACGGCCGGCTGGCCGGTCAGGCTCAGGTCCGGGGCCGCGGCCAGGCTCGGGGCGGGCTGGTCCGTCGCCACGGCGTCGGCCCCGGCGTTGGCGGCCACCGCCTGGCTGGCGACGACCCCCAGGGCCAGGGCGCCGGCCACGGCCAGCACCGCCCAGCGCCGAGTGGTACGGATGTGGGACAATGGTTGTTTCATACTAACTTCCTCATTCCGGAGTCGAGTCGGAGGCGCTCTGTGGCGGCTGTCCCGCGCTGACCGACAGTTGCCAGCCTAGCAATTCGGTCCGACCGAATGCCACTTCAGCGGTGGGAAGTTTCCGTCGTCACGGCCGGTCGGCCCGTCCGGTTTTCGTCTCCACGGCTCGACGGCCCGTCCGCTTTCTCGTCGCCCCGGCTGGTCGGCCTCCGGCCGGCCCGGCCCCCGCCAGCTGGCCGATCTGTCCTGGACCACTGGGACGGATTAGCATGGGCGCCGACTCGAAGGAGGGCCATGTCCGACCGTATCCCCATCCGTCGCGCCCTGGTCAGCGTCCACGACAAAACTGGTTTGGACGAGTTGGCCCCGGCCCTGGTGGCCGCCCAGGTGGCCGTGGTCTCGACCGGCGCGACCGCCCAGCGGCTGCGCCAGGCCGGTTGTGCGGTGACCGAGGTGGCCCAGTTGACCGGCTTCCCGGAATGTCTCGACGGGCGAGTCAAGACCCTCCACCCGGTCGTCCACGCCGGCCTGTTGGCCGACCGCCGCCGCCTGGATCACGTCGCCCAGTTGGCCCGGCTGGGGATCGAGGGCTTCGAGCTGGTGGTGTCCAATCTCTATCCCTTCGCCCAGACCGTGGCCGCCGGGGCCTCGGACGACGATTGTGTCGAGCAGATCGACATCGGCGGGCCCTCCCTGGTGCGGGCGGCGGCCAAAAACCACGCCTGTGTGGCCGTCGTCACCGACCCCGCGCAGTACGACGAGCTGGGCCAGGCGCTGGCGGGAGGCGGTTACAGCCTGGAGCAGCGCCGCCGCCTGGCCCGGGCGGCTTTCCAGCGCACCGCCGCCTACGACCTCCAGGTGGCCCAGTGGATGACTGTCGCGGCCTGGCCCGAGATCAGACCGGCGGCCGATCAGCCGCCACCGTGGTTGGGCGGGGCCTGGGCCAAGGCGGCCGACCTGCGCTACGGCGAGAACCCGCACCAGTCGGCCGCCCTCTACCGCGACCCGGCCGGCGCCGGGGTGGCCCAAGCGGTCCAACTCCAGGGCAAGGCCATGAGCTACAACAATTACACCGACGCCGAGGCGGCCCACCGGGCGGTCTGGGACTTCTCCAGTCCGGCCGTGGCCATCGTCAAACACGCCAACCCCTGCGGTCTGGCCCTGGGGGACGACATCGCCCAGGCCCACCGCGCCGCCCAGGCCTGCGACCCGCTGTCGGCCTATGGCTCGGTGGTGGCGGCCAACCGGCCGGTGACGGTTCAGATGGCTGAGCAACTGGGGCCGATCTTCACCGAGGTGGTGGTGGCCCCCGAGTTCGAGCCGGCCGCCTTGGCGGCGCTGGCGGCCAAGCCCAATCTGCGGCTGCTTCGGGCCGACCCTTATCCGGGCGGGGGCTGGGAGTGGCGGCGGCTGTCGGGCGGTTGGCTGGTGCAGCGGCCGGACCGGATCGACGCGCCGGGCGACGACCCGGCCAGTTGGCGGCTGGCGGCCGGCCAGGCCCTGGCCGGGGAGGACTGGGACGATCTGGTCTTCGCCTGGCGGGCGGTCCGGGCGGTCAAGTCGAACGCCGTCTTACTGGCCCGGGGCCGGGCCACGGTCGGCCTCGGCATGGGCCAGGTCAACCGGGTCGACTCCTGCCGGCTGGCCATCGCCCGGGCCGGCCACCGCTCCCAGGGGGCGGTGGCCGCCTCCGACGCCTTCTTCCCCTTCACCGACGGCCCCGAGCTGTTGATCGACGCCGGGGCCAAGGCCATCGTCGCCCCGGGCGGGTCGATCCACGACCAGGATGTGATCGACTTCTGCCGCCAGCGGGGCATGACCCTATATCTGACGGGCGCGCGCCACTTCAATCACTGACCACCCCACGCAGTGTCCTCCCTGCGCCGCACTCCTAGGGCGTCAGCTGGTGGGTCACTGTGAGTTGCCAGGCCGGCCCCCAGGGGATGTCGCCGTCGATCAAATTGACCCACCATTTGGAGTCATCGGTTTGTTCAGAGGAGGCCGGGAAGCCATAGGTGTCGGTGCCCCGGGCGCTGACCGTGGTGCTGTAGACCGACTGGTTGCCGGAGGGGTCGCCGCCGGTCGATCGGGTGGCCGTCAGGCACCACGACTGGACGGCCGTCTTGACCGGGGCGTAGGTCGCCGGCAGGCCCTCGATCCCGCTCAGCCCGACGGGATCGGTCGGCCGCTGGTCCAAGGTGCAGCTGGCCGGCGAGTCCACCGGGAAAATATTAACCTGGGCGGGGCCCATGATCAGGCCGGTGAATGTGCTGGTGATCGTGTCGGTGCTGAGGCTGGGCACAGCGATGCTGTAGTCCAGCCCGGCCGCCCCGTCGGCCCGCAGCCAGACGTCGAAGCCGATGGCCAACTGGCCGCTGTGGGCCAGGGTCTCGAGGTCGTCCTGGTTCAAGGTCAGGGTTAAGGCGTCGCTCTCCTGCTCGGCCACGGCCTTGTCCTCGACGGCCACGGCGGTGGCCTGGTCCTGCCGGGTGACGGCGAAGCCGACCAGTCCCTGGTTGAGCTGGCCGGTCAACTCGGCCTGGTCGCTCCAGAGGGCCTGGGCCGAGCCGGCCAGGCCGGTCACCAGGGCCACCCCGAGGGCCAACCCCGCCAGCCGGACCGGTGTCGACCGCCGTCCGGCGCCTCTCCGGGGCCGCGAGCGCGGCGTTAGGGCCGTCACGGTGCCGCCTGGCCCCGGACCTGGTTCAGGCTCAAGATCAGCCCGCCCCAGGCCGTCGGGTCGGCCGTCGGGACGGCCGTGGGGTTGGTGGGGTCGATGTAGACCGGTGGGTCGATCACCAACTCGACCTGGACCGTCCACCCGGTCTCAGACGAGTCGTCGGCCGTGGTGGCCACGGCCCAGGCGGGCAGGGCGAGGCTCTGGCCGATCTCGGCCTGGCCGACCAGTTCGCCGGCGGCTGTGCGCAGTTGGAAGGCGCCGGACCAGCCACTTGGGGTCGCCCCGTTCCACCACAGCGACAACTCTGCTTCCAAGTTGTCGCCGGACAAGAAGGTGGTGATCTCTTGTTGGATCTCGATCTGGTCCCCGGCGGCGGCCACGAAGTCGGCCAGACTGTCGGGCGAGGCGCCGGTCTGGCGTTCTGCCGTCTGCACTGAGTCGGTCGTCTGAGCCCAGCTGAAGGGGCCTAGCTCCAGATCTAGGTCGCCGGCCGTGATGATGCCGTTGGCCGACTCGGCCTCGCTCGACCACAGTCCCCAGGCCAAGGCCGAGGCTAGGGCCAGTGTCAGCGCCAGCAGTCCGCCCCGCCACAGACCCCGCCACAGGCGGGCGACTGGACCAGGCATGGGAACTCCTTCTTGATCGGGTGGCTAGTCGACACCTCAGTCAACCGTCGGCCGTGGGGCTTTATTCCCCTTCGGACCATGCCACCTCGGGCCGGCCGGGTTGGCT
Source organism: Propionibacteriaceae bacterium (assembly GCA_031266665.1). GTDB lineage: Bacteria > Actinomycetota > Actinomycetes > Propionibacteriales > Propionibacteriaceae > WQYJ01. Next base: position 24,172 of record JAISAO010000077.1, on the reverse strand, counting down.
CTCGGGCCGGCGTCGGCCAGACGCCCGCCCGCCCCGCCGCTCAGCCGGTGGGGCGGGCGGGGTGGACGATGCCGTTGGCCGCGCAGCCGGCTGACTGGCCGGGCTCCAGCGAGGCCAGACGGCAAATCTCTCCCAGCACGGAGTCGGTCACGACGACATCGGTCAATCGGGTCTCCCCCTGGTTGACCACACTGTAAGTCCACCAGACGTGGATGCCCGCCCAGACGGTGGCTCCGCTGACCAGCGGCCGGCCGGTGGCCATGATGTCGTCATAGGTCGCCGCCTCGCCGGGGACCGAGGACTGGACCGCGGTCCAGCCTTGGATCTGGACCGCCAGGGCGTCCTCCCCGTAGAGAGACGGCTCGCACTGGCCGGCCAGGGCGATCAGGCGGGAGTACTGCGACGACTCGGTCTGGGCGTAGGCGCTGCTGGCGCCGCTGTTAGTGGTCTGGGTCTGGAAGCGGATGAAGCCCGAGACCTGGCCGCTGACCGGGTCGACGGCCTGGCGGGGGATCGGGAACGTGATCGTCGCCGGGCTGGTGCTGAAGCCGCTGTAGGCGCCGAGGTAGACCTCGGCCTGCCGGTTCGGCGTCCAGTAGACGTCGATGGTCACGGGCGTGGCCGGTTTCGAGCTGGTCGGGGCGATGGCCTGGACCGTGGCCACGCAGGCGTCGGCGGCGGCGCTGAGTTCCGCCGTCGGCTTGCCGCTGGGATACCAGGTGTGGATCCGCTGGTTGGCGCTGGTGGCGTTGGCCACCAAGACGCCGTTGGTGGCGGTCTCCTCGTCACTCGAGGAGGTGGCGGCGTTGTTTCCGTTGGCGGCCGTGGAGCCGCCGGTCTGGCTGGTCTGGTTGGGGCCGAAGGTGTTGCGCCGCAGCGTCACCAGGCCGGTCTCGGTCAGGTAGACGCCGGCCCGGGCGAAGCCGTCGAAGTAGTTGTCCTCAATCATCAGGTTGGAGGCGGCCGTGCCGGACTTGTTGGAGTTCCAACCGATGGCGTATGACGGTTTCAAGCCGACGATGGCGGAATTGTCGAAGATATTGTTAGAGATCCGATTGACGCCGCCCAATGGTTTGTCCAAGGGCAGTTGGACGACGGTTTTGTACCAGGTCGTGGTGGTGTCGACGAAGACATTGATGAACTGATTGTGGGTGATGGTGAGATTGCTCAAGGCGCCTGTGTGATAGCCGTGAACGGCGTGCAGGGTGTTAGAGACCGAGATGATGTTCTCGAAGCGGCAGTCGGTGATGGTCAGGCCGTTGATGTTGGTTTTGGAGCTGGAGTGGCCCAAGGAAATGGCGGTGTTGACACAGCCCGAGCCATCCGTGGCCGAGCATTCCGAGCCGGTCTGGGGGCTGCGGAAGACGATGTCCTGGATGGTGATAGCGGTCGTGGGGTCCTTGATGGTGACGCCGGTGGTGGGCTCCTTGGACACCCCGTCGAAGGCGACGGCGGCGCTGCCGGGCTCGGGGGCCACGGGGCGCAAGCCGCCGACGGTGTAGTCGCGGAAGGTGACCTTTTTGGCGCCGTTCTCGATCACCAAGAAGTGGTCGGTGTTGTAGTTGGCCGTCTGGATGGTGGAGCCGCCCTCGACCATCACGTTCTCCGCCGTGCCGGCCACGACGATGGAGCTGGAGCCGGCCATGATATTGGTCAGGTTGCGCAGGGTCACATTCTGGGCCGTGACGTAGAAGGCGGCGGCCGCCACATTGTCCGAGTTGGAGGTCTGGAGTCGGTTGTCCAAGTCGATGGTGACCGGGGCGGTGATGTGCCAGTAGGCCCCCTTGGCCTTGTAGGAGCTGGCGAAAGCGGTGATCTTGCCCGAGACCAGCATCCAGTCGCCGATGGTCCCGGCGGTGGGGATGACGCCGCCGGCGAAGTCGTCGGCCAGTTTGATGGTGACGGCGCTGCCCCGGCCGATGGCGTTGGACAGCTCGATGGCGGCCCGCAGGGTGCATTCCGGGGTGACGCCGTCGGCCAGGACGCGGCCGGTGTCGCAGCCGGCGAAGCCGCCCCGGTTGGGGCCGCCGAAACGGTCCGAGTTGACCTCCACGGTGGTCTTGGGGTTCAGGGGAGCGGCGTCGCAGGCCCCGGCCAGTCCGATCCGGCGGGAGTACTGCGACGACTCGGTCTGGTCCAGGCCGCTGTTGGTCTGGGTCTGGAAGCGGACGTAGCCCGAGACCGCCCCGCTGAGGGCGTCGATGGCTTGAATCGGGACGGGGACGTCGAAGCTGGCGGCGGCGTCGAAGGGGCCGTAGGAGCCGAGGTAGATCTCAGCCTGTCGGTCCGGCGTCCAGTAGACGTCGATGGTCACGGGCTTGGCCGGGGCCGTGCCGGCGGTCGGGGGGGTGGCCTGGAGAGTGGACTGGCAGCCGCCGGCCCGCTGGGCCGCCTGGGGCGTGCCGGTGGGATGCCAGGTGCGGATCTGCTGGTTGGCGGCCGAGCCGTTGGACAACATGACCTCGTTGGTGGAGTTCTCCTCGTTGCCCGAATAGGTGGCGGCGTTGGTGCCGCTGGCGGTCGTGGTGCCGCTGGTCTGGCTGGCGTGATTGGGGCCGAAGGTGTTGCGCCGGACGGTCACCAGGCCGGTCTCCTCCAGGCGGATGCCGGTCCGGGCGAAGCCGTCGAAGTAGTTGTCCTCGATCACCAGGTGGGAGGCCGTCGTGCCGGACAGATTGGAGTTCCAGGCGATGGCGTTGGACTGCTCGGCGCTGACGATGTCTGAGTTGTCGAAGGTGTTGCCGGAGATCAGGCTGGAGCCGCCCAGGGGCGAGTTTTCGGGCAATATGATCAGGGCCCGATACCAGTTAGTGCCGCTGCTGGCGAAGATGTCGCGGAAATCGTTGTCGGTGATTTTCAGATTGCTCAGGCTGCCGGCGTGTCGGCCGGCGAAGGCGGTCAGGTCCGTCGTGCCGGAGGTGATGCCCTCGAAGACGCAGTTCGTGATCGTCAGGCCGTCGACTCGGACCGGGTGGTTGTTGTAGCCGACTGTGATGGCGTTGTTGTCGCAGCCGGAGCCGTCCGCGGTCGAACAGGCAGAGCCGGTCTTAGGGCTGTGGAAGCTGACGCCGTCAATCAGGACGAGGCTGGTGGTGCCGCCGGGCGTGGCCGGATCGTTGAAATCGTCGAAGACGACGGCCCCGCCGCCGTTGGCCATGTCGAGATTGCGCAGGCCGCCGACGGTGTAGTTCTGGAAAGTGACGTTTTTGGCGCCATTCTCGATCACCAGGAAGTGGTCGGTGTTGTAGTTGGCCGTCTGGACGGTGGAGCCGCCCTCGATTACGATGTGGTTGGCCCGGCCGGATACGACGATGGCGCTGGCTCCGGCCATGATGTCGGTCAGGTTGCGCAAGGTGACGTCGGCCGCGTCGACGTAGAAGGCGGCGGCGGTCTCATTGTCCTGGTTCGAGCTGTGCAAGCGGTTGTCCAAGTCGATGGTGACGGGGGCCTTGATGTGCCAATAGGCCCCGTTGGAGCGGAAGGCGTCGCCGAAGTTGGTGATCTGGCCCGATGGCAGCATCCAATTGCCGGTGGCCTTGGTGGTGGCGATGGTGCCGCCTTCGAAGTATTCGGCCAAGCTGATTTTGACCGGCGCGATGTCATTGATCTGGTTGGACAACTCGATGGCGGCCCGCAGGGTGCATTCCGGGTAGCCGTCGGCCAGTCGCTCGCCGGTGTAGCAGGTGGTCAGGCCGGTGTACTGAGGACCGCCGAAACGGGTCGAGTTGACCTCGACCACGACATCGACCCCCGGGGTGGCCGCCTGGCAAGAGCTGGGCAGGGCGATCCGGCGGGAGTACTGCGACGACTGATGGGGCACTTTGTCTTTGTCGATACTGGTCTGGGTCTGGACGCGGAGGTAGCCCGAGATCTGCCCGGTTTCAGGGTCGATGGCCTGGGCCGGGATGGCGGTCTCCAAGTCGGAGGCTGTGGAGATGCTGTAGGAGGCGATGTAGACCTCGGCCTGATTGTCCGCTGTCCAGTAGACATCGATGGTCACGTTTGTGGGCGGTATGGTTCCGGTGGTCGGGGGGACGACCCAGAGGAAGGCTTGGCAGCCGTTGCTCGTCTGGCGCATCAGGGGCGTGCCGGCGGGATACCAGGTGCTGATCTGCTGATTGGCGGAGCTGTCGTAATTGGCCACCATGACGCCGCTGGTGGCGGTCTCCTCGTCGCTGGAGTAAGTGGCGGCGTGGGCCCCGGCGGCCTCTGTGCCGCCGCCGGTCTGGCTGACGTGGTTGGGGCCGAAGGTGTTGAGCCGGACGACGGTCAGGCCGGTGCTCTCCAGGTGGACGCCGGCTTGGGCGAAGCCGTCGAAGTGGTTGTACTCGATCGTCAGATTGGAGTCCGTGCTGCCGGACTGGTTAGATTTCCAGCCGATGGCGTAGGACTGCCCGGACGAGACGATGCCGGAGTTGTCGAAGGTGTTTTTTTGGGGGGTAACGATGCCATCAATTAGTATGCCGGGGCCGCCGATCTTGTTGGAGCCGCCCAGGGGCTTGTCCGCGGGCAGCGTGACGGCGGCTTGCCACCAGTCCTCGGCGGAGCTGGTGTAGATATTTCTGAACGTGTTATTGGTGATGGTGAGGTTGCTCAAGGAGCCGGCGTGGTAGCCGCTGATGGCGTGCTGGGGGGTGTCGGTCGAGATGATGTTCTCAAAGGTGCAGCCGGTGATGGTCAGCTTGTCGATCTTGGTCTTATTGCCGTCGTGGCCCAAGGAGATGGCGGTGTTGACGCAGCCCGAGCCATCCGTGGCCGAGCATTCCGTGCCGGTTCTAGGGCTGCGGAAGGTGACGTTCTGGATGGTGATGTTCTGGGCCGTGAGGGACTCGTTAAACCCGTCGAAGGCGACGGCGCCGTTGCCGGACCTGGGCTCCACGCCGCGCAGGCCGCCGACGGTGTAGTTCTGGAAAGTGACGTCCGTGGCGCCGTTCTCGATCACCAGGAAATGGTCGGCGTAGAAGTTGGCGGTCTGGATGGTGGAGCCGCCCTCGATCAGAATGTGCGCGGACGTTTTGGAGACGACGATGGAGCTGCTGCCGGACAGGATGTTGGTCAGGTTGCGCAGCGTCACGTTGCTGGCTTCGACGTAGAAGGCGGCGACGTCGACGTTGAACGAGGACGAGACCTGCAAACGGTTTTTCAAGTCGATGGTGACGGGGGCTGTGATGTGCCAGTAGGCGGCGTTGGCGTGGCGATCGTCGAAACCAGTTATATAGTTCGGAGGGGTGTAGAGCAGCATCATACCGCTGGGTGAGGCGGTGGCTTCGATGGTGCCGCTGAAGCCGTCGGCCACGGTGATCGTGACCGGCAAGGTGTTTTTGATCTTGTTGGAAAACTCGACGGCGGCCTGTAAGGTGCATTCCGGCTGGCCGTTGATGGTCTGACCGGTGGTGCAGGTGGTCGCGTCGCCTTTAAGCTTGGCAGAGTTCGTGGGATCGCCGAAGCGGGCCGAGTTGACGTAGATGGTGAGTTCCGTGGCCGCCGCCCGCGGCTGGGCCTGGAGGCGTCCGGCGTCCTGGCTCGGCGTGGCGGTCGGGCTGGCGGGGGCGGCCTCCGCCGTCTCGGGGGCGGCTTCCTCGTCCGGTTCGGCGGTGGCGGCCGGCAGCTCGGCGGCGGCCGGCTCATCGGCGTCTTCCGCCGCCGTGGGATCGTCCGCCGGCGTGGGATCGGTGGTGGCGGTCGCCTCGGCGGCTGGGCCGTCCGTCGCCGGATCGGCGGTGGCGCTCGGGATCGCCGGCAGTAGGCCGAGGCTGGCCGTCAGTAGGGCGACCAGGGCGATCAGGGCGGCCCGTCGCCCGGTCCGGCGCGGTCCGACCGGCGCCGTTGGCCGCTGGCGATCCGGCTGATCCGGGTCTTGGGGACGGACCCGAGGGGGGGTGTCTGGGCGAGTCATGCGACCCTTTCTGGTCTTGGCCGGCCTGTCTGGCGGCAATTTTACGCTGACGGCTAACAGGCTCAACCCCGGGTGGCGGCGAATTATTCCCCTGATTCATCGGCCGGGGCGGGGCCGTCGGGCGGGCGGCGGATTAGGCCTTGGCCCGCCGGGCGGGAGCATCGGCTCGGGCGGCCGGCGGGCCGACGTTGGCGGCTCGGGCGGCCCGGGCGTCGGCCGAGGGCCGGCTGTCGGCGGGGGACTGGGTGTCGGTGGAGGCCCGCCGGTCGGCGGGGGACTGGGCGGCCGGGGCGGGGCCGTCGGGGTCGGCCGGGCTGTGGCTGGCGATCTGGTCAGAGGGCTGGGCGGCCAGGGCGGGGCCGTCGTCGGCCGGGCTGTGGCTGGCGGCTCGGGCGGCGGGCCGAGAGGCCGGGCCGGGGTCATCGGGGTTGGCCGAAGTGTTGTTGGCGGCCCGGGCGGCCTGGGCGGCGGCCTTGGCCCAGCGCCGCCGCCAGGACAGGGCCAGGCTGGCGCCGCCGTAGACCAACAGGGCGATGGCGGTCACCAGCACGATGGTGGCGGTGGCGTCGCCCACCCAGGACTTGACGTATCCCAACTTGGGGATGGAGTACATCACCGTGCCCCGGATCTGGTGTGGCTTCACCACCCCCCAGGGGTCGGTCGAGTCGTTGTTGTCGCCCTGGGTGGTGAAACTGATGGTGCCGTCGGGCTCGATCGTCTTGCCCACGATCCGGTGGGTCACCAGCGTCGGGTCGTCGGGCCAGGGCAGGAAGGTGATGACATCGCCGATGGCCAGGCCGGTGGCGTTGGTGGGCTCGAAGCCCCGGGTCACCACGATGTCGCCGGCGGAGAGGCTGGGCTCCATCGAGCCGGACAGGACGGTCAGGGAGAGGCCGTCGTAGAGTCGGGGGATGACCATGGCCACGACGGCCAGGAAGAGCAGGCCGGTGGCGGCCAAGGTGGTGACGAAGTAGGCCGCCGAGGACAGCCGCCGCCGCCAGCGGTCGGGGCGGCGGGCGGCGGGGGCCGGGTCGGAGGCGGCCGGGTCGGAGGCCGCCGGGATGGCCGGGGCGGTGGGGACGGCCGGGGCGGGGGAAGCCAGTCGGTCCGGGTCGAGCCGGTCCGGGTCGAGCCGGGCCGGATCGAGTCGTTCTGGGACGGTGGTCATGGGGCTCTCCTTTCGCTGGGGGGCGGTGCTGGGCGCCGGCCGGTGGCGGGTGGTGTCGGGTCTAGGTGTTTGGGTGGTGTCGGGTCTAGGCGGCTTAGCCTGGTGGACGAGCGCCGGACCGGGGGTCCGGTCCGGCGCTCGTCCAGGCCGTGTCGCCTAGGCGATCAGCCTCGGGCCTGGTCTCACTCCGAGGGCGTCGCCGAGGGCTGGGGCGTCGAATCGGTCCTATCCGCCTGGGTCAGGGTGACCTTGATGTCCTTCAGGGCGGCCACGCCTTGGGCAGCTCCAGCGCCCGACGCGGCGTAATCCTGGTTTTGGGTGGACGAGGCGAAGGAGGCGAACAGCACCAGCGTCAGGTTGGCATCGGTCCCCGACCAGGTGATGATCGGCACCTCGACGTTGTTGATGTAATCGTTGAGGCCGGCGCTCTGGCCGGTGGCGGGGGCCTGGAGGTAGGCGATGGCAGCATGGTCGCTGCCCATCGTCAGGTCTGTTTTAGCGGTCAGAGCGTTGCCGGAGGCGTCGAAGAGCTGGTACTTGTACGTCATGAAAGACGAATTGTTCTCATTCACCTTGCTTTGGAGGCTGAGCTTGGCCACCAGGTTGTCGCCCTCGAGCTTGACCTGGTACTGGTAGACGCCGGCCACCTCGTCCCCGGGCACGACCCGGTAAGTATCCAGGCTGTCGATGACGTGGCCCTTGACCGCATCCTGGTTGGCCGTGCCGGTCACATTGTCGGTGGCGTCCGCGCGGCCCGCGCTGACGTCCCAGAAACTGGGGTTGCCCTTTTTTTCGATGTCGAGATCGCCGGCCGTGATGGTGCCGCCGGTCTCGATTGTCTCCGAGTCGGTCCACAGGCTGTAGGTGCCGCCGCCGATCAGCAGGGCCACACCGGCGGCCAGGGCGACGACGCCGCCCAAGCGGCGGCGTGAGCGCTTCGTTTCCACTTCGTTCATGTTCTCTCCTTGGTCGGATCGTGCTGTCGGGCCGGACTCAGCGGTTGCTCAGCCTGATTGTGGCGGCGACATGCGATGGGTTCAACAGGTCGGTCAGACGGTTTATTCCCGACCAGCCCCTAGTGGTCTGTCGCACCTAAAATGTCGGACTCGCGGCGCCGGACGACGCCGCTGGCGGCGTTGTCGTCAGTCGGCGGGCGTCCAGCCCGCCTCCGTCCTCTGCCTTGCCATCGACATCGCCCGACACCGCTCATAGCCCAACTTTTAGATGCGACAGACCACTAGGGCCGAACTTCGCCCGCCAAGAGTAACAGCAAGTTGCCAAGAGTCCTTCACCACCCGGCCGGATCGCCCAGCCCCCTTAATAACCATCGATTGTCAAAGAAGAGCCGCCGAGAGCGGGGCCGCCATCGGTGACGGGTTGACGGCTGGGAGTCTGATCCGTCACCTCCGCCAGCGCCGGCGCTCGCCGCCACTGGCCACAGCATTCAGCCTCGCCTCCGAACTGTGCGACCGGACGTTGCGACCGGACGTTCCCAGGCTGCTCCATGGCCCCACGCCGAGATACTGTCTGCACAGATGGGACTACTCTATCTGTGCGTAGGCGTGTACCATGGAGTCATGACCGAAGCCTTGACCCTTGAGCCCGAAGTGGTGGCAGCCGACAAAGCCGATGCGCCGTGGATGGCCAGCCTGCTCGATTACGTTCGTCGTGCCGGCCAGGCCGGCGAGACCGTGACGGTGACGAGCAAGCCGAAGATGATGACACCCGCCGATGTGGCGCGCGGGCTGATGATGTCCCGTTCCACCGTCTCCCGGAAGATCGCGGCCGGAGAAATCCGCTCGGTCAAAGTCGGCAACCGGCACCGCATCCCCTACCACGAATACCGCCGCCTCTGGGAGCAGACGATGGGCGCCCTGGCCGATGCCTGGGCCGCAGACGTCGAGGCGGAACTGTTCGGCGATGCCTGACCCCAAGACACGAGTCTTCCTCGACGGCAACATCCTCGCCAAACCCGTCACTCGCTCCCTGATCATGTTCGCCGTCGGGGCCGCGACCGGCGCGGTGGTCGGTCGGGGAGGTGCGGCAGGCTCAGTAGCGGATGATGTCTCCGGCCTCGTCGCGGGGGGCGAAGTAACCCTTGATCGACGCGGCGTTGCGGACGCAGAGTTGGACGTGAGTCTTGGCTCGAAAGCCGGCCCCTGGGTAGGCCGGCGGTCCTTCGGTGAAGATGCCGCGAACCGTGTCGAAGGAGGGGCGGCCCAGGGTCGCGTTGAGGTCGTGCACCGTGTTGACGACGGCGCAGTCGAGGTCCCGGAGAAGCCAGTCGTCGTTGTCTTTGATGTTGCGGTTGACGGGTAGGTCACGGCTCTGATCGGCCATATCAACAACGAGAGTGTCGTAGGCGGCGCGGACCAGTTGGGCATTTTGGAAGTCCGTCAGGTTGAGACAGTGGCCGGGGTCGATGACAGCGCCGATGACGGCCGCGTCGGCGGCGTATCGCTGGAGCGCCCAGTCCAAGGCCCGGGAGTAGCTGTTCTCCCAGAAGTAGACGCCCCAACCCAGCCAGTCGTAAGAGTTCCGGCTGGGCGCGAGGGGTAAGCCCCGCATGACGGTCTCATAGGTCGTCCGGCGGCAGCCGTGGAAGGCTAAGACGAGGGCCGGATAGTCGTCGTAGATCACACCGCGACCGAATCGCCGGCGCGGCGGCGGCGCTCACACTCGCGGGAGTAGGCGTAAGCGTCGGTGAACTCGCCATCGCTGGTCAGCACCCCTTGGCGGACCAGCCTCTCGAGGGAGAGACGCTTGCGTTCCGCCTCTGGCAGCTTGGCCTCCGCGGCGCGCAGGGCGCGGATCGCGGTGATCAGTTCCTCGGTCTCGGTCATGGGGCTCCTAGTGGCTCGTGGGCCACATCATACGTCTCATACGTCGTCAGCCCACGGGCCAGTGGGATCGTGAGAGTCACCACCCTTGTCGTCGGCGCCGGTTTGGGAGGCCGTTGGCCGCTTCCGAGCGGGTGGCACGCCCCCGACTGGCGTTGCCGGCCTGCCGAGGGGCTGCCGCTGTCAGTGGGCCGTCGTAACATCTCCGGTCAAACGTCCCAGGAGGGATCATGCCGTCTTTGAGCATCGCCGCGCGCCCGCCGCCCGCCACGCCTGTGGCCCATCAGCCCCGGCTGCCCGGCGGCCACTACGCTGAGATCGTGTCAGTCGTTCCGTTGCGTCAGCCGTTCAGGCTGTACCGGGGCAACGTTCTGAAGGCCTACGCGGCCTGGCCCACGCCTGCGACCATCATCTCCGACGGGGCCTATGGGGTCCGTGGTTTCTTAGGCGACACCACCGGCCCGGACGGCCTGGTCGATTGGTACCGGCCGCATGTCGCCGCCTGGGACCGGGCCGCCTCCCCGGCCACGACGCTCTGGTTCTGGAACACCGAGATCGGCTGGGCGACGGTGCATCCCCTGCTGGTCGCCCACGGCTGGGACTACGTTGAGACGATCACCTGGGACAAGGGGATCTCACATGTCGCCGGCAACGTCAACGGCCAGACCATTCGGCGCTTCCCCGTCGTGTCCGAGGTGTCGGTGCTGTATCAGCGCCGGCTCACGATCAACACCGACCAGGGCTCCATGGACGTCAAGCCGTGGCTGCGCCACGAGTGGCAACGGGCGGGGCTGCCGCTGAGCCGCGCCAACCAGGCCTGCGGCGTCAAGAACGCCGCCACACGCAAATATCTGACCCAAGACTGGCTCTGGTACTGGCCCCCCGGGGCCATGGTCGAGCGGTTGGCCGCTTACGCCGCCGAGCACGGCCGTCCCGGCGGGCGCCCCTACTACTCGCTGGACGGCGAGAGACCGGTGACCGCCGACGAGTGGGACGGGTTGCGCTATCGCTGGACGCACGCCCATGGCTTGACGAATGTCTGGACCCGCCCGCCCCTGCACGACCAGGAACGCCTCAAAGGAACCTTGGAGCGTTCGGCCCCCCGGACGCATAACCCGTCGACGCAGTCGGCGGCCCACCTCAACCAGAAGCCGTTGCAGTTCATGGCGCGGCAGATCCAGGCGGTCACACGGGTCGGGGACGTGGTGTGGGAGCCGTTCGGCGGCCTGGCCTCCGCCTCGGTCGCCGCCGTCGAACTCGGCCGCCGCGCCTATGTCGCCGAGACCAATCCGACCTTCCAAGACATCGCCGCGCAACGGCTGGCCGAGGCCGCGAGCGCCTGGTCGGACGAAAGGGCCTACGCATGACCGGCCCCGCCGCCCCGCCGGCCCCCGTCCGGCCCCTCCTGGACCCCGACGACCAGCGCACCGTTCTGCGGCAGCGGGTCGAAAACGCCCTCCTGTCCCTGCCGGGCCACTTCGAGTTCGACAATCCGATCACGGGCGTCAACGCCACCGATCTGTTCAGCCTCAACAGCTTGCTCGGAACCGGCATCGAGATCGAAGTGGTGCGGACGCTGAACCAGTTGCGCGCACTGTGGGACCCGGAGGAAGTCTGGGCGGGCTACCGCTTCGAGCGTTCCAGCCAGGCCTTCCCGGACGTTCGGCTCGTCCGTGGTGAGGCCCGGGACGACATCGCCATCGGCGTCGAGTTGAAGGGCTGGTGGCTGCTGTCGAAAGAGGGGGTGCCCTCGCTGCGCTACCAGGTCTCTCCGGCGGCCTGCGCCCCGCACGACTTGATCTGCGTGGTGCCGTGGCACTTGAGCAACGCCGTGTCAGGGGTGGCGGCGGTCATCGAGCCTTGGATCGAGAGCGCGTGGTACGCGGCGGAGTACCGGGACTACTGGTGGCAACACCTGCGCTCGGCCAAGGGTAAGACCGGCCTCTCGCACCCCCAGGCGGCCCACCCGTACCCCAACAAGGCCGACCTGGTCCTGGTCCGGCCCCAGGAGGATGGCGGCGGTAATTTCGGCCGGCTGCCCCGGGCGAAACCATTGATGGAGGCGTTCATCGCGCGGTCGATGCGGCACGAAATCCTCGGCATCCCAGTGGCCGATTGGGTCTCGTTCCTCAAGCTGCACAGCGACACCGCCACGCCGGAGGAGATCGGTCAGGCGCTGGAGGCCCAACTGACGGAACATCTCGGCGCGATCACCCCCGGAGCCGCCGAGCAACTACTCTCACTATTGGCCCAAGTCGGCCGACTCCTAAGCCCCTGAAGCACGAAAATCCGCCCGCCGGCGACAGGCGCGGGCCGACCAGGCGAGGCGCGGCCGGCCGAGGGCTTGCGCGGCGGGGCCGCGACCGGGAATAGTGGGGCCGGGTCGGCCGCGCGACGGCGACCGGCGCGGTGGCCGGGCGGCCCGAGGGCCGGGAAGGTGGTTCGAGATCGGCAAAATCGCTCTGATGGTGGTCTTCCTCATCAGTGGGGTGGCCTACCTCCGTCCTCCCGGCCGTTCGGGAGGCGGGGGAGACTCCCGGGCGGCGGAGAGGCCGGACGGGGACGCACCGGCGGCGGCGCCCCCGGCGGGCGACCGGGCGCGGCGGCGTTTCTTCGGGGTGGTGATGTTGCTCCTTGGAGCCATGGTCGGCGTCTACACCGTGTTGACGCTCTAGTTGATTGTTGGAAGCCAAGTGGTAGGGTGAAACCCGCGTGATCGGCTCGAAGGAGAGCGGCGCGAGGCGGCCTCAGGCGATGAACAGACAGTAAAAGACGGAAGATCCCAGTCGGGCGCTTCCCCAAGACCGCATTGACAAATGGAAGGTTGTGTGGCAGATGATTAACAGCCCGCTCAGGACAACGATCTTGAGCATGAAGATGATCCCCAACGTGACGCCGGAGCTGGCGAAAGAACTAGAGTTGCCCGAGGGGCATTGCAGCCTCGGCTTGTTCACGGCCGATTGCGACGACGTCGCCTACACCGCCCTGGACGAGGCGACCAAGAAGGCTGACATCAAAGTTGTCTACGCCAAGTCCTTCTACGGCGGCGCGGCCAACGCCAACACCAAGCTGGCGGGCGAGATCATCGGCATCATCTCCGGCCCCAACCCGGCCGAGGTCCGCTCCGGGCTCGACGCCGTGCGCGACGTCATCGCCAACGACGCCTACTTCATCAGCGCCAACGACGACGACACCATCTGCTACTACGCCTATTGCATCTCGCGCTCCGGGTCCTACCTGTCCGAGATCGCCGGCGTGCCCGAGGGGACGTCCATCGCCTACCTCATCGCCCCGCCCGAGGAGGCCGTCTATGGCATCGACGCCGCCCTCAAGGCGGCCGACGTCAGGCTCGGCGTTTTCTACGGCCCGCCCTCGGAGACCAACTTCGGCGGCGGCCTGCTGGTCGGCTCGCAGTCGGCCTGCAAGGCCGCCTGCAACGCCTTCGGCGAGGCGGTCAAGCAGGTCGCGGCCAACCCGACCGACTACTGAGCCCGGACCAAAGTCGCGTCGGCGGCCCGGCGGCCACGCCGCGACAGGTTCGATAAGGGATAAGGGGGTGAGCCGATGCGCGCTATCGGAATGATTGAGACCTGCGGACTGGTGGCGGCGGTCGAAGCCGCCGACGCCATGGTCAAGGCGGCCCAGGTGAGCCTGCTGGGCCAAACCCGCGTCGGCGGCGGCCTGATCACCGTCACCGTCAGCGGCGACGTCGGAGCGGTCCAGGCGGCGGTCGACGCCGGGGCGGCGGCGGCCTCCCGCGTGCGCCCGACCGGCCTGATCGCCGTCCACGTCATCCCCCGGCCCGAAGTCGCCGTCCCCGGACTGCTGACACCGGCCAAGACCACGCCCGGCGGTCGTCGGCGGACCGATCACGCTCCCGGCGCGGCCGTCCCGAGCCAGCCCGACTCGGCCGTCCCGGGCCAGCCCGACGCGGCCCCAGCCGGGGAGAAGGCCGCGGCCAGCCCGGCCTCCGGCGACCGAACGATGCCGCCCTCCGGCCAGACCACTTCCCAGTCCGGCGCGACATCGGCCCCGGTGGTGGTCGCCGCCGGCCAGCCCGCTCCGGCCGCTTCCCCGCCCTCGGAGCAGTCCGGCCGCGCCGCCGCGACCGCACCCTCGTTGGACGAGTTGGCCGCCTGGCGGGTGGTCGATCTGCGCCGTCACCTCCGCAGTCTGGCGGCGGTCGATCTCAGCCGGGCCACCATCAGGTCGGCTGACAAGGCCACCTTGTTGGCGGCCATCGCCCGGGCGACGGCCCAGGACGGCGGCGCCCGATGAGCCTTGTCCTGGAGTTGCCGGTGTCGGCCGTCGCAGCCCCGTCGGCCTTGACCGGCGACGCCCTGTTGGCCCGGGCGGCCGCCCGTTTCGACGACCTCCGGCCCGTCGCCGGCCCGGTGCGACTGGGCGTCGACCTCGGCACCGCCTCCATCGTGCTGGTGGCCCTGGACCAGGCCGGCCGACCGGTCGGCTGCGCCAGCCAGGTCTGCCAAGTGGCCAAAGACGGCTTGGTGGTCGACTACATCGGGGCGATTGACATCGTCCGGCGGCTGGCCCGCCGGCTGGAACAAGGCCTCGGGACCGAACTGGGGCCGGCCGCCATCGCCGTGCCGCCCGGGACCAGCCCGGCCGACGCCGGCGCCCACCGCCACGTGGTCGAGGCGGCCGGTTTGGAGGTGGTCGCGGTGGTGGACGAGCCGACCGCCGCCAACGCCGTGCTGGGGCTGCGCCACGGCGCCGTGGTCGACATCGGCGGCGGCACCACCGGGCTGGCCGTCATCCAAGACGGCCGCGTCGTCCACACGGCCGACGAGCCGACCGGCGGCTGGCATATGTCGCTGGTCCTGATGCGCCGCTTCGGCCTCGACTTCGACGCCGCCGAGGCTTTCAAGCGCGATCCCGGAAGCCGCGACCAGGCCGCCGCCGTCGTCCGGCCGGTGATGGAGAAGATGGCCCTGATCGCCCAACGCCACCTGGCCGGCTGGCCGGTGGACCAACTCTGGCTGGTGGGCGGCAGCAGTTGCCTGCCGGGCATCGATCAGGTCTTCGCCCAGGTGACCGGCCGGCCGACCCGCAAACCGTCCCACCCGCTGCTGGCCACGCCGGTCGGCATCGCCTTGAGCTGCCCCCCGCCGGACGACGGCCCGGCGGGGACGGCGGCGGTCCGCGCCTCGGCCGGATGGGGGCGGCCATGAGCGATCAGACCACGGGCGCCCGGCCTCCCGGGCGCCGGCCACCGAGACGACGAGGGGGAGCCAGAATATGATCATCGGTCAGGTCATCGGCAACGTTTGGGCCACCCGTAAACATGAAGACTTGTCTGGGTCCAAGCTCATGATTGTCGAGCCGCGGGCTTTCGAGGGCCACCGCCAGCCCTACCCGGTGGTGGCGGTCGACTTGATCGGGGCCGGGGTGGGCGAAACCGTCCTGGTGGTGTCGGGCAGCTCGGCCCGCCTGTCGGTCGGTTCCGGCAACAAACCAATCGATCACGTCATCGTCGGCATTGTCGACCAGGTCGACTTGCCGGATAGAGAGGTGGGGCCCACAAGTTAACGACGCCGGCCCGGGGGCCGTCCGGCGCGCGACCGCGACCGACTCCCCCCTCAAATGAACATTTAAAATAGCTGAAGACACAGCTTTCGAGACAGCTTGAGACAAGGAAGACTCAAACAATGGCCATCATCAGTCAAATCATCATCTACATAATGCTTTTCTTCATGCTCCTGGGCGTGGTCGACAAGATCTTCTTGAAAGGCAAACTCGGTTACGGCGAGAAGTTCGAGGAGGGCATGCAGGCGATGGGCGTCCTGGCCCTCGCCATGGTCGGCATCATGGCTTTCGCCCCGGTCCTGGGGGCCTGGCTGGAGGGCCCGGTGGGCGCAGTCTTCGGCCTGGTCGGGGCGGACCCGGCGATGTTCGCCGGCTCGCTGTTGGCCAACGACATGGGCGGCTTCCCCCTGGCCGGCGCCATGACCGACGATGCCGCCATCAAGGTCTTGTCCGGCTTGTTCATGGGCTGCATGATGGGCGCCACCATCGTCTTCTCCATCCCGGTCTCCCTGGGCCTGGTGGGCCAGGCCGACCGACCCTTCCTGGCCAAAGGTATGTTGGCCGGGTTCGTCTCCATCCCCTTCGGCGTTTTCATCGCCGGCCTGATCTACAGCTTCTCGCTCGAGTCCGGCGCCCTCACCCCGGGCAAGATCCTGGTCAACCTGATCCCGTCAATCATCCTGGCCGCCCTGATGGCGGTCGGTCTGGCCCTGATCCCGAACGGCATGATGAAGGGCTTCAACGTCTTCGCCATCTTCATCACCGCCGCCATCACCTTGATGCTGGCCCTGGCCATCGTCAACAAGCTCGGCATCCTGCCCGGCGCGGCCGGGGAGGACGGCTCCTCGCTGGTGTCGTGGATCCCCTTCGTCGGCGTCGACTCGGCCACCGGGGCCGGCATCATGGACCCGATCGGGCCGCAGCTCGAGACCTGTGGCGTCATCGCCATCACCTTGGCCGGCGCCTTCCCCTTCGTCCACTTCATCACCACTGTGCTGGCCAAGCCGGTGGCGGCCCTGGGCCGACTGATGGGCGTCAACGAGATCGCGGCCGGCGGCATGATCGCCGCCCTGGCCAACAACATCCCGATGTTCGGCATGCTCAAAGACATGGACCCCAAGGGCAAGGTCTTGGCCGTGGCCTTCTCCGTCTGCGCCTCCTTCGCCCTGGGCGACCACCTCGGCTACGCCGCCGGGGTGCAGCCTGACGCCATCTTCGCCATGGTCGTGGGCAAGATCGCCGGCGGCGTCATCGGCATCGTCGTGGCCGTCTTGCTGGTGGCCCGGAGGCCGAGCCGGCAACCCCAAGAGGTCGCGGCCTGAGAGGCGGACCGACAGTCATGACGGATCAAGGAGGCGACATGGAGATCAGCCGACAGGCCATCGAGGGCATCATCCGTGAGGTCGTGCGCGAGGTCGTTCGAGAGGAGTTGGGCCGAAACGCGCCGGCCCGGCGGGTCGACCCTTCGGGCGTCATCGCCATCGACTTGGACCGGGTCGAGTTGGAGCCCTTCCCCTTCCCCATCCCGGCCCAGCGGGTGCGGCTGGCCGACATCGTCAGCCTGGAGGAGAGCCCGCGGCTGGGCTGCGGCGTCATGGAGCTGGACTCGGAGTCGTTCCAGTGGACCTTGAAGTACGACGAGATCGACTACGTCGTCTCCGGTGCCCTCGACATCGTGGCCCAGGGCCGCGTCATCCGGGTCGAGGCCGGTCAGGTGGTCTACATCCCCAAGGACACCACCATCAGCTTCGCCGCCACCGGCCCGGTCCGCTTCGTCTACGTCTGCTACCCGGCCAACTGGTCGCAGCAGTAGGACCAGCCATGCGCTCGCTCGCCGCCCTCTCCCAGATCGATCTCGGCCCGGCCGGGGTCGATCGATCCTGGGGCGCGGTCTGTTCAGGAGGGTGGTGTCAAACGCTGTTCTGTCGCCCGATCCGGGGTTCCGCCGGCGGGACATGGTTTGACACCAGTCTTCCAGGCTGGGAGGTCCGGTGAGCCCGTCCGATCCCCGCTGGCCGCCGGCCGACCCCGAGGCCGCCGGCGGCAAGCAACGCATCATTCAGGAGTTCGTCCCCGGCAAACAGGTCACGCTGGCCCACGTCATCGCCCGCCCGGAGGCCAACCTGCGCCACAAGGTCGGCCTGGCGGACGCCGGGGAGGCCTCGGCCATCGGCATCTTGACCATCACGCCGTCTGAGGCCTCGATCATCGCCGCCGACGCCGCCACCAAGTCCGCCGCCGTCGAGATCGGCTTCGTCGACCGCTTCTCCGGCTCCGTCTTGGTGACCGGCGACGTCGAGGCGGTCGAGTCGGCCCTGCGGGGCGTCCTGCGGCTGCTGGCGGACACCATGGGTTTCGCCCGGACCGAGATCACACGGTCGTGAGGGGGCGGCGATGACGACCAATGACGCCCGGCGGGGCAAGACCATCCTGATCGGCGCCTCCGAGGCGGGCAAGACCACCTTGATCCAAACCTTGTCACACCAAGCCGGGACGGCCGCTAAGACCATGACCGTCGCGCATCGCTTCAACTTCATCGACACGCCGGGCGAGTACATCGAGCACCGCTCCTTCTACAAGGCCTTGATTGTGACCGCCGCCGACGCCGACCGCATCGGCCTGGTCCTGGCCTGCGGCTGCGACGACTGCTGGATCCCGCCCGCTTTCGCCGCCAGTTTCGCCAAACCGGTCTTCGGTATCGTCACCAAGGCCGACCTGGCGCGAGAGCGGTCCGTCTGGGAGGCCGCCCGCGAGCCGCTGCGCCGCGCCGGGGCCGACCCGGTGTTCGTGCTGTCGGCCTGGAGCGGCCAAGGCCTGGCCGGTTTGGCCGCCTATCTCGGCCTGCCGGCCCCAGACGGCCGGGCGCTACCGGCGGGGGAGCCACTGCCGGCCGGTCGGGCGGTCGGAGCGGCGGACCGGGCGGCGGTCGGCCTCAGGGGGGGCGACGATGGCTGATCGACTGGTCTCCGTCGGCATCGACGTCGGCACCACCACCACCCAGGTGGTCTTCTCCCACATCATGGTCGAGGACCTGTCTTCCGGCTTCACCGTCCCCAGGATCGAGATCGTGGACAAGCGGATCGTCTATCGCGGCCAGATCCATTTCACCCCCCTGCTGGACGACGACGCCATCGACCTGGCCGGTGTCGCCCGGATCGTGGAGCGGGAGTACGCCCAAGCCGGCGTGGCCAAGGATCAGCTCGACACCGGCGCCGTCGTCATCACCGGCCAGACGGCCCGCCGACGCAACGCCAGCGAGGTGCTGCACCACCTGTCGGACTACGCCGGCGACTTCGTGGTGGCCGTGGCCGGGCCGCGTCAGGAGGCCGTCATCGCCGGGCGAGGGGCCGGGGCCGACGTCTACTCCAAGGTCCACGGGTCGACCGCCGGCAACTACGACATCGGCGGCGGCACCTCGAACTTCGCCTTGTTCGACCAGGGCCGGCTGGCCGCGGCCAGCTGTCTCGACATCGGCGGCCGGCTGGTCCAAGTCGACCCGGCGACCCGGCGGATCACGGCCGTGGTGGACAAGACGGCTCGGCTGGCCCAGTTTGTCGGCCTCGACCTGGCCGTCGGCCAGCCGGCCGACTTGGCCCGGCTGGAGCGGTTGGCCGAGGCCATGGCCGACCTGCTGGCCATGAGTCTGGGATTGTTGCCGAAGTCGGCTTTCTACCCCCAGATCCTGACCGAGCCGGGCCGCGATGTCGTCCTGCCCCGGCCCTTGAAAAACCTGTCTTTCTCCGGTGGGGTGGCCGACCACGTCTACGCCCCGCCCGACGGCGGCGACCCCTTCCGCTACGGCGACATCGGCGTCCTGCTGGGCCAGGCGGTGCGCCGCTCGCCCGCCCTCGCCCAGGTCCACCGCTTCGCCGCCGCCGAGACCATCCGGGCGACCGTGGTGGGGGCGGGCAGCCACACCGTCGAGCTGTCCGGCTCGACCATCGAGTACGACGCCGACCAACTGCCGCTCAAGAGCCTGCCGATCCTGAAGCTGAGCGTGGCCGAGACGGCCAACGGCGCCCTGACGGCCGAGGCCATCCAAAACAAGCTGGACTGGTTCCAGGTCGACGGCCAACGCCCGGCCGTGGCCATCGCCTTCGCCGGCCCGCGCAGCCCCAGCTTCGCCCAGGCCCAAGACCTGGCGGCCGGCTTGCTGGCCGGGGCCCGAGACCTCTTGGCCGCCGGGCACCCGCTCGTCGTCATCACCGAAAACGACCTGGCCAAGATCTTGGGCCAGTCGATCCGTTCGCGTCTGCCCGGGCGATCAGGCCTGGTTTGCGTCGACGCCGTGCGTGTGGAGGAGGGAGATTATGTGGACATTGGCACTCCGACCGCCCAAGGCCGGGTCCTACCGGTCGTGGTCAAGACATTGCTCTTCGCCTAAGACAACATCTAAGACAACATTCAAGGGCGCGATCAGCGCGTCTTGCAAGCAACGCAATCAGAGGAAACGAAGTGAAGCTTAAAACAACCTTACTGGGGAAAGTGTATAGCTTCCGGGACGTCAAAGACGTCCTGGCCAAGGCCAACGAGGAGAAGTCGGGCGACCAATTGGCCGGTCTGGCGGCCGAGACGGCCCAAGAGCGGATCGCCGCCAAGGTCGTGCTGGCCAATCTGACGGTGGCCGACCTGCGCAACAACCCGGTCGTGCCGTATGAGACCGACGAGGTCACCCGGATCATCCAGGACGACCTCAACGAGCCGATCTACCAGTCGATCCAGGGCTGGACCCTGGCCGAGCTGCGCGAGCACATCTTGGACGACGCCCGCACCGCCGACGACTTCCGGCGGCTGTCCCGCGGCCTGACCAGCGAGGTCGTGGCCGGGGTGTGCAAGCTGATGAGCAACCTCGATTTGATGATCGGGGCCAAGAAAGCCGTCGTCACGGCTCATTGCAACACCACCATCGGCCGGCCCGGCAGTTTCGCCGTCCGCCTCCAGCCGAACCACCCGACCGACGACCCGGACGGCATCCTGGCGGAGGTGATGGAGGGTCTGGCCTACGGCAACGGCGACGCCGTCATCGGGCTCAACCCGGTGGACGACTCGTTGGGCAGCGTCTCGCGCATCCTGCACCTATTCGACGACTTCAAGCGGCGCTGGTCGATCCCGACCCAGAACTGCGTCCTGGCCCACGTCACCACCCAGATGGAGGCCGTCCGCCAAGGCGCCCCGGCCGATCTCATCTTCCAATCCATCGCCGGCAGCGAGAAAGGCAACGAGGCTTTCGGTCTGACCGGGGCGATGCTGCAAGAGGCCCGCGACCTGTTGCTGACCCAGGGCCAGGCCACCGGCCCGAACGTGATGTATTTCGAGACCGGCCAGGGCTCCGAGCTGTCCAGCGACGCCCACCACGGCGCCGACCAGGTGACGCTGGAGGCGCGCTGCTACGGCTTCGCCAAGCACTACCAGCCCTTCCTGGTCAACACCGTCGTCGGTTTCATCGGCCCGGAATACCTCTACGACTCCAAGCAGGTCACCCGGGCCGGGCTGGAGGACCATTTCATGGGCAAGCTGACCGGTATCCCGATGGGTTGCGACGCTTGCTACACCAACCACATCAAGGCCGACCAGAACGACATCGAGAACCTGGCCGTCCTGCTGGTGGCGGCGGGCTGCAACTATGTCATGGGCGTGCCCCACGGCGACGACATCATGCTGATGTACCAGTGCACCGGCTATCACGAGGCCGAGAGCCTGCGCCAATTGTTCGACAAGACCGCCATCCCGGAGTTCGACGCCTGGATGGTCGAAATGGGCTTGATCACACCCCAGCGCCGCCTGACCGAACGTTTCGGCGACGCCTCGATCTTCCTGCGCTGAGCGGGACCGAAGGAGATTGAAAATGTTCTCAGAACCCGATGTGCGGCAGTTGGTGACGGCCGTGCTGGCCGAGCTGCTGGCCGAAGACAAGGCCGCCCCGTCCGCGGCCGTGGCCCCAGACGCCGTCTTGGTGGAGGACGGCCAGGTCCCCGACGTCACCGCCGTCAGCACCAAAGACGAGTTCCATGTGCCCAATCCGGCCAACCGCGAGGCCTACCTCGACGTCAAGCAGAAGACGGTCGCCCGGCTGGGCGTCTGGCGGGCCGGGCCGCGCTACAACACCTGGTCGATGCTCCACTTCCGGGCCGACCACGCCACCGCCCAGGACGCCGTCTTCAGCGATGTCGACGACGCCTACGTCCAGGCCCAGGGCTTCGTCGCCGGGCAGACCGTCTGCCAGAGCAAGGACGAGTTCTTGACCCGGCCCGACCTGGGGCGGCGGCTGAACGACGAAACTAAGGAACGTTTCGCCCGTGAGCTGCCCCGGGGGGCCAAGGTGACGCTGATGGTGGGCGACGGCCTGTCCAGCTCGGCCCAGGTCAACGTCCCCGACCTGCTGCCGGCCATCAAACAGGGTCTGGCCGGCCTGGGCATCAGCCTCGGCCCGGTGCCCTACGTCAAGTACTGCCGGGTCGGCGCCATGGACGAGCTGGGCGCGTTGATCGACTCGGAGGTGGTCTGCCTGCTGATCGGCGAGCGGCCCGGCCTGGCCACCGGCGAGTCGATGAGCGCCTACATGGCCTATCGGCCCGACCCGGACAAGCCGGAGAGCTGGCGCACGGTGGTGTCCAATATCTACAGCGGCGGCACCGGCCCGGCCGAGGCCGGGGCCCACATCGCCACCTTGCTCAAACGCATTCTGGACGAGAAGGTCTCCGGGGTCGGGCTGGTCCTATGAGCGCGACGACCCCGGACCACCCGTCGGCGGCCGAGCCGGAATTGGCGGACCGCGACCTGGTCAGCGTCCAAGAGACCCGCCGGCTGGTGGCGGCGGCCAAGGCCGCCCAGGCCGAGCTGGCCGGCTGGAGCCAGGAGCGGCTGGACGGCGTCTGCGCCGCCCTGGCCCGGGCCGGGGCCGAGCAGGCCGCCGACTTGGCCCAGCTGGCCTGCCGGGAGACCGGCTTCGGCTTGGTCAAGGACAAGACGATCAAGAACCGTTTCGGCTCTGAGACCGTCTGGCAGGCCGTCCGGGGACTGACGGCGGTCGGGGTGCTGAGCCGTGACGAGGCCCACGGCCTGGTCGAGATCGGCGTGCCGATGGGCGTGATCGCCGCCCTGGTGCCGTCCACCAACCCGACCTCGACGGTTTTGTTCAAATCCATCATCGCCCTCAAGGCGGGCAACGCCATCGTCTTCTCGCCCCACCCGGCGGCCGTCGGCTGCATCAACCAGGCGGCCCGGCTGATGTCCCAGGCGGCCGTCGCCGCCGGCTGCCCCCCGGGCGCCATCGGCTGTGTCAGCCGACCGACCATGGAGGCCACGGCCGAGTTGCTGCGCCACCGCGACATCGCCTTGATCCTGGCCACCGGCGGCGGCCCGATGGTCAAGGCGGCCTATTCCTCGGGCAACCCGGCCATCGGCGTCGGCCCGGGCAACGGACCGGCCTTCATCGAGCGCTCGGCCGACATCCCGCTGGCCGTCAAACGCATCCTGGACTCGAAATGTTTCGACAACGGCACCATCTGCGCCTCGGAGCAGTCGGTGGTGACCGAGGACATCATCAAAGACCAGGTGGTGGCCGAGTTCGAGCGCCAGGGGGCCCACTTCCTGAACCCGGCGGAGAAGGCCCAACTGGCGGCCGTGCTGATGCGCCCCAACGGCACCATGAACCCGGCCGTGGTCGGCCGGTCGGCTGCCCAGGTGGCCCGCCTGGCCGGGTTCGAGGTGCCGGAGAACACCCGGGTGCTGATCGGCCACGAGACCGAGGTCGGCCCCGACGTGCCCTTCTCGAAGGAGAAGCTGTGTCCGGTGCTGGCCTTCTACAGCCAGCCCGACTGGGAACGGGCCTGCCAGCTGTGCATCCGGCTGCTGCTGCACGAGGGGGCCGGCCACACCATGATGATCCACTCGCGCGACGAGGCTGTGATCGAGGAGTTCGGCCTCAAGAAGCCGGTCTCGCGACTGTTGGTCAACACGCCCGGGGCCCTCGGCGGCGTCGGCGCCACCACCGACCTGGCGCCCTCGCTGACGCTGGGCTGCGGGGCGGTCGGCGGCTCGTCCTCGTCGGACAACATCGGTCCGCTCAACTTGATCAACATCCGGCGGGTGGCCCGCGGCCGCCGGGAACTGGAAGACCTCGAGCCGGCTGGGGCCGGCCAGGTCGGCGGGGCCGGGACGACCGGCATGACGGCTGCGGCCGAGGATGAATTGGTCGAGCGGGTGCTGCGGCGCCTGCTGGAGAAACTGACAAACGAGCGATCGCTCAACCACTAATAGAAAGAGAGCCCAGTCATGGCTGACAACATCAATATCGCTTTGGGGATGATCGAGACCAAGGGTCTGGTGGCCTCGGTCGAGGCCGCCGACGCCATGGTCAAGGCGGCCAACGTCACCTTGATCGGCAAGGAGCACGTCGGCGGCGGCCTGGTCACCGTCATGATCCGGGGCGACGTCGGCGCCGTCAAAGCGGCCACCGACGCCGGCGCGGCGGCGGCCGAGCGGGTGGGCGAGCTGATCTCCGTCCACGTCATCCCCAGGCCCCACTCCGAGGTCGAGTTCATCTTGCCCAAGGTCGGCTAGATGGTTAATTCCAAGGGCTGGGCGATGGATTCGCGCTCAGGCGGCGGGCCGGCAAGGAGGAGGAGGGAGGCGATGTGGCGCATCGCCGACCGACGAGGACGCCGCCGGCGCGTCGTCTGGGCGTGAAGACGAGCCCATGGCTTGGAACTAACCATCTAC
>JAISAO010000064.1 GCA_031266665.1 Propionibacteriaceae bacterium | reverse complement strand
GGGCGCGTCCGTCACCTGGGGGATGTCTTGGGCGAAGAGCCGATCCACCAAACTGGTCTTGGTGGCGTGCAACTCGGCCAGCGATAGGGGTCGCAAGTCGATGATCTCGATGCGCCCGGTCAGCGCGTCCTTGATCCTCCGGTTGGACATCAGGTTGGACGAGCCGGACAGCAGGAACTGGCCCGGTCG
Organism: Propionibacteriaceae bacterium; assembly: GCA_031266665.1. Lineage (GTDB taxonomy): Bacteria > Actinomycetota > Actinomycetes > Propionibacteriales > Propionibacteriaceae > WQYJ01. The sequence goes on along the minus strand of JAISAO010000064.1, from coordinate 8,764 downwards.
TTGATCCTGGTCCACTCGTTGCTTGATTGCCAGCAGCAGGTCGGGCGCCCGCTGCGCCTCGTCAATGGCGACGGGCGTCTCCAGATCGGCCACGAACCCGGTCGGATCGTTTGCCGCCGCCGCTCTGGTGGCGGCGTCGTCCAGGGTCAAGACGGCCTTCCCCCAGCGTCGGCGGGCCACCTCGTCCAGCAGTGTGCTCTTGCCCGTCTGGCGGGCGCCCATCACCAGCACCACCCGGGTGTCGGCCAGCGCCTCCTCCACCAGAGTGGTCGCCCGACGCGGCACGAAGCCTTCGACCTCCATGCGTCAAAGTATAATCCAGAGTGTATGAATATACAGCGGACCGTGCCCGATATTACAATCTCAACGTTCGGCCAGGCTGTTCCGCCGCCGGTCGCGGCCTTCACGGCCGGGGCCTAGCCTCCGTCGGCGGCCCCGGCGGGCCAGGCGCCCAAGTGTTCGACAGGGATGACGTGGACGCCGTCGGGCCGGGTGTGGGGGAAAGCGCCTAGGCCGACCAGGGCGACCAGTTGGTTCCCGAAGCCGCGTCGGTGATCAGAGGCCCAAGTGAGGTTGGTGGCCCGGCTCGGCCAGTGTCGTCATGCCCTCCGCCTAGCCAGTATCCCATTTCCAGCGTTTCCGTTATCCCATTTACGGAGATCCCATGATCCCAGATCGGCGCGTCGGCGGCGGTGCCCGCTCTGACCAGAGCGGACCACCAGGCCTCATCGCCCGCGTCGACAAGACGGCTCGTTGGTGAAGACTAGTTCACGGACGGGCCGCCATCCCGGATCGACTCTGGGGCGGTTGGGGTGATGCCATGGTGGCTTGACCCGTGATCTAGCCGCCTCTGGGCCTCTGGGGCGGTGGTGAGCGTCCTGCCGCTTGTGTAAACTTTTCTTATGGTAATTGTTGTAACAGGCGAGGCGGGCGAGGCGGTCGGCCTGCGTCAGTTGCGGGCCGAGCTGTCCCGTTATGTCGAGGCGGTCAAAGCGGGGCGGTCTTACACCTTGACCGAGCATGGCCGGCCGGTGGCCCGGTTGACGCCCGTCGCCGGGCGGTCGGCTTATGAGCAGTTGGTCGCCCAGGGGGTGATCCGGCCGGCCGTCCGGCCGCCGACGGAGTTGGAGCCGCCGGTCGTCGGGCGGGGCGCGGTGAGCGATCTGGTGGCCGAGCAACGGCGGTGATCGGTTATTTCGACACCTCGGCCGTGTTGCCGTTGGTGGTGGCCGAGCCGGGAAGCCCGGTTTGCGCCCGGCTGTGGCTGGCCTGCGACCGGCGGGCGTCGTCCCTGCTGGTGGTGGCGGAGGCGGCGGCGGCCTTGGCCCAGGCCCGGCGGTTGGGACGGCTGACCGAGGCTGAGCATGTCGGCGCCGCCGCCTTGCTGGACCGTCGCCTTGAGGAGTTGGACTTGTTGTGGCCCACCCGGGAGTTGGTCGATGAGGCCGCCGGTTTGGCCGTCGCCCATGGTTTGCGCGGCTATGACGCTGTGCATACCGCCTCGGCCCTGGCCCTTAAGGCGGATGGTCTGGTGGCGGTCAGCGGCGACCAGGCCCTGCTCGGCGCCTGGGTCGAGTTGGGCCTGGACACCGCCGACCCTAACGCTCTGCCGATGGGCTGACCCGCCTGGCCGCCGCCGAGGAGTCATTCGGGAGAGGGGCGCGGCCTCGACCAGTCTGACCGGCGGGCCGACGGTGCGCGGTGCCAGACAGTGAAGTTTATTTGGCGGCGGATCGCCCGCATCACGTGCGGCAGATCGCCCACAAATTATGCGGCAGATCGATCATGAAGTATGCGGCAGATCGCTCATGGAGTGTTACTCTTAGACAATGCTGCCCATCGCTCAGTCGCCCCTCGGCAGCATCCTGCCTCGGCGGGCCGCCGGGTTGGTCGCGGAGGCCCTGCTGGACACCCGTGTGGTCTTGGTCAACGGAGCCCGCCAGTGCGGCAAGAGCACTTTGGTGGCCCAATTGGCCGACCAGTCGGGCCGGGCCTGGTATTCCTTGGACCGGACCACGGACTTACAGGCCGCCCGCCGCGATCCGACCGGCTTCGTCCGTCAGAGTCCGACCATGGTCATCGATGAGGTCCAACGGGAGCCCGAGTTGTTCCTGGCCATCAAGGAGGCCGTCGACACAGACCCTCGTCCCGGCCGTTTCCTGTTGACCGGCTCCGCCCGGGTGCTCGGACTGCGCGGGCTGCCCGACGCGCTGCCCGGGCGGATGGAGACTATTGAGCTGTGGCCCTTGTCGCAGGGCGAAATCGACGGCCGCCCGGACGGTTTCATCGACGCCGCCTTCCGCCTCGGCTCAGACCTGCGCCAGGACTCGGCCGAGTCGCGCCAGGGTTATCTCGGGCGCATCGTCCGGGGCGGCTTCCCCGAGGCCGTGGCCCGTCAGGGCAAACGTCGTCGGGCCTTCCACCGGGCTTACGTGGCCGACCTGATCAACCGCGATGTCACCCAACTGTCCGATGTCGAGCGGGGACACGAGTTGCGTCAATTGCTGCGTCTGGTCGCCGCCCGTTCCGGGGCGCCATTGAATCAATCGGCGCTGGCCTCCGTCCTGGGCCTGTCCCGCTCCACCGTCCAGCGCCACCTCGGCCTGTTGGAGGAGGTCTTCTTGATCAAGCGCCTGCCGGCCTGGACCCGTGGTGCCACCGGCCGGGTGGTCCACGCCCCCAAGGCGGCCGTGGTGGACTCCGGCGTGGCCGCCAGCCTGCTGGGGCAGGACGAGACCAGCTTGCGCCGTCTGGACAGCCCGCTGGGAGGGTTGTTGGAGGGCTTCGTCGCCATGGAGTTGGCTCGTCAACAGGCTGTGGCCGATGAGCCGGTGGAGTTGTTCCACTACCGCACCCGGGACCAGACCGAGGTCGACCTGGTGTTGGCCCACGACCAGGGTCCTGTGATCGGCTTGGAGGTCAAGGCCGCCGAAACGGTCCGGGCCGATGATTTCCGCGGCCTGCGCCACCTGGCCAACCGTTTGGGCGATGATTTCCGGGCCGGTTTCGTCCTCTACTTGGGCCAGCAGTCATTGCCCTTCGGCGAGCGCCTGCGCGCCCTGCCGGTCAGCGCCATCTGGGAGACGTGATCACACCGCGTCGAGCGTGGCCGTCATTTCGCCGGCAAGGCCGCCCGGTGGGCCAACCTGCCGTCTGATGGTTCATAAGCCGGCTCAGATCCAGGATCAAGTCGGGATCGGGAGGGCTAGGGGTAACGCCGTCGCGGACGTCGCGGTCTTGCGGTGGAAGTCTTGAACTGGTGACAGATGGGGGAGTCAAGAGAGGGAAGAGCGAGTATGGCCAGAAAGTCTGAGTGCTGGAGTGCTCTCCTGTGGGCGGCGGGCGGCGTCGGGACCCTGAGGGGCTTTCTGGGTCACAAGGGAAGACCGTTCTGGGGGTGCAGGAGCTAAGTCACATGGTCGGCGCCCAAGGGCGAGTACCGCTTATCTGAGGCTCTGTGTCACGGGACGTGCCAGATGGTGGCCTCTCCTGCGAGTACTATGTTATCGCCGTCTGTGAAAGGTGCACTTCATGCCTCGCCCCAAGTGCCACACGTCTTGGTCTCATGCATCCCGTCCGGTTCAGTACGTGACACAGGGGGCTCCGGCTGGCACCAAAGTCGATGCCACCACCGTAGATCCGACGACAGTCGCTCGGATCGAACACACTAGCCTTGCCCTGGGAGACACACTTCGTGTGCGAGTCACCGGGTCTCCGAAGGGAACACGTAAGACAATTCTCTGGTACCGAAACAGCGTAATCGATCCCATCTCTAAGACGAGTCACAAATCTCATGTCATTGGCATTGACGACCTTGGATCTACCCTTCAAGCCCATGTGGCGCTGGAGGGGCAGCAGGACTTATGGACGAACACGGTTAATGTTCCTAAGCCCGAGGTGTCGATCACTGAATGTAAGGTGCGCAAGGAGGGGCGGCGGCTCCACTGTCAGGTCAGGACGGATCCTGCTGACGCGACCAAGGAGTACAAATGGTTGCATAATGGTGTTGAGATTCCTGAGGCCGAGAACAAGGATGCCTTCACGCGGCTTATGCGATACCGGTTTGAAGTGCTTTCTTGCAGAGTCACGGCAACGAGCGCTGGTCACGATGAGGCTACCGACACTGGTTATGTTGAGTACAGTCTTGGCGCGCGCGCGCTCGGTTTCTCGTTTGTGGGTTTCCTCTCGTTGATCGCCGGATCTGTCTCGGCCGCCACGATTAACTCATCACCGGTCTCTTCATTGGCCGACTTTGCGTCAAGAGTCCAGGGCGTGGATTGGTTCGCCTTCTCCCTCACTGCCATTATGCTGGTGGCGCTGTGTCTCGCCTCGGTGCCGTTCTATGCAGATCATGCTCATGCCTTCGGGGGCTCCCACCCTCACGTCAAGAGGCTCACAAAATGGGTTTTCTACCTCCTTGCTATTCTATCAGTGCTCCTGTTCGTTGCCGTCTTGTTGGTCCAGGGCCTTGTTGCGCGGGCGGGTGTGGACTGGCCAGTAGATCAGTGGCGTATCTGGGCCGGCCCCATGATAGTTCTAGGCCTGCAACTATTATTGTGCTGGGCGAGTAGTTTCGCCTTGCGTAGGACGGGTGAAAGAGTTCACGGCGTCCCACTGATCAGGCGGCAGTTGCTCCCCGTCATGCTCGTGTCGGTGGCCGCAGGCTTCTTCGCGGGATACAACTTGGTTATCATCAACGTTGCCGCTAAGAACGGCGACGTTGGGAATTACACATATTGGGTAGCATATATTTTACCCTGTGTTGTATTAATGTTGATACTCATCTCGTATGTGCCTCTTGTGCTTGGTACCACACAACCGGTCAAAGGCGACGTCGCTGTCCAGGGAACACCTCTGCGCAAGAGGTTCACGCTCCGAGCGGCTACGCCTCGAGAAGTTCGCAAACTCTCCAAGAACGCCATGCTCACGTTCAATGCTACGGCGTTGATGGTTCTGATTGCTCTGGCTTGCCGGTTCTCAGTAGTCGCGACAGGAGAAACCTGGACGGTGAGCCTGTCGCTGTTCGCTTCCTCAATCGTGTTGTCCATGTGGGTGGCGTCATTTGAGTCGATGAAGATTACTTGGGACCGTTGGGCGGACAGTGACAAGTCTGAGCGCATTGAGGCGTTCTCTACCTATGTAAGCACAGCTGCGGCCCTCGGTGCCTCCACACTTCTCCTTCCGGTACTGCTGCAGTTCGATTTCTTCAGTGAACTGTTCTTCCTCGTGGCGATGGTCTGTGGCGAATGTCTGTTCATCTACTGGATCTGGAAGGCCAAAGACGCCGACGAGTTCAGCCGACCCATTCTCGGCGGGCATCGACGGAATCCCTGGTCTGGTTTCCGAGTCCTCTTCGGTTATCTGGTCTTGGCGCTGATTGTCTTGGACGCTCTCGGTCGATTGGTCGTGCGCGTCCCGGTCCCCGACTTAACGTCTCTCCTCGGGATTGGGGCAATGATAACCGTCGACGGCCTTTTCCTCGGATACATTGGCAAGAGCCTCATCGACGACTACAGCGCCATAGCCAAGCGTGGCTCTTGGAAAGAGATGTTCCGAAAGAGGGGTGACATGCTCCTCATATGGGGAGCTTTTGCCGCTATTGGCATCTTGGTCATGAATCTCATGGCGGCTCTCGGCTCCTCGCCCTTCGACGACCGACGCTTCGCGGCGGGGGTACTCTTGTACATTATGGCCATGGTCGGCTCGTGCGTACTTCACTATGCTTGCTTCCATTCGATTCGAAAGGAGTCGAATGATGACTTGACCCGAAAGGAGTCGAATGGCGACTGAGGGGGCGGCGGCGAGGACTTCCTGGCGCGCGTTGCGACTGGTTGCTGCGGCAATGAGCCTCGGTAGGGTCCTGTCGTCTCTGCTGATATTCAGCATCGTCTTTCTCCCTTCAACACGATTTCTGAACGCGATGGACGCGCTGCTCCTTGCCTCACCATTTTTCTTTCTCTCCGCCGCCGGTTTTGCCGTCAACGACGTCCTCGACTATCGAATCGATGCCCTTAACAAGCCGTACCGAGCTATTGCTCGCGGGGCCATCTCCCGGCAAGGAGCGGCAGTCGTTGTCGTGGTCGCCTCGTGCGCTGGACTCGTATTGGCAGGGTTGGCCTGGTCTCTAAGCAGCTTCTCGTGGCTCTACTTGGTCTACTTTGTTCTCGCCATGGTCTACAACGTGGCCGTGCGACGCTCAGCTATACTCAAGACCACGATTGCCTCTGCCATCTGCGCGTCTCCGGTACTTTTCGTTGAACTTGTTCTCGACAAGCCACCTACCCTGGTTGGGGTCACGGTTGGTGCCGCCGTGGTCTACATTATGGGTAGGGAAATCCGTATGGATGTGCTCGACCTAGAGGGAGACCGGGCGGGCGGGAACAGGACGGTTGCGCTTAGTCGCGGACCCCGTGCCGCAGACCAACTCAGCCGGCTTCTCCTCTACGTAGCACTCGCAGTACTACTGGCCGTTGTGCTGAGCACTCAAAGCCCGGCGGTGGCATTGCCGATCTGTCTTCTGATCGTCTCACTCCAAGGTGCCTGTGAATACCTGTGGGGATCGTTAGACCGTCGGCGGCGTCGGCGCTCGATTCTCTTGCAGTGGGCCGTGATGCTGATGGGAGTCGGCGCAGCAGTCCTGGGGTGAGAGCCTAGCCCTGTGATTTCGTGGGCCTGTTGTTCTGCGGCTTGTTGGGCCGGTGTGGTGGGTGTGGAAAGTGCTCCTGATGTGGAACAAACGCCCGACCGCAGTCGGGCCGACAGCCCAGGGGTCGTGTTCCCCGCCCCACGGGCGGCCGACCGGTCGCGGGTAGCTGACTTGGGAGAATGGTTCTGACCAAAGAAACCTTCGCACCCGAATCGAGGAGCACCTTATGGTGAAGTCTACGAGGTTGTATCCGATGGTGACGATTGGCGCTCCGGCCAGGGCCGCGGTCAATCAGGCCGGGCTGGTCACGGTGGTCGAGACGATCAGAGCGACGGGCCTGGACCGGCTGCTGACCGAGGGCCTGGCGAAGTGGGATCTGCCGCGGGCGACGCACAAGACGGGCAAGGTGCTGCTTGACTTGGCGCTGGCCGTGATCGCCGGCGGAGACCAGTTGGCCGATGCGGGACTGGTGCGCGGCCAGCCGGACGTGTTCGGCCAGGTCGCCTCCGAGCCGGTGGTCTCGCGGACTATCGCCCGGTTGGCCGGGCAAATCGATCAAGTGGAACGACAAGTCGCCCAGGTGGTGGCCGAAGCCCGGCAGACGGCTTGGCGGTTGGCTGGCGACGCCAGCCCGGTGGTGGCGACGCCGCGGGCCCCGCTGGTCATCGACATCGACGCCACACTGGTCCAGGCGCACTCGGACAAGGAAGGCGCGACCGGGACGTGGAAGCACACCTTCGGGTTTCACCCGTTGTGCGCGTTCATCGACTACAAGAACAACGGCGGCGAGCCGGCTGGGATCATGCTTCGCCCGGGCCGGGCCGGGTCGAACACGGCGAAAGACCACACGGACCTGGCGGCGAAAGCACTGCTCGGACTGCCCGCGCCGCTGCACGGCTGCCAGGCGCGGGACCGGGTGTTGATCCGGACTGACTCGGCCGGCGCGACCCACAAGTTCGTCAACTGGCTGGCCGGGAGGAAGTCGCAGTACTCGATCGGGTTCACGATCCCGTGGGAACAAGCCGAACGGGTCGACTGGATTCCTCCCGAGGCGTGGACGCCCGCCTACGACGACGACGGCGGTGTCAAGCCCGGAGCGTTCGTGGCCGAAGCCACCGGGGTCATCGAGGTCAACGGCTGGCCGAAAGACATGCGGATTATCCTCCGCAAGGAGCGGCCCCACCCAGGCGCCCAACTCACGTTGATGGACTGGGACGGCAACCGGGTCACCGCGTTCATCACCAACACCCGCACCGGCCAGTTGCCGGACCTGGAACTACGTCATCGCCAGCGGGCCCACTGCGAGGATCGGGTCCGCTGCGGCAAACAAGTCGGCCTGGCCAAGATGCCACTCCAGGGCTTCGCCCAGAACCGGATCTGGTGTCTGGTCGTGCAACTCGCCAACACGCTCATCGGATGGATGCAACTGATCGGCTGCGACGGTCTGGCCGCCCGCCGATGGGAACCCAAGAGGCTACGCGCCCGGCTGTTCTCGACCGCCGGACAACTCGTCCGCCACGCCCGCCAGACGTGCCTCCGGTTCGCCCGCCACACCTGGACCGACACGCTCACAGCCATCATCACCCGACTCCGCGGCGTCGTCCTGGTCACCTGACCGACCGCCCCGAACCGCCCGACGACCAACCCTGGAGACCCGCCGCCGGACCGTGGACCCGGCCCCACAACACTTCAACACGCCTCCACACACCCCACCCGAACAGACAACAACTCATGTACACGCCGAACACGAACAAGACCCCTCACGAAATATCGAGGCTAGACGTGTCTCTTTAGTCGTGGGCCTGCATGCGGCAAGCCCGTGTCCATGGCTGATGTGTGTCCGGGCGAGTGCAATTTAAGCATTAAGCAGTGAGACTTCATTGCGCCGTTTGGGAGGCGTGATCCCATCGCGGCGAGCAGAAAAATCGTTGTTTTGACCCTCGACAAGTCGACTTCCTTGGATTCCCTGTGCGCCGGTAGTCGTTTCGCGGGTGATCGGTCCGCCGCGCCGTTCAGCGCAGCCACAGGCCGCTGAACGGCATCGCCCACAGGCGGTCCCCGAGGGGGAGGGTGCGTTCGCCGGTATATAGGACGATTCCGGCCCGGAAGCGGTCGCCG
>JAISAO010000027.1 GCA_031266665.1 Propionibacteriaceae bacterium | reverse complement strand
AACAAGGGTCCGGTGGCCTTCGCCGGGGCCGAGTTGAAGGCCCTGGCCGCCGCCCACGGCGTCCATTTCGAATACGAGGGCGCGGTGATGAGCGGCACCCCGGTCATCCGCCTGGCCCGAGGCCCCTTGGCCGGCGTCGGCATCAGCGCCTTCGAGGGCATCCTCAACGGCACCTCGAACTACATCCTGGGCCGCATGGAGGCCGGGCTGGACCAAGCCAGCGCCATCAAGGAGGCCCAGGAGTTGGGCTACGCCGAGGCCGATCCGACGGCCGACATCGGCGGCGGCGACGTCCGACTGAAGGTCGCCATCTTGGCCAACGAACTGCTGGGGGCCGACTTGGCCGCCGCCGACGTGCCGACGTCCGGGATCACCGGCCTGACCCCGGACGACATCGCCCAGGCCGCCCAGCGGGGCGAGCGCTGGAAGCTGATCGGCTCCGGCCGGTCGAACCCCGACGGCAGCCTGACGGTCCGAGTCGCGCCGCTCGCGCTGGCCGGCGACCATCCGCTGGCCGGCGTCTCCGGGGCCACCAACGCCATCACCTTCGACACCAAGTATTTGGGCCGGGTGACCATTTCCGGCCCCGGGGCCGGACGCACCGAGACGGCTTACGCGCTGCTCAGCGACATCATCGCCATCGACGCGGCCTCCCGCTGAAACCGCTTTTCCCCGCCCCAGGGCCGGGGAAAATGGTCTGTTATTTCACGTTTCGACAACCCCGGCGCGGCTGGTGTAATCTTCAGCCGCCGCGCCCAAGACCGACTAAGGAGCAAGGAACACTATGGGTAATATGAGCAAACCTAATATCGCTATCGTCGGGGCCGCCGGCGTCGTGGGCACGACCTTCCGCACCGTGTTGGAGCAGTTCAAGTTCCCCTACAACGACGTCCATATGCTGGAGCGGGCCGAGTTGGCCGGCCAGACCCTGCCCTTCGACGGCCGTGAATGGGTGATGGAGGAGCTGACCGAGCATTCCTTCGACGGCGGCGATATCGATATCGCCCTGTTCTCGGCCGGCGGCGGGACCTCGGCCCGATTCGCCCCCATCGCCGCCGCCCACGGCACCATCGTGGTCGACAACTCGTCCCAGTGGCGGATGGACCCCGGCTGCCCGCTGGTGGTGCCGGAGGTCAACCCGCAAGAGGTGGCCAACCGGCCCAAGGGCATCATCGCCAACCCCAACTGCTCGACCATCCAGGCCGTGGTGGCGCTGAAGCCGCTGCAGGACGCCTTCGGCCTCAAGCGCGTGGTCTACTCCACCTACCAGGCCGTCTCCGGCTCCGGCGTCAAGGGCCTGCGCGACCTGGAGGAGGGCGTCAAAGGAAACGACCTGCTGGCCGCCTACCCCCATCCGATCGCCTTCAACGTCTTGCCCCAGATCGACGTCTTCGAGGACAACGGCTACACCAAAGAAGAGATGAAGATGATCAACGAGACCCACAAGATCCTCGGTGATCCCACCATCAAGGTGACCGCCACGACCGTCCGCGTGCCGGTCTACTACGCCCACTCCGAGTCGATCAACGTCGAGTTCGAGCGCCCCTTCGCCGATATCGACGAGGTCCGCCAGGTCTTGGCCGCCGCCCCCGGCATCGTCGTCCAAGACGATCCGGCCCAATCGGTCTACCCGCTGGCGCGCGACGTGGCGGGCCACGACCAGGTGTACGTCGGCCGGCTGCGACGCGACTTCTCGGTCGACTCCGGCATCAACTTGTGGAACGTGGCCGACAACACCCGCAAGGGCGCCGCCACCAACGCCGTCCAAATCGCCCAACTACTGCTCGGCTGACCGTCCGGACTCGGGGCGGCGGGCGACCTCATCAGGGTCCCGCCGCCCCGGGTCCAGACGGGGCCGGCCCCGTCAAGGCAGACCAGCCCTCGTCAACCGGCCCAACCCGGGCCAACCCTCGTCGGCCCGTGGGTCTGCTCCCACGTAGCCCCTCGTCAACCGGCCCCAGCCCGGGCCAACCCTCGCCAAGGAGTCCCAAATGACCGTCAAAGTGGTCAAGTTCGGCGGCAGCAGCCTGGCCTCCGCCGGCCGCATCAAGCAGGCCCTGGCCATCGTGGCGGCCGATCCGGCCCGCCGCTACCTGGTGGCCTCGGCCCCGGGCAAGCGATCCGGCGCCGACGTCAAGGTGACCGACCTGATGTACCGCCTCCAGGCCGCCGCCGAGGCCGACCGCCCGGCCGTCTTGGCCCAACTGGAGGAGCGCTTCGCCACCATCGTGGCCGACCTGGGGGTCGACTTCGACCTGGCGGGCGAACTGGCTTTGTTGGAACAAGGGCTGGCGGCCGGCGAGGGGCCCGATTATTTCGCCAGCCGGGGCGAATACCTCAACTCCAAGATCATCGCCGCCAAGCTCGGCTGGCCCTTCCTGGAGGCCGCCGACCTGATCCGCTTCGACGCCGCCGGCGCCTTCTTGCCCGAGGCCACCAACGCCGCCCTGGCCCAGCGGCTGGGCGGACTCGAGCAGGCGGTTCTGCCCGGTTTCTATGGCGCCACGCCCGACGGCCGGGTCAAAACCTTCAGCCGGGGCGGCTCGGACATCACCGGGGCGCTGGTGGCCCGGGCCGTCGCGGCCGACGTCTACGAGAACTGGACCGACGTCTCCGGCGTCTTGATGGCCGACCCCAGGATCGTGGACTCCCCCGCCGGCATCGCCGTCCTGTCCTACGACGACCTGCACGACCTCAGCTCGATGGGGGCCTCGGTGCTACATCCGGCGGCGGTCGAGCCGGTCCGCCGGGCGGGCATCCCGATCAATATCCGCAACACCTTCCACCCCGACGACGCCGGCACCTGGATCCAGGCCGACGCCCCCGCCCCGGGCCCAGCGGCCCGACCGATCATCGGCCTGACCGGCCGGGAGGGCTTCGCCCTGATCGGATTGGTGGAGTCCGGCGCCCAGCCGGCCGGACGGGTCGCCGCCGACCTGCTGGCCGCCCTGGACCAGGCCAGCATCACCGTCCACCTGACCGCCGACCAGGGCCGCCGCCATCTGGTGGCCGTCGAGGCCGAGCGCTATCGTGAGGCCGTCCAGCGAATCTACGCCGCCCTGGCCGGCTGAAAAGCGGCCCCCTCACGACAGACACCGCCCCTCGCCCGCCCCGCCCCTCGTCGTCTAACTCGATCCGGGATCTCGGTCCGTCAGGCTAGACGGGTCCGTCAGGCTAGATGGGTTCGACCGGCTGGCGGCGGATGACCGAGCTCAACACCACCGAGGTGGTGATGTCCTTGACCTCGGGCAACTCGGAGATCTGGTGCCAGACCTGTTGCAGGTGGTCGGCCGAGTTGGCCTCGACCATGACCAACAGGTCGAACTCGCCGGACAAGATGTCGCATTGGACGACCTCGGGGATGCGGCGCAACTCGGACAAGACGTTCACCCCGCGCAAACGGTTAGCCCGGTAGACGAAGAGCACGGCCCGGGTGCCGGACTGGTCGGACCGCCCCCGCACGATGGTGTAGCCCTGGATGACGCCGTCGTGGTTGAGGCGTTCCAAACGCTGCCGCACGGCGTTGCGCGACAAACACACCTTCCGAGCCAGATCGGCCACCGGAATGCGGGCGTTTTTCGTCAGTTCGGCGATAATCTGCCGGTCGATCAGATCCAAGGTCTTCCCCATACCGGGCGTCAGTATACCTGGGCTGAACCAGCGTCCAGTCCACCCCTCGCAGCCTGAGAGTCCTCCCAGCGGGGAGGTTTCCCCATGACCTGGGGGCACCTCCGCGCCCGGCCCGACGGTAGCCGTCGGACCGGGCGCGGAATAGCCACTTTTTACTTGGGTCCAGCGCTGGCTGAGACGTCCCAGCCCTCCTGGGTGGCCCAGAGTTCGGGCACCTGCCTCATCTGGGCCAAGAGGTCGAAGCCCTGGCCCTTGAGCCATTGCACCCGGATGAAGAAGTAGGCGTAGAAGGCGATGTAAACGATCAGCAGGATCACCAACACCATGGGAGTGGCGATAGCCACGGACAGGATCTGCCACACCGCCATCACCCCGGCCAACACGGCCAAGACCGCCAGCACCGGAGTGCTGGGCCGCAGTATCGACTTGGTGTAGCTCTTGGGGAACCGCTTCGGCAGGGCGAACATCGGGATGACGAGCAGGCCGAAGATGAGCATGTTGGCCACGCCGAAGGCGGACACCAGGGCGTCCAACGGCGGGTCGATCAGCAACATGACGACGACGATGGCCGCCGCGATCCAGATCGTCCAGATCTCGACGCCGAAACGGTTCTTCTTGGACAATAGGCCCGGCAGCACCCGGTCGTCGGCCACCGCGCCGATGCCGGAGGTCAGGATCCAGAAGACGGCGTTGATGGTGGTGGCGATGGCGAAGATCCCGCCGGCGATGTTGAAGAAGTGCATCTCGGCGGAGTTCATGAACTCGCGGCCGACATCCAACAACGACGGGCTGGTGGCGAAGATGTCTTCCGCCGTGAAGGCGCCGAGGACGACGTAGGCCACGAACATGAACAGCACCATGCAGCCCACGGTGGAGACGATGAAGGCCATGGGGATATCCCGCCGGGGGTTCCGCACCTTGTCGGCCGCCAGCACCGGGTTGGCGCCGCCGATGAGGGCGCCGGTGAGGGCGACCACCGTGGTGCCGAGACCGACGAAGGTCAGACCCTTAGGCGCCAGCACCGCGCCCAGGGTGACGTTGGCGGCGTCGATGTGGGGGAAGCCCAAGACGACGAACATGCCCAAGGCGATGACCAGCAGCACCACCATGACGTTCTGGACCACGGCTGAGGCGGACACGCCGAAGGAGGTGACGGCGGCGAAGACCACGATCACGATGATAGACAGCACCACGGACGACGCGTCCGGGAGATAGAACTGGGCGAAGGCGGAGAACACCTTGCCCAGCAGGGCCAGCAGGATGATCAGGTTGACGGCCATCGTCAACTGGGCGAAGCCGAGCACCGGATGGGTCAGTCGGGTGAGCTGCAGGTAGGGCGCATTCTTGCCCGGCAGGGCCGAGGTCAGCATTATCATCGGCACGCCCAGCAGGAGCAGCGACAGGGCCGCCAGAATGAAGGCCCATTCCACGCCTGGCCCGGAGGCCGCCACGCCGATCGGCAGTGAGGCGAAGACGCCCGCGCCGATAATCGAGCCGATGGACATGCACAAGACGGAGACGAACCCCATCTTGCCTTTATTTTGTTGTTTCTCTAATGTGGCTTCACTCATCTGTCGTTATCCTTTCATGATTGTGTGACGCCCCGACGGTCTCGTGGGCGTATGACGGACTCCGGGCCTCAGCCCACCACCACGGAGTCGAAGTTGAAGGCCTCGTCCAATTGGGCCTCGGTCAGGTAGCCGTGCTCCAGCACGACCTGGCGCACGCTCTGGCCACTGGCGGCGCACTCTTTGCCGATCTCGTCGCAGCGTTCGTGGCCCAGCAAAGGGATGAGGAAGGTGATGATGCCGATCGAGTTGTGGACGTAGGCGGCGCAGCGGTCGACGTTGGCCTCGATCCCGTCGACGCATTTCTGGCGCAGGGCGTCCATACCGGCCATCAGCAAAGTGATCGACTCGAACATCGACTGGCCAATGACCGGCTCCATGGCGTTGAGCTGGAGTTGGCCGGCCTCGGCCGCCAGGGCGATCACGACATCGTTGCCCAGCACCTTAAAGGCGATCTGGTTGACCACCTCGGGGATGACCGGGTTGACCTTGGCCGGCATGATGGACGAGCCAGCCGCCCGCTCCGGCAGCCGGATCTCGGCCAGCCCGGCCCTGGGCCCGGAGGACAGCAGGCGCAGGTCGTTGCAGATCTTGGACAGCTTGACCGCTATCCGCTTCAGCCCAGCGTGGGCCGAGACATAGGCGCCGCAGTCGGAGGTCGCCTCCACCAGGTTGGGCGCCAGCACCACCGGCAGTTGGGTGACCTCGGCCAAACGGGCGATGGCCCGGGCGCTGTAGCCGGTCGGGGCGGTGATACCGGTGCCGATGGCGGTGGCACCCAGGTTGACCTCCAGCAGCAGACTGGCCAACATCTGCAGGTGGCGGCGCTCCTCGGACATCAAGGTGGCGAAGGCGCTGAACTCTTGGCCCAACGTCATCGGCACGGCGTCCTGCAACTGGGTGCGGCCCAGTTTCAGCACCCGCTCGAACTCCAGGGACTTGTGCTCGAAGGCCTCTTGCAGCTTGGCCAGGCTGAAACTCGCCAGCCGCTCCAAAGCCCGGTACGACGCCATGCGGACGGCCGTCGGATAGGCGTCGTTGGTGGACTGGGACATATTGACGTCGTCGTTGGGGTTGATCAAGTCGTAGCTGCCCTTGGGCTTCCCCATGACCTCCAGCGCCAGATTGGCGATCACCTCGTTGGCGTTCATATTGACGCTCGTCCCGGCCCCGCCCTGAAAGACGCAGATCGGGAACTGGTCGAGGCAGCGGCCCTGCTCCAAGATCAAGTCGCAGGCCTTGACGATGGCCCGCGTCTTGTGGCCCGGCAATTTGCCGACGTCATGGTTGGCCAGGGCGGCGGCTTTCTTGACCTGGGCGAAGGCGATGACCAGGTCGGGGCAGTCCGAGATGGTTTGGGCCGAGATCGGATAATTCTCGATCGCGCGCAAGGTGTGAATACCCCAGTAGGCATCGCCGGGGACTTCACGCTGCCCCAAGAGATCGTGTTCGACACGAGGAGGAACCACGCTGTCACTCATGCTGCGGAGTATACCCCCCGACTGTCCGAACGGAAGAGGCCTATCGCCGCCGGCGGTAAAACTGGCGCAACGGCCACGACTTTAGTCGGGTGGCCGTGCTCTCGCCCCCCGGCGGCGGCCGGTTCGGATCACATTCCAGTCCCTCCTGGCCGAATCGGCCAGGAGGCCATGACGAAAGGTCACCCGCCCCTGGGCGCTACGGGCCGCCGCTGATCATCCCAGATCCAGCGATGATCGGTCTGGCCTCGGATGGGGTCGCTCGGTAGTCGAGAAGCGGTGGATCAGGGCTCAGCTGATCGGGTCGACGCCGTAACGGGCCAGTTCGGCCACCAATAAATCGTGGGTGGCCGGCGTTGCCGGGACCAGCGGCAGACGGGCGGCGCCGAGGTCGAAGCCGAGGATGTCAAGGGCCGCCCGCACCGGGATGGGGTTGACCTCGCAGAACAGGGCCTTGATCAGGGGCAGCATTTTGAGCTGCAGCGCCCGGGCGCCGGCGATGTCGCCGGCCGTCCACTTGGCCACCAAATCGTGGGTGTCGCCTGGTATGACATTGGCCAGCACTGAGATGACGCCGACGCCGCCCCAGGCCAGCAGCGTGATCATATTGGGGTCCTCGCCGGTGTAGAAGGCGAAGTCGGGGGCGCACAGGTTGATCGACTCGCCCAACTGGTCGGTGTTGCACTCCTTGACCCCGACGATGTTGTCGATCTGGGACAACTCGCCCAAGGTCGCCGGGGCGATATTGAGCGAGGTCCGCCCGGGGACGTTGTAGAGGATGACCGGCAAGTCGACGGCCTGGGCGATGGCGCTGTAATGGGCCACCAGCCCCGACTGGGTGGTCTTGTTGTAATAGGGCGTGACCGACAAGAGGGCGTCCGCGCCGACGTCGGCCAGGCGCTTGGACTGCTCGATGGCGTGGCGGGTGTCGTTGGAGCCGGCGCCGGCCAGGACCGGCACCCGGCCGTTCACCAGCCGCACGGCGCTGGCCACCGCGCCGACATGCTCCTGCGTCGTCATGGTGGAAGCCTCGCCGGTGGTGCCGCAGATGACCAAGGCGTCGATGCCGCCGGCGATCTGGAAATCGATCAGTCGGGCCAGCTTCCCCTGGTCGACCCCATGGTCGTTGAAGGGTGTGACCAGCGCGGTGGCCGCGCCCCTGAAGACAGGCTGTCTCATCGGATCCTCCTCAGAACGACGTCGGCCATTTAGCAAACGCGGTTGTCACATTACCACATTCTGCCGGTTTGACCGGGTGGATCGCCGCCCGACGAACGGCCGGATCCGCCAGCCGAACGGGCGCTGGCACGGTGGTGGCGGGCCGCGGCCGTCAGGGGGCGACCGGTCGGCGGTGCCGCAGGATCAAGCGCAGATCGAGCGCCACCACCACGGCGACGATGGCCGCCCCGACGATCCGAACCAGCGTCAGTTGGCTGATGAACAAGCACACCAGGGCCACCAGCACGGGGACCAGGAACTCCAGCGCCCAGACCACGTAGCGGCCGAAGGACGGCATCTGGACCGACCGTTCCTCGGCCACCGCTTTGATCATGAAATTGGGGCCGTTGCCGATATAGGTGATGGCCCCGCAGGTGACCGCGCCCAGGCTGATGGCCGTCAGATACAGCTCGGGGACGCCGGCCACCGTCGGGCCGGGCAGGGTCAGGGCGCCGGCCATGTCGAAGAACGCCAGGTAGGTGGGGGTGTTGTCCAGCACCGCCGACAGCGTCCCGGTGAAACCGAAGAAGGTGTACTGGTTCAAGGGCATGGCCCAGGCGTGGACGCGCAGGAACTCGAGGGCCGGGATCATGGTCAGGAAAATACCGACGAATAAGACCGCCACCTCAATGATCGGCCGCCAGGTGAAATCGTTGTCGACGAAGCGGAGCTGCTTGTTGGTCAACAGATAGGAGGCCGCCGCCACCGCCAGTTGAACGCCGACCTTCAACCAGAGGTGATCGCCCAGCAGGGCCACCGAGGCGATGATCACGCCCAGCCAGACAATGTTGGAGCCGCCGTGCAAGCGGAGCGGCACTTTCTGCTGCTGGTCCCAGGCCAGGGCGAAGGCGCTCTCCCGGGCGTGCTCGCGGCGTTCGAGGGCGTAATAGGTCAATAGCAGCAAAGCGTTGACGAACAGCCAGGGGCCGAACAGGCTGAAGGTCCAACTGAAGGGCACGCCCCGCATCAGGCCGACGTAGAGCGGCGGGTCGCCCAGCGGGGTGAGCAGTCCGCCGCAGTTGGCCACGATGAAAATCATGAAAACCATGGTGTGGCTGCGGTACTCCCGCTGCCGGTTGATGTTCAACAGTGGCCGGGCCAACAACATGGCCGCCCCGGTGGTGCCGATGAACGAGGCCAGCACGGCGCCCAGGGCCAGCACGATGGTGTTATGGCGCGGCGTGGCCTCGATGTCGCCCGCCAGGTGAATGCCGCCGGTGACGACGAACAGGCTGGCCAGCAAGGCGATGAACTGGATGTATTCCAGCATCGAGTGGGTCACCAGATGGGAGCCCCCGACCAGCCAGACGCCGATAGCGGTGGGCAGACCCAGCCCCAGCGCCAGCGCCAGCTTGACCGTGTTGCGCTCCCAGGCCTTGGCCGTGGCCGGGATCATCGGCAGCAAGGCGATACCGGCCAGCAAGACGACGAATGGCGCCATCGTCCAAATCGAGAAAGCCATTGGTCCAGCCTTAGTCCAAGCTTCTGTCCCCGACGCCGCCCGACGGGGCGGTCAGCGGTTCGAGGTCTGCGGGTCCGCGCCGACCACCAGTTCGGCCCGGGGACGGACGGCCGATCCGGGACGATAACTGGCGGCAGTTGGCGACATGACGGGTTAGACCCGCTGGTAGACCGTCGCCAGGCCCATGCCGCCGCCGACGCACAGTGTCGCCAGGCCCGTTCGAGCCTGGCGCTTGACCAGCTCGTGCAGCAGTGTGACGACGATGCGGGCGCCGGAGGCGCCGATGGGATGGCCCAGGGCGATAGCGCCGCCGTTGACGTTCAAGCGGTTGTCGTCCAACCCCAGTTCGCCTGCCACCGCCAAGGCCTGGGCGGCGAAAGCCTCATTGGCCTCGTACAGGTCCAGGCCGGCGATGGTCTGGCCGGCCATGGCCAGGGCCTGGCGCGAGGCCTCGACCGGGCCGACGCCCATCACCGCCGGGTCCACCCCGGCCTGGCCCCAGCCGATCAGCTTGGCCACCGGCTTGAGGTCGTGGCGCTCGACCGCCGCGCCGCTGGCCAGCACCAAGGCGGCGGCGGCGTCGTTGATGCCGGAGGCGTTACCGGCTGTGACCGTGCCCCCGGCGGGCAGGAAGGCCGGCCGCAGTCGGGCCAGCGCCTCCCCGGAGGTGGCCCGGGGATGCTCGTCGGTGTCGAAGACGATGGTCTGGCGTTTCGCCTGGATGGTGACCGGCACGATCTCGTCTCGAAAGCGCCCGGTGGCGATGGCGGTGGCGGCCCGCTCCTGGGAGCGCAGGGCGAAGGAGTCCTGGTCTTGGCGGGTGATGCCCCAGCGCTGGGCCACGTTCTCCGCCGTCACGCCCATGTGGTAGTCGTTGAAGGCGTCCCAGAGGCCGTCTTTGATCATGGTGTCGACCAGTTCGGCGTTGTTCATCCGGGCGCCCCAACGGGCCGCCGGGGCGGTGTAGGGGGCCTGGGACATGTTCTCCGTGCCCCCGGCCACCACGATCTGGGCCTCCCCGCAGCGGATGGCGCGGGCCGCCTCGACGATCGACTTCATGCCCGAGCCGCAGACCATGGAGACCGTCGTCGCCGGGACCGTCACCGGCAGGCCGGCCCGCAGCGCCACCTGCCGAGCCACGTTCTGCCCCAGGCCGGTGGTCAAGACCGAGCCCAGCAGAACCTCGTCCACGGCCTCGGGGTCCACCTGGGCGCGTTCCAGCGCCGCCGCCACCACGATCCGACCCAGCTCGACCGCCGAGGTCTCGCGCAAGGATCCGCCGAAGCCGCCGATGGCGGTCCGGCAACTCGACACCACATAAACCTCGGTCATGGCCGTCTCCTGTCTAGGTCGTTGTCTAGGCCGTTTCTAGCCCTCACGATATTGCACTCCGAAGCCGCCCCGGGGATAGTGCCACGTTAGGACGCCCGGATCCGCCACCGCGAAGCAGGTGCCGCACTCCAGGCAGGCGGCGTACTCCACCTGGACCGTGCCGTCGGCCGCCTTGGAGTAGACCTGGGCCGGGCAGATGGCGATAATCCGGTCGGCCGAGCCGGTGGCGGCGGCCAAGGCCTGGTCGACCACGATGTGGGGCTCGTCCTCGTCCAGCAGGAAACGGTTGCCGGCCAGCCGGTCGGCCACTGGTGGGAGCCTCATAGCGCCCGCACCCCCTCCCAGCCGTCGCGCGCCAGTTGGGTCAGTCGCAGGGGCGAGGCTTTCAAGGCCGAGCGGGCGACTTTCATCAGGCGGTGACGGGGCGACGTGTCTAGGTGATAGATCTGGAACAAGATGTCGGCCAGCAGCGGGCCGTAGTCGTGGTACAGCCGGTCGCCCTCCATGAAATGCGGCGCCTTGGCGAAGGTGCGCATGTCTTGGCCGACGTAGGACTGGTCCAGGGCCGTCTCGTAGGGGGCCAGACCGGCGGCCGAGACATCGTCGGCGGCGATGGCGGCGGCCACCGCCTCGGCGGCGGCGATGGCCGAGCCGACGGCCAGGTCCATGCCCCGAACCGTGAAACCGGTGTTGATGGTCAGGCCGGCGGCGTCGCCCACCACGACCAGGCCGTTGTGGACGATCTGGCCGCGCATGGCCCGGCCGCCCTCGGCCACCAGATGGCAGCCGTACTCGACCAGTTGGCCGTCGGCCAGATAGCGCTCCAGCAGCGGATGGGCCAGCAGGTGGTCGAAGAGGTCGACCGAGCGCAACCCCTGGCGCACCAGGTCGTCCAGGCGCAGCACCAGGCCGACCGAGCAACTATCCCGGTTGGTGTAGAGGAAGCCGCCGCCGCCGACGCCTTGGGTGCAGTCCCCCACCAGGGCCAAGGCCGCGCCGTGGTCCGGGGCCAGGCCGAAGCGGGACTCCAACTGGCCGTCCGGCAGTTTGACGACGGCTTTGACGCCCAGCGCCAGCTGGTTCGACGCCGGCTTGGGGCGCAGGCCGGCATCGCGGCAGAGGAAAGAGTTGACGCCGTCGGCGGCCACCACCACCCGGCAATTCAGCTCGTCCTCGCCCGCCCTGACGCCGACCACTCGGCCCTGGTCGATCCGCAGCCCGTCGACCCGGGTGCCGGGCATGACCATGACGCCGGCCTCCTCGCAGCGCTCGGCCAGCCAGGCGTCCAGCTTGGCCCGCAGCACCGTCACCGCCGTGCCGCCTCGGTGCAGCCGCTCGTCGGCGTAGTCCAGGGCGACCGACGACTCGGGCGTCATGAAGACCAGTTGGTTGCGGGAGATGCGCCGCTCGTAGGGCGCCTGGTCGAAGAAGTCCGGGAACACCGTCGTCATCGAGCGGCAGTACAAGACGCCGCCGGACAGGTTCTTCGAGCCGGGGGTCTCACCCCGGTCGATCAGCGCCACCGACAGGCCCTTCTGGGCCAGTAGGTAGGCGGTGACGGCACCGGCCACACCGGCCCCGACCACCGTGACGTCGAAGTCGAACTGGTCCTCGCTCATGGCCGCCCCCTCAGGCCAGGGCGGCCGTCAGGGCCGGCGCCAGGGCGTAGAGGTCGCCGGTCAGGACATAGTCGGACTGGGCCACGATGGGGGCCTCGGGATCATTGTTGATGGCCACGATCAAGTCCGAGCCGCGACAGCCGCCCATGTGCTGCAACTGGCCGGAGATGCCCACCGCCAGGTAGAGCCGAGGCGAGATCTGCTGGCCGGAGACGCCGACGTAACGGTCCCGGGCCACCCAGTCCAAACCCTCGGCCACCGGCCTAGAGCAGGCCAGCTCGGCTTTGAGGGCGGCGGCCAGGGCCTCGATGATGGGCAGGTCCTGCTTGGCCTTCAGCCCCCGGCCCACGGCCACCACCCGCTCGGCCGAGCCCAGGTCGGCCGGCGGCGCCGGGTTGGGGCGCAGGCCGGTGACGGTGACGGCGGCCGGTTGGGCGGCCACCGGCTCGACCGCGGCCGGTCCGCCGCCGGCCAGCGGGGCGCCGCCGTCCAGCACGATGGCGACCGGCCCGGCGTAACTCCGGGTCTCCGTCGCCAGGCCGCCGGCCACGGACCGCGTCACCTGTTGGGCGGCGATCTTCAGCGGCGCCGTCACCACCGGGGCCGCCAAAGTCGCGGCCACCGCGCCCAGCAGCGCCCGCTCGCCGGCTTTGCGCCCGGCCAGGACCACTCCCGGATCGGCCGCCACCTGCTGGGCGACGGCGGCGGCGAAGGCCTCCACGGCGTGGTCGCCCACCGCGCCCAGCCAGACCACCCGGTCGACGCCGGGCGCGGCCGCCGCCCGGGCCAGCGACTCATCGCCGACGACGACAGCCGTCACCGGGGCGCCCAGTTCGACCGCCGCCTCGACCAGGGCCGCCACGCCGGGGTCGCCGGCCACCAAGACATATGTGCTCATGCCAGTCCTCCTTCGGACAGCGCGCCGGCGGCGCGCAGCGCTTCGACCAGGGTGGCGGCCGCCGCCGCCGGGTCGGACGTGTCGATGACGACGCCGAGACGGGCCGAGCCGCCCAACTTGGCCCGGGACACAACCGTGCCCTCATCGGCCAGGGTCAGGCCCAAGTCGGCCACGGACTTGATCTCGACCGGCTTCTTGCCGGCCGCCAGCAGGTCTTTCATGCCGGGCGGCTTCACCGGCCAGGCCTCGCTGGTCAACGAGACCACCGCCGGCAGAGCCACCGTGATCGATTGCACGCCCTGGGGCGTCAGCCGCTCCAGCGCGGCCGAGCCGTCGGCCAAGGCGACCGTCTCGACGTCCGACAGCATCGGCCAGCCCAGCAGGCCGGCCAAGACCGACGGCGTCATCCGGGCGGCCACGTCCATCGACGAGTCGCCCGCCAAGACCAAGGCGACATCGCCCAATTGACTAACGACGGCCGCGATGGCCTGCGCCGTCCGGGTCGAGCCGGCGGTCTCCAACTCGTCGTCGGCCACCACCACGACCCGGTCCAGGCCGCGCGACAGGGCGGCCTTGGTGGCGACCGGTTTGGCCGACTGGGGTCCGCCCACGCAGACGCCCACCAGGGTCGCGCCGCAGGCGGTGGCCAACCGGCGGCCGTAGCCGATGGCGACCGCGTCGTAGTCGCTGACCACCGCCTTGGCCCGGCTGAAGTCGACCGTGCCGTCGCTGGAGACCGTCGCCTCTTGCGGGTCGGGGGCGTATTTGTACGCCACCACTATGTTCACTATGTTCATCGAACCTCCCTGTGGGTTCCGTGGGTCGGGTGGGCTGCGGCGCCGGCGCTGTTCAAGGCCGGCTCAGCGGAGATATTGGCGGGCGATGACCAGCCGCTGGATCTCGGAGGTGCCCTCATAGATCTCGGTGATCTTGGCGTCGCGGTACATCCGCTCCACCGGGTAGGCCTCGGTGTAGCCGACGCCGCCGTGGATCTGGATGGCCTTGCCCGTCACCCGGGTGGCCATCTCGCCGCAGAACAGCTTGGCCATGGCGGAGGCCTGGCTGTGGGGCTCTTGGCGGGACTCCAGGTCGGCCGCCTGGTAGACCAGCGCCCGGCCGGCCTCCAGATCGACCGCCATGTCGGCGATCATCCACTGGATGGCCTGCAGAGCGGCGATCGGCTGGCCGAACTGGACGCGCTCCTTGGCGTAGGCGCAGGCCGCCTCGAAGGCCCCCTGGGCGATGCCGACGGCCTGGGCGGCGATGCCGGTGCGACCGCCGTCCAGGGTCTGCATGGCGATCTTGAAGCCCTCGCCCTCGCGTCCCAGCAGGTTGGCCGCCGGCACCCGGCAGTCGCTAAAAGCCAGCGGGGTGGTGGACGATCCCCGGATGCCCATCTTCCGCTCCGGCTCCAGGACCTGGAAGCCTGGCGTGTCGCGCTCCACGATGAAGGCCGACAGGCCTTTGACACCGGGGACGTCGAGCAGGCTACGGGCGATGACGACGAAGGTCTTGGCGAAACCGCCATTGGTGATGAAGATCTTCTGGCCGTTGAGCACGAAGTCGTCGCCGTCGCGTTGCGCCGTGGTGGCGGTGTGGGCGGCGTCCGAGCCGGCCCCCGGCTCGGTCAGGCCGAAGGCGCCGATGGCCTCGCCGCTGGCCAGGGCGGGCAGATATTTCTGTTTCTGCTCGGCGTTGCCGTGGTGGACGATGGGCCAGGTGCACAGCGACGAGTGGGCCTCGACCAGCACGCCGTGGGTGCCGCAGACCCGCGACAGCTCCTCGATGGCGATGGCGAAGCTGACCGAGTCGGCGCCGGTGCCGCCGTACTCCTCAGGGATGACCAGGCCGAGCAATCCCAGCTCGGCCAGTTTGGGGATGGACTCCAGCGGGGGCCGGTGGTCGCGGTCGATCTCAGCCGCGATCGGGGCGATCTCGGCCTCGGCGAACTGGCGCACGGCATCCCGCGTCAGCAGTTGTTCGTCTGTCAATTGGAACGGCATGGACTGTTTCACTCTCCATTCAACGCCGGACCGGCCGGCGGGGCGAATAGTTGTTTTCTGTTTCTAGTGTGGCGGATCCGAGGCGGGGTGTGGCGGATCTGGGGCGGGCGGCGGGCTCAGTCGCCGGTACGAGGCAGGCCGATGAAACGCCGGATGTCGGCCCCGACCACGGCCGACTCCGGGATGTCGTAGTCGTTCGTCACCCAGTCGTGCCACAGGCCGTGGAAGACGTGGCAGGTGACCGCCACGCCCTGGTCGTGGGCCTTCTGGGCGCTCTCCAAGGAGTCGGACAGCAGGACCTCGGACTCGCCGGCCGCGAAGTAGACCGGCGGGAAGCCGGTCCAGTCACCCCGCAGGGGCGACATCTCGGGGTCCATCACATGGTCGAAGGACGACCACACCTCGACCGACTCCTTGGGCAGGCCGCCGTAGAACAACGGGTCGGTGAAGGCGTTGGCCTGGTGCGCCGGCAGGGTCAAGGTGAAGTCCAGGGCCGGCGACAAGAAGACCATCCGCCCGGGCAGCCGGCGGCCCAGCCGCTTCAGCCTCATGCCCAGGGCGCCGCCCAAGGTGCCGCCGGCCGAGTCGCCCATCAAAATGATGTTCGCCGGGTCGGTCCCCAGGTCGTCGGTCAGATAGTTCCAGGCCGCCTCCACGTCGTCCAAGTTGGCCGGCCACTTGTTGTCCGGGGCCAAGCGGTACTCGGTGGAGTAGACCGGCAGTCCGGTCTGGCGCAAGATCCACAGGCCCATCGAGCGGCAGTAGTGGGCGTTGCCGCGCATGAAGCCGCCGCCGTGGACGTAGTAGATCAGCCTGGGGTCGTCGGGGTGCTCGGGTTGGGCGTCGCGGTAGTGGAATAGGTTCTGCCCGCTGGCCGGGACCACGATGTCCTGTTGAATCTCGCCCGGATGGACGGCGTCATCCATGAAGTCCAAGGTGACGCCGGGGACCATCGGATACTCCTTGGAGCGCTGCAACGCCCCCGGCAGGCCGACGTTGACCGCGTAGTCGGAGGGCTCGTCAGCGGTGTAGTCGAGCCATGGTTGGTCCAGGAACGGCTGGACGATTTCGCTGGCCGTCATAATGATTCCTTTCAGCTAATAATGACGATTGCTGGTGTAGCGGCGCCCATACTCAGCCTCGAGTTGGTCGCGGAAGTCGGGGTGGGCGATGGCGATGAGGGCTTCGGCGCGTTGCCTCAGGGTCAAGCCCCAAAGGCGGGCCACACCGTGCTCGGTGACGATGTGCTCCACGTCCTCACGCATGGTGCTGACGGCTGAGCCGGGGTCGATGAAGGGCACGATCTTGGAGATTTGGCCGCCCCGGGCGGTCGAGGGGCAGGCGATGATGGCCCGCCCGCCCGGGCTCATGGCCGCGCCGCGCACGAAGTCGGCCTGGCCGCCGATGCCGGAGATCTGGCGCAGCCCGGCCGAGGACGACACCACCTGGCCTTGCAAGTCGACTTGCACACAGGAGTTGATCGACACCAGGTTGTCGTTCTGGGCCACTATCCTGGGGTCGTTGACCTGGTCCACCCCCGCCATCCAGACCATCGGGTTGTCGTCCACGAAGTCATACAGCCGGCGCGTGCCCATCAAGAAGGTGGCCACGAACTGGCCTTTGTGAAGAGTCTTCTTGGCGTTGCTGATGACGCCTTGCTCGAACAACTCGACCACGCCGTCGGAGAACATCTCGGAGTGGATGCCCAAGTCCTTGAACCCGCCCAACTCGCGCAGCACCGCGTCCGGGATGGCGCCGATACCCAGTTGGAGGCAGTCGCCGTCGTGGATCAACGAGGCGCAATGCCGGCCGATGGCGGCCTCGACCTGGGAGATATTGGGCGGCGGCAACTCGATGACGGGCTCATCCACCTCGACGATGGCCGCCAGATCGTTGACATGGACGAAGCTGTCGCCCAGCGTCCGGGGCATCCTGGGGTTGACCTGGGCGATGACCTTCTTGGCGCAGCGGGCGGCGGCCAGGGAGTAGTCGACCGCCACGCCCAGGCTGCAATAGCCGTGCTCGTCCGGCGGTGAGAGGTGGAGCAGGGCCACATCGACCGGCAGCCCGTCGCGCAGCAGTCGGGGGATCTGGTGGAAGAAGGTCGGCGTGAAGTCGCCCCGGCCCTCGGCGATGGCCTGGCGGGTGGGGCCGCCGTTGAACAGCGAGTTGTGCCAGAAGTGCGACTCCATCCCCGGGGCGCAGTAGGGCGCCCGGCCCATCGGCACCATGTGGACGATCTCGACGTTGCGGTAGGCCTCGGCCTGGGCCACCATCGCCTCGATCAGCTCGGTCGGCTCGGCGCAGGCGTGGTGGACGACCACCCGGTCGCCGGATTCGATCAGGGACACGGCCCGCTGGGCGGTCACCAGATGATCGCGGTAGTGGGAGCGCCAATCCATAATCAATCCTTTCGTCGGTCTAAAGTCGCCAGTCTATAATCGTCAATCGTCGGTCTCAGGCGGCCAGGCCCGTCAGTGGCACCGGGGTCGGCGCCGTCGGGCAGGTGGTGCGGCCTGGGCGCGGGGCCAAGTGGAGCAGTGCCCGGGCCTGGTCGATCAACTCGTCGCTGACCCCGCCCTCCAGGGCCACCTGCCGCACCTCGGCCACCGCCGACAGCAATTCGTCGCGCACCAGGTAGCGCATGGACAGGTCGGCCGCCGGACAGCCGGCGCACTCCCCGCGCAGTCGCACCGACAGCACCCCTTGGTCGAAGCCGACCACGCTGATGGCGCCGCCGTGCGACCGCAGCAGCGGACGGACGCGCTGGTCGAGGAGGGCTTCGACCCGGTCCAGCACCAAGTCGCCTACCGGCTGGGGCATGGCCGTCAGCTCAGTCCGCGATCCGGGCGATCTTCTTGGCCAAGGCTTTCTTGGCCTCCAGGTTGGCCAGCCGGCCGATCATGACGCGCTGCGCCTGGGGCGAGCCGGCGCCGTGCAGCGACTCCGTCTGGTAGCCGACCGCGCCCGTGCCCAAGGACATGCACTCGATCAGACGCATGATCTTGATCCGGTCCTCGGTCGCCACCGAAGCCACGCCCTTGAGGTATTTGTCCACCACCGGCCCCAGCTCGGGGTGGCGGAAGTCCTTCTCCGACGGGGTGGTCACCATCATGCCGCCGGCGACGTCGCTGGCCAGCCGGATGATCTCGTAGGGGAAGCGGGTGACGTTCTGCTTGCAGACGTTGGCCAGCATCAGATCGACCAGGTAGTTGCCCGAGGCGGTGGGACGGCCCTCGTAGGAGCAGGCCAGGCCGCAGGCCCACAGGGTCTCGTTCAAGTGGACCATCTCGATCAACTTGTCCTTGACGTGGGAGGCCCGGGGCACGCCGTTGTAGTCGGCCGCCAGGGCGGTGGCGCCGATGATGACGTCGGCCACACCGGTCTTGCAGCCGCCGTAGCTCTGGCGGTGGTAGCCGGCGAAACGCTCGACCAACATACCGGCGAACTCATATTCGCCGTTCAGGAAGACGCGCTCGTTGGGCACGAAGACGTCGTCGTAGACGATCAGCGCCTCCATGCCGCCGAAGTTCGGGTTGCCGGTGTCCATCGGCGAGTCCTCCAGCTTACGGGTGTCGCAGGACTGCCGGCCGATGATCAGCGAGACGCCCTCGGCGTCCATCGGGATGGCGCAGGCCACGGCCCAGTCGGCGTCGGCGGCGGTCATGTTGATGGTCGGCATGACGATCATCTCGTGCGAGTTGGTGGCCCCGGTCTGGTGGGCCTTGGCCCCGCGCACCACGATGCCGTCCGGACGGCGCTCCACCACCCGCAGGTAGAGGTCGGGGTCGGCCTGCTTCGAGGGCGGCAGGCCGCGATCGCCCTTGGGGTCGGTCATGGCCCCGTCGATCACCAGATCGTTCTCCTGGATGTATTTCAAGTAGTCCAGGAAGTTCTGGTGGTAGTGGGTGCCCTTGGCCTGGTCCAGCTCCCAGGTGGTCGAGAAGACGGCGTTGATGGCGTCCAGGCCGACGCAGCGCTGGAAGCAGGCCGCCGTGGTCTGGCCCAGCAGCCGCTGCATCCTGACCTTGGACACCAGGTCGGCGGCGCTGCGGTGGATGTGGGCGAAGCGGTTGACCCGCTGCCCGGTGTAGGGCGAGACGACTGTCATCAGCTCGGCCTGCCGAGGGTCTTGGGCCAAGTCGTAGGTGGCCTTCATGGAGTTGAGCGAGGGCCTCAAGATCGGGTTGTCCACCACGTTCTCCACCCTCTCGCCGAACATGTAGACCCTCAGCTTCAAGGCGCGCAAACTGTCGACGAACTGCTCACCGGTTTTAAGCGGCATCTGGACCTACCTCCTCGTAGGTGGGGCCTCGCCCAACTCTTGAGATTGGCTGATCGGACAGGCCCTGGGAACCCCCTAGTTCCCTATAGGCGATCATTCCAGCCGGGGGCGGCCGGGCCATAGCTGGATAACGGCGATTCTCCTGGCCGTTTCGGCCAAGTCATAGCCGTTTCGACATGGTGGGTCGGGTAGTGGCCTAGGCCGCCTCGGCCGTGGTCAGGAAGCCGCCCACCAGGCGCTGGCCGATGCGGGCGAAGCGGGAGGGGTCGCCGGTGGTCAGGAAGCGGCGCCGGCCGAGCGGCCCGGGGTTGAGCAGGTCGGCCCCCAGCAAGGTGGCGTAGACCTGTTTGGCGCACTCCTCGGCCGAGCTGACCAGCGTCACCTCATCGCCCAGGAGATAGGCGATGACGCCGGTCAGCAGGGGGTAGTGGGTGCAGCCCAGGACGAGGGTGTCGACGTCGGCCGCCCGGATCGGGGCCAGGTAGTCGCGGGCCTGGGCCAGCAGTTCGTCCCCGCTGGTCACCCCGGCCTCCACGAAGTCGACCAACCGGGGGCAGACCGCCGTCGTCAAACTGATGCCCGTGACCGCCTCGACGGCGTCGTCATAGGCTCGGGAGGTGGCCGTGGCCTGGGTGCAGATGACGCCGACGCGGCCTGTGCGGGTGGCCCGCACGGCCCGGCGGGCGGCCGGCCGGATGACCTCGACCAGCGGCAGGTCGTAGCGCTCGCGGGCATCGGCCAGCACCGCCGCCGAGGCCGAGTTGCAGGCCACCACCAAGGCCTTCACCCCCAGGGCCGCCAACTCGTCCAACCGGGCCAAGGCGAATTGCCTGACTTGGGCGATGGGGCGAGGTCCGTAGGGGGCGTGGCCGGTGTCCCCCAAATAAATGATGTCCTCCCCCGGCAACTGGTCCACCACTGCCCGGGCCACGGTCAGCCCGCCGAAGCCGGAGTCGAAAATGCCGATTGGCTTCTCCCGGTCGTTGGCCATCCGCCCATGCTAGCCGCCCGGCCCAATCGGCCGGGCCGGCGGCGCGACTAGGCGTCATCACCAGGCCGGCCAGCTCCGCACCCAACCATCATGGCCCCGAGCCTTCGTATGCTTGGCCCATGGTGACGCTCGTGCTGATGCTCGTTTTGGTGCTGGTCTTCGTCTTCACCGTCGCCCTGGGCCTGGGGGCGGGGTATAACGCGATGCGGCTGAGACGCTCCCGCCGCCCCGACCTGCGGCCGAGCCTCCATCTCCCGCCCCGGCTGGCCAGACCGGCGACCGGCGACAAATGGCCGGTCTACGGCCGCTCCACCCCGATTCCCGCCCCGGCGGACCCCCTGCGCCGGCCCGACTCCCATCCGACCCCGGACGAGGACCTGGCCCGCTCCCGGATCGACGCCATCAGAGCCATGATTGAGCACGGAGGGTACCAGGGAGCAAAAGACGGCCTGCAAGCGCTGAGGGCCATAACCGATGTCCAACTGCGCGACCAAGCCATAGTCGAGACGGCGCCCTTCATGATCGCCGGCTGTAATTATGACCAAGCCCTATTGGCCCTCAAGTCCCTGCACGACATCGACGGACACGCCGAGGACATCATCCGCTGCTCCAAGCAGCTGGCCCAGATGGGCCGAACGGTCTACGCCCAGAAGGCTCTGGCCCTGATCTCCTGAAAACACCCGGAACGGCCGCTGCCACGACCGCCTCAGACGCCCCTTGGCGGCGTCCACCAAATCAGTCTCGGAACCCGAGAAACAACTATGGCCGCCGCGGCGCGGCCATAGGATTCGCCCGCTGAACCGCGAGGGGGGAACCTGGTGACGACGACTCCGGCCGCGGGGCCGGGCCACAACCCGGCTTGGAGGCGGAACCTCGTGGTCGTGGCCCTCGGCTCGTTCACCACCATCGTCGGGATGACGCTGATCCTGCCGATCCTGCCGCTGTACGTGGGCGACTTGGGCGTGACGGACCCCGCCGCCGTCACCACCTGGTCCGGCGTCGCCTACGCGGCCACCTTCCTCAGCGCCGCGCTGACCGCGCCGTTGTGGGGCCGCCTGGGTGACCGTTACGGGCGCAAGCCCATGCTCATCCGGGCCAGCCTCGGCATGGCGGTGGCCATGTCGCTGATCGGGCTGGCGCAGAACGTCGCCCAACTGGTGCTGCTGCGCCTGCTGGCCGGACTGCTGGGGGGCTACGCCTCCGGCTCGACCATCCTGGTCGCGGCCCAGACGCCGAAAGACCGTTCCGCCTGGGCGTTGGGCGTATTGTCCTCGGCCGTCATGGCCGGAAACGTCGCCGGCCCCTTGCTCGGCGGTACCCTGGAGCAGGCGATCGGCATCAAGCGGGCTTTTCTGGTCACCGGAGGGCTGATCTTCGTCGGCTTCCTCGCCACCGCCCTCCTGCTCAAAGAACAACGCCGGGGACCAGCCGCCGCCACCAGGCCGAGGCGCCCCGCCGGCTGGGCGGCGGTGCCGCGCAAGCCGGTCGTGTTGTCACTGCTCGGACTGTCGGCGCTGCTGATGTTCGCCACCGTCTCGGTCGAGCCGATCATCACGGTTCACGTCGAGCGCCTGACCGGGAGCAGCGACCACGTCGCCCTGTTCGCCGCCATCGTCTTCTCGGCCACCGCCTTGGGCGCCATCGTCTCCGCTCCCCGGCTGGGCCAGTTGGCCGACCGGGTCGGGCGCCTGCGGGTCTTGGCTTTGAGCCTGGCGGCGGCCACGGTTCTGCTGGCCTGCCAGTCGTTCGCCCCCGGACTGTGGACCTTCGCGGCCCTGCGCTTCCTCACCGGCCTGGCTCTGGGGGGCGTGACCCCCACGGTCGTCGCCACCATCCGCCACCTGCTGCCTGGACACCAGCGTCGGCCTGGTCCTCGGGTACAACGTCTCCGCCCAGTATGTCGGCCAGATCAGCGGCCCCATCCTGGCCGGCTGGATCGGCGGCGCCATCGGCACCAGCGCGGTGTTCATCGGCAGCGCCATCCTCACCGGGGCCGGACTGCTGGCCACCGTCGTCATTCGACGCGGCTTCGCCCGACGAGCCGCCGACGAGACCACGGGGCCACGACGATGACAGGAGGGTCCACGGGCTGGACCAGATCCTGGATCAAGTCCGGGATGGCGAGGGGTAACGTCTTTGTACAATTCTGTCATGCCGATTGTGACCCCCAGCGAGGCCCGCCAGCGCTGGGGGCGGGCGCTGGCCGCCCTGGACCGCGAGACCTCGGCCACCAAGCCGGACGACGTGGCCGCTTGGCGGCGGCGCGAGGAACGCAAGATCCAGGACTTGACCAGACGCTGGAGCGGCTTGGCCGAGCCCGGCGTCCCGCCGCTGACCGACGCCGCCGCGGCTTACTCCCGGCGCCCGGCGCAGGTCTGACCGTGGAATCCGTCGACGCCAACATCCTGCTCCGACTCATCTTGGGGGACAGACATCCTCGAACAATCAGACTGCTGGCGCGGTCGGGCGCCGGGCCGGAACAAGTCGAGTTTGTAAGACGGCGGCAACTTGACATAACACCGCATTAGCGTACGACAACTTTCATCTTGGCCATGAGTTCGACTATTTTCCGTTTGGCTTGGGACGGTGACGCTTGGCGCACGATTATGTGGCCCAGGCGGTCGTCGGAGCTCTGAGGGACCCTCACCCCGTCTCCCGGCTGAGCTTCGACCACCGACCTGATGACCGACTCGTCGCCCAGCACGTCCGTGAGTCCGGTTATCGTCTCAAACTCGCCGCCATGCTCGGCGCAAATGAACCCGATGGCACAACTGGCGGCCTCGTGGACCGTGAAATCCAGTGGCCGTCCCAGAGCGCTTGAAATGGCCTGGCGGAACGGGTTGATCCCGTACGCGGCCGGCATCAGGACCGACGATATTTGGTCGCCCCCCGGGCGGCCGTTGACCTCGACGATCCTCGGCCCGGCGGCGGTCTGTTTGAGTTCCACATGGGCGGGGCCGTCGGTCAGGCCGACCGCCTCCAACGCCCGCGCGGCCAACGCGATCATCGGCGCCTTCTCGCCGATCAACGCCGACGTCGGGAAGACATGTCCGACCTCAACGAAATAGGGCAGGGGCGAGGTCAACTTTTCGGTCACCTCGGCGAAAACGGTCCGCCCGTTCGCTACGAATATCTCGACGCTGAACTCGGGGCCGTCCAAATATTCCTCCACCAAATATTCCGGCCTGACCGGGAACCCCAGATAGCTGGTGGTGAAACCGCGCATCTGGGGGAAGATCCTCGTCATGTCGTCCGGCCCGGCGACGAAGAAGACGTTCTGGCTGCTCGCCGCATTGGTCGGCTTGAGCACCACGGGATAGCCGATCAAGGCTGCGGCCGCCAGCGCCCCAGCCTCATCAACGACGGTGGCGAAGGCGGCGCCAGGCACGCCTCTGTCGCGATATCGGAGGCGGGCCAAGTCCTTGTTGCGGACGAGGGCCGCCGTCTCCGGGCTCATCCCCCCGAGCCCGAGCCGCTCGGCCGCCTCCGCCGTGGCCAAGAGGACGTAATCAGTGGCCGCTATCAACGCGTCCACCCGCGAGTGCCGACTGGCACTGATCGCGTCGTGGATCGCTTTGCCGTTACGGATGTCGCATACCAGCAGATCGTCATAATGACCCTGGTACCCGTACTTCGACGGGTTGCCTCGGTCCGAGACGAGCGCCACGACGTGACATCCAGCCCGTTTGGCCTCCAACGCGAAACTCACCCCGAAAAAACTCGGCTCCACCAGGCAAACTATTTCGTTGTTTTCAATCATGGGCTACCCTATCCCGCCGTTTGGGCGTTCCGGGAGTCGACCCGGTTGACCACGATGAAGCCGATCAGTCCGACCACCATCAGGGCGGCCATGAGGGCGAAGCCGACGCCCGCGCCGGCCCGGTCGAGGTACGAGCTGAAAAAAATCGAGAACAGGCATTGCAGTCCCAGCGAGACGCCCAGCCAAACGGTCATGGCCCGGCCCATATATTCTTCCGGCACCCGCTCCATGATCAAAGAGTTCATCAGTATTCGGATGGCCGAGTTCGTCAGGCCGAGGCCGACGCAGCCGATATACAAGCCGACCACCAGCGAATTCCAGCCCAACAGCCCGAGCACGGCGGCCGACAAACCGAAAAAGGCCAGCACCAGTCGTTTCGGGCTCAGGCGGGCGGCGATCCAGGCGACGGTCAGGCCGGCGATCAGGCCGCCGACGCCGTAGGACATGTCGCCGAAACCGAACACCACGCTGTCGCCGCCCAGGTCGTGACTGACATAGCCCGGCAGCACCACGTTGAACAGCATCGTCACCACCAGCGGCACGATGGACACGGCGCCGATGACGAAGGTGGCCGGGTGGGAGCGCAGGAAGCGGAAACCCTGGGACAGCATCGTGACATACGACGGCCGGTCGGCGGGCACCGCCACGGCCGTGGCCCGCACCAGTTTGATGGCCCCGGCCCCGACGCCGTACATGGCCGCCGTCACGAGCATGATCTCGGCGAAGCCGGCGTACTTGTAGACGAAGCCGGAGGCGGCCCCGGCCACGAACATGCCGACCTGGAGGCTGACCTCCAGCAAGGAGTTGGCGGAGACGTACTCGTCTTTCGGAGTCAATTCTTGGGCCAGGCTGCGGGATGCCGCCATGTAGATCGTCCAGCCGGCCCCGTTGAGGCCCGCGAAGACGTATAACAAGTAGAGCTGGAAGCCGAACAGCAGCAACGCGCCGCCGATCATCAGCGCCATGGCCAGGCGGGCGAGGTGCATGGCCAAGATCACATTGCGGCGCGCGAAACGGTCGGTCAGAACGCCGGAGACGAGGGAGGACAGGAACCCGGCCACGACGTTGACCACCAGCAGCCCGCCCACATGCCGGCTCTCGCCGGTCTGCATCAAGACGTACCAATTGGCCCCGATGGTCGACAGGCCGACGCCGAACCCGGACAAGATATCCGACGCCAAGAAGCCCCGGAAAGCACGATCACGCAACACGGTGACACTCATCGCACAACTCCTTCGACTATTAAAGCGCCGACGCGCGCCAGAAACCTTGTCGGTGTGAAACCCCAGCCCTGCGGCGATCAGCCGCGGTCCCCACCGTGCCGTCGTCCGAAAACTCTCGCCCGCTTACGTATACGCTAGTGGACGCACCTCTTGGGGGTCAACTCGGCTCGGTCGGTCGGCCACGGTCTCGCTGGTCAACTGGCGCAAGAACTCCCGCCGGCCGGCGTCGCGCCGCTCCCGATAGGCCAACACGTCCTCCAACCGGACCAGGCGATGGACGTTGGGCCGCTCGTGGGGCAGCCGGCCGTCCTCCAACAACTTGACCACCGTGGCGCGGGAGACGTGCAACAACTCCGCCGCCCGGCCCGTGGTCAACAACTCGGGCACCGGCTCGACACGCACCGCCGACCCCTGGGCCAACGCCTGCGGGGCACCGGTGAAAGCCTCCCGGATGCCCGACGTGGGCGCCTCCCGGGACACCAAAGCCTCGAACTCGGCCAACCCCTCAAGATCGGCCGGCGGCGACACGACAGTCACGGTCACACCCCGAGTCCTCCCACCGAAACGAGCGAAACACAAGGGGACGACGACAAAGGCGGCCCGACCAGCGGGCGGGCCGGACGCTCAGACCGCGGCCACGGGGCCACAACGGTGACGGATCGCCCAGTTGGCCGATCAGGCGGCCGCCTCAACGCCGGCGCCCACCAGGGTCAGGGCGCGGGTCCGGCCGGGCGCCACCCCGGGGCAGGACCGGGCCACGGGGCAGGCGGCGCAACCGGTGGCGGGGCAGCCCGAGACCAGGGCCTCGGCCCGCAGCTCGCCGGTCGCCACCAGGTGGTCCAGCACGGCCGCCACCACGTCGGCCGGCAGGCCGGTGCGCCGGGCGATGTCGGCCGTCGAGCGGCACTGGCGGGAGGCGCAGGCGGCCCGCACCCGAACCAAGGGGCCGGCGGTCATAGTCGGCTGCCGATTTGGAAGACGATCACGGCCAGGCCGAAGGCCACCACCAGTTGCAGGGCCACGCCGAAGCCGGTCCACTTCCAGCCGACCTCGCGTTTCTGGGCCGCCAAGGTGGCCACACAGGGCGTGTAGGCCAGGAAGAAAGCCATGAAAGCCGCCACCGCCGCCACCGGGTGGCCGCCGGAGGACTGCTCGAAGGCCGCCCGGACGTGCTCGGCCAGCAGGCCGGTGTTGTCCTCGGCGATGGCGTAGGTCTGGGCCCAGCTGGAGATGACGGCCTCCTTGGCCACGAAACCGACGATCAGCGCCGCCACCGTCTGCCACTGGTCGAAACCGGTCCAACTGAACAGCGGGGCCACCCAGCGGGCCAGGCCGCCGTAGAGGCTGTCCGCGACCGCCACCTCCCCGAAGCCGCCGCCGCCCGCCCCCAGGGGGACCGACTGCAGCAGCCAGACCACCACCACCGTGGCCACGATGATGCCGGAGGCGGTTTGGAGGAAACCCTTCAGCCGCACCCAGGTGACGGCGGCGGTCAGCCTGATGGTCGGGGTCTGGTAGGGCGGCAGGTCGATGATCAAGGGGTCGGCGGGCAAGCGGCGCCACAAGGTGGAGCGCAGCGCCAGCCCCACCAGCACCACCAGCCCGATCGAGGCCACGTAGCTCAAGAAGACGGCCGTGCCGGCCCAGCGGTCGAAGAAGACCGAGCCCAGCATGACGAAGACCGTCAGCCGGGCGGTGCAACTGGTGAAGGGGATGAGCAAGACGGTCAGCAGGCGGTGTTTGGCGTTGGGCAGGCTGCGGGTGGCGGCGATGCCGGGGACGTTGCAGCCGAAGCCGACCACGATGGGCAGGAAGGCCCGCCCGGGCAGTCCTAGGGCGCCCATCACCCGATCGGTCAGCACGGCCGCCCGGGCCAGGTAGCCGGAGTCCTCCAGCAGGGCCAACAAGATGAACATCAAGGTCATCAGGGGGACGAAGGTCAGCAGCGAGCCGACCCCGGCGATCAGCCCGTCCACCACCAACCCCTCGACCCAGCCGCCGCCCAGCCCGAGCCAGCCCAACAGGTGGGCGGCCCCGTTGGACACCGGGCCGGAGAACAACTGGTCGAGGCCGTCTTGCAGCGGCGCCGCCGCCGTCGTGGTGATCTCGAAGACGGCCCACATCAGGGCCAGGAAGATGATCGGCCCGGCCACCGGGTGGAGGATCAGCCGGTCGACCTTGTCCGCCCGCCGGACGCTGGCCCGGCCCAGGTCCTCGGTCCCCCGCTCCACCGCCCGGGCGATCCAGGCGAAACGCTCGTCGTCGCCCGGCTGGGCGTCCTCGACCCGGGGACGAGGCTCGGGGGCGGGGGCGGCGATGGCCGCCAACATGGTCCGGGCCAGGTCGCCCAGGCCCTCGCGCCGCCTGGGGTCGACCGCCACCGCTGGCACGCCGACGGCCTTCGCCAAAGCTTCGGCGTCGACCGTCAGGCCGTGGTCGCGGGCGATGTCGCCCATGGTGACGGCCAGCACCAGCCGGACGGCGTGCTCGCGCAGCTGGGAGACCAGGAAGAGCGACCGGGCCAGGTGGGCGGCGTCCACCAGGGCCACCACCAGATCGGGGGCCTCATCGGCCGGGGGGTCGACCACCAGCTCGCGGGTCAGCCGCTCGTCCGGCAGCTGGGAGTCGAGGCTGTAGGCGCCGGGCAAGTCGATGACGGTGGCCTGGCGGGGCCGCTGGTCGGATGGGCGGCAGTCGCAGTCCTGGCAGTCGCAGACCGGCTGGCTGGCCCGGTGGCGCCAGACGCCGCGGGCGGTCTCGACCGTGGTGCCGGGCCAGTTGCCCATCGTGGCTCGCGCCCCGGTCAAGGCGTTGAACAAAGTCGATTTGCCCACGTTGGGGGCGCCCGCCAAGACGATGATCGGCTCGTCCGGCCCGGCCGTCCGGCCGTCGCCAACTCGGCAACACTGTTTGACCGGGAGGATCGTCGGCCCGGTCGCCGGGGCGCTTTGACGGCCGAGCCGGGCCGGGGCGATCCCAGTTACCGGGGCCGGCCCACCCGTCGGGGTCGGCCCGACCGCCGTGGCCGGCTTGACTGTGGCGGTTTCGGCCGGCGTCATGCCCGCCCCAGGCCGACCAGTTGGCCCGTCCCGACCGTCACGGCGGTCTCCGGGGCGGTCTCCGGGGGCCAGTCGGGCGGCGACGCCGCCTGGGCCGGCCTCCCTTGGGACGACTCGGGCTGGGACCGCAGGTCGGCCGTGGCCAAGTCGGCCGCCATCGGGCCGACCGGCGCCAACCCGGCCACCGCCGGCCCAGACACCGCCGGCTCGGCCGTGGTGGTGGACGGACCAGCCGCCGCCGCGTCGACCAGCGCCACCCGCAGGGTTTTGGCCAGCGTCCCGCCGATGGCCACCCGGGCGCCCCCCAGGGCGATCACCCGGGCGCCGCCGACGGTGGCCTTGACCACGCTGACGCCGGCCCCGGGGCGCCAGCCGAGGGCCAGCAGGCGGTGGGCGGCGGCCGGGTCGTCGGCGGCGGCGACGACGGCCAGGGGCTGGTGGAAAGGCGCGGTGGACAGTGTCAGCGAACAGCTTCCCTGGTCGCCCCGGCGTTGGAACATGCAGGCGAGGCTACCCTAAGCCATTCGCGACTTCAATTCCCAGCCGCTCCCAGCCGAAGGGCTGGAACCCGCTCAGCCCCCCGCTGGCGACGACCGTCTCCCCGGTCACCAGCAGGGCCTCGAAACCGGCCGGCCCGTGGTGCTCCACCAGGCCGGGGCAGCCCAGGACCAGCAGGGCGGTGGCCCAGACCTCGGCCCAGACGGCCCGCCGCGCCCAGACGACAGCCTGGAGGCAGCCGGCGGCCGGCGCCCCGGAGCGCGGGTCGACGACGTGGCCGCCCCGCTCGTCGCCGCCCGAGGTGGACAGGGCGCCCTCGTCCAACTCGATCACCCCCAGCGCCCGCCCCCGCTCGGACCGGCCCGACGCCGGAGCGCCGTCCCGACCCGACCCGTCCCCACCGACGGGCGTCCATCCCGCCGCCGAGACGCCAGCACGGACCCGTCCGTTCCAACCAGTGGGCGCCAGCGCCGAGGCGCCGTCCCGACCCGACCCGTCCCCACCGACGGGCGTCCGCCCCGCCGCCGGGGCGCCAGCACGAACCCGCCCCTCCCGACCGGTCACGGTCTCGGCCGAGGTGGGAGTGGGTCCAGGGGCGCCCACCCTCCCGGCCGCGACTGGGGCCGGTCCGGGGTCGCGCACCCCGACGCGCCACGACTGGCCGCGAGCGGCCCCGCCCCACAAGGCGATGGACGAGGTTCCCAGCGACACCAGGCCCGAGACGGCCCCCTGGCTCTGGCAGAGCGCCCGCACCCGGTCGGCTATGTGGCCCTTGGCGATCCCTCCCAGGTCGAGCCTGGCCCCCGCCGGCAGCCGCCAGCGCCGCTGGCCGCCGGGCTCGGGCGCCGGCCGGGAGGGCCACGGCCCGCCGGCCGGCCGGGCGCCGCCGCCGGGGCGGGCGCGGGAGTCCAAGACGCGGCAGTCCAAGGCGCAGGGGTCGAAGGCGCCGCCGGTTAGACGCTGGCCGCGACGGGCCGCCGCCAGCACCGTGTCACAGTCCGGGGAGACCTCGACCCAGCCCGGGGCCGCCGCCCGCAGCCGGGAGACATCGCTGTCGGGCCGGAAACGCGACAATAATCCCTCCAACTGCTCCACCAGCCGCCGCGCCCGGGCCAGCAGCCGCTCGACCGCTGGTGCCTGGAGCTCGATCGTCACCCAGGTGCCGCAGGCGGCGAAACCGGTGGTGCCGAGTTCGAGGTTGGGGCCGACAATCGTTGTCACAGCGCCTCCTGGGAGGCCTCCAGGGCGGTGGCGGCGGCCTCGACGAATTGGTCGTGGGCCCAGGTGGCCCCGGCTATGACATCGACGTCTTGGGGGTAGCCGACCTCAATCAACTGGCGGGCGTAGACGGTGAGGGCGGCCACCGCCCGCTGGGCCTGGGCGTAATAATCGGGGTTGGCGATCTGACCGGTCGAGTCCAGGCCGTAGTCGGCCCCTTTGACCTGGCCGTCGGCCTGGACGACGCTGAACTGGCAGTCGCTCACCCGCCCGTCGGCCACAGTCACGACGACGTGGCCGACGGCCCCCTCCTCGTCCGGCCCGGAGTCGGCCTGGTAGACGCCGTCGGCCAGGGGCCGGGACTTGTCCACGACCGGCCCGCCGCAGGCCGCCAGCAGGGCCAGCCCGACCGCCGCCAGCGCCCTTGGGCCGAGCCGCCCGGCCCGGCCCAGCAGCATCGACCAGGCCCGGCCGACCGCCATACCGCCCCTCCCACCCCCACCGACCGTCGGCCGCCCGGCCACCGCCCGATCCCGCTCGCCGCCGCCGACCGCCACCCGGCAGACCGCGGCGCCGCCCCGCTCACCCCCGCCGGCCATCGGCCGCCCGGGCATAGCCCGATCCCGCTCGCCGCCGGCCAGCGTCCGGCCGGCCGCCGCGCCGCCCCGCTCATCCCGGCCGGTCATCGCCCGGCCCCACTCGTCCCGGCCGCCGTCCCCCGTCCAGCCGGGGCCTTAGACCGGGTGTCGGGGACGTCGCCCGCCAAACGGTCGGCCGGCCGCTCATCGGGGAGGTCGCCCGCCCGGCGGTCGCCCGCCCGACCACCTCGGTGGCGGGTCTGCCGCACCACCCGGCCGTGGTCCAAAGCCACCTCGCGGTCGCCCAGGGCGGCCACCGCCGGGTCGTGGGTGACCACGATCAAGGTGGTCCGATCGGCTTGGAGTTGGCGGAAGATGTCCATCACCTTGGCCTCGTTGGCGGCGTCCAGGTTGCCGGTCGGCTCGTCCGCCAGGACCACCTTGGGGTCGTTGATGAGCGCCCGGGCGATACAGACCCGTTGTTGCTCGCCGCCGGACAGTTGGGCCGGGCGGTGGTCGGCCCGCCCGGCCAGGCCGACCCGCTCCAGGGCCAGCCGGGCCTCGGCCTCGTCCGGCAGGGAGTGGTAGTACTGGGCCACCATGACGTTCTCCAGGGCGGTCAGGTGGCCGATCAGGTGGAAGGTCTGGAAGATCAGCCCGACCGTGTTGCGGCGGATGGCGGCCAGGGCCGAGCCGCTGAGCGACTCCAACTCCTGGCCGGCCAGTTTGACCCGGCCCGAGGTCGGCCGGTCGAGGCAGCCGACGATGTTCATCAGCGTGGTCTTGCCCGACCCGGACGGCCCGGTGATCGACAGCCACTCTCCTGCGGGCACGGCCAAGGACACCTGATCAAGGGCTTTGAGGTCGCCGTAGGCCTTGCCCACGCCGTCCAGGTTCAAGATGTCGCCCATTGGTCATTCCTCTCTTAGAACTTGGGCCGGGTCGATCCGGGCCGTCCGCGCCACCGGCCGGCGAGAGGCCAGGTAGGCGACGACGGTCGAGACCACGACGGTGGCCAGCCCCAGCCAGGGGATGAAGCCGACGCCGCGCTGGAAAACGCTGTGGCCGATCAGCTGGGCCAGACCGTGGCCCAGGCCGACCCCGGCCAGCCCGCCGATCAGCCCCAGACAGGCCCCCTCGACCAAGAACTCGCGCCGGATGGAACGGTCCTCCGCCCCCAGGGCCAGGCGCAGGGCGATCTCGCCCCGCCGCTCAGTCACGACGGCCAACATGGTGGTGGCCACGCCGATCATGGTCAAGACCAGGACCACGGCGGCGATCAGCCCCAGCAGCAGCCGCAGCATGGCCAAGACCTCGGTCTCGGTCTGGGCCAGCCGTTGCACCGGACCGGCGTCGATCCCCGGCGCCGCCCGTTCCAAGTCGACCGCCAGGGCGACCAGCCCGGCCTGGTCCAAGTCGATGGCGTACTCCAAGACGTCCAGCCGGTCGGACTCTCCGGCCAACTGGGCCAGGTCCTCCGGCCAACAGATCAGGTAGGCGTCCTCCTCGCCGCCGCTGGCCAACACCCCGACAACCGTGAACTCGGCCGACCGGGGGACCACCGGCGACTCGGCCCCGGCCCCGTCGGCCGCGTCCCCGTCGGCCTCAGGCCCGGCCGTCCCGGACCCGTCCGCCGGCCCGTCCCCCGATTCATCCACGTCTCCGCCGCCATCCGACCCGACCCCGGGACCATCCATGTCCCCGCCGCCGTCCGGCCCGACCACGGGTCCGGCCCCCGATTCGTCCATGTCCCCGCCGCCGTCCGGCCCGTCCCCGCCAGCCGGTCCGCCCACGTCCTCGTCGGCCTCCGGCCCGGCCGTCACCGTCACCGTGTCGCCGACCGCCAGGCCGATCCACTGGGCGACGTCGCTCCCCACCAGGATCTCCCCCGGGCGATGGGGCCAGTCGCCCTCGTCGTCCCAGTAGCCCTTGAGCCCCCGGGCCGCCGCCAGGTCGGCGGCGGCGGCGATATAGGGCTGTTGGTTGACACGGACGGTCTCGAAGCGGAAACCGGCCCCGGCCAGGACCGGCGCCCGGTCCAGCGCCGCCGCCACCTTGGTGGCGGCGGCGGCGGTCAGGGGCTCATCCCCGGCCACCACCACCAGGTTGGCCCCCAGCCGGCGCAGGTCGCTGCCCAGTTGGCGCGGCAGGTCAATGGCCAACCCGGCCAGGGCGAAGCAGGTGGTGGCGCCGATGGCGACGGCCGCCGCCGCGATCAGGACGCGGGAGCGCCGCCGGGTCAAGGACCGCCGCACCATCAACCAGGCCATGGCCCGGCGCCGCCGTCGGCCGGCCCCGGCCGGGGCCGCCGCCAGCCGACCGGCCGCCGCCGTGGTAGTCGCCGGCTCCGCCCCAGTGGTCTCCAGCGCGGCGCCCGTGCCTGTGGTCGCCTCCACCGCCGGACCGTCCACCGCCCCAGCGGACGTCGTCTCGGTCTCCGCCGCGACGGCCGTGGTCTCGGTTTCCGCCGCCGGCCCGGACGCCGCCGGCTGGCCCACCGCAGCGGTGGCCGTCGTGATTCCCGCCGCCGCGACCGTGGTAGCCTCCCCCGCCGCTCCGGGCCTTGTCTCCCTCGTCGTCATCGCCCTCACCGCCCGTGCAAGACATCGGCCGGCCGCAGCCGGAGCAGGAGCCTGAGGGCGGGCAGCGAGCCGACCACCACCACCGCCGCCACACCCAGTCCTACCAAGGCGACGACGGCCGGCCGAGGCGTGATCCAGGCGGCGAAGACCGACCGGCCGACCAGTTGGGCGCAGCCCAGCCCCAGCCCGTAGCCGACCGCCCCGCCGGCCAGGCCGACCACCAGCAACTCCGCCAACAGCAGGCCAGCTATGGCCCTAGACGAGGCCCCAAGAGCTTTAAGCAGGCCGATCTCGGCCGACCGCTCCATCACCGAGGCGGTCACCAGGTTGGCGATGGCCAGGGCCGAGGCCAGCAGGGCCAGGCCGGTGACCAACAGCATCAGGCTCTCGGTCTTGGTCAGGATCTCGCCTTGGACGGCCGTGATCTGGCGCACCGGCTTGGCCACGGCCCCGGGCATGACCTCCTCGATCTGATAGGCGATGGACGAGGCGTAGGCGGTGCAATACCAGGTCTCCCACTCGGTCACGGTCAGGCTGGAGGGGTCGCGGGCGGCCCGCCGGGCCAGGTCGTTCTCCGGCGTGGTCAAGGCGGCCACCTCCACCCGGTCGACCTGGCCGGGACGCCCGGCCAAGGCCTGGGCCACCGCCAGCGGGGCCCAGAACTGGTCGTCGGCGGCCTCCCCGGAGGTGATCAGCCCGACCAGCCGCAGGCTCCGCCCGCCGCCCGCCCCCTGTAAAGTAATATTGTCACCTACGGCCCAGCCGGCGCGCTCGGCCAACCCGGCGCCGGCCATGACCTGGTCCTGGTCCTGGTCCGTCGTCCAGCCGCCCTCGACCCGCCACCACGACTTCAGGGCCACGACCCCGACGGCGGTCGTGTCGGGGGCGGTTTCGAGCTGGTGCTGGAACCAGGTACCGGTCAGTGTCGCCGTCAACTCTCCCCCGGCGGCGTCCCGGGCCACCACCGCGGTCTCCAGGAAGGGGGCCAGCGAGACGATGTTGAAGCCCCAGAAGATGTTTTTGATCCCGGCCACCTCGTCCTCGGCCAGCCAGGCGCCAACGGCGGTCTCCCAGGCCGAGGTGTCGTACAGCCCGCCGACGGTGGCGACGGTCTTGGGACGGACCACGATATTGGCCCCGTAGGCCGTCAGCTCGGCGTTGACCTTGTCCCCCACGTCCAGCACCACCGACAACATGGCGGTGGCCACGCAGGCCCCCAGCCCGGTGGCGGCGGCGATCAGCAGACGTCCGCC
Source organism: Propionibacteriaceae bacterium (assembly GCA_031266665.1). Classification (GTDB taxonomy): domain Bacteria; phylum Actinomycetota; class Actinomycetes; order Propionibacteriales; family Propionibacteriaceae; genus WQYJ01. Next base: position 8,824 of record JAISAO010000027.1, on the reverse strand, counting down.
CCGGCGGCGGGTCAACGCCCGGCGGATCAGTCGGAACCACATGGCCGGTCCTCAGGCGAAGTGGGAGGCGCCGGCCTCCAGGTCGGACAATTTGACCCGCACGGCCCCGCCGGCCACGACGTGGTCCAAGGGGATGGGGTTGCAGCCGCCCCGGTAGCCGATGGTGGCGCGGTTGATGACGACATCGCACAGCCGGCAGACGATCTGGCCGGACTGCTCCAGGTAGCCGGTGGGGCCGCAGATCTCGCAGGCGTCGAAGCCGACCCCGTAGGCCGAGGCGTTCTTCAAGATGACGATGAAGCGGACCTCGACGCCGGTCGCGCTGAGACGGACGAAGCGGTGCAGGTGGCCGTCGGCCAGGCGCTCCAGCGGGATGACGGCCTGGTCGTCCACAATGTCGAAGGGCTCCGGGTCCGACAGTTGGGGTTTGCGAGCGTCGAGGGCGGCCAGGCCGGTGACGGTGGCCAGCAGCAGGCCGGCGGCCACCAGCGTCAGTTGGGCCGCCCGGCGGCGCGAGATGGCCTGGGCCTGGGCCAGCCGGACCTGGGCCGGGCGGGCGGTGGGCTCAGAGGCCGGCCGGCGACCGGCCCGCCAACCGGCCACCGCCACAGCGGCCGCCAGCCCGATCAGGGCGTACAGGATCCAACTCTGGTGGTTGATGGCCACCACCAGGACGCGGAAGCCGGCCAGGGGCAGCCGCCAGATGCGCCGCCCGTGCAGCAATTGCAAGATGGTCACAACCTGGCCCAGGGCGACCAGGGCCAGAGCGACGGTCACCAACGGCCGCAGACGGCGTTGGCTCTGAGCCGTCCGGGCCAGAGCCCAGGCGGCCAGCGCCACCAGGGCGGCCCCGCCCGCCAGTCCGGCCACCCGTAGCAGGGAGTCGGTCGCCCAGGCCGATTGGCCGGGCAGCAGGTGGGCCGACCAGTTGAGCAAGACCCCGGGCAGATCGCGGAAGACCAGCAGGCCGGCCAGCCCGCCGACCCCGGCGACGACCGTCCGCCGCCCGCCCCGGCCGCTCCAGATCAAGACCATCAGCCCCAGTTCGACCACCACCAGCGGGACCAGGGTGGCTAAAGAGACCAGTTCGCGTTGGCGCAGCCGGGCGGAGTCGCGCAACAGCGTCAGCCCGACGGCGGCCACCAGCCCCACCCCCAGCCCGACCAGCAATCCCGTGGTCGGACGCGCCGACGCCGCAGGCGTCGAGACGGCGCCCGCGGCCGGCGTGTCCGCCCTGGGCTTAGCCCAAGCCCAGATCAAGGCTAAGACCAGGGCGGACGGGGCCGTCGCAGTGACAAGATTGACGAACTGGCCCAGCATCGAGGCGGCTTACCACTCCCTGGGGCTGTAGTCGAAGGTCCACTCGGCCACTATCGGCGTGGTCCAGAAGCGGCCGGTGACGCCGGTCTCGGGGTCGACGTGCAACACGGTGCCGCTCTCGGCCGGCGAGTGGATGGAGAACTTGACCTGGTAGACGCCGGCCTCGGGCAGGGCCACGTTGGCGCCGTAGTGGGGTCCGTCGGAGGCGTTCATGGGCATGAAGGTGCCCTCGGCGGCGATGCTGCCGTCCTCGGCCGTGATGGTGTAATCGACCGTCAGGTCGGGCACGAAATCGCCCACGCCGTAGCCCAGCTCATTGGGGCCGGCCGAGATGTCGGCCTCCAGGTGCATGTCGGCCTGGGCCGCCGCCAGTCCCATGCCGGCCGGCTCCATGTCGACCGGCTGGAAGTAGACCGCCGCCACCTCCAGCGGCGGCAGGGTCAAGGGGTCGCCGATGGGGTACTCGGTGAAGCCGGCGGCATCGCCCGGACCCGGCGCGGCGGTGTCGTCGGCCGTGGTCTCGGAGCCGGTGGCGGGGTCGTCGTCCCCGCTGGAGCAGGCCGTCAGACCGAACCCCAGGCCCAGGGCCAACAAGGAGACAACGATGTGGCGTGGTGTCATATTTCTTCCTTTGATAGTTATTGTTATTGGACGAATGGTTGTCTGACCTGGGACGGTTGTCCGACTTGGGACGGTTGTCCGACCAGGGTCGGTTGTTCGACCAAGGACGGTTGTCCGACCTGGGACAGTTGCTCGACCTGGGACGATGGTTCGACTGGCCTGGTCGGCCCGTCCGGGGCGGCCCGTCGCTTGACCGCCCGCCGCCAGGAGAAGGCCAGCGAGGCCGCCAGCACGACCAGCAGCAGGCCCTGGGCCGCGACCGACTCCAGGGTCGGATGCAGACCCAGCCAATCGATCGTGGGGAAGCCGGGCAGGGGGGTGAGCGACAAGACGTCCCCCTCTTGCAACTCGGTCACGCCGTTGCCGGCGAAGGTCCAGGCCAAGACGGCCAGCAGCGCCGAGGTGGCCGTGAAGAAGGGCCGCAGGGGGATTCTGACCGCCAGGCGGCGCATCGCCAGGTAGAGGCCGACCAGCCCGACCACCCCCAGGCCGAGACCGGCCCACAGCGGCGTGTTAGAGCCCTTGGCCCCGGCCCGCAGGGCTTGGTAGAGCAGGATGACCTCGGCCCCCTCGCGGAAGACGGCCAAAAAGGCCACCCCGGCCAGCGACCAGACCGAGCGCCGCCCCAGGGAGGCGGCGGCCATGCCCTTGATCCGGGCGCCCCACTGCCCGGCGGCCGCCTGGCCCGCCATCCAGTTGGCCACCCACACCAACATGGCCATGGCGACCAGGATGGTGACGCCCTCGATGACCTCCTGCGGCGCCCCGGCCAAGGCGGTGACGGCGTTGAGCACCCAGGCCAGCCCGGCCGAGGCCGCCACGGCCAGCCCGGCCCCGGCGTAGACCAGCGGCAGACGGTCCTTGGCCCCGACCTTGACCAGGTAGGCGATGATGGCGCCGAGGACCAAGATGGCCTCGACCCCCTCGCGCAAGATGATGATCAAGGCGTCGAAGAACAATTTGACCGGGTTGGGCCCCGACCCGTCCAACCGGGCGGCCTGGTCGGCCAGCCTGGCCTGGAGGGACTCGATCTGCCCGGACACCTCGTCGGCCGGCCCGCCGGCCAAGATTAGTTTCTTGATCAGGCTGAAGCCGTACTCGGCGTCGGTGGCGTCTTGGCCCGCCAGGTGGGCCATGACCGTCTTCTCGAAGCCGTCCGCCTCGTAGTGGCCGTAGTAGGCGTCGTTGACCCGATCCCGAGCCTCCTCCAGCCGGCCGGCCTGAAAGTCCTCCCAAGCCTGGTCCAGCAGATCCGACATGATGTCGGCCACATCCCCCCAGGTCTGGGGAGCCGTGTCGTCAGCCCCGGCCGCCGGAGCCTGGGCCCAGAGCAGTCCCGCCCCGGCCAGCGCCAGCAGCGCCAGCAGCGTCAACCGTCGTCTCACGGAGCGGCCCCCTCCCGGACGCGCCGGCGCCCAGCCCTGCTAAGAAGTGATGCTTAGGCGAGGTTTGCCTCGCCCAAACATGGGCAGCCTAGCCTAACCTGACCCGCCCCGCCACCAGGTCCGCGCCCCGGGCGACGGGAGATGGGAGATGGGAGAGCGCCGGGGCGATTACCCCGCCATGGGGCGCACTCAAGCCGTCCAGACACATCGTTATACAACCGTTACTAACTTATGCTTGACAACGCCATTGCCAGACGAGAGGCTCCCATATCAAGATATTTAACATATGCTTCGTCGCGTCATCGTGATCGAAGCTCATATCAGAAAAGGGAGGCGATGCTGAGCAGCATCAAGAAGAAGCTCATCACCGTCGTTGCGGCGGGCACGCTCGCCGTAGGCGCGCTGGTCTGCCTGCCGGCGGCGGAGGCCCAGGCGTGGGCCGGGGGCTGTGGCGTGTACACCTATCACTCGGCCAGCAACGACCACACCTGCACATGGGTCAGGCACGTCCTGGGACACGATAATACTTACTCCTTCGGCCCCAAGGCAGCACGGACTCAAACGTCGAATGCTTCCATGTGCTATGCCAACGAATGGTTCTGGGGCTACGAACGAGACTGAGCGGCAGACCATGGAAAGCATGGCCGATGACCGTGCCCAGACCCTCTTGGAGGTAAGCCGCGAAAGGCGTGCCTCCAAGAGGGCGTCTGGTCGGGTTTTACCTCCTAGAGCTTTTTGTGCAGGCAGTTATCTTGTGCTCTTGGCTTTGACTTGTCTGAGTGCCTGCTCAGTTTTGTCCGATGAAACCGCGCCAACCACCCTACCCACGACATCCATAGTTTCCGCGGAAGCAAAAGTCGTTGATCCAGAAAATGTAGCCTTCAGCGGTCCGTGGGCTGAAGAGTTCGACCGCGTTTACCGCGAGTCTAGGACTACAGCTGGCCGATTGGCGCTGGCCGACGAGAAAATCAGCGAGGCTGAGCTGATCGAATTGAAGGCGACCTACGTCGAATGCCTGGAGAATCTTGGATTCACCAATATACAGATCGACCAGAACGGAGCGATGTCAGTGGATCCGCCATTAGAAATTGTGCGAGACCCGGACGCCGTCAAAGCCCTCGTCAGTCAGTGCGGATCTCAAAGCACTGACTGGGATGCAATAGACGCTCTCCACTACCAAATACAAGGCAACCCGGACCATATTGACTTCGCCGTTATTATGGCACAATGTTTGGTCCGGGTCGGCCTCAAACCCGAAGGCTACACAGCCGATGATTATAAGGCTGACTTCAGCTCTGGCGTCTTCGACGATTATTACGACAACACCAAGTTCGTCTCCTGCAATGACGACCCGGCTCATACCGTCTGATTCCCTCAACTCGAAGTCCGAGTCATTGTCCAGTCAAAGCGTCTCGGCGGCACAATGGCGCGAGCGAACTAATGACACTACAACCATGACTTTCTTCGCACGCCGCCTGTTAATGTTAGCTGTTTTGACTTGTCTTAGCGCCTGTTCCACACCAGCCGCCTCACCTGACGAGACCGATCCAACCGCTCCATTTGAAACGTCCGCTCTTTCTTCCGAAGCGGTCAACCCGGGAGAAGTCGTCTTCACCGGCCCCTGGGCCGATGAGTTCGACCGGACCTACCGCGGCGCCCAGACCGTGGTCGCCCGACAAGTGTTGGCCGACGGGCAGATCACCGAGGCGGAATTGGCCGAGCTGAAAGTGACCTACGTCCAATGCCTGGAGGGTTTAGGCTTCACCGATATCACAGTAGGCGAGGGAGGGCGAGAAGAAATGCAGATGCCGCCGGAGGTCGAGGGCGACGTAGAGGCGGCCCTTGCTTTGGAAAGGCAGTGCGGTGCCAGCAGCACCGACTGGAACGCCATCGTCGCCCTCCAATACCAAATACAGGGCAATCCGGACCATCTCGACACCTACGCGATCATGGCCCAGTGCCTGGTCCGGGTCGGTCTCAGACCCGAGGGCTACACGGCCGCCGACTATAAAGCCGACTTCAGCTCCGGCGCCTTCGACGAACTCCTAGACGCCAAATTCATCGCCTGCAACGACGACCCGGCCCACGCCACCTGATGGCCCCGCCCCAGAATCCGAGCAGTCGATGACTGCCTTGGCCCGCCGCTTGTTGCCATTGATAATTTTAGCCGGCCTGAGCGCCTGCTCCACCACCACCGCCCCGCCCGTTGAGACCGCCCCCATCAAAACATCCGCCCTTTCCCCCACAGCGGCCGACCCGGGAGAAGTCGTTTTCAGCGGACCCTGGGCCGATGAGTTCGACCGGACCTATCGCGGCGCCCAGACCGCGGCCGGCCGGCGGGCGCTGGCCGACGGGCAAATCAGCGAAGCCGAACTTTCCGAACTGAAATCAGTCTACGTGCAATGCTTGGAAGATCTAGGGTTCACTGATGTCTCAGTCGGCCAAGGCGGGGCGATGCAGGTGGGCGCGCCCCCGGAAATTGCGCGCGACCCGGACGCCGTTAATGCCCTCGTTAAACAGTGTGGCGCCAGTAGCACGGACTGGGACGCGATAGTCGCCCTTCAATACCAGATCCAAGGTAACCCGGACCATCTCGACACCTCCGTGATCATAGCCCAATGCCTGGTCCGTGTCGGCCTCAAACCCGCAGGGTACACGGCTGAGGACTACCAAAGAGACTTCGATGCCGGAGTCTTCGACGATTACTACAACAACGACAAATTCATCTCATGCGCTAGCGATCCGACTCATGTCACCTGAGCCCCTTGTCCACGGCGAGATAGCGGAGCGCCCCAGCAATGACCCCATTCCGCGTCACCCCGGACTCGATCCGAGATCTGGGCCGGCCCGTGAGCCATCCCCGCATTGCCGAAACGACCCGTTCTGACCGGTGGAGGCGGCGATGAGAGTATTGGTGCCATGAGATCTCGTCCGCGATCATCCGGGACCCGCCCCCCGGCCGGATTGCTGGTGGTGCTCGGGCTGGCCCTATTGGCGGCCGGCGGGCTGGTCGGCTGGGCCATCGCCTGGGACGAGCCGCCGTCGCCGTTGGCCCAGGCCACGGCCGGCGGCACGGTGGCGCTGACCTGGCAGGACTACGACGACGCCCGGACGGTCAGCCTGGCCCTGACCCCAGGCCCCGAGTCCCGCCTCCAGGCCCCTCGGGCTGGCCGGGTGACTGCTTGGGCCTGCGCCCTGGGCGGCGAGGCCCAGTCCGGCCAGTCCTCCCTCGGTTTGGACGGCCGGCCGTTGCTCAATCTGGCCACCGCCCTGCCACTGTGGCGCGACCTGACCTACGGCAACGCCGGAGCCGACGTGGCCGCCCTGGCCCAAGAGTTGGCCCGGCTCGGCCACTGGACGGGCGACCCCCCGGAGTGGGTCAACCAAGCCCTGATCGAAGCCTTCCAACAGGCCGCCCGGGCCGTCGGCCAAACCAGCGACGACTGGCCCTACGGCACGATCCCGGTCGACGCGACGGTCTGGCTGCCGCAACCGGCCGTGGCCTGGGACGACTGCCAGGCGGCCCTGGGCGACACCGTGGCCCCGGGGCAGACGCTGGCCGACTTCGCCCGGCCGGTGGCCGGCGCCAACATCTCGCCCCTGCCCCAAGACCTGGCCCCGGGCGCTAGGACGGTGGCCGTGGGCGGTCAGACTCTGCCGGTGGACGATAACGGGGTTGTTTCCGACCCGGCGGCCCTGGCCCAGTTGGCGGCCTGGCCGGCGGTCCGTCAGGCCCTTGGACCCCAGGGCACGGGCACGGTGACCGGCCGTTATGCCTTGGCCCAGCCGATCAGCGTGGCTCTGGCGCCGGCCGTGGCGGTGATGGCGGCCAGCGACGGCTCGGCCTGCCTGCTGGGCGACGGCCAGCCGGTGGCGGCCAGCGTGGTCGGCTCCCAACTGGGCGAGGTCTTCCTCCAATTCACCGGCCCCGCCCCGGAACAAGTCAGCCTGGCCCCGGGGCCGGACCTGCGATGTTGAGCCAACCGGACGGGCCTGTCGTCCGGGGCCGGGGGGTGGGTCACTGGTTCGTCGCCGGCCGGGTCTTGTTCCGCCAACTCGACTTCACCTGGCGCCCGGGCGGGGTGGTCGGCGTGGTCGGGCCGTCCGGGTCGGGCAAGTCGACCTTGCTCAGCCTGCTGGCCGGCTGGGAGGCACCGCGCCAGGGCGTCATCGAGCAGTCCAACGTCCGCTCTGTCCGCTGGGTCTTCCAGAACCCCCACGGCGTTCCCCGGCGCAGCGCCCTGGACCACGTCGCCCTGCCCCTGGTGGCCCTGGGGGCGAGCCGGCGGCAGGCCGAGCGGGAGGCGGCCGAGTTGTTGCGCCGGGTCGGCCTGGCCGAGGTCGCCGCCCAGTCCTTCGCCGCCCTGTCCGGCGGCGAGGCCCAACGCCTGATGCTGGCCCGGGGCCTGGCCGGGAGGCCCGACCTGCTGCTGATCGACGAGCCGACCGCTCAATTGGACCGGGCCGCCGCCCGCGAGGTCGACCGGGCGCTGGCCCGACTGGCCCTTGACGGCGTCATCGTGGTGGTGGCCACCCACGACCCCGAGACCCGCGCCATCTGTTCCCAAGTCCTAGACCTGGGACAGACCCCGGCCCCGGCCGCAGACCCGATCCGCCCCGCCCCAGCACCGGCCGCCGCCACCTGGGGCGGCCCACCGGACAGATCACAGAGACCGGCCGAAGACCCGGACCAGGGACACCGCGACGACGGCCCGGAGGCCGATCACGGGCCGGCCCGGGGCGAAGAGCCGTCCCACCGACCGGAACGAGAACGGCGTGGCAGACTCCCGCCAGGTGCCGGTCGACCGGCCGCCAACCAGCGTGTCCGCTGGGCCGAGGTCGCCCGCGAGGCCTGGCGCAACACCGTCGGCGGGGCCTCCAAAGCGGCCGTCTGGGCGCTGTTGGCGGCCCTGGCCTGGGCGGCCTGCGCCTGGCTCGACACCCGCCAGACGGCCGATCTGGTAACGGCCTCGGCCGACTATCTGGCCGGCGGCGGGGCCACCTGGGTGTTGGAGGCCCCCGGCGCCGTCTCGGGGACGGCCTGCGACGGCCTGGCCAGCGCCGCCGGCGTCCAGGCGGCGGGGGCCTGGCGGGAAGAGCCGGACGACTTGACCCTGGCCGTCTGGCCCAGCGCCCCACTGCCGCTGGTAAGCGTCACGCCCGGTTTCCTGAAATTGTTGGGGGCCGCGCCCGCCGCCGGCCTGGCCCTGCCCGACACCCTGATGACCCGCCTCGGCCTGACCCCGCCCGCCACCATCGCCAGCCGCGACGGCCCCGTCACCATCGGCGCCGCCTACGCCTATCCGGAGGACGGCCGCCGCACCGGCCTGGGCTACGCCGCCGTCAGCCCGACCTTGGCCGACCAGCCCTTCGACCAGTGCTGGCTGACCGTCTGGCCGACCGACCAGTCGAACCGGCTGCTGGCTTGGGCCGCCCTGGCGCCCCAGGGGGAGGCTGGGACTAACCAACAGCCGCCAAAGCTCAGCCCACTCAACCCC
>JAISAO010000103.1 GCA_031266665.1 Propionibacteriaceae bacterium | reverse complement strand
CGGCGCTGGCCCTCGGCGAAGATGGTGTCGAAGGCCAGCGAACTCTTGCCCGAGCCGGACAGCCCGGTGAAGACGATCAGCGAGTCCCGGGGCAGAGAGACCGAGACATCGGCCAGGTTATGCTCCTTGGCCCCCCGCACGATCAGACGATTCAACACGTCAGCGGCTCTGTCTGCCGGGCGGCCATCGTGGGAACCGAAACCGCCCGCCAGACCGGTCGTTTTCACAGCAGGCATCGTAGTTCCGCCGACCCCTCCCAGGCCGCCGCCACGCGGCCCACGTCGAACAGATGTTCGCCTTTTCGGGGTCGGGCCGCCCGCGCCAGCGACCAGACGGCCGTCATCCACGAGGATCGCCTAGGTGGCCCCGAGTGAGTCAGGCGCTCAGAGCGGACAGTGGGATGACGTGAACACCGGAGGGGAGGGTGTAAGCGTATTCGGCGCCCGTGATGACGGCCAGGAAGCGCGGTTCGCCCACCTTGTCGGTGTCCACCCGCTGGTCGCGCAGTTTCATCAGATTGGCCTCGGCCTTGGGCACCTCGACGGAGCCGAGCTTGACCTCGGCCGCGCCCCACGACCAATCGGGCAGTTCGACGATGGCGTCCACCTCCAGTCCGGTGTTGTCGCGGTAGTGGTACACGGCTCCGTCCAAGGCGCCGGCATAGACACGCAGGTCACGGACGGCCATCGCTTCGAAGACCTGGCCGAAGTAGGCCGGATCGTGAGCCAAACGGTCGGCCCCGGTCCCGAGCGCGGCCAGCGCCAGCGCCGGGTCCGCCAGGTGAATCCGGGGGCTCGTCCTCAGACGCGACCTCGACCGGAGGCTGACGCTCCAGGCCGGGAGTTCTTCGTAGGCGAAGACCGTGGTCAAGGCGTCGAGGTAGTCGCGGATGGTTCCGGGGTCGGATGGCTGGCCGTCGGCGCTGACATCGGCCGCGAGCGTCTTGAGGGTTGCCTCGGTGGCCAGCGCCCGCGCCAGAGCCGCGAGCAGTCGGCGCAGCCGCACGGGTTCGTGGCGCACCCCGGTGGCATGGGGAACGTCGACCGCCGTCAGGTCTTCGCAGTAGGAACGGTTGAACCGGACGGCCGCCCCCAGGCTGGCCTCCGTGAGCCCGGGCCAGCCTCCGCGGACCGCTTCGCGCGCCAGGTCCGCATAAGTCAGGCTCCCCCGTCCGGCGACCTTGTCCTGGCCCAGAGCGAGGGCGGCGAGCGAGACGTCCCCGCTCGAATACCCGCTTTCGGCCAGCGCCATCGGACGCATCCTCATACGGGCGATCCGTCCCGCGCCGGAGTGCCTGACTTTGTCGGGCCGAGGAGTGGCCGAGCCCGAGATGATGAATTGTCCCGGAGCTTGCCTGGCGTCAATCTCGTGGCGGATGACATTCCAGATTCCCGGAGCCAGCTGCCACTCGTCGATCAGACGCGGCGCCGGACCACGCAACAGGTCGACCGGGTCGAGTTCGGCCAGCCGAACCAGTTCCGGCGAGGCGTCGAAACGGAGCGAACTGAGGGCCAGCCGCGAACCCGTGGCCGTCTTCCCGCAGGCGCGTGGACCTTCGATCAAGACACCCCCCATGGCCTCCAGGAGGGTGGCGAGCTGGCTGTCGACGACGCGCGGCAGGTACTTCACGACGCTAGGATACCAGTATCTGCAACGATTTTACACCATGATTCGCAACATATTAACACCAGAATGTGCAATCCCGTATAAGGACGTGACAATCATCTGGTCGTCTCTCCCGCGCAGCCACTCCGGTCAACCGTGGCCCAGTGCCATCCCCTCCAAGCCTCGCTCCCGTTCGGTCCGACCCCGCCCCCCGGCGGCCGGGGTCGGGCGATGACTAGGGTTGGCCCCGTGATAGGCGACGCCCTCTTCGGCTTGGACCGGCTGCCGGAGGTGCGCCGCCAACTGATCGGCGCCACCCAGGCCCTCCTGGGCGCCACCATCGGGTTGTCGGACCAGGAGTGGCAGTCGCCCTCGGGCCTGCCCGGCTGGGCCCGGGCACACGTCGCCTGCCATCTGACGCAGCAGGCGGACCGCCTGATCGCCGTGGCCGAGCGACTGCGGCGAGGCGAGCGCGACCTGATCTGGCCCATCAGCGGCCCGGACATTGAGTTGGAGGTCGGCTCGCGCCGCCGCGCCGTCGAGTTGCAGGTGGTCTTGGACACCTCGGCCGGACGGTTGCTGGAGGTGCTGGACCGCTTGGACGAGGCCGACTGGCAGGCCACCTTGACCACCCCGGCCGGTCCCCTGTCGGCCCTGGCGCTGCCCTACGCCCGCCTCAACGAGGTCGTCTTGCACCATATCGACCTCCGGCTGGCTCTATTGCCGGCCGACCTCGACGCCCAGACGGCCGCCTGGCTGCTGAGTTGGAACGCCCGCCGTCTCAACCCCCGCCTGCGCCACCACCGCCTCCGCCTGCTGAGCGACGAGGGCGTCGACCTGACCGTCGGTGTGGCCGGCCCGGTGCACGACATCCGGGGGGCCAACTCCAGCCTGCTGGGCTGGCTGACCGGCCGCCTGGGCCCGGAGGCCGTCCTGGGGGCCGACGGGGTGGACCGGGGCGGACCGGTCTGACACACTCCCCAGCCTGTCGAAAGGGCCTTATTCACGGACTGGTCGTCACCCCGGATCAAGTCCGGGAGGACGACCGCTGGCGGCATGGCGGAATGACTCGCGCTTGGGCTATGAACAAGCCTCCAGGCTGGCTGCGCCCCGCGCTCCCCGGCCGCCCCGCGTCCTTAGTCGTGTCGCCTGGTAGGGGCACTGTCCGGGCGTAATATTCGGCCCATGTCCGGCTCCGCCCAGTCTCAGCAGTACCCCTTGACCAATGACTTGGTGCTAATCGTGCCCGGCATCATGGGCTCTAAATTGGTCGACCAGGCGACCGGGAAGACGATTTGGGGCCTCGACTTCAAACTGTTCTGGCAGGCGTTGACCTCACCCGGGTCCTTGACCGACCGGCTGGCCCCGCGCGATGAGGAGTTGGCCGGCGACCGGCGGCGTGTCCGGGCGACCGGTTTGATCGAGGGCCCGGCCTGGCTATCCTGCTTTGGTTTCACCCGTCCCTACACCGACCTTGTCCAAGGGCTGCGGGACAACGGCGTCGAGGCGGTCGAGAGCTTCCCTTATGACTGGCGGTTGGACGTCGAGGGGACCGCCCGCCAGTTGGCCGCCCACATCAGCGCCCGTCTGGCCGAATGGCGGAATGATCCGCGTCAGCAGGCGATCCACCAGCAGTTGCCCGACAATCCCCCGGCCGGCGTCATCCTGGTAGCCCATTCGATGGGCGGCTTGGTGGTGCGCGCCCTGCTGCGCCTGATCGCCGCCGAGGAAGTGGAGGGCGGCAGCGCCGGCGCCCGCCAATTGAGCCAATCGATCCACGGATTGGCCTATCTGGGGGTACCACTGCGCGGCTCGGCCCAGGCCGTCTGGGCGGCGACCGGCCGTTATACCGATTTCATATCCGACTCCAAAGGGTTGCCGGATTTGGTGGCCTCCCGGTTGAGCGGCTTGGCCACGGCCGCCGCCCGTATGCCCGGCGTCTACGACCTCCTACCCGACTATCCCGCGTTGCGGGAGGGCGAGACTTTCACCCGCCTGCCGCCCGACCGGCTGACCGGCTGGGGCGCGGACCCGGCTTTGTTGGACGCCGCCCTGAGGCGCCATCAAGCCGACGCCGCCATGACGCCAGGGGCCATCCTCCAGCGCTTCGACCACCTGATCCTGACCAAAGTGGTGGGCCATTGGCAGCCGACCGTGACCAGCGTCGAACTAGGTTCCGCGGGCCAGCCCCAGCCCAGCCAGACCCGCTACCGGGTGGTCTCGGGCCAGGCCGTCGGCCCGGTGGCGAGCGACGGCGACGGCACAGTGCCGCGCCTGCCCGGTGACGACCAAGACGGGGAACAGACCGTGCCGGTGCGCCAACGCCACAACAGCCTGCAGAACCAGGAGGTGACCTGGGACCAGATCATCGGTCTGGCGGAGAACCAGTACCGGCAGTCGATCACGCTGGGCGCGGCCACTGAGGCCGCCATCGGTTTGGACCCGCCAGACCTCGCCCTGGTCGGCCAACCGGTCCAGGTGGAGGCCACCGGGCTCGACAACCTGCGCACCGCCTGGCGCATGACCCATCTGGAGACGGGCCTGGAGGCCCCGCTCGACCGGCGCGAGTGGCTGGATGACGGACGGGCGGCGGCCTGGTTCAAGCCGACGCTACCGGGCCTGTACCGGATCGAATTGGGCGACCGGCCGGCGGTGCAAGAACTGATCGGGGTGGTGAGCGATGCCTGACCCCGGGGTGGCGCCCGACCCGGACAGCCGTTTCTTCCCCCTGGTGGTGGCCGAATACACCGACCCCAGCCTGCGGCAGGAGAACCTATCCCCGGAGACGGTGGAGCGGGCCGTCCGCCAAGCCGAGGCCTTCGCCGCCGCCTTCGGACATCAGACCAGTGTGCCCCTGCCGCCGTTGGAACCTGCGCAGACCACGAAGCAGACCCTGCTGGAGCGACTGTCCAATCCGACAGTTGGCCCAGTCTCGGCCCCGCCCTCTCCCCCGACCAACCCGCCCTCTCGTCCGATCACAGACCCCGGCCATGGCGGCACCGGCACCGCCGACCGGAGAATCATCTTCACCTATTGGCTCGGGCACGGCCGAGAATCAGTCGAAGGAAAATCCGTATTGTTCGCCTCGAACAGTCGTGTCGCCGGCCTGGAGAAACCTGATGACGCTATCTATTCAGATGATTTCGCCGGGCATTTCAAGGATCAAGCGCAGCGGCCTGACATCTTGCCGGTCTTACTCTTAGACGCTTGCGGCGGCCACCAATTTATCCTAGACGTCAAAGCCAAACTCGAAAGAAGGCTGAATTATGCCGCCGACGCCGCCAATCCGCCGGCTGGCCGCGACTACATCTTGATCGCCGCCCGGTCCAGCCAGGGCTCCACTTTTCCCGGGAGAACCGCCGAGAAGCTGCTCGACGCGATCGACCTCTCTTTCTCCTTGAACGACCGGATCGAAATCGACAGTTTGGCCCGCACGGCCGAGAAAATGAAACCGCCGCTGGCCTTTGAATACAACAGCCACCAACTGGTTCTGACTCGACCGGCGCCGCCGCCTGGCATGACGGTGACGGAGCAGGCGGACTGGCGGGCCGCCATCGCGCGCCTCAAGCGGGATAGTCCCGATGCGGCCCGGTTTTTCTTGCCCAAGGGCGGCTGGGGCGAGCGGGCGGGGGAGCTGACCTGGGATTTCGTCGGCCGCGAAGCTGAGCGGGGCCGTGTCGCCCGCTGGCTGGAGACAGGACGCGGCCTGCTGGTGGTCACCGGAGAACCGGGGGCCGGGAAGTCGGCCCTGCTGGGCGATGTGATCATGCGGTCAGACTCAATGATCCTCCGGGCCATCGTTAAGGAAGGGTTGGCCGAAAAGTCGGACCACGACGAAGCTTTGGCCCGACACGCCCCGTCGGCCACGCTCAACCTGATCGGGCGGACCGCCAAGGACACGGCCGAACAACTGGGGCGCCAAGCTTTCCACGAGCACTGGATCCAGGACTGCGATTCGCGCCATACGACGGACTCTCCCGAACGACCGACAGGCGGCCGAGATCGGCCGGCTGAACCGGGGGCGACCGCCGGTCCGGAACCGCCCGCCGTTGATGAGGGACCGGACGACTCGGTAAAGCGACTGCTGACCATAGCCCGAAACCACAGCTCGCCCTTGTCCTTCGTGGTGGACGGGTTGGACGAATCGGCCGAGCCTTACTTACTAGCCACCGAACTATTGGCCCCGCTGGCCGCCCTCCCTGGCGTAGCGGTCATCGTCGGCACCCGTCGCTCGGTCCATTCCCGCCTGAACGCCGAGGTCGCGGACTACGGCTTGCTGCGCGCCTTGGGGGCGGTGACGGACCCGACGACGCCAGCCCCAGGCCAGAACCAGGTCTTAGATCTACCGCGCAGCCCTGGGACGATGGCCAGTTATCTCAAAGCCAGGTTGAGACGCCGCCTTACCGCCACACCACCGGACCTGATCGATCAGACCGTCAAGCAAGTGGTCGCCGTGGCCGACCAACCGTTCCTCTACGCCCGCCTGGCCGCCTCCAAGATCGAATCCGAAAAGGACCCCACCGCTTTCATGGCCGCCGTCAACCACGACCTCCCCGGTGCCCTGGGCCAGGACTGCGCCACCGCCTTCCGCCGCGCCCTGGACCAAATTCAGGCCTCTGCCCCCGCCAACCGCTTCATCCTCTTGGCCCTAGCCCTGTCCCAAGGCCGCGGCCTACCTGAGATCGACACCATCTGGAGCACCGTTGCGCGGGCGCTGGGCGCTCCAGTGGTCGAGATCGCCCCAGACGCCACTTCTGAACTATTCAAGTCACACGCCCGGGACTACCTCATCGGCGACCTCGACCACAGCCAAACGGTCTACCGCTTCGCCCACCGCACCTTCGCGGAGGCCGTGCTGGACGAATTGGTCTCCACCGCGCAACCGGAAGAACCGGATCCAACCGTCCCAGCGCTCGTACCGGGTGAGACTGTCGCATCCGCCCAGACCGAGGCTGAGTCTCCAAAAGCGACCGCCGAGAGTGTCACCGCCGCCGTGGCGGAGGCCCACGCCACCATCGCCGCCGCCCTGACCGAGGTCGCCTGGCAGCGACTAAGCCAAGCCGCCGACCGAGGCGAACCGCCAGATGAGACCACCCTCAACCCCTACATCGCTCACTACCTGCCGGTCCACTGCGCCTTGGCCGGCGGCGAGCCTTGGGCCGCAGTAGAGGCCCACGCCCCTATCCTCGACCACTTGGACCCGGCCCAAGTTGCCAACTCCGTCATCACTCGAGGCTTCGGCTCTACTCCCGTCCAACCGCAAACTGCCGCCGTCACCTACCACGGACAACTCCTGCGGACACTTCCCGCGGCCCTCGACCGGCGGCGGGTTCGGGAGTTACTCGCCTATCACTTCGGCAGCCACCCTGCCCCGCCGCGTCTTGCTGTCTCTGCCGATCAGTTCGACTGCCAGGTGTCTTGGGCGTCGATGCCACAGTGGAACTCCCACCGTCGCTTAGACATCGGTATCCCAGTGAATACCGTCATCTCCGTTCAAGGATTACTGGCACTGGGATGCGCCGACGGGACCATCCGACTATGGAACCCCACCAATAGACAACCATGGGGCCAACCCCTCGAAGGACACCAAAACACGGTGCGGGTTCTGGTAACTGTCACTGTAAACGACCAAACCCTCCTCGCCAGCGGAGGCGGCGACTGGACCATCCGACTATGGGATCCCGTCACCGGACAACCCTGGGGCCAACCCCTCGAAGGACACCAAGACACAGTGCGAGCCCTAGCCGCCGTCACCGTGAACGACCAAACCCTCCTCGCCAGCGGAGGCACCGACTGGACCATCCGACTATGGAACACCGTTACCGGACAACCCTGGGGCCAACCCCTCGAAGGACACCGAAACTGGGTTATGGCCCTAACCGCCGTCACCGTGAACGGACGAACCCTCCTCGCCAGCGGAGGCGACGACCGGACCATCCGACTATGGAACCTCACCAGCGGAAAACCCTGGGGCCAGCCCCTCAAAGGACACCAAAACTGGGTGCGGGTCCTGGCCCCCATCACCGTTGGCGACCTCACCCTCCTAGCCAGCGGAAGCACCGACCGGACCATCCGACTATGGGACACCGTCACCGGACAACCCTGGGGCCAACCCCTCGAAGGGCACCAAGGCATAGTGCGAGCCCTAACCGCCGTCACCGTAAACGACCAAACCCTCCTCGCCAGCGGAGGAGACGACGGCGTTCTAGCGCTTTGGGACTTGGACAACCCACAAAGCCATATTTCGCTGCCATTGGGCGGCCCCATAACCGGTCTGGTCCCACTCTCATCGGGGCACCTGGCGGTCAAATCTGACGGCGGCTTCGCCGTCTACGCCCTGACCGGCGACTTGCCGTCAAAGCCGACGGCGGAACCGGTGACCATCGACTGAACCCTCCCGGCGAAGCGTCCCTCCCCGCCCCGCCCCGGAACTTCCCCTTGGACAACTCGACGGCCAGAATCAGCATGCGACCCGCGCCACGCTAGCCGTCGCCCGGTAGAGGCGCTGTCGGGGCGTAACATGAGTCTATGCTTACCATCGCCCAACTCCAGCGACCTTCCTTGACCAATGACTTGGTGTTAATCGTGCCCGGCATCATGGGCTCCAAATTGGTCGACCAGACGAACGGGCAGACGATTTGGAACATCAACCCCAAACTGTTCTGGCAGGGGTTCACCTCACCCGAGTCGCTGGCCGACCTGCTGACCCCCCGCGATGAGGAGTTGGCCGGCAACCGGCGGCGCGTCCGGGCGACCGATTTGATAGAGACCCTGAGCCAGGGTCCCTACGCCAAACTCCGCAGAGGGCTGCTGTGTAACGGTGTCAAAGATGAGATGATCGAGACCTTCCCCTACGACTGGCGGTTGGACGTCGAAGGGACCGCCCACCAACTGGCCGCCTTCATCAACAGCCGTCTGGCCGAATGGCGGAATGATCCGCGTCAGCAGGCGATCCATCAGCAGTTGCCCGACAATCCCCCGGCCGGCGTCATACTGGTGGCCCATTCGATGGGCGGTTTGGTGGTGCGCGCCCTGCTGCGCCTGATCGCCGCCGATGAGGTGGAGGGCGGCAGCGCGGCCGCCCGCCAATTGGGCCAGTCGATCCACGGCCTGGCCTATCTGGGCGTGCCACTGCGCGGCTCGGCCAAGGCCGTCTGGGCGGCAACTGGCCGTTTGGTCGATTACATGTCCGCGTCCAAAGGGCTGCCGGGGGTGCTGACCCCCTGGATGAACGGCTTGGCGACCGCCGCCGCCCGTATGCCAGGCGTCTACGACCTCCTGCCCGACTATCCCGCGCTGCGGGAGGGTGGTGCCTTCGACTACCTGACGCCCGACCGGCTGACCGGCTGGGGCGCGGACAAGACTTTGTTAGACGACGCCCTGAAGCGCCATAAAGCCGACGCCGCCATGGCGCCAGGGGCCATCCTGAGACAATTCGACCACCTGACCCTGACCAAAGTGGTGGGCCATCTGCAGCCGACTGTGACCAGCGTCGAACCAGGCTCCGCTGGCCAGCCTCAGCCCAGCCAGACCAGCTACCAGGATGTGTCAGGCCAGGCTGTCGGCCCGGTGCCGGCCTATGGGGACGGGACGGTGCCACTCCTGCCAGGGGATGACCAGGGCCGGGAAAACACCACATCGGTGCGCCAACGGCACGGCCGCCTGCCAAATCACGAGGTGACCTTAGACCAGGTCATCGCGGTGGTGGATGGCAAACGCCGCAAGTCGACCAGGCTGGGCGCAGAGGACCGTCTCGGCTTGGACCCGCCGGCCTTCGCCCTGGCCGGCCAACCGGTCCGTGTGGATGCCACAGGGATGGATAACCTTCAAACCGCCTGGCGCATGATCCATCTGGAGACGCAAGTGGAGACCGGGTCTCATAAGCGCGAGTGGATGGACGATGGAAGAGTGGCGGCCTGGTTCAAACCGACGCTGCCCGGCCTGCACATGATCGAATTGGGCAACCAGCCGGCGGTGCAAGAGTTGATCGGAGTGATGGGCGATGGCTGACTCCAGGGCGACACCCGACTCGGAAGGACGTTTCTTCCCCCTGGTGGTGGCCAAATACAACGACCCCAGCCTGGAACCAGAGAACATCTCCCCGCAGACGGTGGAAGAGGCCGTCCGCCAGGCTGAGGCATTGGCCGCCGTCTTCGGGCACCAGAGCATCGTGCCAATACCGCCGTTGGAAGCCGCGCAGACCGAGAAACATCTTATGCTGAAGCGTCTATCCGGTCCGACGGTTGGCCAGGCCGACGCCGCAACCCCATCATCTCCCCCTGCAGGAGACGCCAACCATGACAGCACAGACGCCGCCGACTTGAAGATCGTCTTCACCTACTGGCTCGGACACGGCCGAGAACTACCAGGCAAGGGACCTGTGTTGTTCGTCTCGGACAGTCGTGTCACTGACGAAAAAACACCTCTCAACATCATCTCCCCCGAGGATTTCGCAGGGTATTTCAGCGATCAAGTGAAGCGGCCTGGCGTCTTGCCGTTCTTACTCCTAGATGCCTGCGACGGCCACCAGTTTATCCGCAGAGTCAGCCTCATAATCAAAGAGACACTAGAGCATGCCGCCTACGACCGCGATCCGCCGGCCGGCCGCGACTACATTTTGATCGCCGCCCGATCCAATCAGGGTGTCACCTTTACGGGGAGAACCGCCGATAACCTGCTCGCCCTGATGGCGGCCGATTCCGACCGAGCAAAAAAATCCGCCGGCCGCACCATCTCGCTGAACGATGTGATCGAGTTCCCCTTCGCTTTGGACAACCCGATCAAAATAGGCAGCTTGGCCGACACGGCCGAAGGCATGGAACTACCGCTGGTCTTCGAATACAGTCGCCAACGACTGATGCTAACCCGGACCCGGCCGGTGCCGCCGCCCGGTATGACGGTGAGGGAACAAGCTGACTGGCGAAGCGACATCGAACGCCTCAAGCGGGAAAAACCCGACGCGGTCCAGTTCTTCTTACCCAAGGGCGGCTGGGGCGAGCGAGCGGGCGAGCCGACTTGGGACTTCACCGGCCGCGAAGCCGAACGGGGCCACATCGCCCGCTGGCTGGAGGCGGGGCGCGATCTGCTGGTGGTCACCGGGGAGCCAGGGGCCGGGAAGTCGGCCCTGCTGGGCGATGTGATCATGCGGTCGAACCCAGAAATCCTTCAGGCCATCGTCCAGGAAGGACTGGCCGAAACGTCGGACCACGACGCGACCTTGGCCCGGCACGCCCCGTCGGCCACGACCAACCTGGTCGGCCGGACCGCCAAGGACACGGCCGAGCAATTGGGACGTCAAGCTTTCAAGAAACACTGGCCCCAGAACAACGACCCGCGCCCAGCGACAGCCGATCTAGGACAACCGGTCGGCGGCGCAGACCGGCTGTCCAAACGAGAGACGACCGTCGGCCAGGACTCAACCGCCGCCGGGAAAGTCTCGGACGACCCGATTAAGCGACTGCTGGCCCTGGCCCGAGGCCACGGTTCGCCCTTGTCCTTCGTGGTGGACGGGTTGGACGAGTCGGCCGAGCCCTACCAACTGGCCACCGAACTATTGACTCCGCTGGCCGCCCTCCCGGAAGTGGCGGTCATCGTAGGCACCCGCCGCTCGGTCCATTCCCGCCTGAACGCCGAGGTCGCGGACGACGGCCTGCTGCGCGCTCTAGGGGCGGTGACAAACTCAACGGTGACTGACCCGACGACGCCCGACCAACGCCAGAGACAAGTTTTAGAGCTGTCGCTCAGCCCTGGGACGATGGCCAGCTATCTCAAAGCCAGGCTGAGACGCCGCCTTCCCGCCGCACCACCGGACCTGATCGATCAGACCGTCGAGCGAATGGTCGCCGTGGCCGGTCAACCATTCCTCTACGCCCGCCTGGCCGCCTCCAAGATCGAGGCCGAAAAGGATACCGCCGCCTTCATGGCCGCCGTCAACCGCGACCTCCCCGGCGTCCTGGGCCAGGATTGCGCCACCGTCTTCCGCCGCGCCCTGGACCAACTCCAAGACTCCGCCCCCGCCAGCCGCTTCATCCTCCAGGCCTTGGCCCTGTCCCAAGGCCGCGGCCTGCCTGAGATCGACACCATTTGGAGCACCGCAGCGCGGGCGCTGGGCGCCCCGGTCGAGGTCACCCCAGAAGCCACCACTGAGCTATTCAAGTCACACGCCCGGGATTACCTCATCGGTGACCTCGACCACGGCCAAACGGTCTTCCGCTTCGCCCACCGCACCTTCGCGGAAGCCGTGCTGGACGAATTGGGCTCCGCCATCTCAGCGTTCGTCCCGGATGAAGCTGTCGCAGCCACCCCGTCCGACGCCGAGTCCTTGAAATTGACCGCCGGGCTTGACTCCGCCGCCGTGGCGAAAGCCCACGCCACCATCGCCGCCGCTCTGACCGAGGCCGCCTGGCAGCGACTGAACCGGGCCGCCGACCGAGGCGAATCGCCCGAGGAAGTAACCCTCAACCCCTACATCTCCCACTACCTACCGGTCCACTGCTCACTGGCCGGCGGCGAGCCCTGGGCCGCAGTCGAGGCCCACGCCCCGATCCTCGACCACCTAGACCCGACCCAGGTCGCCAACGCCGTCATCATCACCCGCGGCTTCGGCTCAGCCCCCGTCCAACCCCAAGTGGCCGCCGTCGCCTCCCACGAACAGCTCATGCGAGCTCTCCCCTCAACTCGCGACCGGCGACGGACCCGGGAGCTACTCGCCTACCACTTCGGTATCCATCACGCCCCACCACGCCCAGCCTACCTCACCGACAGTCTCGACTATCAGGTACTTTGGGCGTCACTGCGGCAGTGGAGCTTCCGTCGTCGCTTAGACATCGGCGTCCAAGTGAACACCGTCGTCTCCATTCAGGGATTACTGGCGTTGGGATGTGCCGACGGCACCATTCGGCTGTGGGACCCCGCCACCGGACAACCCTGGTACCAACCCCTCGAAGGACACCACGGCCCAGTGGGGGCTCTGGCCGCCGCCTCCGTTGACGACCGCACCCTCCTCGCCAGCGGAGGCGGCGACGACCGGACCATCCGACTATGGGACCCCGCAACCGGACAACTTTGGGGCCAACTCGAAGGACACCAAGGCCCGGTACGTGCCCTAGCCGCCATCACCGCCAACGGCCGCACCCTCCTCGCCAGCGGAGGCGGCGACGACCGGACCATCCGACTATGGGACCCCGCAACCGGACAACCCT
>JAISAO010000034.1 GCA_031266665.1 Propionibacteriaceae bacterium | reverse complement strand
GTCGCCACCGCCGAAGAAGGCCTCTGGGCCAGACACGGCTGGGCCGGCCGAAGCCAATAAACATCACTCATTGCCGAGACACGCCCAAGAGCAGACACACATTTTTGCCGATAACCCTGAAGCACTGCCCTTGGCCGGGTGAACCAGCTGTGATTCGGCAGGCCGATCAGGCGCGAGCGTATTTTCCGTGACGCGGTTATGCCGGAGGACCACAGCGGCCGCCCGCCCCGGGGGGAGCGGACGGCCGCTGTGCGGTCACCGGCCGGGCTGGGTCTACTGAGCGTTCGGATCGACCGCTGGCAGGCCCATGGCGCCCGCCACCTGGGCTCCCAGGTCGGCGTCGACATTGGTCCAATACTGGACGAAGCGGGTTTTGATGGCGGCGACCGTCAGGCCCTGGCCTTGGCCGGTCAGGGTGGCCAGGAAACGGGCCTTCTGCTCCGGGGTGAAGACCTGGCGGTACATCGTGCCGGCCTGGCCGAAGTCGTTGTCCTCGGCGTGCAGGCTGGCGGCCGTCCGGACCAGCTCGCCGTCCGACTCCCACGAGCCCTCCAGGGCCACGGCCGGGTCGGCCACCGGGCCGTTGAAGCCGTTGGGCGCGTAGACCGGCGTGGTCGGGTCGTTGAACTGGTGGCGGGCGGCGCCGTCCTGGGAGTAGCTGTGGACCTCGGCGGCGTGGGGCGCGTTGACCGGCAGCTGCATGTAGTTGGTCCCGACCCGGTAGCGCTGGGCGTCGGCGTAGGAGAAGATCCTCGCCATCAGCATCTTGTCCGGGCTGATGTCCGTCCCCGGGACCAGGTTGGAGGGCGCGAAGGCGGCCTGCTCGATCTCGGCGAAGAAGTTGCGCGGGTTGCGGTCCAAGGTGAAGTGGCCGACGTCGATCAGCGGGTAGTCGCCGTGGGGCCAGACCTTGGTCAGGTCGAAGGGGTTGAAGCGGTAGCCGGCGGCCTCGGCGTAGGGCATGATCTGGACCTTGACGTCCCAGGTCGGGAAGTCGCCCCTAGCGATGGCGTCATAGAGGTCCTGGCGGTAGAAGTCGGCGTTGACCCCGGCGATGCGCTCGGCCTCGGCCGCGTCCAGGTTGGCCGCGCCCAGCCGGGAGATGAAGTGGTACTTGACCCAGAAGCGCTCGCCGGCGGCGTTGATCCACTGGTAGGTGTGCGAGCCGTAGCCGTTCATCCGCCGCCAGTTCGACGGCAGCCCCCGGTCGCCCATCAGATAGGTCACCTGATGGGCCGACTCCGGTGAGAGGGTCCAGAAGTCCCACTGCATGTCGAGGTCGCGCAGCCCCGAGCCGGGCAGCCGCTTCTGCGAGTGGATGAAGTCGGGGAACTTGATGGCGTCGCGGATGAAGAACACGGGCGTGTTGTTGCCGACGATGTCGAAGTTGCCCTCGGCGCTGTAGAACTTGAGGGCGAAGCCGCGGACGTCGCGCCAGGTGTCGGGCGAGCCCTGCTCGCCGGCCACGGTGGAGAAGCGGGCCAGCATTTCGCTGTCGGCCCCGGGGGCGAAGACCTGGGCCCGGGTGTAGGCCGAGACGTCGCCGGTGATGACCAGACGGCCGAAGGCGCCGCCGCCCTTGGCGTGGACGATGCGCTCGGGGATGCGCTCGCGGTTGAACTGGGCCAGCTTCTCGACCAGGTAACGGTCGTGCAGCACGGTCACGCCGTCGGGACCGACGGTCAGCGAGTGCTCGTCGGAGACGACCGGTGTGCCGGATTGGGTGGTGGTGGGATGGGGCTTGTCGGACATGGGCTTCCTTAGGGGTTTTCAGTGGTTGGGATGGGTGGGTGGTTTTGGCTCTTGGCCCGCTCGCTGGCGGGCTGTCCGGCGGTGATAGACCCGGCGGTGCTCGCTGGGTTGGAGAGTGACGGGGCGGAGAGTGATGGGTCGGCCGCCAAGGCGGTGGTCGAAGGGGTGGCGGTCGGCGGCTGGTCGGCGGTCAAGGCGGCCTGGCAGGCGGGGCAGCGGCCCCAGAAGACGACCTCGGCGGTTTCGATGACATAGCCGTGGGCCGAGTCGGGCTCCAGGCAGGGGGCGGCGCCGACGACGCAGTCGACGTCGACCACCGCGTCGCAATCCCGACAGATGACATGGTGGTGGTTGTCGCCCACCCGGCGTTCGTAGAGCGCCGGATGGCCGGCCGGCTCGATCCGATGGACCAGCCCGGCGGCGGTCAGGTCGGACAAGATGTTGTGGACCGACTGGATCGAGGTCGTCGCCAGGGCGCGGCCGATCTGCTGGAACACCTGGTCGGCCGACAGGTGCGACCGCTCGGCCAACAGGCGTAGAACGGCCACCCGGCCCTCGGTCACCCGCAGACCGGCGCGCGACAACAAGGCTGCCTCGGTTATGCCCACGGGGACAGCCTAGCCCTTATTTTGAATAGCTAAAAATCCGTCGGGCGATGTTGTCCGCCCGGCGGGAACCGTGGCACTGTCGCGGCCCAGCCGGGGCCGTGGAGTCGGGCCTGGATCTGGCTTAAACCAAGCCGAGGTCGCGGCGGACCGTGTCGAGGTGGGCGGTGCCGTCGTTGTCGACCCACTGCGTCAGGTTGACCGAGACGCCGTCCAGGACGAAGGCCGGCGTGCCGGTCAAACCGGCGTTGTACATGTCGGCCGCGCCCTGGCTCTCCATCTGGTCCACGAAGGCGGCCGTGGCCTGGTTGTCGTAGCACTGCTGGAACGCGGCCAGATTGGCCGTCGACAGCCCCAGTTGCTGTGGGATGGTGTCGCGCAGCACCGTGTCGTCGAGTTGGCCGAAGTGCTGGTAGATCGCCATGTGGTAGTCGAAGAAGGCCCCCACGGTGTCGGCGCAGGCCGAGGCGATCGAGGCCGGGCGGGACCAGTTGTCGTGCAGGGAGTCCTCGTCCAGGAAGTCGCGCTGGCGCAACTCCAAGGAGACCTGGTCTGAGGCGGCGGCCTCCTGCAGCACCGGTTCCAGGGCCAGCTCGTAGAAGGCGCAGGCCGAGCACTGGTAGTCGCCGTAGATGACTAGCTGGTGGGCGGCGGCGTCGGCTTGGGGGTTGGCCAGGATGCCCAGGCCCTGGTCCGAGGCGTCGGGCGGGGTGATAGGCGCCACCGAGGCCGTCCCGCCGGTCGGACTGGGGTCGGGGGTGGTCCGGTCGCGCGCCAGCAGCCAGACGATCAAGCCGATGGCCACTGCCACGATCACCAGGCAGACGCCCCAGACCACCCGGCGGCGGCGGCGCGCCTTCTTGGCGGCGGCCAGGCGTTGGGCTTGGAGCTGGGCCCGCTGGCGGGTGCGATTGGCCATGATTCTCCTTGTCTCGGCTTCGTCCTCGGCGGCTGGCCGTCGGTCGGCCGGCCGCGGGGCGGCGCCCCGGTCAGACGGTGCTGTCGGTGGCGTCCAGGATGAGTTGGCGCAAAGCGGCGGAGGGGTCGCTGGCGCTGCGCAACTCGGTGGTGATGTCGGTGCCGTTGAGCTTGTAGGTCGGCGTGCTGTTGACCCCGGCGGCGCTGGCGGCGTCGTCCACCGCCTGGACGAACTGGCCGGTCTGACGGTCGTCGTAGCAGGTCTGGTAGGCCGTCAACTGGTCACCGGCCACCCCGAGGAGGGCGGGCAGGCTGTCGCGCAGGAAGGCGTCAGTGTAGCCGTCGCCCTCGGTGGCGGGCTGGTTGTCGAAGATCGTGCCCATGGCCTCCAGATAGAGGTCGCCGTCCAAGGTGTCGACGCAGGCGGCCGCCACCGCCGACCGAGTAGAGGAATTGGGGTTGCTTGAAGTGTTGAGGTAGTCCAGGAAGCTGCGGATGTGGATCACAACCTTGGCCTCGCCCGAGTCCGCGATCTCGGACAAGCTGTCGCCCAGGGAGGTTTCCAGGGCCTTGCAGATGGGGCACTGGAAGTCGGCGTAGACGTCGAGTTGGGGCACGATGGCGGCGGCGTCGGCGTTGAGGACCAGCCCGGTGCCAGCCTCGTTGGCGTGGGGCGGTGTCACATCGCCGCCCCGCCCGTATAGGTTGAGAGCCACGATCAAGACCACCAGGACGGCCACGATGACGACGCCGCCACCGCCGAAGACGGCCAGCCGGACCTGGCGGTCGCGCTTGGCCTTGGCCAAACGTTGCTTCTCCAGCTCGGCCCGTCGGCTACGGCTGGCCTGGCTTCGGCTGGTGGCCATTAAAATCCCCTATGGTCTAGTAAACTGTTGCAGTTGGGCGCGTCTGGGCGGCGCCAGTGAATTATGGCACGCATTGCCCCAGCCTAGCCTTTGAGAGTAAGGTCCACGGCGCCGTCGGCCTTGTCGGTGGCCATTCGAGCCCGCGGACGTTCTCGGGACGGCCGGCCAGCGGCCCATCGCCCGATTGAGGACTTGATTGAGGAGCTAAGAACCACCACGACTGATACGACCACCCAACCGGCCGCGTCCGGCCCCAACTCGCCCGACCGCCCCGACGACTCCCGCCAGTTCCACTCCGACACCCCCGCCCCGGGACAGACCCCGGTCGACGGCGGGAGCGGCGCCCCGCCCGCCCTCGTCTTGCCCCAGCTGACCCACCGCCAGATCCTAAGCGTCCTGTCCGGCCTGCTGGTGGCCATGTTCGTCTCCAACGTGGCCGGCACCATCGTCGGCAACGCCCTCCCGGTCATCACGGCCAAGCTGGGCAGCTCCGAGGCCGAGTACATGTGGATCGTCACCGCCACCTTGTTGGCCTCGACCGCCTCGACCCCGATCTGGGGCAAGCTGGCCGACCTGTTCGACAAGAAACGTCTCATTATGATCGGCCTGGCGGTCTTCGCCGTCGGCTCGGTCTTGGCCGGGGCCTCGGTCGGCACCAATATGTTGATCGCCACCCGCGCCGTCCAGGGCATCGGCCTGGGGGCCATCATGTCGCTCACCCAGGCCATCATGGGGACGGTCATCCCGCCCCGCGCCCGGGGCCGCTACATGGCCTACACCGGGGCGGTCACGGCCGTGGCCACGGTGGTGGCGCCGCTGGTCGGCGGCTTCCTGGTGGACCAGGAACAGTTGGGCTGGCGCTGGTGCTTCTGGTCGGCCGTGCCCTTCTCCCTGTTGTCGATCCTGATCTTGCGTAAACAACTGCACGTCCCCCATCTGAACCGCCCCGGGGCCAAGGTCGATTGGCTCGGCGCCAGTATTATCACGGCCTCGACCTCGGCCCTGCTGATCTGGATCTCGTTCGTGGAACAGCAGTTCGCCTGGCTGAGTTGGCAGACCGTCGCCTTCCTGGCCGGCACGGCCCTGGGCGTGGTGGTCTTCATCGTGGTCGAGTCCAAGGTCCACGACCCGATCATCCCTTTGGGCATCGTCTCGATGCGGGTGACGGCCCTGGCCATCGTCGCCTCCGTAGCCGTCGGGCTGGGCCTGTTCGGCTCGTCGGTCTTCTTGGCCCAGTACTTCCAGTTAGCCCGGGGCGAGTCGCCCACCGCCTCCGGCTTGTTGATGACCCCGATGATGGCCGGGGTGCTGCTGTCGAGTTTGGTCATCGGCCGGCTGGTGTCCAGATTCGGCTTGTGGAAACCCTTCGTGGTGGCCGGCTCGGTCATCTTGACGGCCGGCTTCGGGTTGTTGAGCCAGGTCGGCGAGGACACCGGTTATGTCCGCCTGAGCCTCTACATGGGGCTGACCGGTCTGGGGCTGGGCATGACGATGCAGAACCTGGTGCTGGCGGTCCAGAACTCGATCTCGGTGCGCGACGTCGGCGCGGCCACCGGGGCCGTCACCTTCTTCCGCTCCCTGGGCGGCGCCATCGGCATCCAGGTCTTGGGCTTCGTCTTCCAGAAGGGCATGATCAGTCGCGTTCAGGACGGCTTGCCGGGGCTGCTCCAGGCGGCCGTGGGCCAGGACTCCTGGGCCCGCCCGGCGGCGGCCGGCGTCTGTCAGGCTGTGATCGACGGCGGCGCCGGGGGAGTCGGCGGCGTGGACCCGGCGGCGCTGGCGGCGCTGTCCGAGCAGTGCCCGAACACGGCCCAGGTGTTGCAGGGCATCGCCACCTTGGAGGCGGCCGGCGGCTCGACCATGGACGTGGCCGGCCTCAACCCCCAGGTGGCCCACTTGGTGCAATCATCCATCGGCCGTTCGGTCG
>JAISAO010000032.1 GCA_031266665.1 Propionibacteriaceae bacterium | reverse complement strand
GTCGCCACCGCCGAAGAAGGCCTCTGGGCCAGACACGGCTGGGCCGGCCGAAGCCAATAAACATCACTCATTGCCGAGACACGCCCAAGAGCAGACACACATTTTTGCCGATAACCCTGCGATTGATCGGTCACGATCCAAGACCTGCACGAAGCGCAGCACGTCGGTGTCGCTGGCCTGGGCGAACACCGCGCTCCGAGTGTCTTTCAGGCGGCGGACGAGCGCGGCCACCAGATCGGGGTCGAGGTTGTCGATGGTCGCCCCGTCCACGACCCGCATGTCATCACGAGGCTGTCCCAGTCCCGCCACGAGCGCGTGGATCTCATAGGAGGTCAGGTGGCGGTTCCCGTCATGGCCGCGCAGACAGGAACCGCATTCCAAGCCTTGGGCTTTCACGTAGTACGGCATTCGCAGCCGGTCCCCGGAAGGGATGAAGGCGACGATCACCAGTATATCATCCACCTGAACAACATCGATCTCGGACAGGATGGCCGGCTCCACGCTGCGGCGGCAGTGGTTGGAGACGGCCTCGGCCAGCGCGTGGGGGTTGATCGGAACCGGGCGGAAACCGCGCCCCTAGTCGAGGCCCAGCAGTAAGAGGCCGCCCGATCCGTTGGAGAACGCCGAAAGCGACTCTGGCAGTGACTTGGGCACGCCGCCCGCAGCCTGCTTCACCTCAACGTCCGCCAGATCGGTCCCCGCGGCCCGCACCCGTGGCACCGCCGCGTCAACCAAGTCCTGAAGACTCATAACAAACTCCTAACAACACTGCACAAACACTATACGGAGGCCACACGGCTGGCCCGCGCCCTGGGGCCGACCTCGCGCAGTAACAGAGCCGGGACAACCATCACCAGCGCCGCCACGTGCCATACCAGGATGGTGCCGCCGTAGCCCCAGGCGACGACCATGGCGCCGGCCATGGCGGACGACACCAGGTTCAGGAGCATGGGCAGGCCGGAGGTGACCGCCGTAGCGGCCGCCATCACGCCGGGGTCGGGCTCCTCGGTCTCTTCCAGGAAGTACTGCGCCATGGCGGGCATGCGGAAGTAGAAGGCCATGCCACAGACAACGGCGCTGACGACCACCAGGCCGATCAGGTTGCCGAACAGGACCAGTCCGACTCCGAACACGCCGTAGCAGGCCGTGCCGATGATGATGAAGACCTTCCGCCGCCCCGTCTTGCCGGTCAGGATGCCGCCGCCGATGGCTCCAGCCATCTGGATGAAGGTCAGGACGGAGGCGATCCCGGCGGCGAGACCTCGCGACAGCCGCGCTTCTTCGAGGAAGTAGCCCGTCATGTACGTCAGCAGCACCGTGTTCGCGCTGTTCGCCACGGCGTTGATGAGCAGGATCAACATGAAGTCCCGGTTCCGCATGACGAAGCCGAACTTCGGCTTCTCCTTGGCGGCCGCCCCACCAGATCGGCCGGTTCCACCCGCGTAGCCCGGAGGCGGTTTCACTATGACCGCGTTGACCGCCGCGAAACCCAAGGTGATGCCGGCGAACAGCCACAGGGCGACGCGCCAGGACTCGAACAGCGGGAAGACGATGTAGGCACTCGCCACCCCGACGCAGGCGATCACTCCGGTGACCGTCTGCAAGGCGGTGAATCGGGCGCCCTGGAACCACATGCCGGCAAGTGGGGTTTGCGCCGACATGGTGACGCCGAATCCGAGGCCGGAGATCATGCGCCCCAGGAAGAACACAGCGAAGCCTGGGGCGACCGCGCTGACGACCAGGCCGATGGTCACTGCCACCAGGCCCATCCACCACGTTATGTGATACCCGATGCGCCCGCCGATCAGGCTGCCCGCGAAGATGAACACCCCGCTCATGATGAGATAGATCGACACCACGTAGGCGGTCATCGTCATCGGGATGCTGAGGTCCTCGATGAGCGTCGGAAGGATCGCCGCCGGACCCAGATACGGGATCATGATGAAGAGGTTCAGGGACGACACCAGGATGAACACGGCCCACTGGCGGTGTCGGCCCATGGGTCTGAGAGCGTTCGAAGGGCGCATCGGCGTCAGGCTGGCGGTTCTTGGCTGGCGGTGCTGAAGGCCGCGTCGAACGAGGCCGTGGGCAGGTCCCACAGGAGGCCGCGCATGAAGCTGACGGCCTCGGCGGCCCCCTTGAGCCGGTCCATGCCGGCGTCCTCCCACTCGACCGAGATGGGGCCCGAGTAGCCGATCGAGCGCAGCGCGCGGAAGCAGTCCTCCCACGGCACGTCGCCGTGGCCCGTCGAGACGAAATCCCAGCCGCGGCGCGGGTCGCCCCACGGCAGGTGCGACCCAAGGGCGCCCCGCCTGCCGTTGTGCTCGCGCAGCCGCGTGTCCTTGCAGTCGACGTGGTAGATCCGGTGGCTGAACTCGATGATGAAGTTCACCGGGTCGACGAACTGCCACATCATGTGGCTGGGGTCCCAGTTGAAGCCGAAGGCCGGTCGATTCCCGACAGCCTCCAGCGCCCGGCGGCTCGTCTCGTAGTCATAGGCAATCTCGCTGGGATGCACCTCCAGCGCGAACCGCACCCCTTGGTTGTCGAAGACGTCCAGGATGGGATTCCACCGTTGGGCGAAGTCCTCGTAGCCGGCGTCGATGACTTCGGCCGGCACGGGCGGGAACAGGGCGACGTAGGGCCAGATCTTGGAACCGGAGAAGCCGACGACCGTGTCCACCCCGAGTTTGCGGGCCACGACCGCCGTCTGCTTCAGCTCGTCGGCCGCCCGCCGCCGCACCGACTCGGCATCTCCATCCCCCCAGACCTGGGGCGGCAGGATGGCCTGGTGGCGGAAGTCGATCGGGTCGTCGCAGACCGCCTGCCCGGTCAGGTGGTTGGAGATCACGAACAATTGGAGTTCGTGCCGGTCGAGGATCTCCCGGAACCGGGCCAGGTAGGCGTCATCCTCCACGGCCCGGGCGATGTCGAGGTGCCGCCCACAGGCGACTTCAAGGCCGTCGTAACCCCAAGCCTGGGCGTGCGCGGCCACTTCTTCCAGGGGCAGGTCCGCCCACTGGCCCGTGAATAGGGTCACCGGTGGTGTCATGGTGTGGTTCTTTCGCTAAGGGTCGCCGCGTCGGCGGCGATCTGGTTCAATTGGGCGCGGACTTGGCGGCGCCGCTCCTGCTCGTCGGGATCGGCGACCAGGTTGGCGGCCCACAGCCGTTGGGTGTAGGGATGTTGCGGATGTTCGGTGACTTGGGCGGATGGGCCGATCTCCACGATCTCCCCCCGCAACATCACCGCCACCCGGTGGGACACATGGCGGACAACCGCCAGGTCGTGGGAGATGAACAGGTAGGCCACTGAGGTGCGCTCCTGGATCTCGATCAGGAGGTCGAGCACCCGGCGCTGGGTCGACAGATCGAGCGCCGACACGGGCTCGTCGCAGACGACGAAGGTGGGATCCAGGGCCAGGGCGCGGGCGATGGCGATCCGCTGGCGCTGCCCCCCGGAGAACTCGCGCGAGTAGCGGTCCAGCGAGTTGGCCGGCATCGCCACTCGATCGAGCAGTTCGAGGACCCGGGAACGAGCCTTGTCGCCCGGGACGCCCTGGGCGACCAGCGGCTCGGTGAGGATGTCTCGAATGGTCATAGCGGGGTTGAGCGACGTGTAGGGGTCCTGGAACACGACCTGGATGTCGCGCGCCAGCCGTCGTCGGTCGCGCGGCCCGACGTGGGCGATGTCCTCGCCGCGGAACAAGATGCGACCAGCGCTGACCGGGGCCAGCCCGAGGGCCGCGCGCGCTAGCGTGGTCTTACCAGAACCCGACTCTCCCACCAGTCCCAGGGTTTCACCCGGGGCTACGCAGACGGAGACACCGTGCAACACCTGGTGCGCCCGCCGGCCACGGCCGTAGGTCACGACCAGATCCTCGGTGGTCAGAAGCGGCTCAGTCATCGGACGGCCCTCCCTCCTCGGTCAAGGGAGACCTGGCCTCGGTGTGATCCAGCACAGAGTCGAGCAGCATCTTGGTGTACTCGTGGCGGGGGTGGGAGAACACCTCGCGCACGGTCCCTTGCTCGACGACCTGGCCCAGGCGCATGACAACGACCCGGTCGCAGACGGCGGCGACCACACCCAGGTTGTGAGTGACGAGCAGCAGACCCATGCCGTATTCCCTCTGGAGGTCTCGCAGCAGATCCAGGACCTCGGCCTGGACGGTGACGTCCAGAGCCGTCGTCGGCTCGTCCGCGAACAGGAGGTGGGGCTTGCCCATGACCGCGCCCGCGATCAGGACCCGTTGGGCCATCCCTCCCGAGATCTCGTGCGGATAGGACTTGAACGTCCTGGCGGGGTCGACGATGCCGACACGAGCCAGCATGGCGAGGGCGAGTCGCTTGGCCTCGGCGCGGCTCGTGGACGATTGAGCGCGGATGCCCTCCATCAGTTGAGACCCCACGGTGAAAGCCGGATCGAGGTTCGACATGGGCTCCTGCGGAATGTACGCCAGGCGCGATCCCCGAACCTGGGCGAACTCGTCGTCCGGCAGCCCGAGCAACTCGGCGCCGTCCAGTCTGACGGAGCCGGCGGCGACCACCGCGTTGTCCGGCAGGAGACCCATGGCCGCGAACACCGTCTGTGTCTTGCCGGATCCGGACTCTCCGACCAGGCCGACAATCTCACCTTTGTCCACAGTCAGGGACACGTCGTCGACCACTGGGTTGAGCTTTCCCCCGTTGGGGTAGCCGACTTGAAGCCACTCGATCTGGAGCAGGTGAGATGTCTCCGGCGAACCGGCTTGGGCCTTCGAGGCGCCTCGGACGCCGAGCGTCCTCACCACGGCCGCTGCCCCAGCCAGGCCCGTGACCTCGGCCCGCCACGTCCTGAGGCTTGGCTTGATGAAACTACCCTCGATCGCGTCCCTCAGGCCGTTGCCCAGAAGCACCAGCGCCGCCATGGTCAGGCCCAGAGCGAGACCGGGCCAAATTAGCTGCCAGGGGGCGATGAAGAGGTTGGCGAAAGCATCGTTGAGTATGCTGCCCCAACTGGGCTCGGCCGGGTTGCCGAGGCCGATGAACTCGAGGCCGGCCGAGGCTGAAATGGCCCCGCCGCACAAGAAAGCGGCCAGAATGATGATCGGACCCTTGATGGCCAGTAGGACATGGCGGCCGACAATCCGGACGTTCGACAGTCCGGCGACACGGGCGGCGTCGACGTACAGCTCGTTGCGCACGTTCAAGGTGAGAGTCCGCACCAGATAGAAGACACCGGGCGATGCGATGACCCCTAGCACGGCCATGGCCACGGGCATCGAAACATCGACCAGGGTGTAGAGCGCCAACAGGATAATGATGCCGGGAGCCGCCAGAAGGACCGAGAACACCCAGTTGGCGACGTTGTCGAATACCTTGCCGAAATACCCGGCGATGAGCCCGAACACAATGCCGATGCTCAGCGCCACAGACGCCATGATGATGCCGGAGAGGACACCGCCCCTGGTTCCCGCGATGATCCGCGAGAGGATGTCGCGACCGGCGCGATCCCCGCCGAGGAAGTACTCAGAACCGAATGGGGAGACATTCGTCAGCGTTGGAACGACCCGCTCGGGAGGGAACGGGGCGATCCAGGATTGGAAGACCGCCACCAGCACGACGATGGCGAGATACACGATGGCAGCCGCAGACAGGGGGTTGTGGAGAAGTCGCCGCCACACACTCTTGCGAGCGATCACAACCTGCTCGCCCGGGGCCTCAAGCTCATGGGTCATCGGACTCTCGCCTTTGGGTTCAGGAAGCCGTTAAGCACGTCGACGATCAGGTTCACGGCGACGATGATGACGACGATCCAGGCGACCACTCCGAGCACAACGGGCAGGTCGCCGGAGTTGCCGGCGCTCAGCGCGATCGAGCCCAGCCCCGGAAGAGCGTAGATCCGCTCGACGATGACCGATCCGCCGACGATCTGGATGACCTGAAGCGACAGAATCGTCAATGTCGGGGGCGCCGCGCTACGCAGGGCGTGCTTGAACACGGTCGAGCGGCGTGACACACCCCGGGAACGCAGAGTGCGCACAAAGTCCTGCCTCATCAGATCAAGCATGGCCCCCCGGATCTGCGCGCCCACGAAGGCGATGGACCCAAGGGCGATGGCGAGCGAGGGCAGAATGATCGTCGCCAGCCAAGGACCGAAACCGCGGCTTAGCGGGACGAACCCCGTCGCGGGCAGGAGATGGAGCCCGAGGGCGAAGACGAGCACGAGGATAAGACCCAGGCCGTAGTTGGGGATCGCCTGGACTGTGACGGAGAAGATCTGCAAGCCTCGGTCGACAAGACCGCCCCGAGTCGCGGCGACGACCCCGAGGGGAATTCCCATGGCGATAGTCAGGACGAGGCTGACGACCAGCAGGCTGATGGTCACGGGAGACCGGTTCATCAGCACATCCACGACCGGAGCGTTCGTCAGATAGGAACGCCCCAACGAGGCGCCCGTGACCAGTTCCACGAGCCAGTCCCAGTATTGAGCGGGGATTGGACGCAGAAGTCCGAGTTGCTCAGCCCGCGCGTTGATCTGTTCCGGCGTCGCCGTATCGCTGAGAAAGGACCGGGCGATCTCGTACCCACCCCGGGCGAACAGCAGGAAGAACGTCAGCGCCGTGACGGACACGAACACCACAGCTCCAGTCAGGAGCTTGCGGATGGTGTACACCAGCACTGTCAGCTCTCCTTCCCACCGCCGAAGATGCTGTTGACCGTTTCCAAGGACCGTCGGACCACGGGCCACCGCTCGTCGCCCACGGCCGGCCCTTCGTACTCAACCGTCACCGGCCCCCGGAAGCCCGCCGCCACGATGGACCGCAGCGCTCTCGGAACATCAAGCGGACCGAACCCGCCCGCCTCGTCCAGGTCGTGGACCTTCGCGTGGACGCTAGTCGCGTAGGGGGCTAGTTGGGCGACTGTGGCGTAGACCGGACCAAAGTCGAGACTGGCCTCATCTAGAGGCTTACCAGCCAGGCGGGCCAGGTTCGCGGCGATCATTGGTTCGGCGTTGCCGATGTCCAAGATCAGTCCCAGCCGGCCAAGGCCCACTTGTTCGAGTGTGTCGATCAACCATTCGGGCGACAGCGCGTCGCCGCCGTGGTTCTCCAGTTGGAGACAGACGCCGACCGACATGGCGTAGTCGGCACAATGGGCGAGGGAGTCGAGTTGAGCCTGACGGTCGTGGTTAGCGGCCCCCTGGACGGCGCCCGTCGAGATCCGGGCGAATGGCGCCTGGAGCGCGGCGGCGCGGCGGAGCCACCCTTCGACATGACGCAACACGGCGGCCCGGCGCTCGGCCTCGGGGCTGGCGATGTTGCCCACGTCAAGCAGCAGGGCCATGAGGCTGACACCGGCTTCCTCCAGGGCAAGACCGAAACCGTCCAACTCGCTGCCTGAGTCGTCGGCCAGTTGGACCTGGCAGACGTCGACCGCAGTGCACCCCGTGCGCTCCTTGACCAGTCCTGGAAACTCGGTCAAAGAGAAGCGGCTTTCAGCGGGCATCGAGTAGGACCCGACCGTGCCGTCCTCGCGCTCGTACGTTCCGCGCACACCTCCCAGGTCGGACATGAAGCAGATCGTCGAGACCGCAGTGGTACCGGCAAGCTCTCGTGCCCGACCCCGAGGGTCAGCCGCCGTCCAGCTCAACGCCATGTCAGCCTCCCACTGTGATCCCGGCCGACGCCCGCGCCCGATCGAGCAGGCGTATCACGTCGAGGCTGAGGCGATGAGGCACGAGGGGGCTTTCAACCTCACCGGCCCGGAACGCCCGGCCGGCCTCCTCGATCTCCCAAGCGAAACCCCGGTCAGCGGCGGACGATTCGAGCGCTTCCGTGCCGGCCATCGAGCCCACAAGCGCTCGCCTGGGGTTGAACAGGTCGTCGTCGATCTCGATCCAGCCGGTAGCGCCGGTGAGCCGGGCGCGCGAGACGACACTATTCCTGGTGGACCAGGCGAGACCGCCGTCGATAGCGCCGACTTCGCCAGTCTGTGTCCGCAGGAGTATCGACGCCATTTCATCGACGTGGCGGTCGGTGAAGGTGGCCGCCGCCCAGACATCCTCCGGCTGGCTGAAGACCGGGGCGAGCGCCAGCATGATCGCGACCGGATAGACGTGACACTCGATGAGGAAACTTCCGCCGACATCCGGATCCTCCAGGCGCATGCCCGTGCCCTTGGCGATCGGGACTCCGAGCGGCCCGACATTGGCGCTGAACCCGCGCGGCCTGCCGATGGCCCCCGACCTAACCTTGGCCACCAGGTCCAGGAAGAGAGGATTGCATAACGTCCACAGGCCGTCCATGAGCAGCAGGCCGCGTTGACGGGCCTCGGCGACCAAGGCCTCTCCTTCCCGGGCGTTCATGACGAAAGGCTTCTCCACCAACACGGCCTTGTCGTGTGCCAGGACCAGCCCGGCGTGCTCGTAATGGAAGAGATGCGGTGTCGCCACGTAGACGATGTCGATATCCGGACTAGCCGCCAGGCTCTCGTATCGGCCGTAGGCCGTCGGCAGGCCGAAGCGGTCGGCGAAGGCGGTCGCTTTCGACTCGGAGCGCGATGCCACCGCGACCAACCTGGCACCCTCGGCTCCGGCCATCTCCGCCGCGAAACGCGTGGCGATGTTACCGGTGCCGAGGATGCCCCAACGCACTTCGGGAGCGGTCGCCATCAGCCGACGCTCCGGAGATTCTGGTTGGCCCACTGGGCGCAGTAGGCGGTGGAGGCGTCGGCGTCCCCAATGTCGGGCACGTCGACCTCAAGGATGTACCAGCCGTCGTAGCCCTGCTCGGGCGACACCAGGTCAAGCACGGCGTCGAAATCGATGTCGCCACGGCCTGGCTCGGTCCACAGGTGTTGCCCCATGGTCAGGGGAAAGAAAGCCGTGCCAGCTCGTTTCGCCTCGTCGGCCACCGCCCGGTGGACATCCTTGAGGTGGATGCCGCCCACACGGTCCGAGTGCCGGGCGATGATCGCCGCCGGGTCGATGCCGGCCCAGAAGAGGTGCCCGGTGTCGGGGCCGAAGGCCAGGACGTCTGGCGGGATCGCGGCCAGGACGGCCTCGATCTCCTCCTCGGTCTCGATCCAGCCCGCGACGTGTTGGTGCAGGGCCGGGCGCACTCCGCCTGCGGCCAGCACCTCCGCCACCGCCGCGATGCAATCGATGATGCGCTTGAGACGGTCCGGGTCGAAGGCGGCGCCGACAGCGGGCAAGGCCATCCGCTCAGGCGACATCGGGGCCGCGATAAACGTGTCGGGCAGGCCGAATTGGAGGTGCGTCTCCAAGTGCCGCTGGGCCGCGTCCAGCATCTCGGAACGGGGCTTCTGGTCTTCCAACGCCACCATGAGATAGCCGGGCCCGGGCTCCAAGCCGTACTCCTGCAGCACCGCCAGGAAGCCGTCCGCATCCATGTCTTGCGGCCTGAGGTCGCTGGGGATGCCATCGAAACCGGCCGCCGCGATGGAGGCCAAGGCCGTTCTCAGGACCGCTTCGTCCAGGTGCCATCCGGCCGGGGTGAGGACCCACTGTTGGATGGTGGAACCGACCTTGTTCATGACAGCTCCTTGATGCGGAGGTTGCGCCAGCGGCAGGCGTTGCCGATGCCCCAACGGCCCTGCTTCATCATCGGGTCCGAGTCGTGAACCTCGAGCCCGATGTGGCTCGCGCGGCCGAGGAATTCGGCGACCTGGTCGGCCTCGTAGTTCGGCGCCTTGAGCGCGGCCAGGTCGATCTCGGCGGTCTTGAGGCCGTTGATCCAGGTCGTCACGATGGGCTTGGCGCCGACGATGCGAACCCGGATCTCGTTCCAGTCGTTCACCCGCCAGGTGGACAGGAAGTCGTCGACGCCGATCCCGTAGGTCAGCAACTCCGCCTTGTCGCCCACCGGTTCAATGGACGTGACCGGGTCGTCTTCCTTGAGGCTGAGGAGCTTGCCCCCTTGGTCGACCACGCCGTCGAAAGCGTAGGACACGGCGTGCCAGCCGCCGATCCCGTTGCCGTAGAAGCCGCCGATGGAGCCCGACTGGCGATAGTCGACCAGAACCTGGATGCCGCCGAAACCGTCCCACTCCTTGCGCAGGATGATGCCGGTGTCGGCCGGCCAATCGGGGTTCGCCTCGAGCACGAGCTCGTAGTCGCCGTACTTCTGCTCAGTCACGAGGAAGCCGCCGAAGCCGCTACCGGGCTCGTCTTGCCGGCCCACGATCGCGCCGTCTTCGACGGTCCAGACCGCCGGTCGATGGGGAGCGTTCTCCCAATACTCTTCGCTGAAGGCGTGCGGCGCCATCTGCCTGAGTTCTGGGCCTCCCGGCCAGTAAGGCCCGTAGACCCGTGGCTGGGCCACCCAGCCGGTCAAGTCGACTCCGTTGAAGAGGGGGACAAACCCGTCTTCTTGTGTCGCTGTCATGGTCAGATTCCTTTCTCGTTGTTTGCGGTCGTGGTGTGGGTGCGATAGGGCCACCCGCGTGGCGCCGAGGGCGGCGCGGCGAGCGCGCCGACGGCGCCGCGGGCGCGGCTGGGAGTCAGTTGGCAGGGGCGACGGCCCGGACATACATGGGATCGCCGACCACCTGGACCTTGTTAAGGTCGTAGCCGAAGGACTGGTAGGGCTGGCTGATGACGATGAACCACACTTCGTCCATGACGATGTCGCCGATCTCCGCGGCGGCCTGGGCGGCTGCCGCATCGGCCCCGGAACTGTAGCTGTCAAGCAGCGAGTTGATCTCCGGCGACGTCCAGCGCTCCACGTTGTGGATCCCGCGCGGGTACAGCACTTGAGCCGTGGTCGTCGGGAAGGACTCGACGATGGTGAACACCGGATAGGTGTCGCTCTCCCACGCGACCACGAGGTCGGGATAGGTCCCCATCTGCCAGTTGATCGTGATCCCGATGTCGGAGAGGTACTGGCCGATGATCGGCTGGTAGGGCTCGGACATCCAGCCGGCGAACGTCGGGATGGTCAGTTCAAAGCCGTCGGCGTAGCCGGCCTCCGCCATCAGCGCCCTCGCCTTGTTGGGGTCGTAGGCGTACTCGTTGGCCCGGTCCGGGCGGTAGAAGGGCTGGCCGTCGGTCCAGATCTGGTTGCCGCCGGCGCTGAGGCCGTGGTCGATGGTGTCGAAGATCGTCTCGCGGTCGATGGCGTACGCGATCGCCTGGCGGACGCGCCGGTCGGCGATGGGCGAGCCCAGGTCGCCGTCGACGTCGTCCATGGCGAGCCCGAACCACAGCGACCTCTGGTTGTAGACGCCGAAGCCGGAAGCCTGGACGTCCGCCGCCGTGGCGGCGGTGACGCCAGCGATGTAGTCGACCTGGCCCGACTTGAGGGCGTTGATCCGAGCCGTGTTATCCGGGATCAGGAGCACCTTCGCGATGTCGTAGGGGAAGGCCCCAGGGTTCCAATAATCGGGGTTGCGCACGAAGACATACTCCGAATCGGCCACGGTCTGCGCCATGTCGAGGATGTAGGGTCCGGACCCGACGGGGTTCTGCGACAGCGTGTCCGGGTCCTGCAAAGCTGCGGGGCTGGCGATCCGGTACATGCCGAGGTAGGCGATGAACTGCGGGTCCGGGCTCGTCATGGTGATCTGCACGGTCTGGGCATCGACGGCGGCGACGTTGGTGACGTCGACCAGGTCCGAGTATCGGTCGGCCGCCGGATTGTGGCGGACGTACTCGATATTCGTCACGACGGCCTGGGCGTCGTAGGGCGCGCCGTCGGTGAACCTGACCCCTTCCCGGAGGTGCAGCGTCAAGGTGGTGCGGGCTTCGTCCCACTCATAGGACTCCGCCACCCAGGGTGTCGCCTCTTGGGTCAGGAAGTCGATGTACAGCAGCGGATCGTAGATCGCGTAGGTCAGGAAACTGTCTGGAATCTTCGACGCGGGGTCCCAGTTGGGACCGCTGGTGGCGCCGGAGCCGATGACGAGGGTGAGGGGTTCCGACGTCGGGTCGGTACCGCCGGGGCCGGGGTCAGTGTCAGGTGAGCAGCCTGCCAGCAGCCCGGCAGCGACGATGACGGCGGCGGCGGGAACCGCCAGGAAGCGGTGGAGAGCGGAACGTGAGGGTGGCTGAGCATGCATGTGTGACTCCTTTGTCAGGTACCTGGACGAGCACCTCTCCTGGTAGCCTAGGTAGCACACTTCAGTCCGTTCAATGCATAAAATATGAATTATAAAGACACATTCACGAAGGAATCGGCGAGCCCTCTCCGGAGAGGAGACGTCATGAAGTTCGAACTCCGCCTGACTGCTCCGCCGCTGTCGGCACGAGTCAGCCGGGAGACCGTGGCGAGCACGCTGGCCAAGCTCGTGGCGAGCGGGAGCGCCACCTCGAAAGCCGAGCTCGGCCGGGCCACCGGCCTGTCTCGCACCACTGTCGATGCCGGGGTCCAGACCCTGATCGACATCGGGGCTCTGCGAGTCGGCGGGATCAAGGTCGTGCCAGGTCGTGGCCGTCCTGCGGAGACCCTGGAACTGGACCCGGAGTTCGGCATCGTGCTCGTGGCCGACTGCGGTTCCACCCACGCCTCCCTCGCGGTGTTCGATCTCGGACAGCGCATGATCGACCGGGTTGACATCGACATCCGCCTGGACGCCGGCCCCGAGCGCGTCCTGCCGGACTTGGGCGGCCGCTTCAGCGACATGCTGGAGCGCCTCGGCCGTCCGGACACGCCGCGCTCCCTGGTCATGGGACTCCCCGGCCCGGTCGACCACTGGGGGGGCGCGGTGGTGAGACCTCCGATCATGCCCGGCTGGGACGGCTATCCCGTCGTGGACCGAATGAGAGAACTCCTGGGAGGTCCAGTCATGTTGGAGAACGACGTCAACCTACGCGCTCTCGGCGAGGCGCGGGCCGCGCCACTCACCCGCGGGCCCTTGCTCTACGTCAAGGTGGGGACAGGCATCGGGGTCGGCATTGTCGGGGCGGATGGAACGCTGATCCGGGGAGCCGACGGAGCCGCCGGCGACGTCGGACATGTCCGGGCCTCCCTCGCCGCCAAGACGCCTTGCACCTGCGGCAGCATCGGTTGCCTCGAAGCCGTGGCCTCGGTCCGCGCCGTCGGACTCGCCCTCGGCTTCGACGGTTCTGACCAGATCGGCCTCACCCGATCAGTCATGGCCTTGATCGAGCAGCAGGATCCGCCGGCCCTCAGAATCGTCAAGGAAGCGGCGGAGCAGATCGGGGAGGTCGTGGTCAGCCTCATCCACTTCGTCAACCCGGAGCGGGTCCTGGTCGGCGGATCCCTGTCCATGGCGAGCGACCACCTCCTCGCCATCATCCGCTCTATCGTCTACAGCCGGGCTCTGCCACTCGCGACCCGCAACCTGACCATGGCGCGCCCGGTCTACGGCCGACGGTCAGGGCTGGCGGGCGGCCTGGTCATGGGCCTCGAGTCCGAACTCGAACCAGAGGCGCTGGCACGACGTCCGGTGCGCAAGGCACTACCGCCGAGACCTCGATATTATGCCCGATAAAAACGTAATTAAGACGTTGTAGGTCGAAAGAAGATCGGCCAGACTCGCACCTACGTCTCGACAAGAAAGTGCGACGATGCCATCGACTCAGTTCACGAGCCATCCGGGGAACCTCAGGGTTGGAATCATCGGCGGGGGATTCATCGGCCAGATTCATGCCCGCTCCATCAGGGTGGCGGGAGCCACGATTCACGGCCTGGCGGACATCTCCTTGGACCGTGCGCGTGAGGTGGCCAGGCAGATGGGCGTCGGCCAAGTGTTCGACTCGGCCGCCGCGCTCATCGAGTCTCCCGAGATCGACGTCGTCCACATCTGCACTCCCAACTGGACCCACGCCGAGTTGGCGCTCAGAGCGATCGAGGCGGGCAAGCACGTCGTGTGTGAGAAGCCTCTGACGACCTC
This sequence comes from Propionibacteriaceae bacterium, assembly GCA_031266665.1. Classification (GTDB taxonomy): domain Bacteria; phylum Actinomycetota; class Actinomycetes; order Propionibacteriales; family Propionibacteriaceae; genus WQYJ01. The sequence continues at coordinate 69,628 of JAISAO010000032.1, read as the reverse complement.
CGTGGAGGACGGCCAGAGACTCGTTGAGGCCAGCCAGGCAGCCGGAGTGGTCGCCACGGTGCCGTTTATCTACCGTTTCCATCCGATGGCCCGAGAGCTGCGCGCCCAACTCCAGAGCGACGACGCGGGCGCGGTCCACATGGTCACGGGCGCGTACCTCCAGGACTGGATGTCCGAACCCACTGATACCGACTGGCGTGTCGACAGCGCGCGAGGCGGCGCCACGCGGGCGTTCGGCGACATCGGCTCGCATCTCGTCGATTTCATCGAGTTCGTCATCGGCGACCGGCTTGTCACGGTCCGGTCGGCCTGGCGGACGGTCTATCCGGAGCGCGCCGGAGCCCCCGTGGACACGGAGGACCTCGGCGCCGTGCTATTCGACCTGGCTGGCGGCGGGCTCGGCACACTCACCGTGTCCCAGGTCGCCCCGGGGTACAAGAACAGCCTGGCTCTGGCGGTGTCGACCGACCGTCTCTCACTCAAGTTCGACCAGGAGAGCCCCGAAAACCTGTGGCTCGGACGACGGGTCGGCTCGCAGCTCCTCCCACGCGATACCGCGCAGTTGGGCGCCGACGCGGCCCGGCTCTGCGTGGCTCCCGGCGGTCATCCGCTCGGCTATTTGGACGCCTTCGCGGCCTTCGTGGGCGACACCTACGCGGCTATCGCGGGGAACCCCCCCGACGGCCTGCCGACCTTCACCGACGGACTGCGAGTCGTCACCGTCATCGAGGCCATCGCCGAGTCCGCGCGCACCGGGGCGTCCGTCACGGTGGCGCCAACACCAGCCCTCTCGCTCTGAACACCACTCGCTTCCGCATAACGACAGGAGACCAGCAATGGCGAAAAACGAGTACAACGGCATCACAATCCCACCGCGCGACCTCCGGCCGGGGCAGCGGACGCAGGTGATCGTGGCCGATCCGGCGACCCTGGAGACACGGGTGCTGGCCGAGTTCGACCACATCCTGCTCGAAGCCCCGAACTGGACCCTCGACGGTAAGTGGCTGATCCTCAACGGCGACTTCGACCTCTGGCGCCTCGGGGTCGAGGACGGCCGGCTGGAGCAGATCGAGCTGTCCGGCGTTCCGATCATCAACAACGACCATGTCCTCGATCCGGACGGGGAGCACATCTACGTCTCCGCCTTCGACTGGCGCGTCCACCGCGTGCCATTGGCGGGCGGCCGCGGCCAGCTCGTCGAGGGCGACCCCGGCATCCCGGGCTTCAAGCACTTCCTCCACGGCGTGAGCCCGGACGGCGAGCGCCTCGCCGTCATCGGCGTGCACCCGCTCACCCCCGGCGACTTCTGGGGTCGCGGCGACGTCTTCACGATGTCGGCCAAGGGCGACGGCGACTACCGACAACTCACCGACGGCCCGGGCCCGGCCGACGGCTCCGAGTACTCGCCCGACGGCGAGTGGATCTACTTCAACACGGAGAGCTTCGACGGCCACGCCCAGATCGCCCGCCTGCGGCCCGACGGCGGCGATGCCGAGCAGTTGACCTGCGACGAGTTCGTCAACTGGTTCCCGCACCTGTCCCCCGACGGGACCAAGGCCTGCTACATCGCCTTCCCGCCGGGCGCCCAGGGGCATCCCGCAGAAGTGTGGGTCGACATCAAGGTCGTCACGGACGGCGACTGGACCCGGGCGAAGACCTGCGCCCACGTCTTCGGCGGCCAGGGTGCCATCAACGTGAACAGTTGGGCGCCGGACAGTTCGGCCTTCGCCTTCGTCGCCTACCCCGAGCCCTAGAGCCACGCTTGGGCCGCTCGGCCCGGGCCCATCCCAGGCTCGGACGCCCGCCGCGCATCGCGTTCTTGGCCGACTCGATCACCGGGTCGGCGCAACGACGGCGGGCGTTCGTGATCTGGCCCTCGCTGACTCCGGCTGTCTCCCCGGTGGCGATAGCGTCCACGGCGCGCACCACCCCGTCGAGCGAAAACACCTAGTCAACTTGCGTCTGACTAGGTGTTTCACCTTTGTAGCCCCGAGCGGATTCGAACCGCCGTTTCAGCCTTGAGAGGGCCGCGTGCTAGGCCGCTACACAACGGGGCCGTTGTGGCTCACAAATGAGCGTTGGGGTACCAGGACTCGAACCTGGACTAACGGAACCAGAATCCGTTGGGCTGCCAATTACCCCATACCCCAGGGTGGCGTCCGGCAACGCCGGGGCGACAGCCTATCCCAGGTCACGGCCGGGCTCAACTCGCCCGGCCCGGCGTCTGTTCCGCCAGCTTCCTTGACCTGCGGCGCCGGCTCCGGCCCGTGACTCCGGCCGCTCTCGCCGGTCTGGCTGGCCGCGCCGGCTCTGGCCCCGTCGGTCGAACCGGTCCCAGACAGGCCATCGGTTCCGGCCGCGCGCCCGCCGGTCGGGGGCTCGACCCAGTGGGATCAGGACGATGGGATCAGGCTTAGGGGGCTCCGGCGTCGCGGCGGGGCAGCAGGCCGGCGGCCAGGACCAGGCCGGCCAGCAGCAGGGCGGGGACGAACATGGCCCGCTGGACGCCCCAGGCCGTCACCAGGACGCCCATGGCGGCCGGGGCGATCAGGAAGGTGGCGTAGCCGAAGGTCACCACCACCGCCAGGCCGCGGCCGCCGGCGGCGTGGCCGGCGGCGCTGTAGACCTGGGGGGCGATCACGCCGATGCCCAGGCCGACCAGGCCCCAGCCGAGCAGCAGTAGCGGCAGGGGCTGGGACAAGGCCGCCACCAGGTAGCCCGCCAGGGCCGTGGCCGAGCCCAGCCGCACGACCGTGCGCCGTCCCAGCCGGGCGACGATCCGGTCGCCGGTCAAGCGGATCAAGACCATGGCCGCCGTCAACGCCACCACGCCGAGGGAGGCGATCGCCGGGGCGACGTCGGCCACCGCCGCCACCTGGATGGCCGACCAGTCCATGCCCGTGCCCTCGCCCACCCCGAAGCCGATCGCCATCAGCCCGAAGACATAGGCCACGGCCGGCAGTTTGACCTTCTGGCCGCTGGCGGTGCGCTGGGCCACAACAGCGGTCTCGGGCGTGATCCGGCGGGCGCTGAGCCACAGCCCCAGCCCGACGACGGCGCAGCCCAGGCAGACCGCCGTGATCGTCCGGCCTCCCGACCAGCCGGTGGCCCGGGCGACGGCGGCGATGGCGGCGGCGCCGGCCAGGTTGCCCAGCGACCAGGCGCCGTGGAAGGAGCTCATGACCGGTTTACCCCGGGCGCGCTCGATCTGCACCCCCAGGGCGTTCATCGACACGTCCAAACCACCATTGCCCAGCCCCAGGGCCACGCCGGCCGCCAGCAGCCAGCCGTAGGAGCCGTGGGCCGCCACCAGGGCCAGGCCGCCGGCGGCCACGACCTCGGGGACGACGGCCGCCAGGGCCACCCGCCGGGCCCCCAGCCGGTCGGACAACCGGCCGCCGACCTGCATGGCGGCGATGGCCGCCGCGCCGATGAAGACGAATAGGACCGACATCTGCCAACTGCTCAGCCGCAACTGGTCTTTGAAGGTCGCCAGGCCGCCGGCGTAGGCCCCCATGACCAAACCGTTGAAGGCGAACAACTGGACCACGGCCACCCGGGCGGCGCGGCCGTCGAGCGGGACCGGCCGGCGGCGGTCGGGCGCGGGGCGGTCGGGAGCGGTGTCGGTCATGGGCCGATTCTGCCGGTCGGGCCGGCCGGGCCGGCGGTCGTGGTCATGGTGACGCTGGTCACAGGCTGGTCGGCGGCCAGTCCGCTCACACGGCCGGCGGCTGACCCGACCGAGCCGACGACCAGTCGGACTCGGGCGCCCGGTTGGAGCGGACCAGCGCCTGGTACCAGCGGGCCGTGTCCTTCCAGCTCCGCTCCAAAGTGTCGTAGTCGGTGCGGAACAAGCCGAAACGCTTGGTATAGCCCCGGGCCCACTCGAAGTTGTCCAGCAGGGACCAGGCGAAGTAGCCGCTGACCGGGGCGCCGGCGTCGAGCGCCTGGCCCAGGGCCTCGATATGGGCGGCCAGGTAGGCCACCCGCTCAGGGTCGTGGACCAGCCCGTCGGGCGACACCGTGTCAACGAAGGCCGAGCCGTTCTCCGTCACCATCAGCTCCAGCCCGGGGTAGGTCCGGGCCAGGCGGACCAGCAGGTCGGTCAAACCCCGGGGCTCCTGGGACCAGCCCATGTCCGTCAGCGGCCCGGTCGGGGCCAGCACCTCGATGGCCTCCGTCCCCGGGCGCACCACCGGGCAGTCGGCCGTCCGGGCCGCCGGGACGGCCCCGGGGAGCGGCCGGACGGTGACGGGGGAGTAATAGTTGAGGCCCAGGACGCTGAGCGGCTGACGGATCGTCGCCAGGTCGCCGTCGCGGACGAAGGCCCAGTCCGTCACCTGGGCCGTGTCGGCCCACAACTGGGGGTCGTAGGCCCCCTCCAGCATCGGCTTGAGCCAGATGTCGTTGTCGATCCGCCAGATCTGGTCGGCCGCCGCCCGGTCCAGCGCCGAGTCGGTGGCCGGGTAGGCCTGGGTCAGATTGAGGGTCACGGAGGTCCGGGCCCGGTCGCCGACCTCGGCCCGGACGGCCTGGACGGCCAGGCCGTGGCCCAGGTTGAGGTGGTGAGCGGCGGCCAGGGCGGCCGCGTGGTCGCGCCGGCCCGGGGCGTGCTCGCCGGCGGCGTAGCCCAGATAGGCCGAGCACCAGGGCTCGTTCAACGTCGTCCAGGTGTCCACCCGGTCGCCCAGGCGACGGGCCACCAGGGCGGCGTAGTCGCCGAAACGGACCGCCGTCTGGCGCTCGGGCCAGCCGCCGGCGTCCTCCAGGTATTGCGGCAGGTCCCAGTGATAGAGGGTCACGACCGGCTTGATCCCGGCCGCCAGCAGGGCGTCGACCAGACGCGAGTAATGGTCCAGGCCGGCCTGGTTGACCGGCTCGCCGGCCTGGGGCTGGACGCGGGGCCAGGCGACGGAGAAGCGGTAGGCGCCGACCCCGAGCTCGGTCATCAAGGCGATGTCGCCTAGGTAGCGGTGGTACTGGTCGCAGGCCACGTCGCCGTTGGAGCCGTCGTCGATCTGGCCCTCCGTGGCGCAGAAGGTGTCCCAGATGGAGAGGCCGCGGCCGTCGGCGTGGGCCGCCCCCTCGACCTGGTAGCTGGCGGTGGCCGTGCCCCAGGTGAAGCCGGCGGGGAATTGGCGGGTGGTCATGGTGTCCCTCTCGATCTTGGGCGGCCCGCCGCCGGCGGACCTGTGGAAGCGCTTCCAAGAGTAGTCTACGCTCCGGCGCGTTAACTTGCTGACAAGTAAGATAACAGATTGGTCACAACTTGGCCGCCAGCCTCTCCCAGCTATCGGCAAAGGCCGGGGAGGCCGATTAGTGTGGCGGTCGCGTCGCCCGGGCAATGACTGGCCCGGCGCACTTTCGGCGGGGGAGGGGAGGCCATGGCGGGTTGTTTCGACCAAGGCGGGCCGACGGAACCCACCCGGGCGGCCGGGGCCGATGAAGATCGACCCGTCTCACTGTTTATAAGGAGAACCATCAATGACAAACCACTTTTGGCGTCGGTCGTTGGTCGTAGTCGCGGCCACGGCCCTGTCCGGGCTCGGCCTGGCCGCCTGTAGCGGCGACGACCAGACACCGGACGGCACAGACACCGCCAGCGGCGCCGACCAGGTCACACTCGAGTTCTGGGACATGGCCTGGGGCCCGGCCGACACCTACCCGGCGGCGGCTCAGAAGCTGGTCGAACAGTTCGAGGATGAGAACCCCGGCATCAAGGTCAACTACACCAACAAGAGCTGGGACAACTGGTACCAGACCTTCGCCCAGGCCGTCGGGGCCGGGTCCGCCCCCGACGTCTCCACCGGCGGCGGCTTCCAGCCCTTCGGCCTGCAGCAGGACGCCGACGCCATCCTGCCCCTGAACGACTTGATCGACCAGTGGCAGTCCGACGGCACGGCCGACGACTTCACCGAGGGCATGTTGGACTACTACAAGGACGCCAACGGCGACTACCTGGCCGTGCCCTGGGCGACCGACATCCGGGTCTGGTTCTACCGCGCCGACCTGCTGGAGCAGGCCGGCCTGTCCGTGCCCACCACCTGGGAAGAGTTCGCCCAGGCCTGCGACCAGGCCCATCAGGTCCTCGGCCCCGACGTCTACGGCATCGCCGACGGCGGCACGCCGCACTGGACCTTCATGCAAGGCATCTCCTTCGGCGCCGGCATGTTCGACGCCAACGGCGACGCCGCTCTGACCAGTGAGAAAGAGTTGGCGGCCCTGGAGTACATCTCCTCGATGGGCCAAGGCGGCACTGGCTGCATCAACCCGACGGCCACCACCATCTCCCAAGACGAGGCCATCACCATGATGGACGACGGCAAGGCCGTCTTCGTCATGGACTCGCCCACCATCTATCCCCGCCTGACCAGTTCGCTGGCCAACGTCAAGGTCCTGCCGCCGCTGGCCAACGCCGACGGCGACAAGCTGGGCCTCTACTTCGTCAACGGCATCATGGCCTACAAGGCGGCCGAGGAGCGCGGCCACGCGGAAGCCGCCCTCAAGTTCGTCGAGTTCTGGTCGGCCAACGGCCTGGGGCTGTTCCAGGGCGGCGCCTCCGGCGTCAGCCCCCGGGAGTCGATCGTGTCCGACTCGATGTTCGACGATATGCCGCTCTACCGCGAGGCGGCCGAGCTGTGGGGGGCCCCGGTGGGCCAGCCGCTCTACGCCCTGGCGCCGAGCGGTTTCGCCGCTCTCAACACCATTGACGGCGACGACACCATGCTCGACCTGGAGCGGGCCTTGTTCAATGGGTCGGACGTCGCGGCGGCGGCCCAGGTGGCCCAGGACAAGGTTCAGGGCTTCATCGACGAGGGCCGCTGAGGCGGCGCCGGTCGCGGCGGGCCCGCCCGTCCGCCGCGACCGGCCTCCCCGTCGTCCCCGGCCCATGGCCTAAACCGTCCCGGTCCCACGCCGTCCCGCCCCAGACAGCCCGCTAAGGAGGCTCCATGACCATTGCCGTCGATTCCCCCCCCCGGGTTGCGGCCGGCCGGCCCAGGCGGTCTGACAGTCGGGCCCGGAAAGACCGCTGGCTCAGCTTCAACCTGGCACTGCCGTCCATCCTGTTGCTGGGCGCCATCCAGGCCTATCCCATGGTCCAGGGCGTGCTCTACAGTTTCCAGAAGGGCAAAGTGGCCAAGCCCAGCCAGGGCTGGATCGGCTGGGACAACTACAGCAAGGTGCTGTCCGACCCGTCGTTCTGGTCGGCCGTCAAGTTCTCCGTTCTGTTCGCCGCCGGCGGCGTCGTCTTGTCCTATCTGCTGGGCCTCGGACTGGCCCTGCTACTGGTGCGCGACATCCCTGGGCGCGGCTTCCTGCGGGTCGGTTTCATCGTTCCCTGGGTCATTCCCACCATCGTCGGCATGACGGCCCTGCGCTGGATGCTGCAAGACCAGTACGGGGCGGTCAACCAGGTGCTGAATTGGTTCGGCATCGACACCATTTACTTCTTCAACTCGCCCACTTGGACGGCCGTGGCGGCGATCGTGGCCAAGGCCTGGCGCAGCTTCCCCTTCATGCTGGTCTCCTTGATGGCGACCCTGCAATCGCTGGACGACGTTTTGCAGGAGGCGGCCGAGGTCGACGGGGCCAACGCCTGGCAGCGCTTCTGGCACATCACCTTCCCCCAGATCCTGCCCATGAGCTCCATCTTGTGGGTCTTGATGACGATCTGGTCGGTCAACGACTACGAGACGACCTATCTGCTGACCAACAACTCGGCCAACGCCAGGACGCTGATGATCTACTCCTTCGACAACGCCATTTACCACGACCTGGGCCGGGGGGCGGCCTCGGCCGTCCTCACCTTGATCGTCTTGGCCGTGCTGTCCTATTTCATGCTGCGGCTGCAGCGCCGGGCCGGTGATCAGCAATGAGGCGCCGCTCCGGCCGCGGCGTCGGACGCTGGATCGTCAGCCTGGTCTTGCTGGCGGCCATGTTCGTCATCGACCTGCCGCTCATCTTGACGGTCATCAACTCGTTCCGGCCGACCAATGACATCCTGGGCGGCACGACCCTGTTCCCCGACAACGTCACCCTGGCCAACTACACCACGGTCATATCGGGCAGCAAGGTCCAATACTGGGCCTGGTTCCGCAATTCGATCCTGATCGCCGTCATCACCACGGCGGCCACGTTGGTGGCGGCCGGTTTCGCCGGCTACTCGATGTCGCGCTACCGCACCATCGTCAACTCGGTCTACTCGTCGTTGCTGATGGTCTTCCAGATGTTCCCGCTGGTGTTGTCGATCATCGCCTTGTTCGTCACCTTCCGGGTCCTCCATCTGATCAACACGCCGGCCCCGGTGGCCATCCTCTACGTCGTCATGTCGCTGCCCTTCTGCACCTGGATGTTCAAGGGTTTCTTCGACTCCATCCCGCGCGACCTGGAGGAGGCCGCCCGGATCGACGGCTGCTCATCCTTCCAGGCCATGCTCAGGATCGTGCTGCCCCTGGCCGGGCCGGGCGCGGCCGCCGTCGCCATCTTCGCCTTCCTCCAGTCCTACAACGAGTTCATGGTGGCCTCGGCCTTCCTGCCCAACGAGGCCAGCAACACCATCCCGGTCGGCCTGCGCAACTTCCAGACCTACGACCGGACGGACTGGGGGGCCATGCTGGCGGCCTCGACCATGGCCTTCCTGCCGCCGCTGGTCTTGTTCCTGCTGGTCCAGAAATGGATGATCAAGGGCATGGCCGCCGGCGCTGTCAAGGGCTGACCGGACGGTCCGGCGGTCGCGGCCGGCCGAGCGCCGCCCGCCTCATCCCGGACTCGATCCGGGATGACGGCCAGTACGCAGACGGGCTTCAGATCCACCGAGATTCGGTGGATCTGGGCTCAGGTCGAGTCGCGAACGATCAACTCGGTGGCCAGGATGCGGGGCCAGGCGGGCCAGGCGCCGTTCTGGAGGTAGCCGATCAGCAGGTCGGCGGCGGCCCGGGCCAACTCGGGCACCGGCTGGGCCACGGTGGTGAGATTGGGACAGACCTCGGTGGCGGTGGCGAAGTTGTCGACGCCGGTCAGGGCGATGTCGTCCGGGATGGCCCGCCCGGCCGCCCGCAGCGCTTGGATGGCGCCGGCGGCGACGGCGTCGGAGTAGGCCACGATGGCGTCGATGGCCGGGTGCTGGCGCAAGAGGCGCTGGGCCTGGTCCCGGGCCGAGGCGGTGTCGGCGGCCCCGCCCAGGTAGGGTCCGGGGGCGATGCCGGCCTCGTGGTGGGCGTCGAGCCAGCCCTGGCGGCGGTCGACGCCGCTGCTCAAGGTGGCGGGGCCGCCCAGACAGGCGATCCGGCGGCGACCCCGTTCCAACAGGTGGCGGGTGGCCAGGTGGGCCCCCCGGCGGTTGTCAACATCGACGTAGGGGAGGCTGTCCGGCCGGGGCGGCCGGCCGATGAAGACGGTCGGCAGCCCGGAGCCGGTCAACAGGTTCTCGACCGGCGGCGACTCTTGGAAGGCCGACACCACCACGCCGTCGACGTGGCCCCGGTGGAGGATGCGGCCGACCGTCGGCTCCGGTTCGAAGGGGTCCATCAGGGCCAATAGGGGTTGTAGCCCGGCCTCCCAGAAACGGGTCGCCAAGGCGGTGGTGACCAAGGCGTGGAAAGGGTTGTGGAAGATGGCCGCCGGCGTCTCCTGGATGACGATGGCCACTGAGTCGGTCCGCCGCCGAGCCAGGTCGCGGGCCGCCCGGTTGGGCACGAAGCCCAGCTCGGCCCGAGCCCGCTCGACCGCCTCGACCGTCTGGGGCGAGGCCACGCCGCCGTTGAGGGCGCGCGAGGCGGTGGAGCGGGAGACGCCGGCCAGCCGGGCGACCTCGTCCAAGGTCGGCCCCCGACCAACGCTCGAGGCCTCAAGGCTCATGACAGCTGACTTTACAACCCGCCCCGGCCCCACCCCAAGCGGAGCTTCGCCGGACGTCTCGCTCGCTTCTGTCAACGCGTCGTCGGGTTGGATGAGGCAGTGGCGCCCGTATATCAAATCGGCTTTGTTTCAAGCCCGGGAGCGTCAGAACGGGTGACGTAGTGGCGGATGGGGCCGCCGTCGACCAGCTCGGGCAGGAATGGGGGATAGGCCGGCCGGTCGCGCCCGAAGCTGTGGCGCGGCGCCCAGAGCAGGGACTCGGGCTGGCCCAGCAGGTTGACAGATCGCGCCGTCGGCTCTCGCCCCGGCTCGAGGGCGACCCGGTAGTAGAAGCAGACCTCGTGCTGGTCGGCGCCCCGCTCGTGGAAGAAGTCCTCGGCCACGGCGCACAACTCGGCCCGGGCCACCTGTAGGCCCGTCTCCTCCTCGACCTCGCGCGCCAGGGCGGCCTCGGTCGTCTCGCCCCAGACCGCCCCGCCCACCGTGTAGAGGTGGTCGTCGGCCGGGTTCGACACCATCAACAAGTCGTCGCCGCGACTGATGACGGCGGCCACTCGGAAGATGAACCGGCCGCCCGGCAGGTCGAGCCGGAGGTCGGCGTCGCCGTTCCCGCTCACCGGCGTGGCGCCCCGACATCGCCCGAGGTCGGGGCTCGCTCGGCGCTGGAAGGGTACTGGGTACTCACGACCGCTGACCCTACAACCCGGGAGGGTCAGCCGCCGGCCGCCGCTTCGCCTGGAGTCATATAACCCTGGTGTATATTTGGGTTATGGGTAGTACGGTGTTGAACGTCAAGCTGGACGCCGACCTCAAGCGGGCGGCCCAAGAGTTGGCCAAGAGTCTGGGCCTGCCCCTGAGCGCGGTGGTGTCGAGTTCGCTGCGGGCCTTCGTGGTCTCGGGCGAGATCACCTTCCGGGCCGAGGAGCGGCTGCGCCCCGAGGTCGAGGCCGAGCTGCTGGAGCTGTCGGCCAGTGCCCGAGCCGGGGATTGGGACGATTTCTCGCCCGCCCTCGAGGGCGGCGAAGAGGCCCTGTCCTGGCTGCGCCAGGCGGTGGCGGCGGAGGGCCGGTGAGACCGTGGAGCCACTAAGACCGACGGTGCCTGTGGTGCCGGCAGGACGTGTTAGGCCGGAGGGACGTGTGAGGCCGGCTAGGGGGGTCGGCCGATGAGGGTGCGTTTCGCCAAACCTTTCGTCAAACAATTGGCCCGCCTGCCCCGCTCGACCCAGGCGACCGCCCTGGCCCGGATCGACTTGATGCTGGCCCACCCGGACGACCCGCTGCTGCGCCGCCACCGCCTCCAAGGCCGGCTGCGCCACCTCTGGAGCATCGACATCACCGGCGATGTCCGCGCCCTCTACGAGTTGGTGGGGGACGAGACCGTGGTCTACCAACTCATCGGCAGCCACTTTGAGCTGTACGGTTAGCGAGGCGCCGGGGTCACTTGGACTCGGGCACCTGGAGGTCGGAGTGGGCGATCTCTTCGACCGAGACGTCGCGGAAGGTCAGGACCTTGGCGGCTTTGACGAAGCGGGCCGGGCGGTACATGTCCCAGACCCAGGCGTCGGTCATCGAGACCTCGTAGTAGACGTCGCCGCCCTCGGTCCGCACCTTCAAGTCGACGGCGTTGCAGAGATAGAAGCGGCGCTCGGTCTCGACGGCGAAGGTGAAGATGCCGACGACGTCCTTATATTCACGGTAGAGGCTGAGCTCCAACTCGGTCTCATACTGCTCCAGGTCTTCTGCGCTCATGGTGTCCTCACTCTAGCGAACCCGGACCGCCGAGGCGTTGCGACCGGTGGGGGGCGGTCGGCGGCGCGGGCGACGTTGGCGTAGGTCAAGCGGTGTTGGGGACACGGCCCCAGCCGGGCCAGCGCCGACTGGTGCGCCTGGGTGCAATAACCCTTGTGCTGGGCGAAGCCGTAGCCGGGGTGGAGGGCGTCGAGTTGGACCATTAACCGGTCCCGGACGACCTTGGCCACGATGGAGGCCGCCGCCACCGATGGGGCCACCTGATCGCCCTTCCACATCCCCAGCCCCGCCTCTGGCAGGCCGTCGACGGCGAAACCGTCGGTGATGACGAAACCGGGCCGAGGCGACAGCCGCCAGACCGCCCGCCGCAGGGCTTGCAGGTTGGCCTCCTGGATGCCCCAGGCGTCGCACTGGGCGGCCTCGACCTGGACCCAGGCGACCGCCCGGGCACGCTCCCAGATGGCCTGGTAGAGCCGCTGGCGGGCCTTGGCGGTCAAGGTCTTGGAGTCTGCCAGGCCGACAATGTGGTCGCCGGGCCGGTCGGACAAGATCACGGCCGCCGCCACCAGGGGGCCGGCGCAGGCCCCCCTCCCGGCCTCGTCGGCCCCCGCCACCGGACCCAGACCGGCTTGGCGCAGACGGTCCTCGTAGTCCTTAGGTGGCGTGGTCGTGAGACGGCCGGCGCCGACTGTCGTGGTCCGGCCAGTCTCTGATGGGGTGGGCCGGTCGGGTGACGGGATAGCGGGGATGTGGCGGGCCGTCCGGCCGGCGTCGGTCGCTGTGCTCCCGCTGTTTTGAGAGGGGGCGGTTCGGGCGGTCGTCGGGGATGTGGTCCAGGCGTCTTGGGGGTGGGAGGGGGCGGTTCGGGTAGGCGTCGGGGGCGCGGGGACAGTGGCCTGAGAGGGAGCGATCCGACTGGTCGTCGGCGGCCTGGGGGCGCTGGCGGTCGGCGCCGTCAACATACCGGGTAGACGGACACCACGGCCTCGGGCGGACCGGCGGAGGATTGGGGCGGCACATCGGCGAAGCTCGCCGGAGTGTGGAAGAGGGTCGCCCGGTTGAGGGGCCAGGCGATGGCCACCACCGGCCCGACGATGTCGTTGACGTGGGGGAAGGCCAACTCCGGGGTGCGCTGGGTGCCGACACAGAGGTGGTAGCGCGAGTCGGCCGAGTTGGGCCGGTTGTCGCCCAGGACGAAAACGTGGTCGGCCGGCACCACTAGGTCGAACTCCTGGGCCGAGGGGGCCGCCAGGACGCCGTTCTCGTCGACGTGGAGATAGGGCTCGTCCAACGGCTGGCCGTTGATCTCGATCTGGCCGGCGGCGTTGCAGCAGGTCACATGGTCGCCCGGCAGGCCGATCAGCCGCTTCACCAGGTAGCCCTTGGACGAGTCCGGGATCAGGCCGACGAAGCCGAGCGAGCGCAGCAGCCAGGAGGATGGCTCGGGCGACTGCGCCAACCAGCCGAGGTTGTCCTCGAAAACGATGATGTCGCCACGGTGGAAACTGCCCAGCTTGGAGACCAGGATGCGGTCGCCCGTCCGGGGGCGACCGTCCTCGTCGCGCTCGCCGTAGAGGGTTTGCTCCATAGATCCGGTCGGCACCCTGAACTGCTCGAAGGCGAAGTTGCGGATCAGCGACGATATGACCAGAGCGATCACCAAGATAACGCAGCAGTCCCAGACCAGTCGGGCAAATCTCCGGCCCGCCGACGGAGGCGGCTTGGTCGACGGCTGGCCGTCCGTCACCAGGCCGCGGCGGGGGTTGGACCCGGCCTTCTTGGACTTGACCGGCTTATCGGCCAGGGCGCGGCGGGGGCCGGCCGATTCGGCCCGGAGCTTGTGACCCGAGGCCACCGCGAACCCTATGGCTGGTTCCAGCGCGGACAATGAAACTCCTCCGGGTGGGCGCGAACGCCAAAACAACTGGTTTCAGTTTAGCCGTTCCGGGGTCGTTGGACTGTGATCACGGCGTCAGCCGCACTCATGGGCTGGCCCAACTCCTCAGCCGCGCTCATTGGCTGGCCCAACTCCTAGGCCAAGCCCGGGATGGCGACCGTTGACGGCATTCAGGGCTTGACCCGGGATGCCGTATTCACTAGGAGCCGCGCTTGTCCTTGATTTGGTCGCGCTTCTCCTTGATCTTGGCGGCTTTGCCGCGCAGGTCGCGCAGGTAGTAGATCTTGGCCCGGCGGACGTCGCCGCGACGGGCGACCTCGATCTGGTCGATGATGGGGGAGTGGAGGGGGAAGGTCCGCTCCACCCCGACCCCGTAGGAGACTTTGCGCACGGTGAAGGTCTGGCCCACCCCGGCGCCGGCCCGGGCGATGACCACGCCGGCGAAGACCTGGACGCGGGATTTGTTGCCCTCCACCACTTTGACGTGGACACGGACCGTGTCGCCGGGGCGGAAATCGGGAATCTTGTCGCGCAGGGAGTCGGCGTCGAGCGCCTGAATCAAGGGATGGGTCACGGGAAATCCTCACCAGGCGCCACAGGTCGCCAAAGGTCGATAGCCTTTTCAGCCTCGGTCGCGGCGGCCGACCCCCTGTGGCAGGGGCCCCCACGCCAGACAGCAGTCAGAGATTCTGCCACAGGGGCGCTCCTGAAGCCAATATCGCCGGCCCGCCCCGTCGCCAAGCGGCGCGGCGACCGTCCGAGTTCCGCTCCCGACCACTCCGCCCGGCCGTCGCCGACTGGTCGCAGAGCGACGGCGGGGACCGTCAGCGTCGCGCGACGCTTCCGCCCGGCGGTGGTGACCGCTACTTACCCTCGCCGGTGAACAGGGAGTGGATCAGGTCGCGGTTGAGCTGGCCGATGGAGGCCAGTGGGATCGACTTGGGGCAGACCGCGGCGCACTCGCCGATATTGGTGCAGCCGCCGAAGCCGGCCTCGTCGTGGGCCGCCACCATCGCCTTGACCCGCCGCAGCCGCTCCGGCTGGCCCTGGGGTAGCCGGGCCAGATGGGTGATCTTGGCGGCCGTGAACAGCATCCCGGCCCCGTTGGGGCAGGCCGCCACACAGGCGCCGCAGCCGATACAAGTGGCGTTGTCGAAGGCCTGGTCGGCCTGGCGCTTGGGGGCCGGCGTGGAATGGGCCTCGGGCGCGGCGCCGGTGTTGACCGAGATATAGCCGCCGGCCTGGATGATGCGGTCGAAGGCCGAGCGGTCGACCACCAGGTCTTTGATCACCGGGAAGGCTCCGGCCTTCCAAGGCTCGATGTCGATGACGTCGCCGTCGTGGAAGCTACGCATGTGTAGCTGGCAGGTGGTGGTGGCCACGGGCGAGTTGTAGCGGCCGTGGGGGGCGCCGTTGATGACGATGCCGCACATGCCGCAGATGCCCTCGCGACAGTCGTTGTCGAAGGCCACCGGCTCCTCGTCGCGGGCCGTCAGCTCCTCGTTCAACAAGTCGAGCATCTCCAAGAAGCTCATCGACGAGTCGACGTCGGTCAACTGATAGGTCTTGAGTCCGCCGGGCGAGTTCCGGTCGGCCTGGCGCCAGACGCGCAGCGTGATCCTCACTTGTAGCTCCTCTGCTTCAACTCGATGGCCTTGTACACCAGGGGTTCTTTGTGCAGCACGGGCAAGTCGTCGTCGCCGCCGAACTCCCAGGCGGCGACGTACAAGAACTCGTCGTCGTGGCGCAGGGCCTCGCCGTCGGCGGTCTGCGACTCGGCCCGGAAATGGCCGCCGCAGGACTCCCGCCGGTGGAGGGCGTCGACACACATCAACTCGCCCAGCTCCAAGAAGTCGGCCACCCGGCCGGCCCGCTCCAGGGCCTGGTTGAAGTCGTCGCCCCGGCCGGTCACCTTGACGTCGGACCAGAACTGCTGGCGCAGTTGGCGGATCTTGGCGATGGCCGTCTTCAGGCCCGCCTCGGTCCGCTCCATGCCGCAGTACTCCCACATGATGTGGCCCAGCTCCTTGTGGAAGGAGTCGACCGAGCGGCTGCCCTGGATGGCCAGCAGCTGGTCCACCCGGGCCTGGGCCTGGGCCACGGCCGCTTTGGCCTCGGCCGCCTCGGCGTCAATCGGCGGGCGCGGCTGGGCCAGATAGTCGTTGATGGTGTTGGGCAGCACGAAGTAGCCGTCCGACAGGCCCTGCATCAGGGCCGAGGCCCCCAGCCGGTTGGCCCCGTGGTCGGAGAAGTTGGCCTCGCCCACCACGTACAGGCCCGGGATGGAGCTCATCAGGTCGTAGTCGACCCACAGCCCGCCCATGGTGTAATGCACCGCCGGGTAAATCCGCATCGGCGTCTCGTAGGGGTTCTCGCCCGTGATCTGGGCGTACATGTCGAACAGGTTGCCGTAGCGGGCGGCCACGGTGGCCTGGCCCAGCCGGGCGATGACGTCGGCGAAGTCGAGGTAGACACCCCGGCGGACCTGGCGCTCGACCCCTTGGGCGTCCACCTCGGTGACGGCCGGGCCGACGCCACGGCCCTCGTCACACATGTACTTGGCCTGGCGGGAGGCGATATCGCGCGGCACCAGGTTGCCGAAGCTGGGGTAGATCCGCTCCAGGTAGTAGTCGCGGTCGGCCTCGGGGATGTCACGCGGGTCCTTGGCGGCGTCCGCGGCCTTCTTCGGCACCCAGATGCGGCCGTCGTTGCGCAGCGACTCCGACATCAGGGTCAGCTTGGACTGGGTGTCGCCATGCACCGGGATGCAGGTGGGGTGGATCTGGGTGTAACAGGGATTGCCGAAATAGGCCCCTTTGCGGTGCGCCCGCCAGGCGGCCGTGTTGTTGCAGCCCATAGCGTTGGTCGACAAGAAGAAGACATTGCCGTAGCCGCCGGTGGCCAAGACCACGGCGTCGCCCATCTGGGCCTCGATCTGACCGGTCACCATATCCCGGGTGACGATGCCCCGGGCCCGGCCGTCGGCCACGATCAATTCGACCATCTCGTGACGGTTGTGCATCTGGACCGTGCCGGCCTCGATCTGGCGCTCCAAGGCCTGGTAGGCGCCGATCAGCAATTGCTGGCCGGTCTGGCCGCGGGCGTAGAAGGTCCGCTGGACCTGGACGCCGCCGAAGGAGCGGTTGTCCAGCAGGCCGCCGTACTCGCGGGCGAAGGGCACCCCCTGGGCGACGCACTGGTCGATGATGTGGGGCGAGATCTCGGCCAGGCGGTAGACGTTGGACTCGCGCGCCCGGTAGTCGCCGCCCTTGACCGTGTCGTAGAACAGGCGGTAGACCGAGTCGTTGTCGTTGCGGTAGTTCTTGGCCGCGTTGATGCCGCCCTGGGCGGCGATGGAGTGGGCCCGCCTGGGCGAGTCCTGGTAGCAGAAGGCCTCGACGTTGTAGCCGGCCTCGCCCAGGGAGGCGGCGGCGGCCCCGCCGGCCAGGCCGGTGCCGACGATGATGACCGTCAGCTTGCGCCGGTTGGACGGGTTGACCAGGTGGGCCTCGAACTGGCGGCGCTGCCACTGGCCCTCGATCGGGCCGCCCGGGGCCTTGTCGTCGGCGATGTCGTCGCCCACGGCCCAGTAGGCCTCGTCGGCGGCGGGTTTGGGGCCGCTGGCCGGCTTGGAGCCGGCTGGCTTGGCGCCGGCTGGTTTGGGGCCGGCGGCCGGGGATTCAGTGACTGCCATCTAGATCGCCTCCAAAAGGCCGAGAACGGACGCCGCCGGCGGCAGGATGAAGCCGACGAAGATCAAGGTGGCCACGAAATAGGCCAGGGCGTTGAGGACGCCGCGGGCGGCGGGGGAGACATTCGCCCCCAAGGTGGTGAAGGCCGAGTAGAAGCCGTGCCGGACGTGGAAGCAGACGGCCACCATGAAGACCAGATAGATGACGAAGATGTACCACAGCTGAGGGTCGAAGCTGGCCCGGAACATGTCGTAGGGGGTCGACTCGGCGTCGAAAACCCCGAAGGTGATCGACTTGGTGGTGAACATCAGCAGGTGGAAGAGCAACAGTGCGCCCAAGGTGATACCGCCCCAGCGCATCAGCTTGGACGACAAGGTGCGCTCCGGGCGGTTCACCCGGGTGTACTTCAGGCCCTGGCTGGAGCCCCGGCCGCGGATCGAGGCCGCCCAGACCTTGGCCGCGCAGTAGATGTGGAGCACCAGGGCGGCCAGCATGACGGCGCGGAAGATCCAGATGAACCAGCCATGCGGCAGCAGGGGGTAGAGGATGTCTCGCTGCAGCCACTCGGCGTAGTGGTTGTACGCCTCGGGGCCGATGAAGACTTTGAGATTGCCGAACATGTGCATCAGCAGGAAGCAGATCAGCATCAGGCCGGTGACGGCCATGATGACCTTCTTCACGACCAATGAGTGGAGCGCCCTGGCGTGCACCGTGAGTGTTGTAGTCGCCACGAGGTAACCCTAGCGGTCCGACGGCCCGATTAGGCAACCCTTAGGGGTCTAGCTCGGAGAGTGTTTCCCGGGGTCAGTCCGACGGGTTGGCCGCCGGCTGGTCGACCAGCAGGTCTGGGCGCCGCCGCCGGGTCAGGGCCTCAGCTTGGTCGCGCCGCCACTGGGCCACCCGGGCGTGGTGGCCGGACAACAAAACCTCGGGCACGTCGAGGCCGCGCCATTGGGTCGGCTTGGTGTAGACGGGATACTCCAACAGCCCCCAGTCCGGGGCGTGGGACTCCTCGACCAGCGACTCGGGGTTGCCGACGACGCCGGGGACGAGGCGGACGACGGCCTCGATCATGGCCAGGGCGGCGGCCTCGCCGCCGTTGAGGACGTAATCGCCCAGCGACACCTCGGCCACGGCGGCGCGGCTGGCGGCGTGGAGCGGCACCCGGGCGTCGATGCCCTCGTAACGGCCGCAGGCGAACAGCAGCCGCCCGCGCTGGGCCCATTGGCGGGCCAGGCGCTGGCTGAAGCGCTCCCCGGAGGGGCTGGGGAAGACCACCAGGGTGTCGTCCGTCGGGTCGGCCAACAACTCGTCCAGCGCCTCGCCCCACGGCTCCGGGCGCATCACCAGGCCGGGGCCGCCGCCGCAGGGCGTGTCGTCGACCGTGCGGTGGATGTCATGGGTCCAACGGCGCAGGTCGTGGACCCCCAACTCGACCAGTCCGGAGGCCACCGCCTTGCCCACCAGGGACAGGCGCAGGGGGGACAGGTAGTCGGGGAAGATCGTCACCACGTCGATCCGCATGGGGCCTCCTCAGATCGGGTTCTCGGATCGGGACTGGTCGTGTCCCGGGGCGTTGGCCCGGGCGTCGCGTCGGGTTGTGCCGGGGGCCGGCCGTCGCCTCCGTTTAAGCCTCGGTCGCGGCCTCGGCCTCGTCCAGCAGGCCGGCGGGCGGCGCGATGACGACTCGGCCCCGGGCCAAGTCGACCTCCGGCACCAAGGCGGCGACGAAGGGCACCAGCCGTTCGCCCCGGACGGTGGCCAAGGCCAACAAGTCTTGGCCGGGCAGATGGACGACGCCGGTCACCGGACCCAGGTCGGCGCCGGCCACCGACTGGGCCCGCAGCCCGACCAATTGATGGTCGAAGAACTCCTCCGGGTCGCCGGTGGACTCGTTTGGGTCGAGGTTCACGACCAGCCGCCGGCCGGCCAGGGCGGCGGCGGCATCGCGGTCGCCGATCTGCTCGAAGGCCACCAACAAACGCTCCCGGTGCCAGCGGTGGGAGGCCACCGTCAACTCGCCGGGGCCCGGGTCCAAGCTCAGGACCGCGCCCGGGGCGAAGCGGCGTTGGGGCCAATCGCTGCGCACCTCGACCGCGACCTCGCCGCGCAGGCCGTGGGCCTGGCGGACCAGGCCGACGACGACTTCGGGCACCGCTCAGCGGCGCCGGCCGCCGCCCCGGGTCGGGCACCGGTCGACGTCGACGAAATCGATCCGCACCTGGTCGTGGCCGGCCAGGGCGGCGGTGACGGTGCGTAGGGCCTGGGCGGTGCGCCCCTGCCGGCCGATGACCTTGCCCACGTCCTGGGGGCTGACTCGGACCTCGAGCATCCGCCCCCGGCGCAGGTTCAAATCCTCGACCTGGACATCGTCCGGGTTGGCCACTAGGCCTCGGACCAGGTGTTCCAATGCGTCGGCGATCATCTTCAGTCCTCGGACGGGGCGTCCCCGGCGGGGACGGCGGTGGTGGCGGCCGGCTCGTCAGCCTTGGCCTCAGGCTCGGCCTCGGCCTTGGCCTTGGCCTCGGGCTCGGCCTTGGCTTTGGCCTCAGGCTTGGTCTTGGTCTCGGCCTTGGACTCGGGCTCAGGCTCGGCTTTGGCCTCAGGCTCGGCTTTGGCCTCAGCCTCGGGCTCGGCTTTGGTCTCGGGCTCGGCTTTAGCCTCAGCCTCAGGCTCAGCCTTGGTCTCGGGCTCGGCTTTAGCCTTGGCCTTGGGGGCGTCGTCGTCGCCGGACCGCTTGGTCTGGCGCTTCGACTTCGAGATGGCCTCGCCCTCGGCCAGGGCCTCGCCCGCCAGAGCGGTGTAGCGGGCCAGTTTGTCGGCCTTGGCGGGTTGAGGATCGACGCCGGAGGGCGAGCTGTCGCCGCTGAAGCGTTGCCAATCGCCGGTCCGCTTGAACAGGGCCACGACGGCCTCCGTCGGCTGGGCCCCGACGCCGAGCCAATGCTGGGCCCGCTCGGAGTCGACCCGGATGACCGAGGGGTCGTTCTTGGGGTGGTAGATACCGATCTCCTCGATGGCCCGCCCGTCGCGCTTGACCCGGGCGTCCATGACGACTATGCGGTAGTGGGGCGACCGGATCTTGCCGAATCGCTTGAGACGAATTTTGACGGCCACAGCTGTGGTTTCTCCTCGTAGACGACGCCCGGAACTCCTCCGGGCCAGTTGGCCGAGACCGACGTGACGTTGTGGGGCCCGGCCCGGTCTCTGAATCAGCCCCCCGGACAGCGGTGAGAGGGCGCCGTCTGAGAGGTCCGCCGCATATTGTGCCACGGATATCCCAGGCGGCCTAAAGCCTCGGTCGCGCCGGGCCGACCCAGCGATTCGGCCGGGGCGGTCGGCGCGGCGGCACGGCGGCGCGGCGCCGACCAGTCGAAGGCCCGCGTCAGGGCGACGGCCGGGGCCGGCCGGGTCGTCTAAAATGACGCTGTGTCTCAGCCGAGCGCCCCGTCCTCCCCGGGCACCCCGCCCACCTCGTGGCGGACCTACCCGCTGGCGGCCGATCCGTCGGCGGCCGGCGGTTTGGAGCCGACGGCCGGGCGGACGGACTGGGCGGCGATGTCGTGGCCGGCGGCGCCGACCGACTATGTGCCTCCGGGCTACCGGGCGGACGACCCGCTGGTGATCGCGGCCGGGGTGGGGTCGGCCAAGAAGGACGGCCGCTGGACCGTGCCGCCCCACCTCCTGCTGGAGGGCGGCATGGGCTCGATCCGGCTGGACTGTCGCTTAGCTCAAGCCGCCGGGCCGGTGGTCAACCTGGACGTGATCGGCTCGCTCGGCTCCATCCTCATCATCCTGCCCCCGGGTTGGGGCGCCACCATGGACCGCCTCGTCCCCGGTTTGGGCGGTCAGAGCGCCACCTCCAAGGTGGACTCCCAACCGGACGAGGGCCAGCCGCTGCTGGTCTTCTCCGGCCGGCTGGGGCTGGGGTCGCTGGTCGTCCGCCATCCCAGCCGCTGGGAGCGTTGGCGGCTGCGGCGGCGGCTGGCTCGGGAGGCCAGCCGCCAGTTGGGCGCGGCCGGCCAACTGTGAGACTGTTCACGGGCTGACCCAGATCCCGGATCGAGTCCGGGACGACAACCGCTGGCGGCCCGGCGGACGAAGCCGCGATGGCGTCGTGAACGAGCGCTAGTGGATTGTCGCCCGGCCGCCTGGCGACGGCACTGAGCCCTGATCCACCGTTCCTAAACCCCCGATTGACCCCAATAGTAGACGACGCTGCCGCCTTGACCGTTTTCCGGCGTGATGTTGATGCCGTTGTCGCCCGCCAGACTGGGGTAATACTCCATCTGCGCTTGGTAAATGATCTCGTACAGTTGCCCCAGGCGTTCAGCGGTGGCCTGCTGCTCCGGGGTCAAGGCATCAGTGGTGGCGCTGTATTCGCCGTTGTGGCCGGGGAAGTCGAAGCCGATGCTGGGCTGGACCTGGTAGCCCGCCGGCGGCCAGTCGGCGTAGTTGTAGTTCTCGCCCAGCAGGGCGTTGTTGGCCTCCTCGACGGCCGGGTCGAAGGCCGGGCAGGCCGTCAAGAGTTGTTCCAGCTGTTCGGCCGTGATCGAGGGCGGCAATAAAGCCGTCGGGTACTGGTTTTCGGTCTGGGGCATGTGGGCGTCGATGACGGAGGGGTAGCCGTTGTCGCGGGCGCAGCGGGCCCAAAGGTTGGAGGCCTCCACCGTCAACTGACTGATGACCTCCAGCTCCGGTCCTTTGTCGATGCTCTGCCAGACCTTGGACTCTTCATAGCCGGACGACGCCAGGCAAGTCGTCCAGGCCTCGGTCTGGTCGACGCCGTCGACTTGGAGGAAGGGCTCGGGCTCGACGAAGGTCATGACGCCGTTCGAGTCCAGCGCTTGGTCCGGATAGGCGTCGCTTAAAATGGCGTTCGCCTGATCATCCGGCACGGCCGCGGTGACGCCGGCGCTGTTGGCCGAGATCCAGATGACGGCCCGTTGGTCGTCGAAGCGGACCAGGGTCGAGCGGCCGTCCGGCCCCGGCTCGTAGGTGGCTGGCAGGCCGGCGTCGGTCAGACAGTCGTGGAAGTTCCGGGCCACGGCCTCCAAATCGGTCGCGCCATCGCCGCTCAGGGTGCTGCCGCCGACGCTGGGCACTTGGGAGTCGCCGCCGGTGCAGGCCCCCAGGGCCCAGACCAGGCAGGCCCCGACGGCCCCGACGCCCCAGCGGCGGCGGGTTGAGGCGGTCAGAGATGTCGTCATGGCAGATCCTCGGTCGAGTCGGTCTCCGGGCCAGGAGGACTGGGTCATACCCGGCAGGCCGTTTTGACTGTAGTAGTCCAGCCAGGCTAGTCCAGTAAGGCCTCGTTCAAGACTGCCACAGTTCGGTCTGGCGCTGGACCGTCGCATCGCCGGACGCGTCAATCGTTATAGACGCCGCCGCTGTTCTCCTGGGGGACGCGGGCCGAACTGCGGCCGGACGGGGCGGCGCTGGGTGTGTTCCCCGCCCGTCACGGGCCGTCGGGATTGGCCGAGTGTCAGTCCGGGATGGCGTCCACCGTTGCCGGCAGGGGGACGATGCCGCCGCTCAGGTTGTTGTAATACTCCTGCTGCGCCCGGTAGATGATCTCGTACAGTTGCCCAAAGCGCTCTTCGGTGGCCTGCTGTTCCGGGGTCAAGGAGTCATCCTTGGTGGGGTTGTAGTCGCCGTTGAGGCCGGGGAAGTCGAAGCCGATGCTGGGCTGGACCTGGTAGCCCGCCGGCGGCCAGTCGACGTAATTGAAGTCGTCGCCCAGCAGGGCCTCGTTGGCCTCCTCGACGGCCGGGTCGAAGGCCGGGCAGGCCGTTAAGAGTTGTTCCAGTTGTTCGGCCGTGATCGAGGGCGGCAACAAAGCCGTCGGGTACTGGTTTTCGGTCTGGGGCATGTGGGCGTCGATGACGGCGGGGTAGCCGTTGTCGCGGGCGCAACGGGCCCACTGGTTGGAGGCCTCCACCATCAACTGGAGGATAGTGTCCGTCGTCTGCGTGCGGTCAATCGAGTCCCAGACCTTGTTCTCGTCGTAGCCGGACGACGCCAGGCAGGCCGTCCAGGTCGCGGTCTGGTCGACGCCGTCGACCTGGAGGAAGGGCTCGGGCTCAACGGCGACCACGGCGCCGTCCGAGTTGACCGCCGCGTCCGCGTAGAGGTTGTCGAATATAGTGATCGCCTGATCCTCCGGGAAAGCCTCGGTGTGGCCGAAGGTGGAGGTCGAGATCCAGATGACGGCCCGTTGGTCGTCGAAGCGGACCAGGGTCGAGCGGCCGTCCGGCCCCGGCTCGTAGGTGGCTGGCAGGCCGGCGTCGGTCAGACAGTCGTGGAAGTTCCGGACCACGGCCTCCAAATCGGTCGCGCCGTCGCCGCTCAGGGTGCTGCCGCCGACGCTGGGCAATTGGGAGTCGCCGCCGGTGCAGGCCCCCAGGGCCCAGACCAGGCAGGCCCCGACGGCCCAAACGCCCCAGCGGCGGCGGGTTGAGGCGGTCAGAGATGTCGTCATGGTAATTCCTCGGTCGAGTCGGTCTCCGGGCCAGGAGGACTGGGCCATACCCGGCAGACCGTTTTGACTGTAACAGTCCAACAATAACTGTAGCAGTCCAGCAACAATTAGTAGTCCAGCAAGGCCTGGTCCAAGAGGCCCACAGTTCGGTCAGACGCTGGACCGTCGCCTCGCCGGAGGCGTCAATCGTTGAAGATGACGACGCCGCCTTGGCCGTCTGCCTGCTCTAAGACGATGCCGTCGTCGCCCGCCAGGTTGTTGTAATACTCCATCTGCGCCTGGTACAGGATCTCACTCAATTCCGCCAGGCGTTCAGCGGTGGCTTGCTGCTCCGGGGTCAAGGCATCAGTGGTGGTGTTGTAGTCGCCGTCGAGGCCGGGAAAGTCGAAACCGATGCTGGGCTGGACCTGGTAGCCCGCCGGCGGCCAGTCGACGTAATTGAAGTCGTCGCCCATCAGGGCCTCATTGGCCTCCTCGACGGCCGGGTCGAAGGCCGGGCAGGCCGTCAGGAGCTGTTCCAACTGTTCGGCCGTGATCGAGGGCGGCAATAAAGCCGTCGGGTACTGGTTTTCGGTCTGGGGCATGTGGGCGTCGATGACGGCGGGGTAGCCGTTGTCGCGGGCGCAACGGGCCCACTGGTTGGAGGCCTCCACCGTCAACTGGTAGATGGTGTCCATCTGCGGCCCGTAGTCGACGGAGGCCCAAATCTGGGCCTCGTCGTAGCCGGACGACGCCAGGCAGGCCGTCCAGGTCGCGGTCTGGTCGACGCCGTCGACTTGGAGGAAGGGTTCGGGCTCGTAGGCGATCATGGTGACGTCGTCCGAGACGTCCGAGACGACCTCCGTGTCCGAGTAGGCGTGGTTGAAGATGGTGATCGCCTGGTCCTCCGGCATGGCCTCGGTGTAGCCGGAGGTGGAGGTCGAGATCCAGATGACGGCCCGTTGCTCGTCGAAGCGGACCAGGGTCGAGCGGCCGTCCGGGCCTGACTCGTAGACAGCCGGCAGGCCGGTGTCGGTCAGACAGTCGTGGAAGTTCCGGGCCACGGCCTCCAGGTCGGTGCTGTCGCCGCTCAGGGTGCTGCCGCCGACGCTGGGCAACTGGGGGTTGCCGCCGGTGCAGGCCCCCAGGGCCCAGACCAGGCAGGCCCCGACGGCCCAAACGCCCCAGCGGCAGCGGGCGGTCGAAGCGGTCAGAGATGTCGTCATGGCAATTCCTCGGTCGAGTCGGTCTCCGGGTCAGGAGGGCTGGGCCAGGCCCGG
The DNA here is from genome assembly GCA_031266665.1 of Propionibacteriaceae bacterium. Classification (GTDB taxonomy): domain Bacteria; phylum Actinomycetota; class Actinomycetes; order Propionibacteriales; family Propionibacteriaceae; genus WQYJ01. The sequence goes on along the minus strand of JAISAO010000032.1, from coordinate 44,690 downwards.
CAGGCCGTACTGGCTGTAATAGTCCATCAAGGCCTCGTTCAAGACGTCCAACAGTCCGGTCAGGCGCTGGGCCGTCTGATCGCCGGGTGCGACCGAGGCGCCGCTGATGTCGCCGCCCTCGCCGTTGAAGCCGGGATAGTCGAAGCCGATACTGGGCGGCAGGTAGAAGCCCTCGGGCAACTGGTCCAGCTGGTCGGACTGGTTCATCTGGAGCGCCAACAAGTCGTTGGCCTTCATGCGGGCGGCGTCGAAGTTGGGGCAGGTCTCCAGCAGGGCGCGCAACTGGGCCTCGGTGATAGAGGCCGGTAACAAGGCCGTCGGGACTTGGGTCAGGTCCCGGGCCTGGGGCAGGTGGGCGTCCTGGACCTCGGGGAAGCCGTTCTCCCGGGCGCAGGCCGCCCAGTCGTTGGAGGCCAACACTAGTTTTTGAAACATGTCAGTGCCGAAGGGGCTGTTCAGGATGCCGTTGATGGCGTTCATGGTCGAGTAGCCGCTGGACTGGTGACAGCTCACCCAGACATCGGTGTAGTCCTGGCCGTCCACCCGCAGGTCGGCCACCTGGTCCGAGTCGTCTGGTAGCTGTGCCAGGTAATCCTGGAACTCGCTCTCGCTGACCGCCTGGCTGGTGTAGGGGATGCCGTCGGGGTCGATTCCCAAGACCTTGGCCGCGCCCGTGAAGATGACGATGGTGGGGGCGCCGTTGGTGTCGTTCTGGTAGCCGACCTCGAGGCCGGCGTCGCTCAGACAGTCGTGGAAGGCCTTGGCCTGGGCCACCGTGTCGGAGGTGTCGGCGCTGGCGCTCAAGGTGGCGTCGCCCACCTGGGGCAGGTCGGGCGAGTCGCCGGAGCAAGCCACCAGACCCCCGGCCGCGACGGCCGCCGCCAAAACCAAGGCGCATCGTCTGGCCCATCGCCTCGTGGGTTCAGCAGTCATGGCGTCTCCTCGGGTTAGGGGTCAGACTACGCGCAAGGCGGTGGTCGGCGGCTGACGGGCCGCCTTGAGAGAAGGGTAGAGCCCGGCTAGGACGCCGACCGCCGCCGCCACCGCCGGGCCGGCGGCCAAGGTCCACAACGGGACGGCGAAGACGATGCCCTGGTAGGCGGTGTAGCAGAAGACGGCGTAGGCCCCCAGACCGATGCCGATCAGGCCGCCCAGGAAACCCATCACCGTGGCCTCCAGGACGAACTGCAGGCCGATCTGGCCGGTGCGCGCCCCCAGGGAGCGGCGCAGACCGATCTCGCCCCGGCGCTCCATCACCGCCACCACCATGGTGTTGGCGATGCCGATACCGCCCACCAGCAGGGCGACCGCGCCCAGGCCGAGCGCCAACATGCCGAAGGTCTCCATGACCGAGGTCTGGGAATAGGCCAGCATCGACAGGTCGGACACCTGGACGCCGCTGGGGCGGGCCGGGTTGACCGTGGCCGCCATGACCGACCGCACCCGGGCGGCCTGGCCGGGCCGGGCGTTGACGTGGATCGACGCGATCGGCGTCTGGTCGGCCTCGAACAGGCGGGCGGACCAGCCGGGGGACAAGAAGGCGGCCGAGTCGAACTCGGCCGAGTAGCGCGGCAGACGGTCGAAGACGCCGACCACGACCCACCAGGAGCGGGCGATCCAGACCCGCTGGCCGACGCCGACCCGCAGGCGGTCGGCCGCCGTCGCCCCCAGCACCACCGTCGGCAGGTCGTTGTTGGCGGCGTCGAACCAGTGGCCGGAGGCCAGTTCGGCGTGGAGGGCGCCGACGGGGTCGCCCTGGCCGACCCAGACGGTGACGCCGCCGGTCTCGCCGGCCGGCACCTGGTCGTTGCGGTAGGCGTAGGTCTCGGCCGGGGTCGAGCGGACGGTGAAGACGGACGAGACCAGTCGGACGCGCCCCACCATGGCCGGGGCCGTGTCGGGCAGGGCGGTGGTCTCGCCGGTCTGGCGCTCCTGGCCCGGGGTGACGACAATGACATTGGCCCCCCAGGCGTCGTACTCGGCCTGGAGTTGGGCCTGTTGAGAGGCTGGGATGCCGAGCACGGCCACTAGGGCGGTGACGCCGACGCCGATGCCGACGGCCGAGAGGATGGCTCGCAGCGGGCGGCTGCGCGGCCCCAGGGTGGCGGTGGCCACGACGTCGGACAAGAACATCCGCCGCCGTGTCTTCCCCCGGCGGGAGAGCCACCGTCCCAACCGGCCGCCCGAACCCGACCGGGGGCGGGCGGCGGGCCGCAGACGGGTGGCGCCACCTCGCCGGGAGGGGGCGGGTGGGATGACGGGGACGAGAGCGCCCGGGGGGGTCAAGGCGCCGGGGCCGGTCAGGGCGTCGGGGGAGGCCAGGGCGTCGGGGGAGGCCAAGGCGTCGGGAGCGGTCGGGTCGAATTGGAGGGTGGAGGCCTCGGCCGCCGGCCAGACCCGGGTGGCGTCGTCGGGCGGGGGGGAGTGGTCGGCCGAAGTCATCGGGAGGCTCCCACCGGGCTGGGCGGGCGGAGGCTGGCGCGGCGGCGCTGGTCGCGCACAATGGCGCCGTCCAGCAGCGACACCTTGCGGTCGAACCGGGCCGCCAAGGCTTGGTCGTGGGTGATGACGACCACCGTGGTGCCGGCGTCGGCGATGGTGCGCAGATAGTCCACGATCAAATGGCCGCTGGTCTGGTCCAGCGCCCCGGTGGGCTCGTCGGCGAAGAGGATGCCCGGCTGGCCGGCGATGGCCCGGGCGATGGCGACGCGCTGCTGCTCGCCGCCGGACAACTCGCCCGGACGGTGGCGCGCCCGTGAGGCCAGGCCGACCTGCTCCAAGGCCGCCATCGCCAGGCGGCGGCGCTCGGCCCGGCGGCGGCGCTGGTACAACATGCCCTCGGCCACATTGTCCAAGGCGGTCAGAGACGGCAACAAGAAAAACTGCTGGAAGACGAAGCCGATGACATCCGAGCGCAGGACCGACCGCTCGACCTCGCCGATGGCGGCGGCGTTGACGCCGCCGATCCAAACCTCCCCCGCGGTGGGCTGGTCCAAGGTCCCCATGATCGACAACATCGTGGTCTTACCGGAACCGGACGGGCCGACCACGGCCACGAACTCACCCGCCTGGATGGACAAGTCGATGTCCTTCAGAACGTGGAGCGGCGGGTGTCCGGGATAAACCTTGTCCACCTTGCGCAGGGCGAGCTGGGGGGCGAGGGTCACGGCACCACCACCAGGTCGCCCTCGGACAACTCGTCCGAGAAGATCTGGACCCGGGTGTCGGCGATCAGGCCCAGCTCGACCCGGACGAAACGGCCGTCCGGCAGTTCGACGCAATAACCGCCCTCGGCCGGCACCACCAAGGCGTTGACCGGTACCACCAAGGTGTTGTCGGCCTCCTCTTGGACGAAGGAGATGGTGACGGCGGACGGCCCCCGCTGGGCCAGGGCCGCCTGGTCGGCCACGTCGACCCGGACGCTGGCCGGGGTTTGGGCATAGGTCTGGGGGTCCATCCGGGCCTCGTTGATGGCGGCCACCGTCCCGGACAGCTCGCTGCCGTCGCTCCAGCGCAGGGTCGCCGCCATGCCGGTGGTCAGCATGCGCTGCTGGGCGGAGGTCAGCTCGGCTTGGCCGTAGAGGATCGTCTTGGTCCAGGTCAAAATGGTCCCTTGGACCGGGGCGCCGAGGGTGGCCGAGACCTGGTCCACCCGGATCTGGGGCTCGGGCACGATCAAGATGTTCTTCGGGCCGACCGTGTTCTGCAGGCTCTCGTTGTAGGCCTTCTGAGCCTCGGCGACGGTTTTGCGGGCCTGCTCGACGGCCCTCTGCTGGGCCGTGGTGTCGGGCGGGGCGGTCAACTCGTTGTACTGGGCCTGGGCCAAGGCGTAAGCGCTGGCGGCGGCGGCCACCACCTCGGCCGTGCAAGCCACCGGCGCCCCGCCGACCGAGCAATTCCCCCGCTGGGCGGCCTCGTGCTCCAGCCGGGCCTGCTCCAGCGCCGCCTGGGCCGAGATCAACGACGACTGGGGCGGTTTGACGTTGGCGGCGGCGGTCAGCTGGGCCTGGGCCTCGGCCAGGGCGTCGTTGGCCTGGTCCAGGGCGCGCTGGGCCGCCTCCTGAACGGCTTTGTCCTCGGCCATGGCCACCGGCTCGGCGTAGCCGGCCCCGCTGTAGAGACTGGCGATGGCGGCGGACAAGGTGGCGTCGTAGGTCTGACCCTGGCCGGCCCCGATGCCGATCCGCTCCAGCGCCTGGCGCAGGTTCTGGACGTCCAGGCCGGTGACGCCGGGTTTGAGGTCGCGCCACAGTGGCAGGTCGCCCTGCAGCAGGAAGACGGGCGCCCCCTCGACCTCCATCACGACCTGGCCGGCCGAGATCATCTCCCCGGCCTGGGGCAGCTTGGTGACGACGGCCCCGGTGGCCCCGGCCAGGGCTGTGGCCTGGCCGTAGCCCAAGGTGCCGGAGAGGTTGAAGCCGGCCGTCAGCGAGGTCCGCTGGACGGCCGTGGTGCGCAGCTCGGAGACCGTGTCCTGGTCGGTCGAGCGGTGTCCCAGCCACCAGGCCAGGACGGCCCCGCCGGCCAACAGCACCACCGCCGCCAGCACCACCGCCAACGGCTTGAGGGATTTATTGCGCACGCCCGCTCCCGGGATTGTGAGGTTGTTCCGACCGCCTGGGCCGAGACCACCCGCCGCCGGGCATGATCGAACCCATGGATGCAACGGTATCGCACCTCACCCCCGATCCACCGATTCTCGACTACCGGGCGACCCCATCCAGGCGCGGCGGCGGCCCGGCGAAGCCCGATTTGGACTTATCAGGTAAACTTTGAACTTATTAGGTAGATTTTTTATCTAACACGGCCGCGACTGCCGGCCCGGGCCTACCCCCACTCGGCCCGGCATCCCCCAGGGCGAACGGACCAGAAGATGACGCTAGCTCCGCCGGACACCGGCTGGGAGACGATCAGCCACGAGGTGGCGGGGCTGCTGGCGGACGGCATCAGCGTCAGCCTGGTGGGCCTGCCCCGTTCCGGCCGCAGCCTGGTGCTGGCGGCGGCGGCGCGACAGTTGTCCCTGGCGGGGCTGAGGGTCGAGCGGGTGGCCGGGTTGGGGCTGTTGGCCGACCGGCCGCTGGGGGCCTTGGCGGCGGCCGGGATCGAGACCGGCGGCGGTGCCGTCCTGGGCCAGACGGTGGCGGCGCTGGTCAAATTATTGGGCCCGAAGGTCGTCTTGGCGGTGGACGACGCCGACCAGTTGGACCGCACCAGCGCCGGCGCCATCGCCGCCGCCCAGGCCCGGGTCGGTTGTGCCGTCCTGGCCGTCTCGCGCCGCCGGCCGTGGTCAGCCGAACCCGGCGCCGCTCTGGTCGACGGCCTGTGCCCCTGCGTGAGGCTGCGGCTCGAACCGATGGGCTTCGACCAGTCGCACGCCTTGATTCACCGCCTGCTACCGGGCGGGGTGGGCGCGGACGCCGTCGCCCGGCTGGCCGTCTTCAGCGGCGGGCTGCCGGCCCTGGTGACGGCCAGCGTTCGCCAGGGGATCCGCCACGGCGCCCTGGTCCGGCGCCAGGGGGTCTGGCAGGTCGTCGCCCCGCTCCACCACCCCCGCCTGGCGGCCGAGATCGAGCCTCTGCTGCGGGGTCTGGACGAGTCCGCCCGCGTCGGCTTGACCGAGCTGGCCGTGACCGGCGAGGTCTTGGAGACGGAGGCCGCGACCTTGATCGGAGCGCGCCAGGTCCGCCGCCTGATGGCTTTCGGCCTGTTGCGGCGGATCGACGGCCTCGACCACCCCGGGCTGAGGGTGTTCCCGCCGGCCCTGGCCGAACACTTGACGGACGAGGCCGGCGGCGCCCGCCGCCAGCCGATCCAGTGGCCGGGGCGGGCGCCGGCCCCGGAGCCCGGCCAGCCGGGGCCGCGCCTCGACCCGGCTTGGGCCGACGGCCTGTCGGAGGTTGACGCGGTGGTCTTGTCCGACCGGGTGCGCCAGCACTGGCGGGCCGAGAGCCGGCGGCTGCGCGCCGCCTGGGAGGCCGACCCGACGCCGGGGCGGGCCTTGCCCCTGATCCACGCCCTGAGGGCGGCCGGCGAGGCGGCGGAGCAACGCCGGGCGGTCTGGGACCAGACCAGCGCGACAGGCGACCTGGGGCAGGCCCGCCTGCTGATCGGGCGGGCCTTGGACCAGGCCGTCGACCAGGGCGACCCGGCCGCGGCCGCCGCCGGGCTGGAGTCGGCCGCCGCCGCCCTGCCGGACTTCGCCCCCCTCTTCCGGCTGACCCGGGCCAGGTGCCAACTGCTACGCCAGGGCCCGCCGGACCTGTCGGCCATCGACTTGCCGGCGCGGCCGGACCCGGCCACGGCGGTGCTATTGGGCGTCGCCCGGATCGAGGTCGCCATCGTCCAGGGCCGGGTGGAGGACGTCTTGGCCGAACTCGACCGCCCGGCGTCTGAACTCGATCGCTCGGCGTCTGAACGAGTGGCTGCGGCGCCCGAACTGGTCCCGGCGCCCGCCCAGGGGGAGCGGGCCCCAGTCGGGCTCGACCGCCCGACGCCCGGGAGGGCCGTGCTCCCGGCAGCCGTCGGCCAGGACGGGCGGGCCTCGGTCCACCGGGGGCTGGCCCTGCTCTTCGCCGGCCGCTTGGACGAGGCCGTGAGCTGGTCGGACCCAGCTCTGGCCGCCGCCCGGCAGGCGCTGGAGCCGGACCTGATCGGGGCTCACGCCTTCGTCTCGGCCTTCGCCCGGCTGTTGGCGGGCCGCTTCCGCCAGGCGGCGGCTCTGGCCGCGTCGGCCCTCATCTTGGTGGTGGGCGACAGCGCCCCGGAGTCCTATCACGGCAGCCTGCTGGCCCTGGCCGCCATCGCCGCCAGTTGGCAGGGCCGCGACGACCACGCCGCCCGGCTGGCCGACCAGTCCCGGGGCCTGGCCGGGGAGGGGACCTATCCCGGGATGCTGGCCCAGTTGGCCCCAGGTCTGGTGCGCCGCCGCGACCCCCAGGCCCCCCGGGCGCTGTGGGCCGTGGTGGACGACCGTTTGGATCGGGGCTACGACCTGGTGGGGGTGCTGGCCGCCGCCTTGGCGGTGGAGATTCACCCCGACGTCGAGCGCTGTCGACGGGCCGAGCGGGTGGCCCGGGCCACGCAGAGCGACCTGCTGCGCACCCTGGGGCGATACGCCCTGGCGGTCTCGACCGGGGACGAGGCCGGGCTGGGCCAGGTCTTCGACCGCATGCGGCGGGCCGGCTGGGGTTTGTTCGCCCTGCGCGCCGGGGTGCGACTGGCCCTGGCGGCGCGCGCCCGGGGCGACGACGCCGCCTTCCGGCGTCTGACCGACGAGACCTGGCACGGCCTCCCGGCCGACCCGACGGCCAAGCGGGTGGCCTTCGAGCCGGTGCTTGAGGCCATCGACTTGTCACAGCGCGAGCGCGAGGTCGCCGGCCTGATCGCCTCGGGCCGGCTGCCGACCGAGATCGCCCTAGAACTGTCCCTCAGCGTCCGCACGGTCGAGAACCACATCGCCAGCGTCTACCGCAAGGCCAAAGTCAGCTCCCGCGGGCAACTGTGCCAGGCTTTGGGAGGCTGGCTGTCCGGGCTGACCGGCGTCGTCCCGCGAGACTGACTCCGGTCCGCCCGCGCGCCGCCTCCCTCACACCCGTCCGACGTTCAACCTGTGTTCCACCGCTTCCCGACTGCCGAGCGGCCTCATTCGGGCGCGCTGGTGGCCTGGCCAGCGCTCAACGGACGTCCAGTCCGTCTTCGCGCCGCCGACACCATCACACCCGTCTGAGGCCGGTCGCCCCGCCGACCAGCGGTGGATCAGGGCTCAGGCCCGGTCGTCGCCGGGACTAATCCCCGGCTGCCGTCCCCTTTCCGTCGGCCCGGCGTACCTATCGCCCGCCTAGCCGTCCAAACATGGACTCGTCCGCTCCGGCGGGCCGGTCGCCCGGCCGCCAGAGACGGACGGGACGGGTCGCCCAGGGGCGGACGCATCCGGCCTGAGAAATATCGGCCGCCGCCGCTCCCGGCTCCCCGGGAGGGCGGCCCCTGACGACGAGGACGGGAGGTGGCCCAAGGTGGAACCGAGGGCAGAGGCCGGCACGATCACCGTCCAGGCCGTGACCGGGCGTGGTCCCGATGTTGTGGGAGCGGGGGCAGAGGCCGGCGCGACCACCGTCCAGGCCGTGACCGGGCGTGGCCCCGATGTCGTGGGACCGAGGGTGGAGGCCGTCGGCGCGACCACCGCCCACTCCGTGGCCGGGCCTGGCCCCGACAGCCCGGCCGAGACGGCGGGGGCTGGACCTTTGCCCGTCCCAGATCGCATCGCCGCGACCGCCGATCATCTGCTGGGAACCGCTTCGCCGCCGGCCCGTCCGGACGATTCCCCCGGCCGTTTCGTGGCCACCGCGATGGCGCCCGCTCTAACGGTCCGGTTGGATCAGATCGCCCGCCGTCTGACCGATATCAACCACCAACTCGACCAACTGCTCGGGGTCGGGGCGTCGCCGGCCCGGCCGGTCGCCGGCCTGCCAGCCGCTGACCGGTCCCAGTCGGCCCGCCCGCCCGCCGCCCGGCTGCGCCCGGCTGCGGCCATCGCCGCCGACGTCCTCCTGGCCGCCCTCTGCTTGGCGCTGGTGGTCGGCTCGGTCCTGTTCTTCCTCAGCCACCATCCCAACCGGTCGCTCTTCGGCTTCCGCGTCTACGGCGTCTTGACCGCCTCGATGGCTCCGGGGCCGGACAGCCCGCCCGGCGGTTTCTCGGCCGGGGACCTGATCTTGGTGCGCCGGGCCGCTCCGGAGACGATCACGGCCGGCGACATCATCACCTTTCAGACCGGGCCGGACAGCGAGGTTTTCCTGACCCATCGGGTGATGGAGGTCAAGACCGAGCTGGACGGCCGTCAAGGCCTCTGGTTCGTCACCCGGGGCGACGCCAACAACGCCGACGACCCGCCGGTGGCGGCCGAACTGGTCTTCGGCCGGAAGGTGTTGGCGCTGCCCAAAGTGGGCGGGCTGATCCAAGACGCCCGCGACCACCCGGTGTCGGCGACGATCTTCTTCCTGGCGGCGGTCGGCTTCGTCATCGCCCTGCGAGCCAGTTTCGGCTCCCGTCGATCCCCCACGTTTGGCCCGGGCCGACCTCGGCGGTCGGGCTCGCGCTCCCCGGCCCGCCGCGCGCCGTCTAGGCGACGACCCATTCCTTCCCATCCCAGTAGAGAAATAAAGGAGAAATAGCATAATGACAAAGCGTCAGACTGTGTCGGTCTGCGCCGCCGGAGCGCTGGCGGCCGTGATGGCCGTGGCGGCGACTTTCGCCTGGTTCACGGCCCATGACTCAGTGACCAACTCGCTCGAGATCGCCCAGATCGCCGACGGCTCGGTCAGCCTGGTCAAAGACTCACCCCCGCCGGCCGAGTGGCTCCCGGGCCAGGAGGTCCCCAGGCAGGTGGCCGTGGCCAACAACGGCTCCGGCAACGTGCTGGCCCGGGTCTCTTTCGAGGAGGTCATGACCAAGCTCGACGCTCCGGCCAAGGCCAACGACGCGCCGCTCAGCGGCTCTCAGATCCCGCAGTTCTTCCAGGCTGACCGCTACCTGATCGATCCCTATGAGGATCCGAAAGATCTGCAGATAGCCTATATCAACAGCAGCGGCGTCGAGAACGACGGCCTGCCCGCGGGGTTGAGTCTGAAGATGCATAAGGTCGTCATCAGCGACCAGACCTCTTACACCTTCGTCCCCCTCCACGCCTTGGACGGCGCCAACGCCGGCAAGTATCAGCGGGTGACGGCCGACTTCGGCTGGCAAAATGGCAAGCTGATCGTTTCCAATATCAAGTACTGGGCCTTCGACGGCCAGGCCACGACGCAGGCCGCCTGGGCTGAATTCACCCAGCCGATGACCGGCGCGGCGGCGGCGGTCCGGCCGCTGGCCGAGATCGGCTACCCGGCGACCGACAAGGACGGCCAGAAGATCACGCTGAACTACACCGACAAGGCCGCTCTGTCACAGCCGGCCAACGACCAGTGGTATTACAACGCCGGGGACGGCTTCTTCTACTACATCGGCCGGGTCGGACCGGGCCTCGTCACGCCCCAGCTGCTGAACAGCTTGAGCCTGGACGTCACGGCCGACAGCGGGTACTCGGGTCTGAGGCTCGATCTGATCGTCAATCTGGAAGCCATCCAGAACACCAAGGAGGCCATCACCGCCGACTCCGGCTGGGGGCTGAAGGACACCACCTTGCTGACGGCTCTGGAGCCGCACTGCGACTGATCGGGGGAGACCCGGCGAACCGGCGGGGTGGGACCGCGTGCCCCACCCCGGGCTAGCCCCGTTCTGAAGAGAGAAGAGCCATGGCAGCAGCGGGCCAGCGGGTGGTCGGCGGTCGGTTGCGACGCGCCGCGGCGGCCCTGTTGGCGGCTGTCGTCGGCTGGGCCGGGCCGGCCCCGGGCGCGGCGGCCGACGACATGCCTCCCGGTTTGTTGATCAGCGACCAGGACGGTATCCGGGTCGAGACCGCCGGCGACTATCTCATCGACGCCCGCGACTTGCGCCCGGGCGAGGTCAGGGTCACCACTTTGACCATTCGCAACCTGGAGCGCGACATCCCCTTCGAACTGTTCATGACGGCCGAGCCCGTGGACAGCTCCGGACCAGTCGATCCATTGGACGTGGTCGAGCTGGACCTATTTTTGGAGGGGCGTCGGCTCTACCACGGACGCATCCGGGGCGACGAGGACGTCAATATGATCGAGCGGGCGCTCAACCTCGGCGTCTACGCCGCCGGCGACAGCCGGGTCATGACCATCAGGTTGACCGTCGCCGCCGACCTGGAAATCTTTCCCGTCAAGAGCCGGGCCCAGATAATCTGGCATTTTTACGCCGTCAAAGACAACTCCGCCGTGCCGCCTAAAACCGGCCAGTCCTTCGACCACCCCTTCCTCAAATGGTCCATCCCCCTCCTGCTGGGGGCCGCCCTGATGCTGGCGGCCAACCGCCTCCGGCCGATGGTCCAGCCCTCGGCCGCGGCCAGCGGCGATCCCGCCGGGGACCGTCTTTCCGAGAGGGGCGAACGGCCATGGTGAGGTTGAGAAAATGGCTACGCCCCGTGGCCTTGTCCTGGTTGGCCTTGGCGGCGCTGTCGCTGGACAGCGCCTTCGCCTGGCTGTCGGCCGCCGACTCGGCCGATTATCAGCTGGCCGTGCCGCAATACCGCTTCGAGATCTCGGCGGTCAACGTTTTCACGCCGCCGACGGCCTCGATCCGAGCGGGAGAGGCGATCGCCAACCAAGTCGGAGCGGTCAACAACGGTGACCTGTCCGGCTTCGTCCGTCTGCTGATCTGGCCCACGGTGGTGGCGGCCGACGGCCTCACCGCCCTGCCGGCCCGGATCGGCCAAGAGATCAAGCTGGACCTGAACACGGTCGCCTGGAGAGAGGGCGAAGACGATGACCACCTGGGCGGGGATGACGACGAAGATGATAGATATTATTACTATTACTTAGACCGGTTGGACCCCGGACAAACCACCACCAGCCTCTTCACCCGAGTGACCTTGAGCGCTGGATTGGACGAGCGCTACAGCGGCTCCAGCCTCAAGATCGAGGTTAAAGCCGAGGCCGTAGAGGCCAAGGGCTGGCACTACCGCCTGAGCTGGTGGGGCTCGGAACACGCGCCCTCACTCCCGAAATTGCTGCTGATCGACCAGAGGCTGAGCCTCTTGGCCCAATGATTCGTTCCCCGCGGCCAGGCCTCGGCCCGGCCGGCCGCCGAACCGGCGGCGCCCGGATGAGGCCCCGCTGGACAACTCGGACAAGGAGATAAGTCGGATGAAGAACTCATATCCCCAGATCCGCCGGCTTCGGCCGGCCGCCGTCTGGACGCTGGTGGCGGCCTTGGCGGCGGCCGTCGCCCCCGCCCCGATCCCGACGGCGGCGGAGCCGGTTTTGGCGGCGGCGGAGCCGGTTTTGACCCAGACGGCCCAGGTGGCCGACGGGCCCGCCGGCGAGGGCAGTCCCGGCCATCCCATACCGGTCAATGTCCACGATCAGATCGACTACACCCTCACAGTCGACATCCCGCCGGCCGCGGTCGGTAGGCCGAGTTATGACGTTTTATTCGTGCTGGACTGGTCGGACTCGCTCGAATGGGGCTACGAGTGGGAGGACAGGCAGGCGGACAAAGACAACCACCAGACCGCCCGCTGGCGGGCGGGCGACACGATACGGGGTTTGAGCCTATGGATGTCCCAGAATTACCCCGACAGCCGGATCGCCCTCATGGCTCTGAGCAGCAACGCCCGCAACAGCTCCGACCCCGCCGACACTTATATCCAGATCGACACCGACTTCGTCTGGGCCGAGGCGATGGGCGGCGTGATCGACGCGGCTTTCGACGAGGCTCCGGATCTGCTCTTCGACGACGTCTCGGTCTTCATGCGGGCCGGCAACGACAAGTTGGCCGGCGCCAGCACGACCTATGGCGGCTCCCAGCCGAAACAGCCCGGGTACGGCTCCCCCCCAGTCCGCACGGTCAAACCGCGGACGGACCGCAGCCGCATCCCGGTGATGGTCGTCATGTCCGACTTCCAGATCGGGCTGGGCGACTTCCCCCACCCCCCCGTCGCCGGCGGCGACTGGGCGACCGTCAACGCCCAGGCCGAAGTCTTCAGGCAGAACTTCCCGGACGGGGTCCTGCTGGGCCTGCGCATGGACCCCGCGGTGGAGCGCGACGAGTTCCCGGCGCTGATCACCAGTCGGACGCACGACGAGAAGATGTACGACACCTTCGACCCGATCGGCGAACCGGTGCGGGCTTGGGGCTGGGCCCAGTTCAAGCCGGGGCAAACCCCGTCCAAGCACGAGAGTGTGTTGCGCGACTTGATTCAGGCCAAGGCTCCGCCGCCAGTTTATTCGGGCGTTCTGGTGGATTTGTTGCCGGCCGGTCTGATGTATATCCGCACCGAGCCGGGCGTGTATTTAGAGAACGTCGACGGCCGCGACCAGCTGTCGTGGCGCTACCCCAGTCTGCGGCCCGGTCGGATAACGGTCAGGTTCCGCGCCTATGTGATCGGTGAGGGCATTTTCGACAACCGGGTGGAGCTGAGACTGACAGGTCAATTCCCGGCCACTTTCTCGAGCAACACCACCTATCACCGGACGGGTCTGGAGCCGGTCGGGCCCAGCTTGCACCTGCGCCAGATTGTGGTCGAGCGGAGCCTCAGCCCGGTCCAATTGCCGTCGGCCGGCCATCTACAAGTGGCCGACCTGGGCGTGCCCCACCACATCACCACCAATTCGGGCGTCCACCAGGTGGGTCAGACCGACTTCACCGACCACGCCTTGACCGACGGCGACGACCCGATCCACAACCTCAGCGTCGTCGTCCCCCAGTACTACGACTACGTCGGCTATGTCGTCACCACGACGTCGGCGGACCACGACCCGGCCGACATCCAGCACGGCCTGATCGCCTTGGACTACGGCCGGGAGCGGGAGTACTGGTTGACGATCTACCTCAGGCCGGCGGCCGTCACGCTGGGCGAATACTCGTGGGACGTCCACCACAATGACTTCGGCATGATCGCCTAGAGATCAGAACTTAGACGAATGAGCCGAGTTTTCATCACCTCGGGGTCCCCGCGAAGTACCGGACCGGAGCGCAGCGGAGGGAGGACACTTCGTGGGGTGGCTAGATGGTTGATTCCAAGGGCTGAGCGTGAGGACGAGCCCATGGCTTGGAATCAACCATTTAAGGGTGCGGGGAAGCCGCTGCGATGAGGCCGAACCCCCATCCCCTAGTCGAAGGGTCGCCGCTCGCCGGGCCGGGGCGCGACGGCGGGGCGCCCCGACGATGGCGGCTGACCCCGCGGGGCCTGGCCCGCCGCCTCCTGGCGCCCGGGCTGGCCCTGGCGTTGGCGGCGGCCGTCGGCTGGTCCGGGGCGACGGCTCCCGGGAACGGCTCGCCAGCGGTCGAGTCGTCCGGCGCGGGGCATCCCTCTGCCGGTCCGCCGGGCGGATCTGAGACCGGAGAAGCGGCGACCGTCGCCGGGGCCGACCTGGCCGCCCTGGCCTCCCGCAACGGCGACATCCGGGGCTGGCTGACCGTCTTCGACACCGCCATCGACTACCCGGTGGTGCAGTCGGTCGACAATCAATATTATTTGACGCGCACGGCCGAGGGGACGCCCTCCGGCCGGGGGGCCATCTTCTTGGACTTCCGCCAGCGGCCGGACTTCTCCGACTTCAACAATGTCTTGTACGGCCACAACCTGTTGAGCGGGGAGATGTTCGCCCCGCTGATCCGGTTCAAAGACCAAGCCTTCTTCGAGGCCCACCCCTTTGGCCGTCTCCAAACCCTGGGAGCCTGGTACCGGCTGGAGTTCTTCGCCGTCGCCGTCGTCGCCGCGACCGGCGACCACTACCGCCAGGCCTTCCCCTCCCGGGGCGACCGGTCCGATCACCTCGCCCGGTTGCGGGCCGACGCCATCCACTGGCGCCCCCTCGACCTCGACCCCGGGCGGGACCGTCTACTGCTGCTGTCGACCTGCTCGGACGAGTTCGAGGATGCCCGGACGGTGCTGGTGGCCAGGCTGGCCGAGACCGGCGAGCCCTGATCCGCCGCTGGTCCCCGTGGCGAGCGGCCCTAGACGAGTGTTATGGCGGTGGGGCCAGTGCGAAGGCGGACCGGAGGTTCGTCCAGCGTCGGCCACGTCGCCGGCGTGCCCGGATGGGGTCGCCCGGCGGTCGGGAAGCGGTGGATCAGCTACCCGCGACCGGTCGGCCGCCCATGGGGCGGGGAACACGTCTTCGTGGCTCTCCGCCCGGCCGTGGCCGGGCCTTTGTTCCACATCAGGGCTGAGACGGGGCGGGGCGGGCGACCGCTCTCGTCCGCCTCATCCACCCGGCCCGCTCCGGCGGGCGGCGTGGCAGTCCCAGTCCGGGGTCGAAGGCGGCTACGGTGGCCCCCATGGCGACCCGCACCGCTTCCCCATCGCGGACCCGCTCCCCGAGCCGGACCACGGCCGGCCGGCCGGCGGCCCCACGGCCCCCGGCGGCCCGGCGACCTCCGGGGTCTAAGACCCCGTCCCGGAACCAGCCTCCCGCCCCACCGCCCCGCCCGCCCGGCCCCAGCCGGGCACGGCGTCTGGCCCGGGGCCTGGCGGCGGCCTGGCGCGGGCTGGCGCGGGGGGCCGGACGACTGTTCCGGGCTCCGGGGACGTCGGCCAGCCAGATCGAAGCCAGCGCCGCCCGGGACGGTTTCGCCTGTTTCCTGCTGCTGCTCGGGATCGCCTCGGGGCTGGCCTGCTACCTCTCCTGGGGCGGCCCGCTGGGCCGGCTGGCGCTGGCCGGGCTGACCAATTTGTTCGGCCTCGGGGCCTATCTCTGGCCGCTGGCCTGCCTGGCGGTGGCCGGCTGGCTCTTCCGCAAACCGGTGGGCCGCCCCTGGGGCCGGCCGGCCCTGGGCTGGACCGTCCTGGCCCTCGGCGGGCTGGGCCTGCTTCACATCGTCAAGGGCCTGCCCCGGTCGTCCCAGCCGGAGGCCGTGCGCCGGGCCGGCGGCCTGATCGGCCTGCTGTCCAGCTCCGCCTGGGAGTCGCTGCTGACCGTCTGGGGGGCCGTGCCGGTCCTGCTGCTGCTAGTCGTCTGGGGGGCGCTGTTGGTCTGCGGCCTGCCCTGGCGGCGGGTCTGGGAGGCCGCCAGCGGGTTGACGGAGCGGCTCTGGGCGGCCCGGCCGCGGCAAGCCACGGGCGAGGACGACTCGGAGGCCGCCGTGCCACTGACTGGCCAGGCCGAGACGGGCCAGGATGAGACCGGGGAGGACGAGACCGGGGAGGACTGGGCGGACGACTCCCAGGACGGCTTCCCAGCCGGTCTCCCCGACCGTTTCCAAGACCAGCTCGGCGATGGCTCCGAGGATGTGGCGCCGTTGATCGTCGTCGGCCTCGAGGATCAAACACCGGCCACGCCCGGCCGACGTCGCGCCCGCTCGCGCCCGACGGTCGCGGACGAGCCCCAGCCCGCCCTGCCCAGCGACGTGGCCTACAACCTGCCCGACCTGGAGTTGCTCCAGCCCGGCTCAGCGCCTAAGGCCCGGACTCAGGGCTCGCAGAAGGTGGTGGCGCAGCTGACCGGCGTCTTTGGCCAGTTCGAGGTCGACGCCGCCGTCACCGGCTACACCCGGGGGCCGACCGTGACGCGCTACGAGGTCGAGCTGGGGCCGGGCGTCAAGGTGGAGAAAGTGACCGCCCTGTCGCGCAATATCGCTTACGCCGTGGCCTCGCCCGACGTGCGCATCATCTCGCCCATCCCGGGTAAGTCGGCCATCGGCATCGAGGTCCCCAACCAGGACAAGGAGGTCGTCTCCCTGGGCGATGTGCTGCGCTCGGCCGCCGCCCGCCGCGACCGCCACCCCCTGACGGTCGGTTTGGGCAAGGACGTCGAGGGCGGCTTCCTGCTGGCCAACCTGGCCAAGATGCCCCACCTGCTGGTGGCCGGGGCCACCGGCTCGGGCAAGTCGAGCTTCGTCAACTCGATGATCACCTCGCTGCTGCTGCGGGCCTCGCCGGACGAGGTCAGGATGATGCTGGTGGACCCCAAGCGGGTCGAGCTGAACCACTACGAGGGCATCCCCCACCTCATCACGCCCATCATCACCAGCCCCAAGAAGGCGGCCGACGCCCTCGCCTGGGTGGTGCGGGAGATGGACCAGCGCTACGACGATCTGGCGGCCTTCGGCTTCCGCCACGTCGACAACTTCAACCAGGCCGTCCGCAACCGGACGTTGAAGCCGCCGCCGGGCTCCCAGCGGGTGCTGGAGCCCTACCCCTACCTGGTGGTGGTGGTGGACGAGCTGTCCGACCTGATGATGGTGGCGCCGCGCGACGTCGAGGACTCGGTCGTCCGCATCACCCAGCTGGCCAGGGCGGCCGGCATCCACCTGGTCCTGGCCACCCAACGGCCCTCGACCGATGTCGTCACCGGGCTGATCAAGGCCAACATCCCCTCCCGGCTGTCCTTCGCCACCAGTTCGATGACGGACTCCCGGGTCATCTTGGACCAGCCCGGGGCCGAGAAACTGGTCGGCCAGGGCGACGGCCTGTTCTTGCCCATGGGGGCCTCGAAGCCGGTCCGGGTGCAGGGCGCCTGGGTGACGGAGCAGGAGATCCACGCCGTCGTGGCCCAGGTGTCGTCCCAGTCGCCGCCCGACTACCGGGCCGATGTGGCGGTGGCGGCCACAGCGGCGGCCAAGGCGGCCGAGGACATCGGCGACGACTTGGAGCTGGTGGTCGAGGCCGCCCGGCTGGTGGTCAACCTGCAACTGGGCTCGACCTCGATGCTGCAGCGCAAACTGCGGGTCGGCTTCGCCAAGGCCGGCCGGCTGATGGACATCCTCGAGACCCGGGGCGTGGTCGGCCCCAGCGAGGGCTCGAAGCCGCGCGAGGTCTTGGTCAAGCCCGAGGACCTGGACGACTGCTTGCGCAGTTTGACCGGCTGAGCCCAGGTCCGCCGCCGCTCGCCTGGCCGACCAGCGGTGGACTTGGGCCGGGTCGTCGGTTCGGGGGATCGGTTCACGCCGGACGGGTCCCGCCCGCGATGAGGCCGGTCCACGTCATCCCGGACTCGGTCCTGGAGTTGGGTCGATCCGTGCCCGCCGGGCGGGATGGTTCCCGGCGCCGCCCTGGGCCGTGGCTACGATGGCTGCCTGTGAGAGAGCGACCGGGACGTTTCGGCCCCTACGGCGGCCAGTACATCCCCGAGACCCTGATGAGCGCCGTGCTGGAGTTGGAGCAGGCCTACGACCAGGCGAAGGCCGACCCCGGCTTCCAGCGGCAGTTGGACCAATTGCTGGCGGACTACGCCGGCCGGCCCTCGCGCCTGTACCACGCCCGCCGCACCAGCCAGCGGCTGGGCGGGGCCCAGCTCTACCTCAAACGGGAGGACCTGAACCACACCGGCTCGCACAAGATCAACAACGTCCTGGGGCAAGCCCTCTTGGCCCAGCGGATGGGCAAGAAGCGTTTGATAGCCGAGACCGGGGCCGGCCAGCACGGCGTGGCCACGGCCACGGCGGCGGCCCTGCTGGGGCTGGAGTGCGACATCTACATGGGCCGGGAGGACACCGAGCGCCAAGCCCTGAACGTCTTCCGGATGGAACTGCTGGGAGCCCGCGTCCACCCGGTCGTCAGCGGCACCCAGACCCTGAAAGACGCCGTCAACGCCACCTTGCGGGAATGGTCCGCCCGCTCGGCCGACACCCATTACTGTCTCGGCTCGGTCATGGGGCCGCACCCCTTCCCGACCATCGTGCGCGACTTCCAGGCCGTCATCGGCCGCGAGATCAAAAGCCAGTTGGACCAACTGGTGGGCCGGGGGCCGGATGTCGTCATCGCCTGTGTCGGCGGCGGCTCGAACGCCATCGGCAGCTTCCACGCCTTCGTCGACGACCCGGCGGTGCGCCTGATCGGGGTCGAGGCGGCCGGGCTGGGGATCGACACCCCGCGAACCGCCGCCACCATCGCCACCGGCCGGACAGGCGTCTTCCACGGTATGAAGTCTTATTTCTTCCAGGACCAGGACGGCCAGATCGCGCCGGTCTACTCCATCTCGGCCGGCCTGGACTACCCCGGCGTCGGCCCCGAGCACGCCGCCCTGCACGACCGAGGGCGGGCCGAATACCTGCCGGCGACCGACGCCGAGGCGGTGGCCGCCTTCGAGGACCTGTCGCGCACAGAGGGCATCATCCCGGCGATCGAATCGGCCCACGCCCTGGCCCAGGCCTACCGCCTGGCCCCGACCATGCGACCGGACCAGATCATGGTGGTCACCCTGTCCGGCCGGGGCGACAAGGACGTGGCGGCCATCGCCCGCCTCAAGGGGGTCGGACTGCATGACTGACAATCGCATCTCCCGGGCCTTCGCCCGGGGCAAGGCCTTCATCCCCTTCGTCACCTCCGGCGACCCCGATCTGGCCACTACTGAGGCCCTGGTCCGGGCCATGGTGGCGGCCGGAGCCGATCTGGTCGAACTCGGCCTGCCCTTCTCCGACCCGGTGGCCGAGGGGCCGGTGATCGAGGCCGCCAGCGCCCGGGCTCTGGCCGGTGGCGTCAAACTGGAGCACCACTTCGAATTGGTGGCCCGGCTGCGGGCCGACCTGGATGTGCCGCTGGTCTTCATGACCTACTACAACCCGATCTTCGCCCACGGCGTTGAGTCTTTCCTGGAGCGGGCCGCCGCCGTCGGCCTGGACGGCCTGATCGTGCCCGACCTGCCCTTCGAGGAGCGGGCCGAGCTGGCCGACCCCTGCCGTCGACACGGCCTCAGCCTGATCTCGCTGGTGGCCCCGACCTCGGCCGGCCGGGTGGCCGCCATCGCCGCCCAGGCCGAGGGCTTCCTCTATTGCGTCTCATCCCTCGGCGTCACCGGGGTGCGCGACTCCCTGGGCGACCAGGCCGCCCAACTGGTGGCCCAGGCGCGGCCGGCCACGAAGATCCCCTGCGCCGTCGGCTTCGGCATCGCCACCCCGGACCAGGCCAAGGCGGTGGCCCGCTTCGCCGACGGCGTCATCGTCGGCTCGGCCATCGTCCGTCTGGTGGCCGAGCACGGGCGAGCGGCGGTGCCGGTGGTGCGGGACTACGTCGCCGCCATGCGAGGTGCCC
Source organism: Propionibacteriaceae bacterium (assembly GCA_031266665.1). GTDB lineage: Bacteria > Actinomycetota > Actinomycetes > Propionibacteriales > Propionibacteriaceae > WQYJ01. The sequence continues at coordinate 25,096 of JAISAO010000032.1, read as the reverse complement.
TCGGGTGGGTGTTTCCGGTGCAGATGGGAGCGAACGCAGATCTGGAGACCGTGTGTTCGAATTCTTCAGGACACCTCAGGACGTTATGAATAAGCCTTCAGATTTTCCTCGTCAAGACGACGGAGAGTCTGCCTGACCACCTGGTCAGCGAAGGTCTCCTTGGCGCTAGTACCTCTGAGTTCGGCGAAAAATTTCCCGTTATCAAGCACTAATTGATCAGTAGTGACGCGAGAGTCCCACAGAGCCCCCGGCGTGAGTGGCACGCGGACTAGGCCCACGGGAATCCGGATCTTATTAGCGGCAATTTTCAGTTCGAGGTTCTGCACCACTTTGGACGCCAGCATATCAGGCGAGACAAGTAATATTATAATATGAGACGCAGCTAATTCGTTCAGATACTGATCTGCTGGCAGCCCGGCGAGTGAATCAGTATCTGAATCCCATAATTCTATTAGGTAATGCTTAGCGATGGCGAACCTTGGTTCAAGCATCTTTCTAAGCTGTATTTTACGAGTCCGGTTTTGGGTCGACCAGATGATTCCTGCGCGAACCTGGATCCGGGTATCGTTTACTGACGTATTGTTCATTATACAAATTTCTCCTAGAGTCTTGCGTCTATCAACCCAGAAAACAGGTCGGACACCCGTGTCTGCATCATCGAAATAATGATCATAGTTATAGATAGAACCGTAATTGGAAATTATGAATGCATATCCTTCCGACCGGAGCCACCATCGACGCGGCCTCTCATCTCCTTCAGGGCTGACGTCTATTGCCACTAGTGTATTGCTCCCTGGCTCCGGTGAATCCATCGAATCGAGTGGTAAGTCATAATACCTCCGAATTTCATTTTGGTTGAGTATGAAAACTTTGTCGTTTACTCCACTTGAGTCATATCCTTCCATTAAAAATAGATCTGGATAACTTTCACTTAGAGATTTTTCCAACCGCTCACGCACTGGTCCATTCAATAACGTGCGAAGATAGCTAGTTTCCCAGCTGACGCCGCTGTGTTCACTCGAGTGATACCTTTCTCGGAGTATTATATAGCGACTAATTAACAACGCGGGGTAGTCGTTGCGGCGTGAATTATCCTTATCAATTCTATCCCAGGCGTGACCATCTAGCACGAGGAATGGATCGCCCATACGGGCGTCTATGAGAGATTTTTCCAAGAAGTGTTCGAGTAGTCCGAGGCGGTCAAGGAGGTGCCAAAAATCGCTTCGAATTCGATTGCAGCGCTCGAATAACTTATTGAAGTCAACTTCAGCAGCAACGCGAATGGTGTGTCGTCGTTCTTCCGTATTCATTTTTCGAAATGCAGTGAGAATATAGTATTCTCCGATAAGGTCTGGTTGAATTGGTAAAATCTCTTCGATCACAGAATATCCCAGACATTCTGACAGCAATGCACGCGGACTGTTGAGTTCAACCATCGCGGAGAATCTGTTAAGTCTATTGTACTCGTCAGGGAATAGAGTCAGCACATGTTTCCAGGGAAGTGAGCCAGCCAGTGAAGCAACTATCAGAAGCGTTCGGCATAGTCGCACGAGGCTTTCTAGTTCAGGTCCCGTAAGAGTGCCATAGCTCTCACAATTGTGGCGAAGATAGTCGAATTCAGAGTCCAAAGCGTATTCCAAAGCTCTTTCACGATTCCAGCCCCTGACCTCACTACCGTTTATTACTGCATCTGCAATGAATTGTACGAATAATGGTATCTTAAACCCTTTATCGAAGTCTTGCAGTAGCTTTAGGACCGTCGTCTCATCGACTGTCTGATTCGCGCCTACACCGCGGGCATAGCTGTCAATTAACTCAGAGAGAACGATATCATCGAGTGGCAGCATTATCATTAATCCAGAATGATCTAAGTACGCCGCTGAATTAATGCGAGGAATGAACTGTGTGGACTTCACGTCCCGATCCCAAGGCAGGCGATCTTTATCTACGGGATCGCGTTCAATAAGAAGAAGCCTCACTTCGGTGGCATACGTTTCGCTATCATTAAAGAGCCAGTTTGTGATTTCTTTCAGCTGATTCATATACCACTTGTAATGATCTAATATGATGATCGTCTTATTTCCGTTCGCTATTTGCGATCTTGCGTTAGTTATTTGCTCAATATCCGGCTCGCGGAGTATCGCCGCTTTCCAATCACTTTCAGTGTATGTAATCCATTCCATTAGCTCACGCGAAAGTCGAGACTTTCCACTTCCTCCCACTCCGGAAATAGCAAACCATAGGAAATGCTGATTTGGAACTCGCACATTACAAAAATCAATGAGGCAATTAAGTTCGTTAAACCTGCCGCATAGACTAGCAGTCCGGTTTTTCTCGTTAAAGCGATTCTGTTGTTCAGACGTTGCGCGATTAGAGTTGTCTGAAAAATTTATCCAGAGAGTGCTAGGAGATAATTCTGATACATACGGGATACCGTCTTTACCAAGTAGGAGATCTTCGTAGCTTCCGCCGGTTAATTTCAATTTAGATTGTTGATTAAAAATAGCATGGAGGGTTGAACTCAGAAATTCGTGAAATGCATCAGGCGGATCCTCTTTGCTAAAATTAAAATGTTGTAATAGTTCGTCTCGTTTTGCGTCGAAGAAGTTGTTTATAAAATCAATGACATACTCATTTTTCATTGCCAGTTGAATTTGTCTAGTAAGCAAAGGCGGCGGGTCGGTTGTCCCGAAAAAAAGTTCATGCATGAGTTCTTTGAACTCTGAGCCACCTTTCTCGAGGTGATCATCGTAATAGAAATATCTCCAGTTTGTTATAGCATCTAAGAATACGCATGTAAAATATTCCACGCCCATCGAGGCGCTTGTAAAATATGGGAATAATGCTTTTAAGAGTTTTGAAAGTGTTGGAGGGATAGTTGAATCGGTTATTATATAGTCTCTTTTGTGCCGGAGTGGAGCCGTTTCCATGGGCTGGGCGGCGAGGTCATCCAGGTATTCTGAGTAGCCATAGTTAGGGTCGTACTCATTGCGGAGGTTGATCACGTCGGCGGCTTTGGAGAGGGCCAGTGGTAGTCGGCTGAGGCGTTCCGCCACTTGGTTAGCTCCTTCTAGGTCGCCTAGGTTGGTGCGGTTCCCCAGGTAGTTTCGGGCCTCTGACTCGGTGAATGGCTCGACTTCGATTAGGGGGATTTGGTTCTCGTCGGGGGCGGCGCTATGTTCGGCGATGGTGATGATGACTGTGGCGGCGGCTGGTTCCGGGATGTGGCCGGTCAGGTCGTCTAGGTTGGTCAAATCGTCGAAGACGATCAGGCGGCGTCGGCTTTGGTTGCTGTTCCAGTGGCTGATCAGCCAGGCGGCGGCTTTTTCAGGTTCCAAGTCGTTGTTGCCTTGGTCGATTATCATCGCGATATGTTTAAGGTCACTCAGCAGGGAGGTGCGGTCTTCGGCGTTGACCCAGAGGACTTCTGACCAGCCTTCGTTCTCGCATTGTCGGACGAGGGCGGCGGCGATCTGGGATTTGCCGGCTCCTTTGAGGCCCCACAGGGTTGCCCGGTGGAAGTCGCGCAAGGCGTCCTTCAACTCCGTCAAGGCTTGGCGGGTGACGTAGTGGGGGGCCTCGGCCGGGCATAGGTGGGTCCAGATCAGACGTTGTTCCCGGTGGTTGCCCTTCAGGACGGGCATGGTGTCTGGTTTGACCCAGGTGACATGTTCCCAGAAGCCGGCCGCCTCTGTGGTGCTAAGCAGGCGCAGCAGACTGTCGAAACCGGTCAGTTCGAAGACGTTGGCGGCGTGCTCGCGGTGGTGGCTGCGCACCACGCCGACACAATGGTGCTCACCTTCGTGGTCGACCAGGACAGAGGCGCCGGAGAGGGCTTGCCAGTCTCCCGGCCCGCCGCTGGACATGACGGTGTTAGTGGGGTCGGTGACGAAGTAGAGCGGTGAGGCGGTTGCTCCCAGGGCCTCACCGTGGGCGGGCGATATGGTGCCGTTCAGCTGTTCCCGTTGAGGGGCGGTGGGCTGTCCTGCGGCGGGTTGGCGGAGGAAGGCGGGGTAGCCGAAGCCGGTCGCGTTCACCAGATCGGCTGAGTGCCGATCCAGCAAGACCAGGGGAGTCGTCTCGTCCTCGGCCAGGGCTTCCACTCGCCATAGGGCCAGGTCCACGTCGGCGCGGGGGCTGGTCCAGACCACCTGGGCGTCGTGGACGGTTCCGTCTGTGGTCTTGACCTGGTGGTTGGTGGTGCCGGCCCCGGAGCAGTGTCCGGCGGTCAGGATCAGGCCACGGCCTAAGCGCCAACCGGAGCCGCCCCAGAGGACGATCCTCCCCTGGACGCTGCTGTCGGGGCGCGTGTCAGGGGCCTGGTAGGTCAGTTTGACGGCGCGACGGGCGACCATGGCACACCCGCCTCAGGTCAGTCCTCGGGCGCGGACAGCAGGAGCGGGCCGGTTTGGCCGTCTTGGCCTTGGGCGACGGCTTTGAGGGTCAAGGTGATGGTCTGGGCGCGGGCGGACTGGTGCGAGGCCTCGCCGCCGGCCTCGAAGAGGAGCCACTTGATGCCGGCTTTGCCCGTTCCCGTAGTGGTGGCCGTGACCTGTAGTTCTAGTTTGACCTCGTCCACTAGGAAGCGCAGGTCGTGGTCTTGTCCGGCTTTGACGGATTTCTCCAGTTCGCCGCGCAGCGCCTCGATGGCCTCGGACACGGGGATGGTGCTCGCCATGGCACGTCCTTTCTTTCACCGTTGACACCAAACCTACAACACCGTTGCGGGGTGGCCGTAGTCCGGTGCTAGATGAGTGGCGGGGGGCAGACCTTCTAACGGGTGGCCTCGGCGGCGATGACCGTTCTACCCCTTAGATGGGTTATATTAGTCGTCTATGAGGAGCGAGCCGCCGAGTCTGTTGCCGATCATGCGCAGCCGGACGTTGGGCGAGTTGTTGGCTTGGCTGCTCATCCATCCCGACTGTGAGTACAGCGTCAGCGAGTTGTCGCGGGTTGTCGGCGTGAATTTGACGACCGCTCAGCGGGACGTCGGCCATCTGACGGAGGCCCGGCTGGTGGCCACGCGGACTGTCGGGCGCAATCGGATGGTCCGGGCCGACCAGGGCCATCCGGCCTTCGAGCCGTTGCGCCGGGTCATGGAGTTGACCTTCGGCCCGGCGGTCGTCGTGGCCGAGGCCTTCGCCGATCTGGGGGCGGCGGCGGTCTTGATCTTCGGGTCGTGGGCCGCTCGCTACCACGGTCAGCCCGGCCCGCCCCCGAACGACATCGACGTCCTGGTCGTCGGGCGGCCTGCCCGGTCGGAGGTCTACGACGCCGCCGACGCCGCCCAGGCGAGGATCGGTCTGCCCGTCAATCCTGTTGTCCGGACGGAGACCCAGTGGGCGGCCGGCCAGGACAAGTTGGTCGCCCAGATCCACCGGTCGCCGTTCGTCGTGGTTCTGGGGGATGTGGTCTTGGGGGGCGATGAGCCGTGAGTCAGTGGCAGCGCGGCGCCGCCGACATTGAGGCGGCCCTGGCCCAGGGGACCCTCCAGGCGATCACGGGCGAGGCCGCCGACGGGGGAGTCTTTTGGCCAAGGCCGGGCGCACGCTCGCGACCGCGCGCGGCGTCGCTGGGAGCGATCCCGATTCGTCGTTCGTCTTGGCCTATGACGCCGCCCGTCAGGCCGGGACGGCCTTGTTGGCCCAGCAGGGTTTGCGTCCGACCACGGCTGGGGGCCATTACGTGGTGGAACGGGCGCTGAGGGAGCAGTTCGGCCCGGGGATGAGGGTCTTCGGCGCGTTGCGCCGCCGGCGTAACGAGTTGGAGTACCCGGATATGCCCGGCGACCAGGTGTCGCCGGAGGAGTTGGCGGAGGCCCTGGCGGACGCCCAACGGATCGTTGACGCGGCCACGAGGCTTCTGCCCACACTCGGCCTCTTCCGCTGACATCCAACCGCCGCAACCTTAAGTCAGCTTCCAGTCGTCGATCCCGCACTGATGAGCGCGGCCTTGAGGCGAGCACGGCGAGCCGGCTTTGCAGGACACCTACAGGTACGGCCCTGCTGGTCTCGGAGTGGGCCCACAGCGCCGACTCGGAGGAAGATCGGAGGAAGAGGTGTGGTCACATCGGTTTCAGGTTCTGGTCGAGCCGGTCGATGATTCTGGCGAGATCACGCTCGCGGGCCTCGTCGCTCTTGAACGACAGGTAGCGGCGGGCGTAGGTCCGTCGCACCGAGGGTGACATGGCGCAGAAGTGCTCAAACGCCGGAGAGTGGCCACGGAGCCGTTCGCCCAGTTGCGCCACCTGCTGATCGGTCGCCGACTCCGGCTTGGCCGCGTCCCACTGGCCGTTTTCGACTGCGACCCGGACGGCTTCCTCTCCGGCGGCGGTCATCAAGCCCCGGTCACGAAGGTCGGTCACAAGTGTTTTGTTCCTCTGGGACCACACGCTCGCGGGGCGGCGGCGGGCGAAGTACTTGGCGTACTTGGCGTCGTCGATGCTGCGCATCTGGCCGTCGATCCAACCGAAGCACAGGGCTTCCTCCAGCGCCTCGTGGGCAGTCAGGGTCGTGCGTTCCTTTGTCTTGTCGAACACGAGCCGCACCCCGTTGCTCGACCCGCCGTGAGTGGTCAGCCATTCCCGGAACAAGCCGCGGGAGGCGAACACCAACTCCTGCGTGTCAGGTTTCATAGTGTCAGTCGCTCTGCTCTCCAAGATGTGAATCACTGTGGCTGGGCCAGGGTCCACCTGACATTGGGGTTGTGCCGGTTTCCGGTCAGCACTCACAACTTCTGTGACTTGCTACTTTATTCAGTAACATGTTACTGGACGCAATAGCAAGGTGAATAAGTTGTTTCTCGGGTGAATCCTCAGCGGGGTTGGGCCAAGGAGATGGGGGCGTCGGCCGGGGTGGGACGCATGATCAAGTCGCCACCAGGCGGGCATTCCGTCATGGCTGTTCCATGGCCGCCCGGTTGGACACGATCTTCTGGCGCACCTCGTGCTCGGGGTTGAGAGCGGCTGAGTCCCGCTCCGCCCGGGTTATCTGTTCTCTGGCCGCGTCCCGCTGACCGTCCTCCCACAGCGCTTTGGCGAGATTATTGCGGGAGGTGAGGGTTGCGGGGTGGTCCGGTCCGAGGACACGTTCGCTGTCTGTCAGGTTGCGCTCATGTATGGCGATGGCTCGGTCAAGGTGGCCGGCGCCCTGGTGGGCGGCGGCCAGGTTGTTGCGATAGATGAGGGTGTCGGGGTGATCCGGCCCCAGGACACGTTCGCTGTCTGCCAAGTTGCGTTGATACAGGTCGATGGCTTGGTCGAGGTGTCCGGCCCCCTGGTGGGCCAAGGCGAGATTGTTGCGGAAGGCGAGCGTGTTGGGGTGGTCGGGTCCGAAAAGGCGTTCGCTGTCGGCCAGGTTGCGCTCCTGCAGGGCGATGGCCTGGTCGGCCTGTCCGGCCTCCCGCTGAACCTCGGCCAGTTTGTTGCGGGCGATGAGGGTGTCGGGGTGGTCGGATCCGAGCAGGCGTTGGCTGTCTGTCAGGTCGCGTTTAAGCAGGGCAATGGCTTGGTCGGAGTGTCCGGCGGTTTGGTGGGCGGCGGTGAGGCTGTGGCGGGAAGAGACCGTGTCGGGGTGGTTCGACCCGAGGATGCGTTCGTTGTCTGTCAGGTTGCGTTTGAGCAGGGTGATGGCCCGATCGAGGTGTCCAGCGGTTTGGTGGGCGGCGGCCAGGTTGCTGCGGTAGAGGATGGTGAAGGGGTGGTCGGGTCCGAGGACACGTTGGCTGTCGGTCAGGACGCGCTCGAGCAGGTCGATGGCTTGGTCGGTCTGTCCGGCGCTCCGACGGGCCTCGGCCAGATTGTGGCGGGACCGGATCGTGTCGGGGCGGTCGAGCCCTGAGAGACGCTCGTGGGCTGCCAACAGGCGTTGGTACAAGGCGATGGCTTGGTCGTGGTGTCCGGCGGACCAGTGGGCGAAGGCCAGCCGGTCGCAGACGCGGAGCGTGGTGGGGTGGTCGGGTCCGAGGCGGCGTTCGTCTGCGGCCAGGTTGCGTTCCAGCAGGTCGATGGCTTGGCCGGCCTGTCCGGCGGCTTGGTGGGCGGCGGCCAGGTTGTCGCGGGCGACGAGTGTTTGGATGTGGTCCGGCCCGGAGAGGCGTTCGCGGGCGGTCAGGGCGCGCTCCAGCAGGGCGATGGCCCGGTCAAGGTCCCCGGCCTGCTGGTGGGCGGCGGCCACGATGCCGAGGTAGTGGATCGTGTCGGGGTGGTCGGGTCCGAGCAGGCGTTCGCGGTCGGCCAGGTTGAGCTCCAGCAGAGCGATGGCCTGGTCGGTCTGGCCGGCGTCCCAGTGGGCCGAGGCCAGGCTGCCGCGGGCGGCGCGCGTCTTGGGGTGGTCGGGCCCGAGCAGGCGTTCGCTGTCGGCCAAGCCGCGCTGGCGCATGACAATGGCCTGGCTGAAGTTTCCGGCCGACCAGTGGGCATTGGCCAATTTGTCGCGGGCGGCGCGTGTCTTGGGGTGGTCGGGCCCGAGCAGGCGCTCGTAGTCGGCCAGGTTGCGCTCCAGCAGGGCGATGGCTTGGTCGGCGTGTCCGGCGTCCAACTGGCCGGTGGCCAGACAACCGACAGTCATGTGGGCGGCGGCCAGGTGGGCGTCGGCCAGGTCGCCGCAGGTGGTGAGCGTGTCTAGGTGGTCCAAGCCGAGCAGCAAGGCGTCGTTGTCGTGGGCGATGGTCAAGACGGCTATGGCGCTGAAGGGATCGTTCAACTCCACCAGGGCGCGGGCGCAGGCGAGGACGGTCCGGTCTTGGTCGGTGGTGGGGCGGCGCCGCAGCAGCCAGGACAGGTGGGCGGCCAGTTCGCCGGCCGTTCGCCGCTGCTCGGCGTAGCCGTCGGTCGGGGCCGCGGTCATGACGTCTAGGACTTTGACGATGGGCTCGGGCGTCGGGTCCACGGCGGTCGCGCCGTCGGAGCCGTGGCTGAGGCGGTGGCGGATGACCCGGGAGACCAGGCGGTGCATGACGACGGTCTGACCGTCTTGGCGGCGGGCGACCAGACAGACGCCCTCCAACAATCCCAGTGCCCAGGCCAGGTCGTCGTCGCCGGCTGGGCCGTCGGCCGTCAGCGCGGCCAGGTGGGTGCGGTGGACGCCGGCCGGGTCGAGGAAGGCCAGCGCGGTGATGATGTCGGCGACCAACCGGCGGCGGTCGGCGGCGGCCTCGATGGCGGTGTCGTGGGCTAGGAGGATGGCGCGGGCGGCGTCTGGGGGATAGCCCGCGCCCAGTTCAAAAACCGGGGCGCGGTCCTGGGGCGGGGTGTCGAGGTCGGCCAGGTAGGCGGCGTAGTCGTAGCCCGGGTCGTCGCCACGGCGCAGCCGGACCACGCCAGCGGCTTGGGCCAGGGCCAGCGGTAGGCGGCCCAGGCGTTCCGCGACTCGGGCGGCCCCGGGCGCGGCTTGGTCGTCCAGCCTGGCGCCGGCAGTCAGATAGTCCTGGGCTTGTTGTTCGGTGAGGGCTCCGACCTCGATCCGGGGGGCCGACCGGGGGAAGGGGACGGCGGCCTGGTCGGCGGCGGTGACCACGACGGTGGCGGCGGCCGGCCTCAACCGGAGGTCGGATAGGTGTTTCCGGTCGGTCAAGTTGTCGAAGACGATCAGGCGGCGCTGGGGATGGCGGTTCCAATGGCCGACCAGACTGGCGGCGGCGCTCTCCGGATCCTGGTGGGGATGGGCCAAGCGGCGGCTCTGCGCGATTAGTCTCAACTCCCACAGCAGGGCGTCGCGGCTGCCGGCGTCGACCCAGAAGACCTCCAGCCAGCCCTCCGCCCGGCACCGCCTGACGAGGGCGGCGGCGATCTGGGACTGGCCTTTTCCCGGGAGCCCCCACAAGGTCGCCCGATGGTGCTTGAGCAGGGCCTGCTCCAGTTCCCGGGAGGCTCGGCGGGAAATGTGGTGGGGGGCCTCGGCCGGGCACAGGCGCGTCCAAATCAGACGCTCCCGGCCGTCGCCTCGCAAGACGGGCATGGTGTCCGGCCGGACCCAGGCGACCTGATCCCAAAAACCGGCGGCGTCCGCTCCGGGCCGGGCGAGGCTGTCGAACCCGGCCACCTCGAGGGTCCCGCTTTGACACTCCAGGCCGAAGTCGCGCGCCAGGCCGACGCAATGGTGCTCCCCGGCCTGGCCTACCAGGATGGGCGCCCCGACGAGGGATTCCCAATCCAGCTTCACCGGGCCCGGTTCTTCGGCCCCAGCCCCGGCCCTCGCCGGCTCCGGCCGTTCGGCTTTCGGCCCGACCGTCTGGTTGGCGTCGGCCGTGAAGAGGACCGGGGGCAGGGGGACTCCCGCTCCCGGTCCCTGGGCCGGCGCTATACGCCCGGTCAGCCGCTCCAACCGATGGCCGCCGTCGGGCGTCGGTCTGGGCCGCCAGGCCGGTCCGGGGCCGCCGACCGGCCGGTGGGACGGCTGGAAGAACGCGGGAAAGCCGTAACCGGTCGCCGGCAGGTCCCCGCCACAGGTCCGGTCTATCAAGGCCAGAGGTATCGGGGGGTCGTCTCGGAAATCGGCCACCCGCCACAGGGCCAAGTCGACCTCGGCGCTGGGGCTGAACCAGACCACCTCGGCCCAATGGCGCCGCCCGGCCAGATCGCTGACTTGACGCTGTGGCGCGTCGGCCGTGGAACAGCGTCTGGCGGCCAGGACCAACCCGCGGCCCAGACGCCACCCGGAACCGGTCCCGCCCGGGTGTGTCAACTGGACGGCCCGGTCTGTCAACTCGAGGCCGGGAGTGGCGTTCATGTCACGCCCTCGTCTTCGGGCTCAGCCCTCGGGCGAGGACAGCAGGAGCGGGGTGGTTTGGCCGTCTGGGCTTTGGGTGACGGCTTTGAGGGTCAAGGTGATGGTTTGGACGTGGGCGGATTGGTGTGAGGCCTCGTCGCCGGCCTCGAAGATGAGCCATTTGACTTTCGCGTCGACCGGTCCCTCGGTGGTGGCCGTGACCTGTAGTTCTAGTTTGACCTCGTCCACTAGGAAGCGCAGGTCGTGGTCTTGTCCGGCTTTGACGGATTTCTCCACTTCGTCGAGTAACGCTTCGATGGCCTCGGACACGGGAATGGTGCTCGCCATGGCACGTCCTTTCGCTTCACCTTGCCGTCAACCTACAGCACCGTTGTGGAACGATCCAGACCCCTTGCCAGTGGACGGGTGGGGCGAGTTGTGGGGGACGCCGCAGTGACTTGCTACTCCGTCGAGTAACTTGCTACCGGAATCAGTGACATGATACTCAACCCAGCAGCAAGGTGAATAAGTTGTTTCTCGGGTGAATCCTCAGCGGGGCTGGGCCAAGGAGATGGGGGCGCCGGCCGGGGCGGGGCGGGTGGCGATCAAGCGTTGGGCCAAGGCCTTGACGGCCTGGGCCGAGGGGCGCGACGTGTTCAGCAGGGCTGACGGGTCGCCGGCGTCCGAAGCTTGGCGCCAGTCGGGGTCGAGCGGGATCTGGGCCAGCAGCGGCACCTCGTGGCCCAGTCGGCGGGTCAGGCTCTGGGCCACCGCTTGGCCGCCGCCGGAGCCGAAGAGGTCGAGCCGGTGGGTCTGGCCGCAGTCGGGGCAGCGGTAGTCCAGATAACTCATGTTCTCGACCACGCCGATGACCGGTTGGCGCAGCATCGCGGCCATCGTGCCGGCCCGCTCCGCCACCTCGGTGGCGGCCGCCTGGGGCGTGGTCACGACTACCACCTCGGCGCGGGGCAGCAGTTGGCCGACGGACAAGGCGACATCGCCGGTGCCCGGGGGCAGATCGATCAGCAGGAAGTCGAGGTCGCCCCAGTGGACGTCGGTCAGGAATTGCTCCAAGGAGCGCGACACGATCGGGCCGCGCCAGGCCACCACCTGGTCCCGCTCCGGCTTCATCATGGCGATCGACATCACCTTGACGCCGCGCAACTCGGCCGGCAGGACCAGTCCCAGGTCCTCCAACTGGGTCGGACCGTCCGCCGGGCCGGCCCCCAGCAGGTCGGGGATGGAGTGGCCGTAGACATCGGCGTCGATCAGGCCGACCGACTGGCCCAAAGCCGTCAGGGCACAAGTCAGATTGGCCGTGATGGAGGATTTGCCGACGCCGCCCTTGCCGGAGGCGACGGCGATCACCCGGGTGGGGCTGTCGGGGCGGGCGAAGGGGATGTCGCGGGCCGGGCCGTGGCCCAGGGAGCGGCGCAGCCCCTGGCGCTGCTGGTCGTCCATCACGCCCGTCTCCACGGTCACGCCGGTGACGCCGTCGACGGTCGCCGCCGCCGCCTCGATATCGGCCGCCAAGCGGTCGCGCAAGGGGCAGATGGCTGTCGTCAGCCGGAGCTGGACGGTCACCCGGCCGTCGTCGGCCCAGGCGATGTCGCCCACCATCCCCAAGTCGGTGATGGGGCGTCCCAGCTCGGGGTCGAAGACTTGGGCCAGAGCGGCCCGCAGCGCCGTCAGGCGATCGACGGAAGGTTCAGTCACGGTGGTCAAGGGTAGCGCCAGCCGTCTGGGCGGCCGGTGTTTGATCGTGCCGGTCCAACTCGTCCAGCAGGTCGCGCAACTCCGAGCGGATGAAGTCACGGGTCGCCATCTCGCCCATGCGGGTCCTGAGGCCGGCGATCTCCCGGGCCAGGAAGTCCATGTCGGCCCTCGACTGGGCGGCCTGCTGGCGGTCGGCCTCCATGCCGATGCGGTCCCGGGCCTCCTGCCGGTTGGTGGCCAGCAGGATCAGGGGCGAGGCGTAGGAGGCTTGGACGGAGAAGAACAGGTTGAGCAGGATGAAGGGGTACCAATCCCAGGCCAAGTCGCGCCCCATCAGCAGGTTGGCCGTGATCCAGACGATCACCAGCAGGGTCATCCAGAAAATGAAGTTGGCCGTGCCCATGCGCCGGGCGAAGGCCTCGGCGAAACGGCCGAAACGGTCCGGGTCGGCCTTGGGCCGGGGCAGGAAGCCGCGCCGTCGCAGGCCGGGGGTGTCTAGACGCTGGTTGACTTGCTTGCGCGGCCGGGCCATTGGTCACCTCCTGGATCGGGTCGGGAAAACGCCTGGCGACAGGACCGCCAGCCGACGTGCCGGGCCGCGTCGATTCAGTCGCCGGACGTTGGCGCCGCGGCCCTGGCGGCCGGCCCAGCTTATCCCCGCCGGGGCGGGCGGCCGGTGGCGGATGAGCGCCGGGCCGCGTCCCGGTCCATCCTTGACGGGGCGGGCTGACGGTGGTGGGGGGAGGGCCGGGTCAGAGCTCGACCGTCCCCGGCGGGGCGGGAGGGGCGGTCCCGGGGTCAGCCCGCCGCCGGGTCGTCATCCGGCCGGGCCGGCTGGTCCAGTTGAGCGCCGCGCCAGTCCTCCGGCAGCATGTGGTCCAAGACGTCGTCCACGGTGACCGCGCCGACCAGCCGCGACTGCTCGTCCACCACCGGGGCCGCCACCATGTCGTAGGTGGCGAAATAACGCGACACCAGGGCCAGCGGCGCCTGGGGCGACAACGGCTCCAACTCGCCGTCGATCAGCTCGGAGACCATCGCGCTGGGCGGCTCGCGCAATAGGCGTTGGAAGTGGACGGCCCCCAGGAAACGGCCGGTGGGGGCGTCCAGGGGCGGCCGGCAGACGAACACCATGGCGGCCAGGGCCGGCGGCAGGTCCTCGTCCCGCACCCGGGACAAGGCGTCGGCCACAGTGGCGTCGGGCGGCACGATGACCGGTTCCGGGGTCATCATGCCGCCGGCCGTGGCCTCGTCGTAGAGCAGCAGGTCGCGCACGTCCTGGGCGTCCTCGGGCCGCATCCGGGTGAGCAGGATCTCGGCCTGGTCGTCCGGCAGGTCGGCCACCAGGTCGGCGGCGTCGGCCGGGTCCATGGCCTCCAGCACGTCGGCCGCCCTCTCCGGGTCGAGCACCGAGATCAGCGCCACCTGCTCGTCCTCGGGCAGCTCCTCCAGGGCCTCGGCCAGCAGCCGGTCGTCCAGGGCCTGGGCCACCTCCAGGCGGCGGTCGGCCGCCATGTCGTGCAACTGGCGGGCGACGTCGGCCGGGCGCATGTCGAGCAGCTGGGAGATTTGGGCGGAGGGCGTGTCGCGGGCGTCGGGCGACAGGTCGGGGACCTCGTTCCAGCGCACCACGGTCAGACTGGGCCGGCCGCCGAAGCGGGGGCGCTGCAGCGGGGCCAGGGCGGCCTGGTTGATCTCCCAGTGGCCGGCCCGCCCCGGGGCCATCGAGAGGTCGTAGATGGTGGTCGGGACGGTCTGGCCCCGGCGCACGGTGCGGCGGTCGATCAAGTCCTCGAAGACCAGCGACTCGCCCTCGCGGCGGTGGAAGCGACGGGCGTTGACGGCCCCGGAGATGACTAGCTGGCTGGGGTCGATGGCGTAGACCCGCTCCATCGGCACGTAGACCCGCCGCCGGGCGAACAGCCCGATGACGATGCCTTTGACCAGCGGCGCCCGGGTCGGGCCACGGGTCTGAGCCACCACGTCGTGCAGTTCCCCCATCGAGTCGCCGGACGAGTCGACCACCGGCATCCCCTTGAGCCGGGAGATGAAGACACTGGTCGGGGCGTTCACGGCCTCAGCCTAACCGCTGCGCCCCGCTTCCGGCCGCCGCCCCGCGTCGGCGCCGGTTCGGTCGCCGCCCCCGCCCGGCCGCCGGCGAGGCGTTAGCAAATCGTGATCGGAAAGGGCCGGGGGAGGGGTTTGACGGCAGCGATGTGAGCGCTAACATAAAGACCGCCGACACGGTGCAGTGTTTTGGCGGCGACAGCCGTCCAGGGCAACGGCGCCTGTCTCAGACGTCTCAGAACAGGAGAATCCGAATGAAGTTCCGCTCGCTCGCCAGCATCGCCTTGGGCGCGGCGCTGACCTTGTCCATGGCCGCCTGCGGCGGCTCCGGCGCGGGATCCGGCGACGACGCCGAGTCCGTCCCGGCCGGCGACGCCGAGTCCATCACCATCGGCGTGGCCATGCCGACCCAAACCTCCGAGCGTTGGATCGCCGACGGCCAGGCCGTCAAGGAGGGTTTGGAAGCCCTCGGCTACACGGTCGACCTGCAGTTCGCCAACGACGACATCCCGACCCAGACCCAGCAGATCGACCAGATGATCACCCAGGGCGAGAAGCTGCTCATTATCGCCTCGATCGACGGCACGGCCCTGACCAGCCAGTTGGAGGCGGCGGCCGCCGCCGGCATCAAGGTGATCGCCTACGACCGCCTGATCCGCAACTCCGCCAACGTCGATTTCTATGTCACCTTCGACAACTACAAGGTCGGCGTGGCCCAGGCCAACTCCTTGCTCTACGGCCTCAAACTGACCGACAAAGAGGGTAAGCCGGCGGCCGACGCCCCGGCCGGCCCCTTCAACATCGAGTTGTTCGCCGGCTCGGCCGACGACAACAACGCCACCTTCTTCTTCAACGGCGCCATGGACACCCTCCAGCCCTACATCGACGCCGGCACCTTGCAGGTCAAGTCGGGCCAGACCGATTTCGCCACCTGCGCCATCATGCGCTGGTCCCAGGAGGGCGCCCAGACTCGGATGGAGAACCTGCTGACTTCTACCTACGGCGGCAACGGCGAGGGCCTGGCCGGCGTCCTCAGCCCCTTCGACGGCATCTCGCGCGGCATCATCACGGCCCTCCAGGGCGTCGGTCTGGGTCCCAATCTGGCCCAGGGCCTGCCGGTCGTCACCGGCCAGGACGCCGAGATCGCCTCGGTCAAGCTGATCAACGACGACGTCCAGTTCTCGACCGTCTTCAAGGACACTCGCAAACTGGCCGACCAGGCTGTCATCGCCGCCCAGGCCTACCTGGAGGACAAGCAGCCGACCGCCAACGACACCGAGACCTATGAGAACGGCGTCAAGGTCGTGCCCAGCTACCTGCTGGAAGTCGACACGGTCAACAAGGAAGACATCACACCTTTGCTGGTTGAATCCGGCTACTACACCGCGGCCCAGGTCGAAGCCGGTCAGTGACCAACCGGCCGCCTAGCTGGTCCGGGGCGGGGCACGGGAGAGGGGCGGCGCCCTCGAGGCGGCCCCACCCCGGACCCGGCCGGGCGGCCCGAGGACGACTCATCACGACGAATGGTTTGGAGAGATCAAGTGCTGGAGACAGACTTGGCCCCGCTGCCGTCCGGCCGGCCCCCGGCCGACGGCGAAGTGGCCGCAGGCCCCATCTTGGAGATGCGCGCCATCACCAAACGATTCCCCGGCGTGGTCGCCCTGCGCGACGTCAACCTGACCGTTAGCCTAGGTGAAATCCACGCCATCTGCGGCGAGAACGGGGCCGGTAAGTCAACCCTGATGAAGGTTTTGTCCGGCGTCCACCCGGCCGGCAGCTACGAGGGCCAGATCGTCTTCGACGGCCACGAGGCCCGCTTCCACTCCATCAACGACAGCGAGCGGCTGGGCATCGTCATCATCCACCAGGAACTGGCCCTGTCACCCTTCCTGTCCATCGCCGAGAACATCTTCTTGGGCAATGAGCGTTTGAGCCAGAGCCGGCTGATCGACTGGAACCGGACCAACGCCGAGGCCGCCGCCCTGATGCGCCGGGTCGGGCTGCACGAGAACCCGACCACGCCGATCAACCAGATCGGCGTCGGCAAGCAGCAACTGGTGGAGATCGCCAAGGCCTTGTCCAAAGAGGTCAAGCTGTTGATCTTGGACGAGCCCACGGCCGCCCTCAACGACACCGACTCGGCCCACCTGCTAGACCTGATGCGCCAACTCCAAGCCCAGGGCATCACCTGCATCATGATCTCGCACAAGCTGGGCGAGATCATGGCCAGCGCCGACACCACCACTGTGCTGCGCGACGGCCAGACCATCGAGACCCTGGACATGTCCGACCCCCAGGCCACCCAGGAACGCCTCATCCGGGGCATGGTCGGCCGCGACCTGGAGGCCCGCTTCCCGCCCCGCCAGGCCGTCATCGGCCGCGAGGTCCTACGGGTCGAGGACTGGACCGTCCACCACCCCACCCAGCCCGGCCGGGTGATCGTGGACCACGCCAGCCTCAACGTCCGCGCCGGCGAGGTGGTCGGCATCGCCGGGCTGATGGGGGCCGGGCGGACCGAACTGGCCATGAGCCTATTCGGCCAGTCCTACGGCCGCGACATCTCGGGACGGGTGTTCAAGGACGGCCAAGAAGTCGAGCTCAAAACCGTGGCCGACGCCATCGGACACGGCCTGGCCTACGTCTCCGAGGACCGCAAACGGTACGGCCTCAACCTGTTGGCCACCATCTCCGACAACATCACGGCGGCCGGCCTGGGCAAGCTGATGTCCAAACTGGGCTGGATCAACGGCAACGAACAACTCAAAGTGGCCGAGGAGTATCGCGCCAAGCTCAACATCCGCACCCCCTCGGTGTTGTACAACGTCAACAAGTTGTCCGGCGGCAACCAACAGAAATGTGTTCTATCGAAGTGGTTGTTCACGGGCCCGGACGTGCTCATCTTGGACGAGCCCACCCGGGGGATCGACGTCGGGGCCAAGTTCGAGATCTACAGCCTGATCAATCAATTGGCGGCCGAGGGCAAGGCCGTGATCGTGATCTCGTCCGAACTGCCCGAGATCATCGGGCTGTGCGACCGCGTCTACACCTTGTCCTTCGGCCGGATCACCGGCCAAGTGTCGGCCGACCAAGCCACCCAGGAAAGCCTCATGGAACGCATGACCGAAGAGAAAGAAACCCTCCGATGAGCCAGTCAACCGTCCCGGCCCCAGCCGTCGCAGCGGCCTCCACGCGGCAGGGCCTGGGCCGCTACTTCCTCGACAATCTGAGGACCAATGGAATCCTGCTGGCCTTCGGCGTCGTCGTGGTGGTCTTCGCCGCCATCAACTCTAGTTTCCTATCGCCGGCCAACCTGACCAACCTGGTGCTGCAATACTCCTACGTCTTGATCTTGGCCATCGGCATGTTGATGGTCATCGTGCTGGCCCAGATCGACTTGTCCGTCGGCTCGGTCATCGCCTTGACCGGGGCCGTGGCCGCCGTGCTGGTGGCCCGCCAGGGCTTCCCCTGGTGGGTGGCCGTGCTGGGGGCGCTGCTGGTCGGCCTGCTGGTCGGCGCCTGGCAGGGCTTCTGGGTGGCCGTGGTCGGCATCCCCGGGTTCATCGTCTCGCTGGGCGGCATGTTGATCTTCCGCGGCCTGGCCCAGCTGACCTTGAACTACATCTCCTTGGGCCCCTTCGGCGGCACCTACTACAAGATCGCCAACGGCTTCCTCAACGGCCTGCTGGGCGGCCACGGCCGCGACGTCTTCACCTTGGTGGTCTTCGGCCTGGCCGCCGTCGGCTTCGCCTTCGCCCAGTGGCGCTCGCGCCAGGGCCAGTTGAAGTACGGCCAGGAGGTCGCCCCGCTGCCGGTCTTCATCGGCCAGATCGTCTTGGTGGCGGTGCTGGCGATGGCCTTCGCCTGGCAGATCTCGACCTATCGCGGCCTGCCCGTCATCCTCATCCTGCTGGCCGTCTTGATCATGGTCTACGGCCTGGTCATGTCCAAGACCGCCTTCGGACGCCACATCTACGCCATCGGCGGCAACGTCGCCGCCGCCCGGCTGTCCGGGGTCAAGGTCAAGTGGGTCACCTTCTGGTGCTTCGTCAATATGGGTTTCCTGTCGGCGGTGGCCGGGGTGGTCTACTCCTCACGCATGAACGCCGCCCAGCCGGCGGCCGGCAACGGCTTCGAGTTGGACGCCATCGCCGCCTGCTTCATCGGCGGGGCCTCCACCACCGGCGGCATCGGCCGCATCGGCGGGGCCATGGTGGGCGGACTTATCATGGCCGTGATGTCCAACGGCATGCAGCTGATGGGCGTCTCCCAAGGCATCCAGCCGGTGGTCAAAGGCGGCATCCTGCTGTTGGCCGTGGCCTTCGACCTATTCAACAAACGCCGGGCGGCCGGCGGCCAGTGAGTCAGTGACAGTGGGCCAATGAGAGGGAGCGAACCATGTTGAACCATCAGACGCAGCCGGTGGACCCGGCCCAAGCCATCGCCGCCGGGGACACCGCCCTGGGCATCGAATTGGGCTCGACCAGGGTCAAAGCCGTCCTGGCCGGGCCGTCGGGCCAGGTCTGGGGGATCGGCGCGGCCGAGTGGGACAACCAGTTGGTCGACGGCTATTGGACCTACCCCCTGGAGCTGGTGTGGGACCGGCTGGCCGCCTGCCAGGCCGACCTGGCCCAAGACGTCGCCGGCCGCTGGGGCCAAGCGGTGACCACGGTCGGCGCCATCGGGGTGTCGGCCATGATGCACGGCTACCTGGTCTTCGACCGTCAGGGCCGCCAACTGGTCGGCTTTAGGACCTGGCGCAACACCACCGCCGCCCGGGCCGCCGCCCAGTTGAGCGCCGCCTTCGGCCGCCACATCCCCCAGCGCTGGAGCGTGGCCCATCTCTACCAGGCCATCCTGGACGGCGAGGACCACGTTCCCCAGATCGACTGCCTGACCACCTTGGCCGGCCACGTCCACCAGCGCCTGACCGGCCGGCGGGTGTTGGGGATGGGCGACGCCTCGGGCATGTTCCCGCTCGATCTGAGGGGGGCTTGGGACCAGGGCTGCCTGCGCCGCTTCGCCGAGCTGGCGGGGCCGGCGCGGCCGGGCTGGGAGTTGGCCGACATCTTGCCCCAGGTGTTGCCGGCCGGGGCCCCGGCCGGGCGGCTGACGGCCGAGGGGGCGGCCTGGCTCGACCCGACGGGCGGGCTCCAGCCCGGGATCGAGTGCTGCCCGCCCGAGGGCGACGCCCAGACCGGCCTGGTGGCGACCAACGCCACCGCGCCTAGGACGGGCAGCCTGTCGATCGGCACCAGCATCTTCGCCACGGCGGTGCTGGAACGCGAGCTGGTGACCACCGACGAGGCCATCGACGTGGTGGTGACGCCCCAGGGCCACCCGGCGGCCATGGCCCATTGCAACAACGGGGCCTCGGAGTTGAACGCCTGGTGCCGGCTATTCGCCCAATTCGCCGCCGCCGGCGGGGCCGACCAGGACCAGGACAAGGTTTTCGCCATCTTGTTGGGGCAGGCCCTGGAGGGCGCTCCGGACGGCGGCGGGCTGATGGCCTTCAACTACCTGTCGGGCGAGCCCCTGGCCGGTTTGGCCGAGGGCCGGCCGGTCTTCCTGCGCACCCCGGGCAGCCGCTTCGAGCTGGCCGACTTCATGCGCGTCCAGGTCTACGCCGCCTTGGCCACGCTGCGCCTGGGGCTGGACCGGATGGCGGCCGAGGGGGTGGAGATCGACCGCTGGACAGCCCAGGGCGGGTTGTTCAGGACCGCCGACGTGGCCCAGCGACTGGTGGCGGCGGCCCTCGACCGGCCGGTGGCCGTGGCCCGGGCGGCCGGCGAGGGCGGCGCCTGGGGCATGGCCCTGCTGGCCCAGTACCGCCGGCTGGCGGCGGGCGGCGACGACCAGGCGCTGGCCGATTTCTTGGACCGCGTCTTCGCCTCCCGGGAGGTGGTGACGGTCGCGCCCCAGGCGGCGGACGTGGCCGGTTTCGCCAGCTTCTTGGAGCGTCACGGCCGCGCCCTGCCGGTCGAGCGGGCCGCCGTCGAGCACACCTGACCGTGGGACAGCGACTGAGGTCTGGGGCTGAGGCCGTGATCGACCGCCGGCCGGAGCGACCGAGAAGTGAGCGACAGAGAAGTGACAGATGAGGACCGTTGGACGAAGAGGCGAAGGGACCAGGCGCCACCGGCCGGCCCGGGAAGGACGACAACCACTATGACCGACAAGACCGACATCACCCCCGAGGTGGCCGTCGCCATCGACCGGCTGCGCCAGGAGGTGGCCCGGCTGCACGCCGAGCTGTTGCGCTGGCGGCTGGTGGTGTGGACGGCCGGCAACGTCTCCGCCCGGGTGCCGGGGGCCGACCTGATGGTGGTCAAGCCGTCGGGCGTGCCCTACGACGAGCTGACCCCTGAGGCCATGGTGGTGACCGACCTGGACGGCCGGCTGGTGCTAGGCGACCGGCCGGCCAGCTCGGACGCCCTGTCCCACGCCCACGTCTACCGCCTGATGCCCGAGGTCGGCGGCGTCGTCCACACCCATTCGACCTACGCCACCGCCTGGGCGGCCAGACGCGAGCCCATCCCCTGCGTCTTGACCATGATGGCCGACGAGTTCGGCGGCGCCATCCCGGTGGGCCCCTTCGCCCTGATCGGCGACGACTCGATCGGCCGGGGGATCGTCCAGACCCTGGCGGCCTCGCGCTCCAAGGCCGTGCTGATGGCCAACCACGGCGTCTTCACCGTCGGGACCGACGCTCAGGCGGCGCTGAAAGCGGCCGTGATGTGCGAGGAGGTGGCCAAAGTCGTCCACCTGTCCCGCCAACTGGGCGACCCCAAGCCACTCGACCCGGCCGCTGTCGACCGGCTGTTCGAGCGTTACCAGAACGTCTATGGGCCAAGCGCCCCCGGGGCGACCGCCCGCCCGGCCGATTGAACCGCCGGCCACCACCAGCCGCCGCCGGCCCCCGGGCCGCCCGACAGAACGGAGTCACCATGTCCGCCCCAACCTCCGGCCAGCCCCAGGTCTGGTTCCTGACCGGTTCCCAAGGCCTCTACGGTCCGGAGGTGTTGGCCCAGGTGGAGGCCGACTCCCGGGCCATCGCCCGCCAGTTGGACCAGGCCCGGCTGCCCGTCCAAGTGGTCTGGCGGGAGACGCTGACCGACAAGGCGGCCATCCGTCGCACCATGCTGGAGGCTGACGCCGACGACGCCGTGGTCGGGGTGATCGCCTGGATGCACACCTTCTCCCCGGCCAAGATGTGGATCGCCGGCCTGGACACCTTGGACAAGCCGCTGCTCCACCTCCACACCCAGGCCGAGGCCCAACTGCCCTGGGCGACCATCGACATGGACTTCATGAACCTGCACCAGTCGGCCCACGGCGACCGCGAGTTCGCCGCCCTGGCCACCCGGCTGGGCCTGTCCCGGGCGACGGTGATGGGCCACGTCGGCCAACTGGAGGTGGTCGCCCAGATCGACTGCTGGGCGCGGGCGGCCATCGGCTGGCAGGACACCCGACGGCTCAACCTGGTCCGCTTCGGCGACAACATGCGTGACGTGGCGGTGACCGAGGGGGACAAGGTCGAGGCCGAGCACGTCTTCGGCGTGACGGTCAACAGCCAGGCCGTCCACGACCTGGCCCTGGCCGTGGCCCAGGTGGGGGAGTCCGAGGCCGAGGACCTGACGGTCCAGTACCAGGACCTCTACCAGGTCGCGCCCGAACTGGGCGCCGGCG
The DNA here is from genome assembly GCA_031266665.1 of Propionibacteriaceae bacterium. GTDB lineage: Bacteria > Actinomycetota > Actinomycetes > Propionibacteriales > Propionibacteriaceae > WQYJ01. The sequence goes on along the minus strand of JAISAO010000032.1, from coordinate 2,921 downwards.
GGGAGCGTCACGCCGCCCTGGTCTACGCCGCCCGCCAGGAGATCGCCCTGCGCCACTTCCTAGAGGACTGCCAGGCGAAGGCCTTCACCACCAACTTCGAGGACCTGGGGGCGCTGGAACAGCTCCCCGGCCTGGCGGTGCAACGGCTGACGGCCGACGGCTACGGCTTCGGGGCCGAGGGCGACTGGAAGACCGCCGTCCTGGTGCGGGCGGCCAAGGTCATGGGGGACGGTCTCAAGGGCGGGGCCTCGCTGATGGAGGACTACACCTACAACCTGGTCCCCGGCCGCGAGCGCGTCCTGGGGGCCCACATGCTCGAGGTCTGCCCCTCCTTGACCGCCAGCCGTCCCAGGCTCGAGATCCACCCCCTCAGCATCGGTAACCGCCACGATCCGGTCCGGCTGGTCTTCGAGGCCGACCCCGGCCCCGGCCTGGTGGTCTCCCTGACCGACCTGGGGGAGCGCTTCCGGCTGACCGCCAACACGGTCCAGCTGGTGGCGGCGGACGGGCCCATGCCCCGGCTGCCGGTGGGCCGGGCGGTCTGGCGGCCCGACCCCGACCTGGCCACCTCGGCGGCCTGCTGGTTGGAGGCCGGCGGCGCCCACCACACCGTTATGACGACCGCCGCCACGGCGGAGCACTTCGCCGGTTTCGCCGCCATGGCCGGCGTCGAGTGGGTGTTGATCGACGCCGCCACCACCCGGCGGGGCTTCGCCCAGGAACTGCGCTGGAACGCCGCCTACTACCGCCTCAAGCGCGGCCTGTGACCAGTTAGGTCGGCCGCCGGACCGTCGTCGGGCCGTGGCCGGTGATCCGGGCGGAGGGCGCGCGACCGGTGAGGCGGTCGGGTCGTTGCGCCTACAATCGGTCCGTGCGTCAAACCAGTGATCCGTTGTTAGCGGTGTCGAACTTGACCGTCCGCTATCGCGGCTTCACCCTCGGCCCCATTGATTTTCAGTTGGGAGGCGGCGAATTCTTGTCGCTCATCGGCACGAATGGCTCGGGCAAGACCACGTTGGTCCGCGCCCTGTTGGGGCTCAATAATAATATATGCTCGGGGACGGTGACGAACCGGGATATAGATCTGTTGCGACGCGACCCGGGAGCCTTCGCCGGCATCGGCTACGTCACCGACTCCAGCCAAGACCTGCTGCTGGAGTTCACCGCCGTGGAGTATTTCAATTATTGCCGCCTGGCCCACGAGCGGGCGGCCGGCGAACGGCTGACGGGATTCGACGGCCGGGTGGCGGACCTGGCCTCGACCCTCGACCTGCCGCTGGCGCAGCGCCGCCCGCTGGCCGCCCTGAGCCTCGGCACGCGGCGCAAGGCGCAGATCGTCGCGGCGCTCCTGGCGGACCCCGCGCTAATCATTTTGGACGAGCCGTTCATAGGTTTGGACTTCATCGCCGCCCGGGCGCTGGAAGGCCTGATGGCCGACCTCAAACAGCAGGGTCACACTTGCATCGTGGCCGGCCATGACCTCGACATCGCCTCGCGCCTGGCCGACCGGGTGATGCTACTGCACGACGGGCGGGTTTTGATCGACCAGCCGGTCGTCGCCCTGGGGGGCCAGGCCAGGCTTGAGTCGCATATCGAGCAGGCCCTGAGAGCCGCTAGAGCAGGCGCCCGATGATCGCTCTGGCCTTAAGGACGACAGACCTCGCGCTGAGACGCCTGACCGGCACCTCCAGGCTGCGCCACGGGCGGTGGGCGGTCTATCTGGCCATAGTTGTCGCGGTGGCGACTGCCATTGGGCTCTTGGCCCGAATGGCCTACCTTGAATCTCAGATGGCGCCGGCCGGCGAAGCCCGCCTGTACATCTTCGTCGTGCCGCTGCTCGATCTGCTGGGCGTCGGCGGCGTTATGGTGTTCGGAGACCTGTCGCGGGACAAGTCGGGCCGCACCGAGTCGGCCCTCTTCTGTCTGCCATTGACCAAGCGCGACGTGTCGATTTTGACCTGGCTGCCGACAGCTCTATTCGTCGGACTGGGCCTGGCGGCCGTGGCCACACCATCCGTCTCGGCCCTGGTGGGCTTGGGCCAGAGTTTCGGCCAAGCCGGCGCGGTGGTGGCGTCGGCCTGCGCCTGCGGCGTCATGGTCATAGCGGTGCCGAAATTGGTGGCGGCGGTGGTGTGGCGGGGCGACCAATGGAATTCCGTGCGGCTGCCGCTGGTGGTGGTGCTGTGGCTGGTCCTAGTGGTGGGCGAGATCTGGGCCTCGGTCTCAATGGTTCTGGACGGGGGGTCCTCGTGGCTGGCCTTGATGGTTGTTCCCATTCTCGTCCAGGATTTGTTCAACGCTGTGGTCGTGGTGCCCCATGTTCTGTTTTTCATAATTCTGGGACTGGTGTCGGTTGCCTTGATGGTCGCCGCCGAGACGGCTCAGATTTACGGTTTGAACGCTCGGGCAATCCGTTGTCCGTGGCCGGCCGCCGGCCGCGCCCCACTCATCCGGGGGGAATTTCGATACACCCTGAGGCAGCCGATGGTGACGGCGAGCGCCATGGTCGCCTTGATCTTCAGCCTAGGGGCGGCTGTGGGTATGGTCCAAGCGCCACCCCAGGCTCAATTTTTATTGTCGCCCTGCGCTCTCGCCCTATTCGTGGTTTTGGGCTGTGTGGCGGCGCAATCTATGCGTGGCCTGTTTGACTCGGTGGCTCCGTCGCAACGCCTGATCGGGCTGCGTCCAGGACCGTGGGCGTTGCGTCAGAACGTCATCGCCTTGGTCTTGTCAGCCGGGGCGTACCTGCCACCATTCATACTAGTGGCGGCGTCCACCGGTTCGATTTGGCTGACGGCCCGATATCTGGGGCTGCTGCTGTCCTGTGTCGCCATAACGAACCTCATCGCCCACGTCGTGGTCGTGCGATCCGGCAACCCGGGCGGGCAGATCGTCCAGTCGCTGGTTCTACTAAGTGTTCT